>CBIHOQ010000006.1:0-131837 GCA_966212065.1 uncultured Burkholderiaceae bacterium
GCGCAACGGTCACGTTGCGCCGGAATCAGCGGTCACGTTCACCGGAATACGCAGCTGGCGCCGCCGCTGCGCACACCCGTCACCATCGGTGGCCATTTGGGATTGGTGTCGTGGATCGGCCTGTAGTCGTCGCGCTTACGCGCTTATCTCTCGCCATGGCATTGGCTTGGCCGGCTATGCACGCGAGCGCGCAAGCATTGCCGCCCGTCTCGCGCCCGGTGCCGGGACAAAGCGCGCTGCCGCCGCTACTCGCGCCGCAGTTGCCTCAAGTGCAAGACCCCGGACAGCGCTTGCTCGATGATCAACGCAAGCGTCAGCGACAGCAGGAACTCGATCAGGCCCCAGCGCAGATCGAGGCGGCTCCCACATCGATACCTAACGCGCCGAATCTACCAGCAGGCGCCGACGTCGAATCGCTGCCCGAATCGGGGCCTACATTTCTCATCGACCGAGTGGCGTTCTCCGGAACGACGGTGCTGTCGGACAGCGAACTCAATGCCGTTACACGCCCCTTTATCGGCAAGCATCTTGGCCGCAATCGCATCGACTTGCTGTTGCGTCGTTTGACAGAGGCGTATATCGCGCATGGGTATATCACCACACGCGTCTATCTGAGCACGCCTCAGCATTTGGCGACTGGTACGCTCGCCGTGACGATCGTTCCGGGCCGTATCGAAGCGATGATGCTCAACGGCGCGCCGCTCAGGCCCGCACCGCCGCTCCCCAAAAGCGGCTTGCCGAAAACCAAGGGCGGCGGCGTGCTGACCGATGCGGGCACGGCCTGGGCATTTGCCGAAGGCGTCGGTGATGTGTTGCGTCTACCCGACCTCGAACAAGGCGTCGATCAAATCAATCGATTGCGGCGCAACCAGGCGCAGATACAAATCCTGCCGGGGCAAGCCGCCGGCGGTTCGATCGTCGCGATCACGAACCCGTATGGCCCTCGGCTGAATTACAACCTTGGCGTCGACAACTACGGCGATCCGTCCACGGGCAAGCTTCGCTATCGAGGCGGCGCCGAGGCGGATAACGTCCTCGGTTTCCAAGAGTCGTTAGGCCTTTCCTATATCGGCAGCACCGATACAAACGCCGTTGTGCTGTCTGCGGCTGTGCCGTTCGGTTTCCAAACGCTCAGCTATACGACCTCCGTCTCCGAATATCAGCAGTTGATCGGCGATTCGGCGTTGCTTTACGGTCGCACGTTCAGCCAAATCCTTGGTTGGAACGACGTATTCGCACGCTCGGCTACGTCGCGTCTGTCGATCGATGCCACGCTGACCAAACTCAGCACACAGCGCAACGTCAACGACCTCAACCTCGCCCCCGCAAACTTGACCGTTATGCGGCTGGCGCTGTCGGGGCTTTGGCATTTCTCGGCGCACAACCAGCCTGCCGCGCTGACCGCCGACTTCGGTATCGCGCAAGGATTGCCCTGGCTTGCCGCGACGCACGACGCGCCGGGAATCGGCGCGGTCGACGCCCATTCGCAATTCACGCGCGTCGATTGGAATGCGACGCTGCAATTGCCGCTCGGCAGTATCGGGTCTACCGATTGGGTTTATCGCGGCACGCTCAACGGCCAATACAGCCACGATGCGCTGTTCGGCAACGAGCAAATCTTTCTGGGCGGAAGCGATACCGTTCGGGGTTTTTCGCAGGCGGCCGTGAGCGGAGATAGCGGGTTCTATTTGCGCAACGAATGGGTTTGGTCGAATGCGCCGGCTTGGCGCGACGCGCATTGGGAGCCGTATGTGTTTCTCGACGGCGGCAAGGCGCACCTAGTCGCGCAAGGCGGTTGGCCGTCGATGGCGGGCATCGGTGCCGGTGCCCGCGTGCAGTGGATGTTTCATTCGCAGCGGATATCCGGCGAAGTACTCGCAGGGCAAGCGTTGCTGCAGCCGGCCGCGCTCGGACCGAAATCGCGCGTGCTGCTTTTTACTTTGAATTGGGCGACTTAGGGGCGCTTTGGCCTTATGTCGTTTCTCCTATCTAACCGATCACGAGGACAACACATGAAAGACTCATTGAATCTGGCAACGACGTTCAAACGCGGCATCGCCGCGGCAGCGGTCATGTCCGCGCTGATTGCCCCGGCATTCGGTGCTCAGGAAGCCGCGCGCGTGCAGGCGGCTTCTGCAGCCGGGGCATTGTTGCCCGCCGGTGTCGTTGCGCGGGTCAACGGCGTTGCGATTGCGCAATCGGATCTCGATGCAGCGGTGCGCCAAAGTGGTCAACAAGATTCCCCGGCGCTGCGTGCGTCGTTGAAGAATCAACTGATCGCGCGCGAGTTGTTTCGCCAGGTCGCGCAAAAGCAGCACTACGATACGCATGCCGATGTGAAAGCCGCGATCGAGCAAGCGAAGTCTGTGCTGATGATGCAAGCGTACTTGCGCGACAGCGTGAAGCCGGTGCCTGTCACCGATGCCGATGTGAAGACTAAGTACGACGCTATCGCCGCCTCGCTCGGGAAGAACGAATACAAATCGAGCGCAATTGTCGTAAAGGATGCGGCAACCGCACAGACCGTGCTTGATCAGTTGAAGAAGGGCGGCGATTTTTCGCAGCTCGCAAAACAGTACAGCCAAGGGCCGAACGCCGCACAAGGCGGCGCGCTCAACTGGGTGTCGTTCAAGACGCCGATTACCGAAGGGCAAACGCAAGGGTGGCCGCAACCCATTGCCGAAGCGCTCGTGAAGCTGCCGCAAGGCGCCGTTTCGAGTGCGCCCGTGCAAGCGGGCAATGCGTTCTGGATCTTGCGCGTCGATCAAATGCGGCCGACGCAGATTCCGACGTTTGATCAATCGAAGGACCCGTTGCGGAAGGAGCTCGAGCAAGTCGCGGCGGCAAAGGCGACGGCACAGGTTGTGACCGACCTCGTGAAAGGCGCGCACATCGAGCAGTAACGGCAAATTACGCGCGGACGTAGCTGCGGTAACAGCGGCACCGATGCGTGAAGACCATTGTTGAAACGGGGTATCGAAATTGAAATTGAAATTGATCAATAAGGTAACGACGATCGTTGCTTGCGCAACGTTGGCAACGGCTTGCACCACACCTCCTCGGGCGACGTATGACTCGGCGAAGATCGGAGCTGTCAAGACGATCGCAGTCGCAACGCCGAAGAAGACGAACTACTACGCGGTTAGCGCGGGAAGCGGTGGTGGGGTGATGTTGATGGGTCCCGGTATCCTGGGTGCGGTGATCGTGGGTGCGGTATCAGGAGCCATCAGTGTGGCGACTTCCCATCGAAGCAATCCGACATTCAACGATCTTGTCATGGAACAGCTAGGCGACACCGGGGTGAACCGGAAGTTCGCCGACGCAATTGAAGCCGAACTCCGGAGCGAGGGATACGACGTGAAGGAAGTCGATCTCGCCGGCGACGATATGCCCAGAGTTGTGTTGAAGGATCATGGCAGGACGCAGGCACTGGAGGGCAAGAGCTATGCGGGTGCCGACGCGATCATGGTGATCGGGAATGCATACGGCTATTTTGCGCCGGGTTCGTTTTCCTGGTACACGCGGGACGTCAAGGCAAGTATCGCGATATACAAGGCCGACACCTTGGAGCCGGTCTTCAAAGACGATTTGAAGTTCAATCAGGGTAATTCGGATTCGTACCACTACACGACGTATTCGGAGTTGAAGGGCGATTTGCCACGCGCCATCCAGGGCTTGGACGAGGCTGTGTTGGGGCTTGTGCCCGAGTTCAAGACGGATCTGCTGGCTAGCCGTGGCGTGTCGGAGAAGACAGTTCAGACTGCTACGTCGAAGGAAACGGCGCAAAAGCCGGAAACCGCGAAGGCCGAGTAAGAGTCGCGCGAACAGATGCTGTGCCGGCGGGCCGCCGGCACACGAACGACGTTAAAAAACAAACGAAAAGAGCGAACGCACCGACATGACCAAGTCGATACGGGGAAGCTGGCAACGGTTCGAACAAGCGTCTCGGCGACGAAGCATGGCGCACGATTGAGGACCTCGCATCGTTGCGCATTCGTTTTGCGATGCAGGTCGCGCAGGCCGGTGCCATCGTCGATCCCACGGCGCCGCTGTCGTTTCAACCGAAGATCACGCAGTCGACGGGCGCGGGCGGTGGTGTGCCCGTCGTCAACATTACTGCGCCGAACGGAGCGGGGATCTCGCTCAATCAATATCAAAGCTTCAACGTCGATCCGATCGGATTGATTTTGAACAACAGCCTGCAAGGCGGCACGACGCTGACAGGCGGCAATGTTGCGGCCAATCCGAACTTGAATGGACGCACGGCGGGCGTGATCGTCAATCAAGTCACGTCCACCGGTAGCGCGTTCGCGAGCGTGCTGAACGGGCCACTCGAAGTATTCGGCGCGGCCGCGACGGTCATCGTCGCGAATCCGAACGGGATTGCCGTGCGCGGTGCGGGCTTCACGAACACGATCGGCGTCACGCTCACGACGGGGACGCCACAGTTTCTGACAGGAATCGGCGGATCGCAGACTGACTTTACGAATGCGCAGGCGGTGGCGTACGACGTCAAGGGCGGTCACATCCAAATCGAAGGTAACGCGGGGACGAACGGTCCCGGTGCGGGGATCGAAGGCACGGTCGGCACGATCGATCTAATCGGCGAGACGGTGGGCATCAATGCGCCGCTGTACGCGGGCACGCGGATCAACGCTATTGCCGGCGATCAAGTGGTGAGCCCAAGCACGTCGGACACGACCGGAACCACGTACGCCACGAAATCCAATGGCAGCGCCAACACGGCCGCCGCGATCGGCAATGCGACGCAAGGCTATGCCATCGACGCGACGAATTTTGGGGCGATGACGGCAGGGCAGATTTCCGTCGTCGGTACGGCGCAAGGCATGGGCGTGCGCACGGATGGGGCGTTGTCGGCGACTGCTGGGGACTTGACGCTGTCGTCGAATGGGGATTTGACTGCCGGTAGCCACGCGGCGCAGCAGAATGTGTCGTTCACGAGCGCGGGGAATGCGACGTTGTCGGGGACGGGGCTGGGCGTAGGAGGATACCGGCTGAGCGCCGGTGGCGAGGTGATTTCGACGGGCACGCTGCAATCGGGCGCCGATATATTCATTGCCGCGGGCGGCAATGCGAACCTGGATGCTCTTCAGACCAACGGCAACGCTTCCGTGAGTGCCGGCGCGGCTTTGACACTGAACACCGCACAAACCGGCGGCGCGCTCAGCCTCACAACACAAGGCCCCGGCGCCGGCGACATTTTATTGACTGGCCCGCTCACGACCGGGGATGCCTTCTCGGCAGCCGCAGCCGGTAATTTGATCATCAACGCCAACGTGAATGCGGGCGCAGTTGTTGCCTTGACGTCCGGCGCTACGACAACGATCGGCAGCGCCTCTCAGGTGACTGGCTTAGGCGCCGCACTGACAGCCGGACTCGATGCGCAAATAGACGGCTCTTTCGCGTCAGGCGCGGCCCTAGCCGTCTCCGCGCAACGCAACTTAGCTGTCAATGGAGGCGTCGCAGCAGTAGCGGCAGCGACATTGTCGGCGCAGCAAGCAGTCGATATTGCCGGAGTAGTCCTGGGTCAAGCAGCCGGGGCGATAACTGCCGGGACCGACCTGACCGGTGCCGGTTCAATCGCATTCGGCACGCAAGGCACATTAACGGCAGGTCACGACGTCACGCTCACCGGTAAGTTAGTCGGCGGGCAACTGCAGGTCACCGGCAACAATAACGTGACGCTTGCCGACATCGAATCGACCGGCAGCTTAGCCGTCACAGCAAACGGCGCAGCGGGCGCGGGCGATATCGTGCTGAACGGCAACGGCTCGTCAATTGGCGCCGTGAATTTGGCTGCCGCTCGCGATATTGCGATCAATGGTACCTTCGCGGGCGCTGCCGCCTTGCAGTTGAACGCGCAACGCGACGTCTCCGTCGCAGGTACCTTGCAAACGGCCGGTACCTCGCAGGCGATGACGATTTCCTCCGGCGGTGTGGTTTCTTCGACGGGTACGCTCAATGCCAGCGGGTCGCTGAACGTCAACACAGCCGCCGCTTTGACGTTGAATGGTACGGCCTCTGCCGTGGGTGATACCACGCTGAATGCAGGCGGCGACCTTACCGTGAGCGGCACGCTTGCCGGGCAGGGTAACGGTGTGCTCACATCGGCGAGTCAGATCGGCGTTTCCGGCAACGCTCATTTTCTGGGGAATGCCGCGCTGACTTCGGTTGGCGACACGAATGTCGGGGGATCGCTGCAGGGCGCGAACGTCAACGTCGCCGCAGGCAACACCGCGACACTCGCGAATGTCCAATCGAACGGCACGCTAACTGTAAAAGCACAAGGTGCGGCGGGCGGCGGCGATGTGACGCTTAATGGCGCGGTGTCTGCGTTCGGTGCGGCGTCGCTCACTGCGGCGCGCGATATGACGTTCGCCGGAACGGGAACTTTCGCCGGCAGCGATGCGCTCACCGCAACTGCGCAGCGGAACCTGAATGTCAACGGCGTGGTGACCTCCGTCGGTGATGCATCGATGACGGCCATCACGGGGGCATTGACTACGGCAGCGAACGTCAGCACCAATGGGGCCTTGACGATGGCGGCCGGGCAGTCGCTCGCGCTCGGTGCGCAACAAGTGAGCGCGGCCGGCAATGCCGCGCTATCGGCGGGACAGACGCTGATGCTGGGCGGCGCTTTGGTCGCACTCGGCGGTAACCTGTCGGCCGGTGGCGATATGGTTGGCGGCGGTGCGATGGCGTTTACGAATGCCGCCGTCTTGAGTACAGGCCACGACATCAGCTTGGCGGGTGTGCTCGAGGCTGGCCAATTGCGAGTATTGGCCGGGAATAGTGCGACGCTCGCGAACGTCCAATCCGGCACGACACTCGCAGTTACCGCATTCGGGTTTGCGGGCGGCGGCGATGTGACGTTGAACGGCACGTCGAGTACGGTCGGTGCGGCGCAAGTCAACGCAGCACGCGATATCAACGTAGCGGGCACGTTGTCGAGCGGCAGTACTGCGACGGCGATTGCTGGGCGCAATCTCGCTGTGACCGGCGGCATACAGTCGGCGACCGACCTCGGGCTTCAGGCATCCGCAGGCACCCTCGCCACGAGCGGGGCTCTGAACGTAGGCGGCAATTTCACCGCCAGCGCAGGCACGAATCTAACGCTGAGCGGCCAGACGACGGTTGCTGGTGCAAGCTTACTTGCCTCCGGCCAGGATATGACGCTAGCCGGCGTCTTCGCCGGTAATGGTACCGGCGTGCTTATCGCCGGCAGCGATCTGCTTGGCAATGGGAGCACAGCCTTTACCCAAAACGCGACGGTACTGGCCGGGCGCAACGTCGCGCTTAGTGGGTTGCTGCAAGGCGGCGGTATTGCGATCACGGCCGGCAACGATCTCACACTCGCTGATCTCGAATCATCCAATGCATTGGCGTTGCAGGCCAAGGGAAGTGCCAGCGGCGGCACGATCACGCTCAATGGGACCTCAGCTGCCCCCGGTGCGATCAGCTTGACCGCGGCCCAGGACATCGATGTTGTGGGCAAGCTTGGTGGAGGCGCGACAACCACGTTGACTGCCGCGCGCGACGTCAACGTGAGCGGCACAATCGAATCAGTGGGCGATACTGGACTGAGCGCGACATCGGGCAGCTTATTGGCGACGGGCGGCGTCAACGCCGGCGGGAAACTGACGGTCACGACTGGGCAGAATATCGCGCTCGGCATTTCCACCAGCGCAATCGGTGACGTCAATCTCACCGCGGGTAAAAACCTGACACTCGGTGGAACGCTCGTCGGCGCAAATGGAAGCTTAGTTGCCGGCGCATCGATCACCGATAGTGGCACGGGCACGCAGGCGAGCGCGTTCAGCGGTGCGGCTGTGCTGAACGCCGCAGGCGATGTCGATCTGACCGGCTCGCTTCAGGGCAACGCTATCCAAGTGACGGCGGCGGGCAGCGCGACGCTCGGAGCTTTGACTTCGGCCACGACGGTCGCCCTCATCGCTAAAGGCACGGCTCCCACTCTGCTTGGAGGCGCTGGCGCCGTAACCGTCAACGGCGCGATTGCTTCGCCGGGGGCGTTTTCTGTACAAGCTGCGCGCGACGCAGCATTGAACGGTGCGCTGGCATGCGGCGCATCATGTTCGGTCGATGCCGGACGAAACCTGAATGTGGCCGGCGCACTGACAGCATCGACAGATGTGTCGCTTTCTGCGTCGACTGGTGACTTGACGACCACCGGCACCGTGACCACCGGCGGTACGTTGACCGCATCGGCCCGCGGTAATGCGACGTTCGGTGCATCTGTGACTGCTACCGGCGATATCGGCGCGAGCGCAGGCGCAGCGCTGACAGTTGCGGGCGCTATAACTGCGCAGGGTAACGGTACGTTCACCGCAGCATCGGATTTAGGTGGCGCTGGGGCGATTTCCGTCGGCAAGACTGCGACGTTGAACGCGGGCCACGATACGACGTTGACAGGCTCCCTTGGCGCCCAGACCGTCAACGTGACGGCAGCGAACAACGCGGGCCTCGGCACAGTTCAGGCAAGCCAGACGCTTAGCGTCACTGCAAATGGTACCGCGGGCGGCGGCGATGCCACGTTCCGCGGCAATGTCGCGGCGCTTGGAACATTAAGCGTTTCGGCAGCGCGTGACATTTCCGTTGCCGGCACGACGAATAGCGGCGCTACAACCACGCTGAGCGCCGGGCGCAACATGACGCTTACCGGTGCGCTCAATTCCGTCGGAGATGTTTCACTCGCGGCACAAAATGGTTCGTTGTCTGCTAACGGCATCGCCGGGCAAGGAGCGTTGACGGCATCGGCTGGGCAATCGCTCTCAATCGCCGGGTCGATCACGGCAAACGGCGACATTGCGCTTACCTCGGGCGGCGCGATGACGCTCGGCGCGTTGAGCGGACAAGCATCGGACGCGTCCGCAGGCATGCTAAAAGCAGGGGGCGACTTGAATGCGACTTCGATCGCATTCGGCAATGGTGCGGCTACGCTGCAATCGGGCGGCTCCATCGGCATCGCGGGTGCGCTGACGGCAGCAACGGGAGTCAGCGCCACAGCGGCCAACGATGCTTCATTCGGCAGTGTGCAGGCAGGTACGGCGCTAACGCTGCAAGCTCTGGGACACAACGGCGCGGGTGATCTTAGCGTGGCCGGTGCCGCGCAAGCCGGCGCCGCATCGACGTTGTCCGCGGCGCGAGACCTGACCGTTTCCGGGAAAGCGACCGCGGGCAACGCATTTAATGCCACGGCAGGACGTAACTTGACGATCGGCGGGGCGCTCGGCGCGAACGGCGACATCGTTCTCACGGCGACGAACGGCGCCGTTGCATTGAATGGCCCCGTATCGGCGGTCGCGAATCTCACCGCGACTGCAGGCGGCGCGCTTTCGATTGGGGCGGCGCGCATTAACGGCGACACGAGCCTTACGTCGGGCGGCGCAATGTCGATCGGCGGCGTGCTCTGGGGCGATGGGACGGGGACTTTCCAGGCCGGCGGCGATATGACCGGCGCCGGTGGCCTCGCGTTCGGGCAAGCGATCAAGGTAGTGGCCGCTGGTGCGGTCTCGCTTGGTCAGGGCATCGATGGAGCGGGCGATGTCACGGTGAGGAGCACCAACGATTTGGCGCTCGGGTCGTTGACGGCAGTGGGCAATGCAACGTTGACCTCTTCGTCGGGCAGCATGGCCCTCGGTTCGACGCAAGTCGGCGGTACGTTCGATGCCACGGCTGCGCAAGACTTGACGGCGATTTGGGGCGTCTCGGTGGGTGGTCCGGCGACACTAGCCGCGACGAACGGCAGCTTGACCACAGCCAGCTTGCAGGGCAACGGCGCCGCGACATTGACCGCGGGACAGGGCCTAACGCTTGGCGGCACGAACGTGTTGGCCGGCAATCTCTCGCTGACGGGCGGCAACGTCACGGTGACGGGCACGACCACCGCGTCGCAAGCCTTCGCCGCGACCGCGCAAGCGACGCTCGATACGAGCGGGGCGCAACTCTATGTGACTCATGACGCCGTATTGAACGGTGCAACGATCAATAGCGGTTCGATGATCGTCGGTGGCTCGCTGACGGAAACGGCGACGCAAGCCATCACGACGTCGGGACAAACGCTCGTTGCGGGCGCGGCGACGTTCAACGCCGGTGGCGGCGCATTCACGAATACTGCGAATAACCAAGTGCTGGCCGGTGGCCCGCTGTCGATCACTGCGGGCTCGATCGTCAATGCCTCGGGCGCATCGCTGGCGTCGACCGGTGCGACGACGTTGACGGCGACGTCGAACATGGCTAATGCCGGCACGATCAACGGACAGTCCACCGTCATCAACGTCGGCGGAAACCTCGCGAACGATGGCGGGACGATTCTTGGACAAGATGCCGTCGCGATCACCACGAATACGTTTAGCAACGCTAATGGATTGATTATCGCGGGCAATCCGCTTCAGGCAGGTGCGACGACGGGCAACTTGTCCCTGACGGTGACTGGGGGGACGGGCGGCTTCGATAACTCCAATGGACAGATGAGCGCGGCGCAGAACGCGGCGCTGTCGCTCGTCAACATGGCGTGGGATCCGTCGGCGGCGTCCGGTGGCGGCATCTATGCCGGGGGCCAGTTGTCGATGTCTATCGGGTATTTATCGGTAGGCGGCACATGGAATGTCAACGCCGGCGGTGCGTCGATTACTGCACTCAGTGGTGCGGCTATCTTCGGAGCGATTCAGAGTACCGGTGCGTTTTCGCTCGCGTCGAATGGGGTGATTCAGAACTTCGGGCAGATCGTTGGTGGCTCTAGCGTTGGCTTGACGGGCGTGGTGTCGAATGCGAGCAGTGCGCTCATCCATGCCAACGGCGACCTGAATCTGAGCGGCGCGACAGTGAACCGCGGCACGATCGAGGCGCAGGGCAACTTGAACGTGTCGGGTTCCTCGTTCGATAACGCTGCAGCACTGACACAAGTGCAGGGCAGCGTGACGATGAATCTCGCTGGCCAGGTGAACAATACCGGCGGGACGATCATTGCCGGCAACAACCTGAGCATTCAAGCGGCGTCGATCGTGAACGATCAGACCGCGCCGGTGGGTACGACGACGACCACGACTGTCATCAACGATCCGAATCTGTTGTGGTCCTCGGTGGTGGGGACCGAGGCTTGGTCGTACGAATTGCCCGGGGCGGGCGACGGCAACTATTACTACGGCAGCGAGCAGGCGACCGCGACGCTTGGAAATCTTTTGTCGCCGACGGGTGTGTGGGGCACGCTCCAAAACGTCAACGACCCATCAGGAAGGATGTCCGTAGCAGTTGGAGCCCCGGCACCTGCAACACCAATTGCCGGGTCTGGCGCGGTCACGTTCGATCAAATTGAGGTCGACTTCGGCACTCCAGCAGACGGTCCGGAAGAGATTGTTCCGTACTGGTTCGTCCGTTCCGGTTCGGATCCCGGCAACCAACTGCGCACGGTAACGCTGGCTTTGCCGACCGTGTATGAGACCACCACGACGCAACAGCCGGGTACTGCGGGGGTGATTTCCGCGGGCGGGAATGTGTCGCTGCATGCAACGTCTCTTTCCAATAAAGGCGGACAGATTGGCGCGGGCGGCGACGTTACGCTGAACATTCAATCATTACAGAACGGCTCTGTCGCCCCAACCGTGGCATTGACGACGACGGACTGGGTCGACTCGGCGCAACTGTCGGCGTTTATCAGTCAGCTTAGCGGAGGCGCTGCGGTACCAGGCTATCTCACCGCTCAGGTGTACAACACCTACGGCCTTCCCATCTTCACGCTTGGCTCGCCGATCGCGGCAAGCGCGAGTTCATCGCTAACCTGGTCGACGGCCACGGGCTTGATTGCTGCCGGTCACGACATGAACGTCTCCGGCAGTGGCGGTACGCTCGTGAACGAGGGTACGTTGTTCGCGCAGAACAACGTGACCGTGAGCGGCACCAGCATCGTGAACCAAGGCGGCAACACGCAGCAGTTCACCACACAAGCTGGGTGTGTGTCCGGGTCGAGCAACGCAGCATGTCTGAACGGTGCACACCTGCGCGGCGAAGATCCGAACACCAGCACCTTCAACTACCTGCAAGACAACGCCTCGATCATCGCGGGTAACGACCTCACGATTTCGGCGGGGACGATCAACAACACGTACGGCAACTTGATCGCCGGCCACAACATAGTGATCGGCGGGGTGGGCTCGACGGCGGGCTCGGTCACTGCGGCACAATCGCTGACAAACACGTCGGGCGACATCCTCGCCGGCAACAACATCACGCTGAATGTCTCGGGTGCGGTCACGAACACGTTGCCCCCGCCTGTACCGGTGCACCAGGATTACGGTTCGGTTGAGCAGTACACGGGCTGCATGACTGCGGGCGGCTACAAAGAGAGCTACTGCGAGGGTTACGTCGACCAACAATCGGGCGACTCTTCCGTTATCAGCGCGGGGAACACGCTCAGTATCCAGGCTGGCTCACTGACTAACGTGGGCAGCTTGATCACCGCGGGGGTGAAGGCGACGATCAACGTTGCCGGCCCGGTGGTGAACCAAGCGCAAACGCTGAACGCCTACTGGCACTCGCACTGGGTGCAGGAAACGGGTGACTTCAGCGCGGACAAGCGTCACGAGGTATGGGGTTGCGGCAGTGCAGCCGAGTGTACGGCGCTTTACGGCAGCGCTTACACGAGCGTCGGCGGTGCAATCGATCCGCCGACGCCTGTCGGCAACATCGCGGCGACGATTCAAGCGCCGAACCTGACGGTGAGTTCGGGCGGGCAGATCGTGAACGTGGGCAACGTGGTGGGCCAAACGGTCTCGCTCACGGGCACGAACCTGGTGAACGGCATCACCAAGTCGAACACGTACACGCCGGTGGTGGGCAACCCGCCGCAGGTGATCAGTCTGGCGCCGGCCGCGAACGGGTTGAACTTGTCGATTCCGGCGGCGTTGGGCGGCAACGCGCTCGCGCAGGCGCAGACTGCGCCCGGTTCGCAAGCGAGTGCCTACGTGCTGAACGGCACGGGCACGACCTTAGATGCGGTCACGCCGCAACTGCTGCTCGCGAATCTGCCGTCGAATCTCCAGCCGAGCACGGCGCTGTTCTACTACAACCCGCAAGCGGAAGATGCGGCGCTGCAGCTGGCGGCGCTCAAGCAAACGGGGCAGGCCACGTTCGTCAATGGCCTGTCGAGCGATAGCCAACAGCAGTTGTCGGTGACCGACCAAGAGAAGCTCGTGCTGTATGCCAACGCGACGGAGTACGCGAAGGCGAACAACATCCAACTCGGTCAAGCACTGACGCAGCAACAGATCGGCGAGCTGACCCAGCCGATGCTGTGGTACGTGGAGCAGACGGTGCCGGAGCCGGGGTGCACGGTAACGGGAACGATGCAGTGCCCGACGATTACGGCGTTGATGCCGCAGGTGTATTTGCCGGCGAATACGTCGGCGCTATCGGCCGACGGGAACATCGTCGCGAGCGACAGTCTGAAGTTGAACTTTGGCAGCAAGGACAGTGGCGGCAGTGTTCTGAACACGGGTGTGATCGAGTCGGCGGGGTCCCTGACGGTAAACACCGGAACGCTGACGAATCAGCAAAACCAGGTGGACGTTGGAAACATTTGGTCGAAGGTGAAGGGCGGGTATTTAGACACGACGGGCACGGAGGTACAGCCCGGAGGGTTCATGAGCGCAGCGGCGGGCGAGATGACGCTGAATGTGTCGCAGCTCAATCAGATTGGCGGGTTGCTGCGGGAGGTGAACCCGGACGGATCGGCAAATAACGCGGCGACGCAGCAGTTGCTGGCGCAAGTGCTGCAGCAGATGGGCAGCAACTTCACGCAGACGACGGTGAGCGACAACCTGCACTCGAACTTTGTGGCCGAGGGCGGGTTTGGGGTTCAGCAGGTGGCGGCGATGGTGGCGGCCATTGCGGCATCGATCGTGACGGCGGGTGCAGCGTTGGCAGCGATGGGGGCCACGTTGGCGACCATGACGGTCGGAGAGGCGATGGTGGTCGGACTTGCGAGCGGGATGATGGGAAGCCTCGTGAGTCAAGTCATATCGGGCAACGGAGTAAACTTCGGGGCAGTTCTGGAGGCGGGTGCGATCAGTGGGCTGACGGCCGGAGCATTCGCGGAGCTGGGCGTCGGTACTCAGGCCCTTCAACAGTTCGGAACTAAGCTCGCAAGCAATATCGGTAGTGTTACGTTGTCCGACGTTGGAAATGTCGTCGGGGAGATCGCCGAGCGGGGCATAGTGACGGCCGGTGTCGAGACAGCAGTGGAAGGCGGCAGCTTCGGGCGTGCGCTCGAGGGCAGCGTGATCGCAGACGTCGGTGCCGTGGGCGCTTTTGCGATAGGAGCCGCATCCACGGACTCCGGTTCCTTGCTCGCGGAAAAGAGTCCTGGCTATGTATTGGCGCACGCTGCGTTGGGTTGCGCGCTGTCAGCTGCACAGGGTGAGGGATGTGCGGGCGGGGCAATTGGCGGGGCGGCCAGTGCGCTTGTTGCGCCGGTTATTCGCGATGATCTGTACGGCGGCACGCAGACGGTGACTTATACCGATAACGGTGACGGGACGCTCATACAGACCATCAGCTATGACAACTCGGCGTTTAATGCGCTCACCGCGGGGATTGCGACGCTGACTGGTGGTTTGGCGGCTGGGCTCGGGGGGGCGAACGCCCAAGCGGGGGCAACATCGGCCGAAAACGAGGTGCTGAATAACACGTTGAGCGAGAAGGAGGAGCTAAAGGATACCCAGCGTGTGACGGTGCCGTTGGAACAACAGTTTGGCGGGAGCCAGGGAAGTAGCAATGACCCATCGACCGGTGTCGAGGTGGCAACGGTAGGTACGGGAGCGCTGGCAGCCGGGCTTGCAGGCGCCAATCAAGGTGCCGGCACAAACGCATCATCCGGCTCCACGACTATGATCAACGGTGTGACCGTCGTTGATCAACGAACTGGGACTGTCTATCAAGGCACTGCTGATTTGCAGCCGACGCTAACGCGGATAGCAAGTGGCGGGGATGCGCTATCGAAGAACGATGGTACTGTCTTCCAAAACCGTCCTGTCAACGGTGTTCAGCTTCTTCCTGCGAAGCCGCCTGGCTACTATACCGAATATGTAGTTCCAACGACGGGGATAAACGGCCCAGGGCCGCAGCGGGTCGTCACAGGACAAGGTGGTGAGCTTTACTACACACCGGACCACTATCAGACATTCATTCCTGTAAAGAAATGAACTGGAGAACACCTATGAGCGTGTCGAAAGCATTCACGTTTGTTCCTAGCGTGCGGGATTTCTCAGGAGGGGATGCGCTCGTCGCGAGGGTCGGTGACGTAGTTGAAACGCCGAAGCAGCTTTTTGAACTCTTCTATCGATTGCTTACGTTGCCCGGATACTTTGGCTTCAACTGGAATGCATTGTTCGACTGCCTTCGCGATCTTCATTGGGTCAGTCAAGAGAGGGTGGTCATAGTACACGACACATTTCCCGCGCTCTCGCAATCTGAGATGAAGGCATATCTCGAGGTCTTGCGCGATGCAGTCCTGGATTGGAAGCTAGGAGAGGCACACTCCTTGGAAGTAGTCTTCGATGAAAAGGATCGCGCTCGCGTTGAAGCATTGATGGTGGGGGACTAGGCTGCTCGGCTATTGCCAAAGGTGGCCTCGGGTGTTGGATATGGGGCCATTGGGGGGGCGGCTAGTGCGGCGTTCTCGCCGGATCTTCTGAAAGCGATTGATCCGACGGGAGCAGCGCTGGATCCTGGGCAACAGGCAGCGATGGCGGGGTTTGCGACGTTGCTCGGTGGGGGCCTTGCTGGATTGGCCGGTGCGAACGCGCAGGGCGGGACAAATGCGGCGTTGAACGAGGTTGTGAACAACACCGATAACCATCCAGAGGATGCAGCGAAAAGCGGCGGAATTCTGGGCGCGGTCGGCAATTGGTTGCAGAACACCTACGGAGATCCCGTCGGATCGATCGGGAATTGGGTTAACCAGTTCGTTGGCATGATGCCGAACCCAACGGGCCCGGCCGACGCGAATAACCAGCTTCCTGGCGGAGGCAATGACAACAACACGAGCGGGACGGCCGGTGCCGTGGTGACCCCGTCTGTTCCAATTCCGACACCGTATGGCGGAGTTGTAATGACCCCGCCGCTGATCGCGCCCGGTACGCCGATCTTGTCGGGTGGTGGGAATGGTGATGACACTGGAAGCTCTCAAAGCCCAGCTGCAGTAGTCCTAACCATTAGTCGATTGGCCTAGGACGCTCAGTAATGACCAGCGGCCCTGCGGTCCGAGAATGCACGAGGGCCGGGGGTAAATCGGCTGCTGCCCGTCATCCCTTCGGGCTGCCGGCCATCAGCCGATTGAACATAACGCAAAGGCAATTAGCACCGGCCGAAGGGCTGCCCATCGGTTCGCAAGAGCTGCCGCGGGCAGCCCTTCGGCCGGTGCTAATACGCGTTATGTCTGGCGCCCCCGGCCCGAGTTAGGCGCGCGTGGCGCGCATGAGTATTCCAGGGCCGCAGGCGCGGCCAATGATGAGGAATACGAAAGAATCGAAGCATGGCGCTGGCGCGCAAGAACGAAGCTAGGGGCCGCGATGCGGCCGAATAAAGAGATGCGCCCCGCCCGCCCTACCGTCCGCCCCCAAGGGGCTCCCTACCTGCTGCTTGAGTCGGTTGGACTCACGCTGCTGTCCCGCCAAGTTTAGCGCCGTGCTCGTCGCGTCAAGGGTTCGCTTCGCCGGGCTGCGCCCGCCCTTGACGCGCCTGCGCGCGGCGCTGGTTGGGTTGGGCCAACAGCGCGAGTGTCGCGCCGGGCGAACTGCAAGGAGCGAAGCGAGATGGAACTCAAAGTTGATGTGCTGCCGGAGTTTGTTGCATTCTGCGAGCAAGAGAAAACTACGGCGGAAGCAGTGCTGCGCAGCTTCATGCGGGATGTGCTGGCCGTGTACGAGGGCAAGCAGGAGGCGAGCGATACGCCGCTCGGCGTGGTTCAGGCCTACGCGTGGAGCTACTTCGTGCGAGTGAGCAATCCCGAGCGGTACTTCTAAGCACTAGTAGGGCCGGCGGTGCCGGCCCGTTGCGCGCCGCTGCGCGCAACGAAGAAGCGCGGTTTGGCATGCGGTGCAAGCCGCGAAGTCGTCTTGCACCGCAGTGCCGAGCGTGAAGAAGCGGCGGCCGTTGCCGTCGGTGGTCGAGCACGAGGCCGACGATCAAGCGCTGCTTGCGCGGGTGGTGAGCTACTACCACGCGACGCTCAAGGAGAGTCCGCAAGGCCAGGCGTATCTGACGGAGCGAGGCTTGATGCATCCGGAGCTGATCGACCGGTTCAAGCTGGGCTATGCCAATTCGACGCTGACGTACCGGTGATGCTCACGACGACGGCGATCGACGTCGATGAAGAATTGCTCAATCGTTGCTTGGTGCTGACGATCAACGAGACGCGCGAACAGACGCGAGCGATCCACGCGCGCCAGCGAGCGGCACAGACGCTGGAGGGGCTGCTGGCCGAGGCGGACCGTGAAGCGATCACGACGCTGCATCGCAACGCACAGCGGCTGTTAAAGCCCATACACGTGGTCAATCCGTACGCGCATCGACTGACGTTCCTGGATGACAAGACGAGAACGCGGCGCGACCACGTGAAATACCTGACGCTGATTCGTTCGATTTCCTTGCTGCACCAGCATCAGCGCGAGGTGAAGCGCGTCGAGCATCGAGGCCAGAGCATCGAATACATCGAGGTCACGCGCGAGGACATTGCGCTGGCGAACCGTATTGCCCATGACGTGCTGGGCCGCACGCTCGATGAGCTACCGCCGCAGACGCGGCGATTGCTCACGTTGTTGGTGGATTGGGCCAAACAGGAATGCGAGGCTCGTGACGAGACGCGCGAGGCGCTTCGCTTTACACGGCGCGAGGTTCGAGCGGCGACGCGCTGGGGCGATACGCAGCTGAAAATCCATCTGTCGCGCTTGGTCGAGCTCGAGTACGTGATCGCGCACCGCGGGCGCAATGGTGTGTTCGAGTATGAATTGCTGTACAGCGCTGACGACGATGGTAAGCCGCACCTGTGCGGGCTGATCGACTCGACTGCGCTTACGGACGAGGGCGCGTGGTCGGGGTCAAGCGATGATCGGTCGGGGTCTGGTCGGGCCGTGGTCGGCGAGCGGTCGGGTGCTGATGAAAAGCCACAAAGCCAGGCTGTACAAGGCGAAGCGGCCGATGCGGTCGGGCGTGCGCGAAGTGCGGTTAACAAGGACGGTATCCTCTCTTTAGCCGCGGTTGCCCAGCCGTCCTAACGATGCCGAACCTTGGACGGCGAGAGCCGTATCCGCCGATTGGGCCGGCACACGATCCGCTGAGCTTGTATCGGCAGATGATGGACTTCCTGATGTGGCTCGAGGAGCGCAACACGTCGCGGCATACCTTGAAGCATTGGGAGCTGTATCTGCGGTACTTCGTGACCTGGTGCGACGAACGAGGCTTGACGAGGCCGGCGGAGATTACGCGGCCGATCCTCGAACGCTATCAACGACACCTGTTCCTGAAGCGCAAGAAAAACGGCGCGCTGCTGTCGGCGACAACGCAGGCCTCGCGCGTGACGCCGATCAGGAAGTGGTTCCGGTGGCTCACGCGCAATAACCGGGTCTTGTATAACCCGGCGGCCGACCTGGATCTGCCGAAGGTAGAGGAGCGCTTACCGAAGCACGTGCTGACGATCGAGGAGGTCGAGCGGGTGCTAAACCTGCCCGACACGGCGACGGCGCTGGGTGTGCGCGATCGAGCGATGCTGGAGACGCTGTACAGCACGGGGATCCGGCGCATGGAGATCATCGGGCTGCAGCAGCGCGACGTCGATTACGAGCGCGGCACGCTGATGGTTCGGCAGGGCAAGGGTAAGAAAGATCGGATGATTCCGATCGGCGATCGGGCGCTGGCGTGGGTGGCCCGGTACCGCGACGAGGTTCGGCCGGAGTTGGCCGTGGCGGGCGATGACGGCACGCTGTTCCTGACGGTAACGGGGCAGGCGTTCTCGGATAACCGGATGACGCAGATGGTGCGCAATCACGTGCGAGCGCTGGGGCTGGGCAACATCGGCAGTTGCCACTTGTTCCGGCATGCGATGGCGACACAGATGCTGGAGAACGGGGCGGACGTTCGGTTCATCCAGGCGATGCTGGGGCACGCGGACATCAAGACGACGCAGGTCTACACGCGGGTGAGCATCCGGGCGCTGAAAGATATCCATTCGGCTACGCATCCGGCGCGGCTTGGGCGAACGGCCCAAAATCGGATCAATCTCGAAGACGGAGACCTCACGGCGGTAGATTTACTGGCCGCACTCGATCAGGACGCGGCTAGCGAGGTCGGTGATGACCTATAGCACGGAGTGCTATAATGTGCGACAGAAAAAAGGAGCGGTATGCGGGTCTTCAAGACCAAGTGGTTTGCACGCTGGGCCGACGAGGAAGGCGTGACGGATGCGGCGCTGCTGGATGCGGTGGACGAGATGAGCCGGGGGTTGATCGATGCGAACCTAGGCGGTCAAGTGTTCAAGAAGCGGGTAGGGATCGACGGACGAGGCAAGAGTGGCGGATTGCGCACGCTGCTGGCGTTCCGGGCGGACGATCGAGCCTTCTTCGTGTTTGGCTTCGCGAAGAACGTCCGGGCCAATGTGAGCGAAAAGGAACTGCGAGCGTTGAAGTTGATGGCATCGGAACTGTTGGGCTATGACGCTCGGGCGTTGCTCAAGGACCTGCGCGCAGGCGAGTTATATGAGGTAGAGAGTGATGAGTGACAAACTGCTGAAGGTGCTGCACGAGACGGCGCAAGGATTGCATCGAGCTGGGACGATGGATGCAATGACGCTACATGAGTTCGATGCGCTATGTTTGCCGCCGATCAAGGAGTACAGCGCTGCGCAGATCAGGCGCTTGCGTCAGCGCACGAGAGCGAGCCAGGCCGTGTTCGCGGCGTGCCTGAACACGAGCGCCTCGACGGTGCAGAAGTGGGAGCAGGGGCAAAAGCGGCCGAACGGCCCTTCGCTCAAGTTGCTCGATCTGGTTGACCGCAAGGGGCTGGAAGCCCTGTTGTAACGTTGTGCATGGGCCGTCGCAGGCGGATTTAGTCCGCGATGGTCGCCTCCTCCTTAGCCGCCCTTCGGCGGCTCTCTCTCCCTTCCTTCGATTCCCGACGGGCCGGTACAATCGGCCCGTCGGCGCATGTGCGCCATCGTTCTTTAACTTCCTTCGCTCGCGCATCGATGAGCCGAAAACTGCGTCTAGGCAAAAAATCTCCACGGCACTACCGCATCTAGGCGATGACGGACCGCAAAGCCGTGCCGCGTCTAGGTTTGTGGGCCATCGCAGGCAAAGGTTGCCTCGGGTGTTGGATATGGGGCGATTGGCGGGGCAATGTCCGCTGTAGCGGCTGCACCGATTACGGGTCTAGTTGCATCGGCGGGCGGAAGTGTAAATACGACGCTGGCTATATCGTCGGGCATTGATGCATTGGCAGCAGGAGGCGTGGCAGCGTTGTTCGGACAAAATCCGCAAGCTGCGGTGACGGCGGCGGCGAACGAGTACTTGAACAACTGCGCCGCAGGAGACGACGCATGTAAGCACCTCGCTGCAGGCCTCGCGCGTGACGCCGATCAGGAAGTGGTTCCGGTGGCTCACGCGCAATAACCGGGTCTTGTATAACCCGGCGGCCGACCTGGATCTGCCGAAGGTAGAGGAGCGCTTACCGAAGCACGTGCTGACGATCGAGGAGGTCGAGCGGGTGCTAAACCTGCCCGACACGGCGACGGCGCTGGGTGTGCGCGATCGAGCGATGCTGGAGACGCTGTACAGCACGGGGATCCGGCGCATGGAGATCATCGGGCTGCAGCAGCGCGACGTCGATTACGAGCGCGGCACGCTGATGGTTCGGCAGGGCAAGGGTAAGAAAGATCGGATGATTCCGATCGGCGATCGGGCGCTGGCGTGGGTGGCCCGGTACCGCGACGAGGTTCGGCCGGAGTTGGCCGTGGCGGGCGATGACGGCACGCTGTTCCTGACGGTAACGGGGCAGGCGTTCTCGGATAACCGGATGACGCAGATGGTGCGCAATCACGTGCGAGCGCTGGGGCTGGGCAACATCGGCAGTTGCCACTTGTTCCGGCATGCGATGGCGACACAGATGCTGGAGAACGGGGCGGACGTTCGGTTCATCCAGGCGATGCTGGGGCACGCGGACATCAAGACGACGCAGGTCTACACGCGGGTGAGCATCCGGGCGCTGAAGGATATCCATTCGGCTACGCATACGGCGCGGCTTACGCGTGCGACACTGAAACCAGATGAACCGCCGGCGACGGTGGCCGACTTGCTGGATGCATTGGACGCTGAGGCGCGAGCCGAGGGCGAGACGGAGGAGTAGGGTGAGCTTACGGGAGTGGTTAAAATGGCGCCATACGTGACTGAGATTAGGGGCCGAAAAATGGGAACGAGCTACGAGAAAGACGTGGTGGCATGGGCCAATGAACAGGCTGCGTTGTTGCGTGCGGGCAAGTTCTCGGCGCTGGATATCGAACACATCGCAGAGGAGATCGAGGACGTGGGCAAGAGCGAACAGCGTGAACTGGCAACCCGCATGGCCTTGCTGCTGGCTCACCTGCTCAAATGGCAATACCAGCCGGAGCGTCGCGGTTCGAGCTGGCAGCGCACGATGAAGGAACAACGGCGGGCCATCGGCGTGGTTTTACGCAAGACGCCCAGCCTCAAGAATTCGCTGAGTGACCCGGATTGGGCCATGGGGGTATGGGCGGATGCGATCGCCAAGGCTGTCGAAGAGACCGGTTTGGACGTGTTTCCAGAGGCCTGCCCGTGGTCGATGGAGCAGGCGATGAATCTGGAGTTCCTGCCGGAGTGAAGCGCGAGCCAAGCGGGTTTGCCCTGAATACGCCAGCCTTCGGGCTGGCTTTTTTATAGCCGTTGCGTGGTGCGGCGAACGGGCTTCCTTCTTAGCCGCCCTTCTGCGGATCTCCATCCCTTCCCCATCTACCCCCGCTCGGCCGCTACAATCGGCGCGCGACGCTTGCACGCCATCGGTCTTTAACTTCCAGGCTGACGCGTCGGTGAGGCCGAAAACCGCGTCTGGGCAAAAAATCTCCGAAGGCGAACTGCATCTAGGCGATGACGGGCCGCAGAGCCGCGCCGCGTCTAGGTTTGCGGGCCGTTGCGGACAAAGGTTGCTTCGGGCGATGGATATGGGGCGATTCGGAGGAGTATAATGTGATATACGCGTATAGCAATTTGCGGAGGCTGCCATGCTAGCCATTCGTTTACCCGAAGAGATTGAATCCCGCCTTGAGACGCTGGCCAAGCGCACCGGGCGCACCAAGACGTTTTATGCGCGCCAGGCCATCGAGCAGCACCTAGAGGACTTGGAAGACCTGTACTTGGCCGAGCGTGTGTCGAAGCGCATCCGCGCGGGTAAGGAACAAACTTCCTCGCTAGAGGAAGTGGAGGCGCGGCTTGGCTTGGCGGATTGAGATCTCGAAGACCGCGGAGAAGCAGCTCGAGAAGATGGACCGCGAGGTTGCCCGGCGCATCGCGACATTCCTTCGGCGCCTGAAGATGCTAGACGATCCGCGCGCAACTGGGGCGGCCCTCAAGGGCAGCGAACTAGGCGAATTCTGGAAGTATCGAGTTGGCGAATGGCGGCTGATCTGCGAGATTCACGACAAGCGCATCACGGTCGAGGTTCTGCGCTTGGGCAACCGGCGCGAAGTGTATCGCTGACGAGCTCGTTGCAGGCCGACGCGCTTCCTTCTTAGCCGCGCTTGTGCGGCACACTCCATCTCTTCTCACTACCGTGGACGGGTCGCTACAATCGGCCCGTCGGCGTTTGCGGCAAGCAGGTTCGTCGGATCCCCGAAACCGTAAAGTCTCGCCGGGTTATCTACAAGGATCCGATGACGGGTGGACGCGCATTCAGGCCATCGGTACAGACCAGCCATGATGTTTGATGGCCGTGGACCGGGCCTCATTGACGTATGCGGCCAATCGCTGCCCCAGACCAGGCGATCGGGAGCAACACTGATCCAGTGTTGCGCTATGGCGTCCATATCCGAAAACGTGCCGGCCTCTCCGATCAGTGAGTCGAGATAAGGTGCCGACAGCTTGAGCCACGCGCGACCAGTCGTCAGCCATCGTTCGACAAGTCGTCTGGCAGGGTGAGCTAGTCCAGCCTGTATTGGCAGGCGGGCGAGATGATCGAACACGAACTCCGTAGGAATGCGATCGAGTAAATCGCTGTATTCGAGGATCTGGGCGGCAGTCCAGTGCAGCTGTAGGTGCCAGCCGAGCTCACGCACCCGATGGCTCAACGTCTCGACCATTTCAAAACTGGTGGGCGCATCGTCGGGCGTGTAGAGCGTGAACCGGATGCCGCGGATGCCGCCGGCGTTCAGCGCGTCGAGTTCGCCATCGGTGATGTCTGGCCGGATGGTCGCGATGCCGCGCGCCCGGTCGATGCCAAGCTGGCGTATGGCATCGAGCGTGACGGTGTTGTCTACGTCGTAATTTCGCGGGGTGACGATCACGGTGCGGGTCGTGCCGAAGCTCGGCTGAACCTGCCTATAGTCGTCAACGGTTGTCGGCACCGCCGACATATCATCGGCAGCTAGCGTCTGCTTGAACCTGGCGTCGAAGATATGGATGTGTGCATCACATGCATCGGCGGGTACGCGGTGCTGCACCCCAGTTGAAGCGGCCTGTCTGTTCATGCCTGCCCCCGCTTTTCTAACACCTGTGCGAACGCATCGACGGTGTGACTGATATCGGCATCGTCAATATGGCGATGGGTCACGCACCGGATAGTTTTTTCGCCCCACGGACGAGTCAGTACGCCCAATTCGGCTAGCGCTTTGACCCATCGATGGCTGGACATTCCTGTTCCCCCGACGTGTACCTGCACGATATTGGTTTGAGGTTCACCGGCGGCAAAGGGCAAGGGCGCGCCCAGCGCGTTCAGACGCGTGCTAAGTGCGCGCGCCTTGGCGTGGTCGTCCGCAAGTCGCTTGCTCATCGTCCGCAGGGCTTCAAGGCCGGCGGCGGCCATGATGCCAGCCTGGCGCTGGGTGCCGCCAAGCATCTTGCGATATGCCCGCGCTCTTGCGATTGCAGCATCGCTTGCTGCGAGCACCGCACCGACAGGTGCGCTAAGGCCTTTCGAGAGACACAGCGAGACGGATTCTGCGTGTTGCGCAAGCGTTGCCGCTGGTATTTCGAGTGCGGTTGCCGCATTCATCAGGCGGGCTCCGTCGATATGCACGGGGACACCAGCCCGCTGCGCAATGTCATGGACGTCCCGCATATGTGCGGGTGGCAATACAGCGCCGCCGGCATTGTTGTGCGACGTTTCCATCGCGATGAGGCCAACACCGATCCTGTATGAGCCCGGCCGGACCGCCGCCTCCATCCGGCCCAGATCCATCGCGCCGGCCTCGCCTTCGATTGGCGTGTAAGCAAGGCCAGCAAGCAACGAGCCGCCGCGCTCGGTGGTGAACATATGGGCACTCGATTCGAGCAGTACCTGTTCGTGCCGTTGCGTATGAGCCAGCACCGCGAGCAGGTTCGCCATAGTGCAGGTGGGCACATAGAGCCCGGCGTCCTTGCCTAGCATCGCCGCAACGGCGGTTTCAAGCGCATGGACGGTTGGATCGCCATCGAGCCCATCATCGCCGACTGGCGCCTCACGCATGCACGCATACATGGCATCGGTCGGGCGGGTGACGGTATCGCTGCGCAGATCTGCCAGCCGCGCGTGATGCGCGTAGCGGGAATCAAAAATGGGAAAGTCCTGCATATTGGCTCTTTTGAATGGCTAGTGATGGAGGATCTTCGACAGGAAATGACGCGAGCGCTCGCTGCGTCCGGCGGTGTCGCCAAAGAAGTCGTCCTTGCTGCAGTCTTCGACGATGCGGCCGCCGTCCATGAAAACGACGCGATCCGCGACGCGTTGCGCAAACCCCATCTCATGTGTGACGACCATCATCGTCATGCCATCGCGGGCAAGATCGGTCATCACATCGAGCACTTCGTTCACCATTTCCGGATCGAGTGCCGACGTCGGCTCGTCGAACAGCATGACGGCCGGATCCATCGCCAGCGCGCGGGCGATAGCCACGCGCTGTTGCTGACCGCCTGAGAGCGCCGCGGGATACTTGTCACGATGTGCTGCGAGACCGACCCGTTCGAGGAGCTGCATGGCCCGCTTCTCGGCCGCGCGGCGATCGCGTTTGAGTACGCGCGTCTGGGCGAGGCACAGGTTATCGAGCACGCTCAGGTGCGGAAAAAGTTCGAAGCCCTGGAAGACCATGCCTGCACGCGAGCGGATCTTACCGAGATCGACGCGAGCTCCGGTGACGCCGATCCCATCGATGTGGATTTCGCCTCGCTGCACAGTTTCTAGACCGTTGACGGTCTTGATAAGCGTCGATTTGCCCGAGCCGGACGGACCGCACACCACGACCACTTCGCCTGCCGTCACCTGCGTGCTGCAGTCGGTCAGCACCCGGAAGGCGCCATACCACTTACTGATATTTTCAATCTGGATCATAGAGATAGGTCAGGCCGGATCAGTGCGCGTGCCACGCGGTTTCGAAACGTTTGATGAAGCGCGATGCGCCAAAGCAGATAACGAAATAGACGACCGCGGCCAACACGTACATCTGCACCGTGCTGCCATCGCGAGCCGCGATTTCGGAAGCTGCGCCGAAGAAATCGGTCATCGAAAGCACATACACGAGGGACGTGTCCTGGAACAGCGTAATCACGCGCGTCAACAATGCAGGTGTCATGTTGCGCACGGCCTGAGGTAGCACGACCGTGATCATCGTCTGACGATAACTGAGCCCAAGCGCGAGACCTGCCTGCACCTGGCCTCTTGCAATGGACGCAATGCCGGCGCGCATGATTTCGCAGAAGTAAGCGGACTCGAAGAGCGTGAACGTGATGACAGCGGAGCGATACGCGCCAACGTCGACCGGAGTGGGCGAATGTGCGATCCAGGCACCGACGTACGGCGCGAGGAAATAGAACCAGAAAATGACCAGCAGCAGCGGCACGGAGCGCATGCCGTTCACAAACAGCGTAGCTGGGGCAGATAGCAGCCTGGATGGCGACATGCGGCAGAGCGCGAGCAGCGTGCCGAGCATCAGACCGAACGCGGCGGCGAGTGCGGTGAGCGTCAGGGAAAAAGTCAGGCCGACTTTCAGCAGATACGGTAACGAGACGACAATCTCTTTCAGTCCAAGGAAGGTCATGGTCTCTGCCCTAAGAGGGTTCGACTTCGGACAGCGGCAAGGCGGACGACACCCTGCGCGAGCCGGCCGACGGCGCCGCTAACCTACGCTCGACCAGCATCAGCCCATAGACGACCACGCTGTTAATCGCAAAGTAGACCAGGGTCGCGGCGCTGAACGCTTCGAAGGTGTGAAAACTGAATTCCTGCATCGACCGCGCTGCGCCCGTCAGTTCGAGCAGGCCGATTGTCATCGCGACTGAGGAATACTTGATCGTGGCCATAAGCTCGGACGTGAGCGGCGGCACGACGATGCGAAACGCTTGCGGCAGGATCACGAAGCGGTACGCCTGGAAGCCCGACAGACCAAGCGCGAGCGCGGCTTGCCGCTGGCCCGCGCGCAGCGACCGAATACCAGAGCGGAAGGTCTCCGCAATGCGCGCCGTGCCGTAGAAGCCAAGGCAAAGCAGCGCGGGAAAAAACTGGCCCCACGGCTGCTGGATCTGCTTGATCGCGGTGCCGAGCGACCTGGGAAGCAATTCCGGCAGCACGAAATACCAGAGAAACATTTGCACCAGCAGCGGCACGTTGCGGAACAACTCGACGTACGTCGCGGCAATAGTTCGCGCGATCTTCGAATCGACCGTACGCATCACGCCAATGATCGAGCCGAGCAGCAGCGCGATGGCATAGGCGCTCACCGCGAGTGCGATGGTCCAGCTTGCTCCTATCTGCATCGTCTGCAGGTAGGTATGGACACCGTCGGGCGAGAGGTCGTTGAAACTGGCCCAGTTCCACTGATAGTTCATGGCTGCGCGGCCTCGAGGTAGGGTTGCTTAAGTGGCTTATTGATAAGCCGCGGGATCGCCGGAATCCGATGGATGTTCAAAGGAATGTTTAAGTTCGGCGCTCATCGGATACTTCAGATTGATGCCATTCGGCGGCACCGGCGCGTTGAACCATTTGTCGTAGATCGCGTAAATCTGTTTTGACTTCATGAGCTCGAGTACCGCGCCGTCCACAGCCTGCTTGAAACGAGGATCGTCCTTGGGCTCGACGATGCCGTACGGCGCGAGCAGCATTGCCTTCGTGCCGATCACATAGTCCTGTGGCTTGTCTGAAGTTGCGACCAGACCGTAGGCGAGCCCGTCGTCCGTCGAGACGGCCATCGCACGGCCGGTCTTTACTGCGATGAAAGACGCCGCGGCGTCGTTGACCGGGAGCACCGAAATGTTCAGATGTTGCTGCGTGCTGATCTGCTGGATAACCTGCAGATCCAGGCCCCCCGCAAGGCTCGTCACCGTCTTGCCGCTGAACGCAGCGGGCGTGTTGACATCAAGTCCACTGTCCTTGCGCGCCATGAGCACGACCTTTGCGACGTACGTAGTCGGCGCGAACGAGACGAGCTTGTGGCGCTCGACTGTATTGGTGGTGTTGCCGCATTCCAGATCGATTGTGCCGTTCGCCAAGAGAGGCAGACGCGTGGCCGACGTCACAGGCAGATAGCGGATTTTCAGATCGGCGAGGCCAAGCGTGCGCTTGAGACTGGCAGCGATGTGTTGGCATATTTCAACCGAGTAGCCGACCGGCTGATGTGCGTTGTCCAGGTAGGCGAAGGGCAGCGAGGTGGTCGGATAGCCGACGGTAATCGTGCCCGTGTCCTTGATGCGATCCAGCCGGCTGGAGTTATCCGCATGGGCGACTGTCGTCAGGCCAAGTCCTGCGTAGAACCCCGCGAGCGTCATCGCAGCGGTCAGGATGGAAGAAACTTTCATGTCCTTGGCTTCCCTTAAGAATCGTTTTAGACCGCGATTCCGGACCGCTGCAGTGCGATTCAA
The DNA here is from genome assembly GCA_966212065.1 of uncultured Burkholderiaceae bacterium. GTDB lineage: Bacteria > Pseudomonadota > Gammaproteobacteria > Burkholderiales > Burkholderiaceae > Trinickia. The sequence continues at coordinate 28,137 of CBIHOQ010000006.1, forward strand.
AACAACGGAACTTGCTTGCCTACGAACCTAATATCGGTCATCAATATGCTAAAGTCCAATGCGTCTCTCGCATTGAACGATACAGAAACGATATGCAGAAACTAAAGTTAGGATTTCGCCACGTCGAGGCTTTCCGTGCGGTCATGTCGTCAAACTCGATGACGAATGCGGCTCGCGTCATGCATACATCGCAGCCGCAGGTGAGCCGCCTGATATCGCAGCTCGAGACCATCACGGAGTTTCCGCTTTTCGAACGTAACGGTAGCCGGCTCAATCCCACCCAGGACGGATTGCGTTTTCATCGCGAAGTGGAGCGGACCTTTGCCGGGCTGGCGGAACTTGAATCGGTGGCTGCCAACATCCGTTCGTTTAGCGCCGCGCGGCTGAGCATCGCCGCGATGCCGCGGCTGGCAGGCGATCTGCTCGTTAAGGTTGTCGCTGAATTTCACGCTGCGCACCCCGATGTTCTGGTGTCGATTCACTCCGGCAACGCGGTGAATGTGGAGGAGTGGGTCCGCTCAGGCTTCTGCGATACGGGCCTGGCTCTGCTCACCGGGGATGCACCTCACATTCGCCGCGAGACGATTGCGACCCTCCGGTGCGTCGCGGTGCTGCCGAGGGACCACCCGCTTTGCCGCCTGCGCAGGCTGAAACCCGCGCACTTCGCAAATCAGCGATTCATAGCGCCCACCGGAGAAAGCGCGCTCAGATCCACGATTGACGATGTATTTGCGGCCGAGCATGTGCCTCGTCAGATCGTCGCCGAGGCAAGTCTTGGTTCGTCAGTGTGCGCGTTGGTGCGCACAGGCATGGGCATCAGTCTGGTCAACCCGCTGGCGGCGCGGGATGAAGCGCTTAATGGAGGGATCGAGGTGCGGCCGTTCGCGGTGAATATACCGAGCGAGGTTGCGCTGCTGTTCCCGCCCTACCAGGCTCAGACCCGGCTGGTAAGTGCATTTGCACAGATAGCGCGTCCGGTTATCCGCGAAGAGATGGAAGTGCTGAATAAAATGTACAAAATGTCCATATAGCCTGCGATGGCGACCCATTCGCCGCCAATGAAGTTCTTGAATTGCGTCATCGTTGATCCGTCAATGAGTAAATACGTGCTTGATCAACTGAGGTTTAGCAGCGAGCGCTCGGCGAGGTTCGCGTACAGCGCACGCACGCCAAATGTCCACGGAGCGATTTCGGTCGACAGCCGCACGGTGTTGATGAGTGCGCCAAGCGGAGGGGCGATGATCGTGACACGGTCGCCGAGGTGATGCGTAAAGCCGCCACCCGGCGCATCGCGATCCTTGATCGGAGAGAACATCGTGCCGAGGAACAACATGAAGCCGTCGGGATACTGATGATGCTTGCCCCAGGTCTGATTCACCAGATCAAGAGGTTCACGGCTGATCTCCCGCATATGGCTGATCCCTTCAAGCAGGAAGCCGTCGTCGGTACCTTCGACGCGCAACGAAACACTCGTTTCTCGAATCGTGTCCAGCGTGAACCGTTCGTCGAACAGGCGGATAAACGGACCGATCGCGCATGAGCCGTTGTTGTCCTTGCATTTGCCCAACAGCAGCGCGGAGCGGCCTTCGATGTCGCGCAGATTGACGTCGTTACCCAGTGTGGCGCCCACCACCTCGCCTTTGCTATTGACTGCAAGGACGATCTCCGGCTCTGGGTTGTTCCACTTCGAAGCCGCCAGCAAGCCGATATCGGCACCGAATCCGACTGAGGACATAGGCTGCGACTTCGAAAATACCTCTGCATCGGGGCCGATTCCGACTTCCATATACTGCGACCATGCACCGCGTCGCTGCAGTTCTTCCTTGAGCTTGACGGCAGCGTCTGAGCCGGGCTTGATCTTCGACAGATCGGTGCCGATCAAACGCGTGATCGCAGCGCGCACTTCATCGGCCTTCGCAGGGTCGCCGCCTGCCTGCTCTTCAATGACGCGTTCAAGAAGGCTCACGGCAAACGTCACGCCACAGGCTTTGATGGCTTGCAGATCGCAGGGAGCCAGGAGGTAGGGTTGATCCTCTTTCCGTTGCGCTGCGACGGTGGCTTCGATCAGATTGCCGACATGACCCAGAGGTTCGCCGGAAGCCTGCCGGACGAGTTCGACGAGATCCTGGCGATCGAAAAGATCGGACACGGTTGGTGCGATGCGGGAGATATCGAATACTTCTCCGCCGCGAACTGCAACGACGCACGGTCCCGCGCCGTTTTTCGTTTGACGCCACACGCGGCCAACGAGCAGGGCACCGTCGAGATCGTTAGGCAGATAGCCGGAATATGAGGTCATGGACGGATCCAATTAGAAAATGGGATTCAGATTAAGAGACACTCCGCCCTGTTGAGCCGAGGCGTAGGCCGCGTCCATGACTTGCATCATCCGCTCCGCATCACGCAACGATGCGATCGGCTTTGCGCCAGTCTGACTTTCAACGAGTACGCGCTTGACGAACAAGGGGTAGTAGACGTCCGTCTCGAGCTGAAGACGGCGGCTGCGCGTGCCGGCGGAAAGATTATTTCTGTCGCGGATCTCGATTCGGTCCGGACCAGACTTCGCGTACATGCGGTCCGATGCTAGCGTGAAAGAAAATTCGCGCTGCTCGTCGGCAGTACTGGGAAAGCTGTATCCCGTCTCCACCAAGCCGATCACGCCGTCTTCGGTTTGCATGGTGACCAACGAATAGTCTTCTACGGCGCCTCCATGCGTTCTTGAGTTCATGATGGCTGAGACACGGGCAACCTCCTTGCCTGTGAGCAATCTGAACAAGTCGATGAAGTGTGTTGCCAAGTTGATTGTTGATCCGCCGCCGGAATACACGGGATCGATTACCCAACCGGAGCCTGCAGCTTCATATCGACTGGGCGGCCCGGCTACGAAACGAAACGACATGTAATTAAAGTTTGATGGTATGCGCCCCTCCGCTTCCTCAAGTGAGCCGAGCAACTCGCTCATCCGGAAGATGAACGGCACCGCGCAATAAAGATTCGCTTCCTCGGTCAGTGTGCGAAGCCGGGTGACTTGGGACATGTCGACGCCGCACGGCTTTTCTAACGCGAATGGAATATTCCGTGCGATCACGGCCTCGGCGAGCGCCGGCATTTCGGAATGCCGCCCGAACACAAACGCGAAATCGACCTCCTCGCGGTCAAGCAACTCGTAGGCCGACGAGTACAACTTGCTTCCGAATCGTGCGGCAATCGCCTCGCCCTTCACTTGCTCCGCGTCAGACACGGCAACCACCTCAATCCCGGGCGCTTCAAGCGCATCAAGATACAGCGGGACATGCCAATGGCTGGCCTCCAACAAGGCAACTTTCATACATGTACTCCTTCGCAATCTCCCACGAACCTTGTAATTCCGAGTCGTAATAGCCGGTGGCTTCGAACATATTTTGGCGATTCGGCACCGCCACCGTGCGCTTTTGCCGCGCTGCTCATTTCGGGCTCTGGCCCGTTGTTAGGCGGCCATCGGGGCGGTAGTCGAACCCGAGAAAGCGCAGCGCGTACAAAGCCTGTCCTTGATGCATGGGGCCGCCGTCCTGGGTACGGCATCCACGTGCCTGCGCGGCTCGGAGAAGCGGCGTCGGCTCGGGCGCATTAATGATGTCTACGACGATGGTGCCAGGTGCGAGCCGCTGCGGATCAACGGGCATGGCATCGTTTGCTTTCATGCCGAGCGGCGTGGCATTGATCACGATCTGGAAACCATGCGGATCTGACGATCCTGAACGTGCAGTACAACCCGTTTCCGCGGCGACAGACGCCGCAAGATCCTTGGCGCGGTGCTCATCGACATCGGAGATGGTCAGCTTGCTAGCGCCTGCGGAAGCGATGGCAAATGCGATCGCTCTACCTGCGCCTCCTGCGCCGACGAGAAGCACCGACTTATTCGCCGGATGGTGACCTTCCCACTGCATGCCAAGAACGCAGCCGACGCCATCGGATATCGTGCCGACCCAGCGTCCATCTGCTTGGCAGCGGATGACATTGAGCGCGCCGGCCTGGCGAGCGGTCGAATCTAGCTCGTCGACAAATGCGAGCATCCGTTGCTTATGAGGCATTGTGATGAGCATGCCGGACAGATTGCCCATCGCTCTTGCACCCGTAACGAAGGCCGATAGGTCCTCTGCCTTAATACAGAAAGGAACGCAAACTGCGTCGGCGCGCTGTTCGATAAACAGTTGGTTCAACAATCGTGGCGACTTCGCCGTGCTCAGCGGGTCGCCTACCAATCCATAGAGTCGCGTCGTGCCCGAGATAAGTGGTTGCATTGCGGCTTGATGTTCAATGTAAAACGAAAGTCAATTCGAGTACATTCGATACGGCATACGTCTCGGAAGTCCACGTTTGCATTCGACGTCCAACCTGCGTTGCGCCCACGCGGTGGTTACACCGAGCAGGCGGCTGGCGGCTTAAGAGCGCACGTTATTGGCAAACGCGGGTCCATCGGCAGCCTTGCTCGTCGCGGCGATGGTTTCGCTGCGCAGGCGTTCATACTCGGCCTTCGGTACAGGAATCGCGTTGCGGTCGCCTAGATCGGCAAGGCGAATACGATGCGTTTCCCGAGTGGTGAACGCGGCAAACGCGGCAACCAGACAAATGCCGAAGGTGAGGAAGCCGATCTTCAACGGGATGTTGGAGGACCCCGGGGGCGCGACTGCGACGAAAAGCGACGGCAGCAAGGCACACAAAGTTGTACCTACGTTTTGTCCGATCGCCATGCCGGAGACACGCACGCGCGTGCGGAACAGTTCGGGGAAGAGACTCGGGAACACGCCGTTGAAGCCTTGGTAAGCGACGCCCCACATGAGCAATGAGAAGACCAGTGAGAGCCAGATACTGTGGATGCTGATGGCGTACAGGTAGCCGAAAGCGAAGATCCCGGAGCTCACCACGCCGACGATAACGGGGGGCCTGCGACCGATCTTGTCCGAGAGGTTGCCGACGAGGGGGATCAGTATGACGGAGCAAAGGTTGCCGAGGACCGGCACCCACAGAAAGACGCTGACAGGAAAGCCAATACCGTACGCCGGCTGGACTGCATAGGTCGCGCCGAAAACAGTCGCCAGGAGCGCAGTGACCGCGGCAAGTGCCATGCCGACAACGCGCAGGACATCGCCCCAACTCTCGCGCAGCACTTCGATGACCGGGGAGGGAGGCACTTCTCCGTGCGCCTGCTCTTCAGAAAAAGCCGGGGTTTCATCGACCTTACAGCGAATGATGTAACCCGCAATGATCACGACGATGCTCAGCAGGAACGGAATGCGCCAACCCCAGGAAGCAAATTGATCCTTCGGCATGAAGTGGGCGAGCGGCAAGAAGACGCCTGCCGCGAAGAGTTGCCCTGCCTGAACCCCCTGGAGGGTAAAGCTTGCAAAGTATCCACGCCGTCCGAACGGCGCATGTTCGAGAATCATGGAGCTGGCGCCGGACATCTCTCCCGCGACCGCGAATCCCTGAATGAGCCGCAGAATGACAAGCAGCACTGGCGCCCAGATGCCGATCTGCTGGTAGGTGGGCAAGAGGCCGACACACATCGTTGCGGCACCCATTAGCAGCATGCAGAAGATCAGCACCGTCTTGCGACCGTGGCGATCGCCAACGTGCCCGAGCACCATCGCTCCTATCGGACGGGCCAGGTAGCCGACACCGAAGGTAGCCAGTGACGCGACGATGCCTACCGTTGGATTGTCACGGGGAAAGAAGAGTTGGGGGAATAACAATGACGCTGCGGTCGCGTAGATGAAAAAATCGTAGTACTCGAGCGCTGAGCCGATCCAACCACTGGCTGCTGCGATCTTCGACTGGCGCTTGCCGTGGGGCTTAGCCGGTGCTTGTGCGTTCATGCCTGTCTCCATCGTGATTGACTTTCCGGTGCTGTTGGCTTATTGTTGTAACACAGTTCCAATAGGAAGAATGTTACTCACATTATGAGAGTTGTCAAGGGAGCAGTTGACCGATCGCTTCAAGCGATCGAGTTGCTCGCACGTGAGGCGCGCTGGATGCGTATGTCCGATATCGCCGCCGAACTCGAGCTTGAGAAAGGACCCGCCCATCGAGTACTTGCGCAGTTGTGCGAGCAGGGCTGGGCTGAGCAGGACGAAAACACTTCTCAATACCGTCTGACTTTGAAGCTTTCTTTGCTTGGTCAGCGGTACTTGCATGGGCTTGGCTTGCCGGGCCTGGTGCAGCCGATCCTCGATGAGGTTGCGGGTCAGTGCCGCGAATTGGTCCGGCTGACGGTCGTCAGCGAGGGAACGCTCGCGTGGCTGGCGTCCTCCCAAGGCGCGGCACCGGGTCTGATGTATTCGCCGTCCATGAATAGCCCTATTACCTTGCATGCAACGGCGAACGGGAAGGTGTGGCTAGCGTCGATGTCAAACGACCGGGCGGTCGAATGTGCATTGCGTGGTGGACTCGGAAAAGCAGCCGCCAGCGCAGGGGGGCCGAGGGCAATCACCAGCATCGAGCAGTTGATTCCCGAGTTGGAACTGACTAGACAGCGCGGCTATGGGCTTGTCGTAGAAGAAGCCGAACCGGGCGTGGCCGCTTTGGCGGTGCCTGTGCGGTCACTGACCGACGGTACGGTGGTCGGCACGATGAGCATTGCTGGACCAGTAATGCGAGTTCAGCCTGAGCGTTACGACGACTTCTACGCGCTATTGAAAGAAGCAGCTTCGAAGCTAGGTGCCGTATGGCCGCGTCAAAGCGTTGGTGCCAACGTAAGTGAGGCGGCATGAATATGCCAGCCGCAAGACAGGCCGCCGAGGCTATCGCCAGTCCGCGTGAACAGGCAGCACGCATTCTTGTGACAGCACGTCGAAAGGGCGTGCTCGTCGAGCGGCTGCCTGTCGAACTGCGGCCTGCGAATGTGGACGACGGTTTTGCAATCCAGCAAGAGGTCAGCCATCAGCTAGGTAGGCGGATCGTCGCATGGAAATGCGCGCTTCCGCAGCCAAGCAAAGTCATCGCCGCGCCAATCTATGACGCTGACATTCATCGGGGCGATGTATGCCGCATGAGCGGGCCTCCGCGTGCTTCTGTGAGGGCAGAACCGGAACTGGCCTGTCTACTGAATCGCGATCTGCCCACACGGCGTGAAGCCTACGGCGAAGCGGAAGTGCTCGACGCTCTCGGGCACGCGCACCTCGCGCTCGAATTGCTGGGCAGTCGCTATTCGCATCCCGAATCGCTGACGTTCCCCGAACTGCTGGCAGACGGCCTGTTCAATGCAGGCATCGTCATTGGACCCCGCGTTAATTCACGCAAGGGCGCAACGCCCGCCGATCTCCCTGTTGAGTTCGAAGTCTGTCTAGCCAGCGTCGGGGAAGAAGCAGTCACGTTCGCGGGACGCCACCCTGATCGGGGCGTGCTAGCGCCGATTGTGTGGCTCGCCAATTTCCTTCGCGTCCGTGGTCTGGGACTGCATGCCGGCCAGGCTGTGATAACTGGGTCTTACGCGGGCGTTCTGGAGTTGCCAGTCGGTCGCGAGTTGCGTATTGGCTTCGGCAACCTCGGCACATTGCCGATCACTTTTTTGTCTTGATAGGAGTAGTACATGCGTCTCGTTCGTTTCGGCCACCCTGGTCAAGAGCGCCCCGGTATCATCGATTCGATCGGCGCGATCCGCGATCTGACGGGCATCGTGGATGACATTGATGGAACGACTGTCTCGCCAACCGCCCTTGCAAGGCTGGGCGAAATCGACTTGGAACGTCTACCCGTCGTTGAAGCGGGCACGCGTCTCGGCGCCTGTGTCGGCAATGTCCGTAATCTCGTGTGCATTGGTCTGAACTACTCCGATCATGCGGCTGAAACCGACACGCCGATCCCACGCGAACCTGTGGTGTTCAACAAGCATACGGGCTCCATCAGCGGCCCGAACGACCCGGTCATCTTGCCCGCAGACGCGCAAAAGCTGGATTGGGAGGTCGAACTCGGCGTGGTGATCGGCAAACCCGCCTGGCAGATCGACGAAGCAGACGCGCTAGACCATGTGGCGGGTTACTGTCTTGCGAACGATGTTTCCGAACGCGCGTATCAGCTCGAGCGCGAAGGCCAGTGGACCAAGGGTAAAAGCGGATTCTCGTTCGCGCCGCTCGGACCGTGGCTTGTCACGCGCGATGAAATTCCCGACCCGCAGGTTCTGGACCTGTGGCTCGACGTCAACAGCACGCGCCGTCAGACCGGAAACACACGCACGATGATCTTCAACGTCGCGCATATCGTGGCGTATCTCAGCCGCTTCATGCCGTTGATGGCTGGCGACGTCATCATTACGGGCACGCCCCCCGGCGTGGGCCTCGGTCAGAAGCCGCCCGTCTTCTTGAAAGCAGGCGACACGATGACGCTCGGCGGCAGCGGACTCGGCGCGCAGACACAAAAGGTCGTGCAGTATGCGGACGCACTTGGCGCGGCATGGGCTCGCGGCGAGTATCCATTGGCACTGTAAGACAATTCGATTTGAGAAAGGAGGAGATATGGGCCTTGCTGGAACGGGCGTTGTCGCAATCTGGCATGACCTGCTGCCGGAAGCGAAGGATGAATTTTACGAGTGGCACAACCGCGAGCACATGCCCGAACGCGCCGGGATTCCAGGGTTCAGGCGCGGTCGGCGCTTTATAGCACTGGATTCAGGTCCGGAGTACTTCAATCTTTACGAGGCCGACACGGTCGAGGTGCTTGGCGCGCAAGACTACCTTTCTCGGCTGAATACGCCAACGCCGTGGACCAAACAAGTAGTCGCCTCTTTCCGGAGCGTCGCACGCTCAATCTGTCACGTCGCCTATTCGGACGGTGTGGGGCAGGGTGTCTATGTCATGACTGTTCGCTTCGACGTGCCATCGGCTGCGCGGGCAGAGGTCGTGAAGGGTTTGCGTCAGCGCGTGCTGCCGCCCCTCGTAGATCTGCAGGGGATCACGGGCGTGCATTTGTGCCTTGCCGACGAAGCGATCAGCAAGGTGGAAACGGCGGAGAAAAAGGCGCGTTCAGAAGGCACACAGGTACCCACATGGATTGTGTTAGTCGAAGGGTGCCGGGCGGACTATGTCCGTTCAGCGGTGGACCGTTTCGTTTCGGGACTCGCGGCATTGCCTCAGGCCGGCGCCACAGCGCCCGACGCGACGCTCTATCAACTGGAGTACACGCGCTGCAAAACGCCTTGGAGCGCTGGCTAAGCGGTTAAGCGTCGTCTGATCGCGTCAGCTTTCCTCTTCGGGCGTCGCTCAGTCACGCTGGCTGGGCCAGGTCGGAGAAATGACCGGTGCGCTCGCGAAGATGGGTGTGGATGTCATCTGACGTCAAGGAGGAGCAAAATGGACTTTGCGTATAGCCCGAAAGTCGAAACGCTGTGTACGCAGGTGCGAGCGTTCATGGACACGTATATCGTGCCGCGCATTCACCAATGGCACGAAGAAGTGAGGGCGGGGCAGTATCCCGTCTCCTTCATGGAGGAGTTGAAGGAGACGGCGCGCGCGGAGGGCCTCTGGAACCTGTTCCTGCCGCATCTGGGCGACGACGAGCCGGGCACGCGGCTGACTAATCTCGAGTACGCGCCGCTTGCCGAGACCATGGGGCGCGTTTCGTGGGCTTCCGAAGTATTCAACTGCAATGCGCCGGACACGGGCAACATGGAGTTGCTTCACATGTTTGCGACGCCCGCGCAACGCGAGAAGTGGCTCGAGCCGCTGCTGGACGGCAAGATCCGCTCGGCATTTGCGATGACGGAACCCGCCGTGGCCTCATCGGACGCAGCCAATATCACCACATCGATTCGCCTCGACGGCGACGACTATGTGATCGATGGCCGCAAGTGGTTCATCACGAATGCCGCACACCCGAATTGCCAGATATTCATCGTCATGGGAAAGACGGACCCGGATGCGCCCCCGCACCGTCAGCAAAGCATGATTCTCGTGCCGCGTGACACGCCGGGCGTGAAGATTATCCGCAATATCACGGTTGTCAATCACACGGCGCCGGAAGGCCATTGCGAGATTGAATTCAAGGGCGTGCGCGTGCCGCGCTCGAATTTGCTTGGCGAAGCGGGCGGCGGCTTTGCGCTCGCCCAGGCGCGCCTGGGACCCGGGCGCATTCACCACTGTATGCGCTCGATCGGGGCCGCCGAACTGGCGCTTGAGCTGATGATCGAACGCGCGCAGGCGCGCACCGCGTTCGGCAAGAAGCTCTATCAACATGGCAGCGTTTCCGAGTGGATCGCGAAGTCGCGTATAGAAATTGATCAGGCCCGGCTGTTGGTGCTGAAGGCGGCCTGGATGATCGACAAGGTGGGCGCGAAGGAAGCGCGCAAGGAAATCGCAATGATCAAGGCGCTCGTGCCGAACGTGCATACAGCCGTCTGCGAGCGGGCGATACAGACCTTTGGTGCGATGGGCCTGAGCCCCGACACCCCGCTGGCCGACAGCTGGACGTGGGGGCGTGCGTTGAAGTTCGCCGATGGCCCGGACGAGGTGCATCTGCAGAGCATTGCGCGCATGGAGATCAAGGCGCGGCCCTATGAGCCGGGACGCGACAACCCCTACCTGACGCCGGTCGCGTAGGGCATGCCAGCGCGCACAAGGAGTGATTTTGCGGGCGATGCGCTAACGCGGCTTGCCTGCGGTCTCCAAAGTTCAGGTCATAATCGAAACTCAAAACTGCCCCCGAATAACGATTGGCTGACTGAGATCAATATACGGGCGAGCCGACGTTCTCAATTTGGACAACTTGCAATGATGGAAGCAGGCATCACCTCCGCGCATCCGAGCCGGCCAGGTTCCGCATCGGAGGTACTCGCGGTTTTTTTTCAAATTGGGGCTGACGTGCTTCGGCGGTCCCATTGCGCATCTCGGATACTTTCGCCGGGAATTCGTCGAGCGTCGCCGCTGGCTTGACGACGAAGCCTTTACCGACCTGGTCGGACTTTGTCAGTTCCTCGCGAACGAGAAACGGCCGTGCGCGTCGGGAACGTGCCCATTCCTGATCGAATCGCGCGCCCGGCTCCCCCGAGCCGATCCGTCTGCGTCATGACTTGCCTTTCGCTCGCTTCTGATTCGGATCGATGCCGTGCTCGCGCAGTAGCTTCGTCAGGCGCGCGACTTTGAACCAAAGCGCGACGATCGTAATCGCCGTAATGGCCGAGTATAGGTTTTCGTTACCGATCCATCGCGACGAAACCAGGACGGCGGCGACGAACCCTACGGCCGTGAGAACGAGCAACGCGCGGTCGATAAGCCATGCCTTCATCACTTTAGCCCCGTGCCAGTCTGCGCATGAATGCTGTACATGCGCCGGTTCCGCGATGACGTATCGAATAGTTCGGGATGGTTCATTAGGAACAGGTGCATCGGTTGAATCAGCGCGACGCCCGACGCGAACTGCGCTTGATGCATGCGCGATGCGGCGCCCGGTCCTGCCTGCGCGGTCAAGCCGATTGCCGACATGTTGTCTTTGAATACCGGATAGAAGCCCGCTGCGCAGGTTTGGCCCATAAGCTCTCTCGTGTTTTTGTTTGGTCGCGCCGCTTACATTCGTCAAGTCAGCGAGTGCGTGAGCATATCATTTTTGGGATGCGAGAAATTCGCGCTTGGCGGCGAAACGATTGTTGGTCGCGGGATCAATCACTCTCGTCACATCGCGGGCACGCGTACTTCACGCGTTCGTGCCGAATCACCCGAACCTGTTGCGGGATGATGTCCAGTTGCTCGCTCGCTTCCACGCCAATCTCGACGAGCACCGAGCCATCGTGAGGGCAGACGCGTTCCGACTCCGGCAATTCATAACGAATGACTTCGCGCGGCAAAGCCGGATCAAGCGGTTTGCGCCCGGGCTTCTTACGCGCGTGGCCGGCCACCGGCGCTTGGGCTTGCGCTTCCTCTAGAACAGCGTCTGGCGAAGGCGCTTCAGGTTTCCTGTTTTTGCGTACCGTCGAAACTTTATGCGACGCCGACGTCACCTACGTCAGTGCAGATCGCGTGATGTGGAAAAAACAGATGGCGTGCCCGGGTGCCTCTCCATGTTTGCCATCGTCGCGCAGGTCCGAGGCCATCACTGAGTAACCATCGTCAAGTTCAATGAGGAAGCAATATGACGCTCTATTTTGTTCGCCATGGGGAATCCCAGGCAAACGAGCAGAATTACTTCGCGGGAGCGCAGAATTCGCCACTCACGCGCCTTGGCTGGCGGCAGGCACAACAGGCGGCCGATCGTATCCGGCGGCTCGGCATTGTCTTCGACGAGGTACACATATCCACGCTGGAACGCGCACAGGCTACCGCACGCATCATCCTGGAAGCGAACAGCTCGGCAGGTATGCCTCGGATGGTGTTGACCGATGCACTCGTCGAGCGTGACTTCGGGATTTTTGCAGGTGAGAACAAGACGCTGATCAAGAAATCGCTCGGCTTCAGGCTCTACGACCACTTCTTCCATAGCGGGGACGGCACCCCTCCGCAAGGAGAAAGCTGGACTGCGATGTTTACCCGCTGCAAGCGCTACTACGATGAGGTCCTTGCGCCTCTGGATCGCCAGGGGAAACATGTACTCGTCGTTGCCCACAAGTACATCGTCGAAATGTTCGCGCTTCTGGCTTCGGGCCTGCCGCCGGAACAATATATCGATTTCAGATTGCCCAACTCACGCCCGCTCTCGTGGGATGAACTGAAACGTTTGACGGCCGGTAGTTCCTCGTCGCTGAACTACATAGGCGAACACGTTGAAATCTTCCTGTTGCAGGGGATGCTTGTTGCGTCGCTCGCAGGATTTGCCCTGTCGATCATGGGCGTCGCATTGCCTCACGCATTAAGCAACGTCACGATTGCCCTGCTGCTGGCGATCAACGCGTTTTTCCTAGCGCTACGTGTTGAACCCGCTTCGTTGCGCGCGGCAGGAGGACCCGAGACGGTAGCGCTCATTGTCCTGTGCGCGGCCCGCCTGATTGTCGGTGGGGTTCTGCTAGGATGCTTTCACAGCCAGTGGCAACATCTGATCGGCCTGCTGCTCATCGTGCCTCCCGCCCTGTCTGTTCCAACATTTTCGCTTGCCCGGGGCGGCGACTATTTCTTCGCGACACGTAATACCCTCGTGCTTTCAATCGTCATGCCCGTCGTGTTGCTGGCGATCTGCGCCGCCGATCAGCCGATTGTGGGCGACACGCATGCGTTACATCGCTTCTTCATTGTGTTGTTGGTCGCACTCGCGATCCCGGCGCTGTTTGCTCAGGGCGGGCGCCGGGCGCACCCTATCGCAGCCGGACGCATCAGCACGAACTGGGGGTGGATCGGCTCGCTCGCTATGATACCGTTGGCCTTTCTCACCTCCCTTCGAGCCGGAGGCCTGCCGCTCGCCAATGCGTTGCGATCTGGGCACTGGCTGGACTGGACTTCCCTGCTGTTACCGTTCGTCATATTCGGTGCAAGTCGGATCGGCAGTGCGTTATATGTGAAACTGCAATCGCTCATTCTTTCGCAACCGATCCGGCCGTCGGTCGCGTGTGATCTGCATCTGCTGCAGACCTCGCCGAATATTTTCCTGTGGCTCACCTTGCTGATGCCGGCCACGCTGCACGATGAACCCGCGCTGGTGGCCGGCACGCTGCTCGGGTTTTTCGCGTTCGCGTTTTCCGATGAGGCCCTCGTGGTGCGCCGCTTTCGTTTCCGGATCGGTCCCACTGCGTTGTGGAGCAAGTCCATTGGAGGGATTCGATGGGGTTCGTTGCTTTACACTGCCCCCCGGATGCTCGCACGAGACGCGCAAAATGAGATGAAGTAATATCGCGACGAATCACTATCGGACACCGCTGATCATGGTCGCTGCCACGAATGCAACGCGCTTGCTCGAGGCCGAGATCATCCATATGCAATACCGCTTGGCCAATATGTCTCGGGTTTCGTGTTAGCGATCGCCGAGAGCCAAACTGCCGTGGGAAAGCGGCAGTTTGAGCGGGCTAACTACTACACAGGAAAGACAGTCACGTTTAGTGAGCCGGACCTGCCGAGGCTCGTCGAGACGCAATTGAAACAACGATTGCAGTAGGCCACGCCGGAGGCGAACACGCGTGCCCATTGAGGCGCACCCCGACCGCTCGTTCGCAGGAAGCATCCATGATGCCGCTGCCGTAGGCGTCCGCGACGCAGCGTGTGTCAATTGTCCGCTAGAACCGTTCGCAAAAATCGATCCGAGGTCAACTAGCCGCGCCTTCTCCCTGCTCACGCACGACACCGCCTGCCCTCGAGGAAGCGTGAGAAGCCTCGGCCGGCGGCTGGACGTGCTGAGCCGAGAGCCGGCGCCGCAGCCACATTCTGCCCGGCAGTTCGATGAACCGATGCGTCCAGTGGCTCACTAGAAACAGCGTCGCGAGCAACGCGACGAGTTGCATGAACGGCGACGCTGCGAGCGCGGCGCTGACCTTGCGCGCGAGCGACAGTCCTTCCATCGGGAAGCGCTGCACCATGTAGAGGCAGTACGAAATCTCGCCAAGGTAGACGACGGGGCGGAACGCCATGAGCGGCGCAACGAGATCGGCGTCGGATGACAGCGCGAAGATCAGGAAGCCCAGACCGACAACCGTCAACGTGTCGCGCTGGGCGACGATGCCAAGCGCGATGACGCCGAGGGCCGCGAGGCCCAACACGCGCGGCAGCGTCGCGAATTGCGAGCCACGGCGCAGCCGAAACAGCAAGACGCCTGCGTAGAACTCCGGGATCAATCGCGCCAGCCCGCCCGGCAGCGACAGCGCGCTGGCAGAGCGCCATTCGAGGATAGCCAGCGCGCCGGCCGGCACGACCAGCAACATGCCGGCGAGCAGCCGATTGCGCGCGGGCGCCAGTGCGACGAACAGCGGAAAGAAGACATAGGCGAACCATTCGGCGCTGACTGACCAGGCGACGTCGTTCCACCCCGTCACGAACTTGAACGACCAGGCATTGAGCAAGACGACATTGGCCGCGAGCGCGGGGTAGGTGTTTTGCTCGGTACCGATGATGTGCTTATGGAGCACGAACTGCTTCATGAAGACGAGCGCGACGGCGCCCAAAAGCGTCAGTAAGTGGGCCGGATAGATGCGCGCGAACCTTGCGCCGATAAAGGCGCGATAGTCGATCGGCCGGCCGTTGGCGTAGTTGTAAGCGAGGATGAAGCCGCTGAGGATGAAAAAGCCGTCGACGCCTAGGTAGCCTTTGTCGAACAGCGCGAAGCGAGTGCCGAAATCGATGAACGCGCCGTTCTCGAACGGATGAAACAGGTGGCGAGCGACGACCCACAGCGCGAGAAAAGCACGCAGCCCCGTCAGTTGATCGATTTGCCCCACATTGCTGTCTTGATTCATAGGCGGATCCCTTTCCGGTTCATTGCCGATTCGAGCGCCGCAGCGGGCAACGCAATCGGGCGGCGGATCCCACCGTGAGTGCACGCCCCCCGAATCTTTTCGATATCGGTCAATGATGGCCGACGAGCGCACCCTATGCTCGGGAGAATGGCGGTCCGATCTCGCCAATCTCTCGTCGATTTCGGTCGTAATGGAGTCTGCTGACCCTGTCACAACGACGCCCCGATCGATTCAAGCACCCCTCTCAACCATTGTTGCGCCGGATTTCCATCGCTGCGTCGATGCCAAAGACGATCAAATACGATCTCCGTCAATTTTAGTGGCGGTGCAAAGGATGCCGCACGACGCGATCGCAACGCTCGCCGCCGGGTATGGATTGTGCTCGCTCGATCGCAAGCTCAGCCCGTGGGAGATCTCGATGGAACCGCTTCGAATCCTCGTCACCGCAACGGTGCTTCTTGCTATCGCCGCACTCGGAGGACTGGTCATGGCCGGCATGCGTTTCGCCGGTAAAGCCTATCCTCCGATCTGGCTGGCCATGCTGCACGGGACGTTGGCGGCGGCGGCCGTTACCTTGCTGATTTATGCCGCAGCGACAATCGGATTGCCGGGTCTCGCGATAGCGGCAATCGTCCTCTTCATCGTGGCGGCGGGGGGAGGCGTCGTGATGAATCTTTGCTATCACTGGCGACAGCGAGCGCTGCCAAAGAGCATCGTTGTCGTGCATGCTCTCGTGGCGGTAGCCGGCTTCGTGCTGTTGATCGTGGCGACGGTGACCGCGCGCAGTTGATTGCGCGTTCGCCGCAGCGTGTCGCCGCGGGAAGCCAACGTCACCACCGATGATGAACAAAAGGAGCGACGGTTTCCGTATAAAGCTGTCGAAGAGCAGCCATCGCAGAGTCCGTCAGAGGCGCTAGTTCGCTCGCCGCGTTATTTGCCTTCGCTTGCTCCGCGTTTTTGGCGCCTGGAATGACGGTCGTCACGCCCGCATTCATCAAGATCCAGCGCAGCGCAAATTGCGCCATGGATACGCCACTCGGAACCAGAGGACGAATTTTTTTAACTGCCTGGAGCGCGACATCGTACGGAACGCCCGCAAACGTCTCCCCCTTGTCGAACGCCTGACCCTCGCGATTGAAATGCCGATGGTCATCCGCTGCGAACGTCGTATTGGCGGTCATCTTTCCCGTTAGCAGCCCTGACGCCAGCGGCACCCGCACGATAACCGCAATGCCTCTGCGTTGCGCTTCCCGCATAAAAAGTTCAGCCGGCCGTTGCCGAAAGAGGTTGTAGATCACCTGCACCGACTTCACGCCCGGATACTCGATCGCCTTGAGACCTTCCTCGACTTTCTCCACCGACACGCCATAGTGGCGAATCTTCCCCGATGCGACCATCTGATCCATCGCATCGAAGACTTCGGGGCGGTAGTAAACCTCTGTCGGCGGACAATGGAGCTGCACCAGATCGAGACAGTCCGTCTCCAGATTCTTTAAAGACCGGTCGACGAACGCATTCAGATTTTCCGCGGTATACCCCTGTGCCACGTGCGGGGCGAGTCGACGGCCAGCCTTTGTCGCCACAAATGGCCGCGGCCCGCTTCGCTCTTTCAGTACGGCCGCAATGATCCGCTCCGAACGTCCATCGCCGTATACGTCGGCCGTGTCGATAAACGTCGTGCCGCTATCAAGCGCGGCGTGCAGCGCCGCCTTTGCGTCACTTTCGGATACGTCGCCCCACGAGCCGCCAATTGCCCAAGCGCCGAATCCGATTTCCGAAACCGCCTTTCCCGTCTTCCCAAATGGCCGTTGATTCATCTCTGTTCCTCTGTTATGGCATCAGTTGTCCACCGTTCACTTCGATCACTTGCCCGGTGATGTAGCCGGATAGGGCAGGAGACGCCAGGAAAAGGAATGCGCCCACGCATTCGTCCGGCAAACCGGCTCTGCCCATCGGTATCGAAGCCATCTGCGACGCCTGCACGTCAGGTGGCGTGTATTTGTCGTGGAACGGTGTCTGGATCAATCCGGGCGCCACCGCGTTCACACGGATGCCATCCTGAACGAATTCCTTCGCCTGTCCGCGCGTCAAGCTGCTGACAAAGCCATCGGGCCGTTAGTCATGATTGCACGGTATAGAATGAACCAAATTCACTGGGATCATGAGCCGCATTCATCATGGCAAAGACGGACCGGATCGATTTCGCAGATTTGAGGTCATTCCTGACAATCGTCAGATGCCGCAGCTTCACGCTCGCTGCGATCGAATTGGGGCAAACCCCGTCCGCTGTCAGTCATGCCATGCGCCGATTGGAAGATCGCCTGGGCGCGAAACTGCTGAATCGATCAAGCAGGGCCGTTTCTACGACCGCCGCTGGCTGCGATCTGGCTGCGCGGTTGGAAAATGGCTTCAACGAAATCGGGTCGGCGCTGGAAACCTTCGACGCGCCGGGTACCGGACGACTCGGAGAGATTCGGTTGAACGTCTTCGCCGATGCGGCGCACTTGATCATTGCGCCTGCGCTGCCGGAATTCACGCGTCTTTGCCCGGAAGTTCGACTGACGGTTGTCGTCGAAAACAGGCCGATCGACATCGTGGCCGAGGGCTACGACGCCGGGATTAGATATGGTCACTACGTTCCCGAAGACATGATTGCCGTTCCGCTGACCGGCCCGCAACGATGGGTGATGGCTGCTGCGCCTTCTTACCTCGAACGATACGGCTTGCCACGCTTACCCGACGAATTGGCCAGCCACAATTGCCTCCAACTGCTGCTTGGCGATAACTCGAGCTACCGCTGGGACGTGAACGATAGGGGAGGGCCGCGCCGCTTGCGAGTCCCCGGTCTACTGACCATCAACGATACGGCCACCACGATCAGCGCGTGCAAGGCTGGCTTGGGAATAGCGTACGTGCTCGAGGCCAGAATCGCCGACGAATTGGCACGGGGCGAATTGCGGATCGTATTGGACAAGAATGCGTATCCGGAAGACCCGTTTCACATCTACTACAGCAGTCGCCGGTATAAGCACCCGGCGCTTCTTACGCTGGTCGATGTGATCCGGGAACAGCAGTCGCTCCCCAAGCTCGCGGTACGAGGCCGCAGCCGGCCGACACCGGCTCATTCGATAAAGCGCTGATAATCCACTACTCCACTCGCACAGGCGTACCGCGCTTGAACGCGAACGTCATATCGATCCGCTCCAGCAGACTGCGTGCGAACTGCGATGCAAAACGTTGTATGAGTGTGTCGGTCAGGCGCGACAAGCCATAAGATGCGGCGAGTGTGAACGCGACGACTACACCGAACACGAGCACCGACAGCGCCGGCCCATGCGTAACCAGCACGCGCGAGTCCTTGAAGAGATACATAGCTTCGAATGCGAAGACGAAATGCCAAAGGTAGATGGCGTAGCTCTCTCGTCCAATTGCCCCTGCGGTGCGTCCGATGAACCCCTGGATCGACGCCGAACAGCACGCGAGCAATAACGCTGCCGAGCCGCATGCCGCGAAGAACGGCGCATATTCGTTAGCAAGCCCGAGCCATACGCCCAACACGGCGGCGCTCATCGCGCACAGTAGCGCGACGCTGAGAACCGCCGCTATGCCACGGCGGCTCAGCGCGGCACGCCCGGTCAGATAGGGGCGAAAGAAATGCCAGCACCCGATACCCACGAGAAAGCACGGTACCTGTACAGGCGGCCAGAAATAGAAGAATGAGTTGTTCTCCACATTGCATTGCAGGTCGCCGCCGCACGCCGCAGTCGACAAAAACGCTACGCACGCAAGCAGCAAAAGCGCGCTGACGGCGATAAGCCGGACACGTGTGGTGGCGTAGAAGAAGATGGCAGGGGCGATCAGATAGAAGAGCATTTCGATGCCGATCGACCATCCGCCAGGGACGACATTGTTGATCGCCGACGGCGATACGGCATGCACGAACAGCAGGTTCAAGACGACATCGCTTTTGTCGTGCGGGCCGAGAATCGAGGCGTGGTCGGCTTGGAAATGGTACGTGTACCAACTCATTGCGCCGTATACCGCGATCGCGACGTAGTAGAGCGGTGCAATACGGAAGAAACGCTTGATGTAGAAGCGCGCCGTCACATGGCTTGCCGCGTCGTAGCGAGCGCGCTCGGCATCGAGCGTCATGAAGATGGTGACCGCGCTGATGACGAAGAACATCTGAACGCCGTATTGGCCCATGCGGGCAAGCACCGTGGCCCAATGCGGCAGATAAGGAAACTGAAACGACAGATGAACCGCGACGACTGCGGCAACGGCAATAGACCGGGCTTGATCGAGACCGGATATTCTTTCTCGCTGCATCCCTTCTCCTTGTCGATGATCGGACGTAGAGCTGTCCGGCTTCAAAAAGGGACTTTAGAACGCAGGAATTGCGCCAGATGGTCTCTCCGCAACGGCAAGCACCTGCTGAAGGCCTCGTGCTTTGGGACCCTTCCGGGATCGTCGAATCTCTTGCCGGAGGTCGTGCATGCCGATCGAGGGCCGCAAATGTGCAACCTGAATGAAAAAACTGCGGTCCGCGGGATAGGCCCCGTTTCTTGAGATTTCTAGATTTCGACGTCGTGCGACGGGACACGGGAACCATCACGATTCGGAGTTCGTCTTCGTGGCCCTGAGTAGGATTACCGCGGACGTCCCTCGGCGATCCACGCTTCGGTCACCTTCATCGGCAAGCGATAGCGTGCGCAGTTAAAAATTTCGAGCGTTGCGAGTTCGTCGTCCAGCAGCGCGCGAAAGCCAAAATTCGCCTCTTCGGTCAAGCCGAGTTCAGCGATAACGACGTCGGCACGCTTGCGATCTCTGACGATCAGACCGATCGCGTCGTTGAGCGTCTGCCGATAGCGTAGCCGCAGCGGATCGGGTGCGCCCATCGATTCGAGAACGACTTCGTATTTCTTGATCGAGCGGCGATAGATCCATTCGAACAGATTCGCCGCGATGGATGCATCGCGGAACTCGTAGATGCCCATCATCGCTGCGGCATAGTCGTCCGGATCGACGTCCAGAAACGATAGCGGTGCGCAGTTATAAAGCATGAGCGGAATATTGGCGGCCAGCCGGCTCGTACGTTTATTCCCGTCCTCGAACGGCTGGAGATACGCAAGATTGACCCAGAGGAAGAATGCGGCCTCCACGGGGCTGCGAATCAATTTCGCCTTGCCGACGATGTGCTCGAACATCTCTTGCAGAATCGATGGCACCTGCGCCGGCAGGTAGACGGTATCGGTAATGTTCACGACTTTCTTGCGGATCGTCCCGAGACACTGAACATCTGCAAGCAAATCGCGCATCAGCACTGCGTGCAAGTTTCGGATCAGCCCGCAAGAGAGGCCTTCCTCGGGTACGGCGTCGACCAGGAACTCGATAGCGCTTTTATGATTGAGCAGCATGACCGCATCGAGGTCGCCATCGGCCGTGCCGTTTTCAAAAAGCCGTTTGGTGTCCAGCAGTGAATACCGGTTGCCCTCTAGTCGCGACGACGACCACGACAGATCGATCAGCAGTTGTTCGAGCACTTTACGTGCGTAGGTGCCGGCTGGTTGGCGGCCGCGCATGCGCCCTTCGCGCGCCAGGTCCGCAGCCAACGGCTCGGGGAGTAGCCATGTCTTGTTGGGCTCGTACTGATCGACGAATCCGCGCTTATATGACACCGGCTCTCGCGCTGCCAATGGCACAGCGAGCATTTCCCTTAATGATCGGCTGTCGTCGGACCATTTCGGCCCGGCCTCGGCGGAAACCATCGACGCAGTGACAGCGGGCGTCTCCGATTCTGCAAGGGTGTAGCGCGTTGCGCGGGCGCTCCCGTGTCGAACGATATGCTCGTTTGCTACCAGTTTCTCGAGTGCGCGTTTGACAGTGGCCGGGCTCTTACCGGATGCCGCAGCCAGCCGGCTGGAAGTGACCGGTAATGGACCCTGCGCGATTAACACCGCGAGACTGCGCAAGATTTCCGCTTCGAGCGGGGAGGCGTTCATAGAATCGGCTCAAAATTGGCTCAGGTGTGAGCCGATTTTGAGCCGATATGAGCCGCTTGGCAAGCGAAAGGGTAGGTGTGAGCCGATGTTGAGCCGATTGTGGGCCGATATGAGCCGATATGAGCCGATTCCAATACGGCCGAAGCAGATCCCGACCTCACCGTGCTGCAAGACTGTTCGATTCTCCGCACGCCCGCCGGCGACGAACGCGCCGGTCTGGGTGCGGCGACGATGATTTATTTTCAATGTCGTGCAGGGCGACCCGTTCCACTCTACGACGCGCCGCTGTTCGCGGAGAACGAAGTGCTTCGCGACGACTGAACCGGGCGTAAATGAGGCGCAGCAAGGGATGCTGTGCAACGACGGCAATTCCAGCGAATGTGCTTTTTGAGCGGACGAGAATGCGACATTCGTGGATTTGCGCATGATGTAATTCTCTTGCGGGGACGGCGTTCCAACACCTTCCTCCAGCGCATGAGCGTAGATCCGCAGCCAGGTTGCCGGCCGATCCTCCTGTATCGACAGGCAAACATTCGACAAGCAGAGGAAACCTTAAAGATGAGCACCAACCTGAGACCCAAGTACATTTCGTTCGATTGCTATGGAACGCTGATCAACTTCCAGATGGCCGATCTTGCGCGTGAGCTTTTCGCGGACCGCATCGCTGCCAAAGATATGGAACAGTTCACGACTGACTTCGCGCGGTACCGCCTGGACGAAGTCATGGGTGACTGGCGGCCGTACGACCACATTCTGTGCAATTCTGTGGAACGGACCTGTCGCCGCTGGGGCATTGAATACCGCGATAACGAGGGCCTGAAATTTTACAACGCCGTTCCGACCTGGACGCCGCACGCAGACGTTCCGGACGCATTGGCGCGCCTGGCCACGGAATACAAGCTGGTCATTTTCTCCAATGCCATGGACGTCCAGATTCCGTATAGCGTCGAAAAGCTCGGTGCGCCTTTCCATCGGGTGTACACCGCCCAGCAGGCCCAAGCCTACAAACCGCGTCTGCAGGCCTTCGAATACATGATCGAGCAGCTCGATTGCAGCCCGGCGGACATTCTCCACGTATCGTCCAGCATGCGCTATGACCATCTGTCGGCGCACGATGTCGGGATTAAGAACAAGGTTTTCGTTGGGCGCGGCCACGAGCCGAGCTGGCCGGTGTGGGGCTGCCACGAAATCAAGGACCTGGGCGGTCTACCGGCGCTCGTCGGTCTCTAAGCGCGAGGTGCCGCGGGCGGACAGCCGTTCAGAGATCCGTTCCGCGCATTTTTTGGCGGTCTGCTGCAAAAGGCAACCGCGCAGATGCACATGGGAATGTTCGGCGCTGGGCTCGCGCACGCCGCGGCGTTACACGGGGCGCGGGTCTTTTCATCGATACGTCGGGTCAGGGAAGGCTGGGAGGATCGGTCACTCGCGATGACCATAGAGTTTCTCGATCGGATAATAGCCTTTGTCGAAAGTCGTCTTGATCACAATATAGCTAAAGTATTTCTCGATGTTCACGCTCTCCCTGAGCACTTCCTCGGCAATGCTGTGGTAATGCGCCACGCCGCAAGTCACGAACTTGAGCAGGTAATCGAATCCGCCGCTCACCAGGTGACATTCGACGATCTCATCAATGTCGCGCACGGTAGCATCAAACCGATCGAAGTCTTCGCGGCGATGATCCGATAACGTCACTTGAGTAAACACCACTTGCATGCTGCCTAGCTTGGCCAGTTCCACGTGAGCGCCGTATCGCGTGATGTAGCCTGCCTTCTCAAGCCGTTTGACCCGGATCAGGCAAGGGCTGGGCGAAAGGCCGACGGCATCGGCCAGATCTACGTTGCTGATCCGGCCGTCACGCTGCAGGCGACTGAGGATAGAGACGTCGATCCGGTCCAGTTTGGGCAACTCGAACATCCTTCTCCTCCGCCAACATCGTTATTGGTAAGTCCCGCCCGGTCTTTGTTTTAACGTTAGCCGAACGACTGGTTGAGTAACGCGAAGCGCTTGATGGATGGATCTGTTGGAGGCTCGGTGCCCCGTACCATCGCCCGCACCTTCTCGTCAACCTGCGTTAGGCCCATGTCGGTGAGCCAGGGGCTGAGGCCGCTGCTATCCGTTACGTCTACCCGCACGAACGAACCGGCGCGCGTGCCTGCCCAGTGGGCAATCAGTGCTTTCGCGTGGCCCGCGTTCGGGGCGATGACGGGACCGATGACAAAGCCGTGCCCGAACTTGCGCAGCGCCGCGAAAGCGATCAGTTCGCCTTCGCGGTCAATGGCAACGACCTCAGCGACCGATAGCAGCTGTTTGATCACGTCGGCGCGCGGCAAACCGCTGGACCGGTTCGCCATGTCCACCAGCTCGGCCTCGTCCCGTCGGCTGGCCGGCCGGATGCGCTCGCCTACGCTTAGAGGGACGAACGGAGCATGGAATACGCTGCCTTGGTGTCGGTAGACCCAATCCAAAGGACGAAAGCCGAAACTCTCAAATAACCGCACGCCGTTCGCGGTAGTGTGTAGCAAGATGGTGCGTTTTTCGAGCTGGTTCACCATTCGCGACACCAGTTCGCGCGCAATCCCTTGATGGCGGCGGTCTGGAGCGACGATGGTCATTCCCAGCCAAGCGTAGTCGCGCCCGTGGGGCCAACACATTGTCGTACCGATAATGCCATCTTCGCTTTCAGCGACGATGCCGTTGCCGAGTTCAAAAAGAAACTTCCAGTCTTCCAGTCGGTGCGGCCACAGTGTTGCAAGGGACAATTTGTGCGCGGCCGGCAGGTCATCGGCGGTCATACTGCGAAACCGCGCGGCACCGTTCACCTTTTGATCTTTCATGCCGTACCTCGTCTGTCTCGCCCCGAGCCGCAACAAAATCGGAAGGTCTTGCGCGGCTTTCGGCGATAGCTTTTCCAGGCCTCTCAAGTGAATGGATGTTGCCACATACTCTGCACTGTGACGACCAGGCAAATGCAATTCCACACGAATGCGCGTCGGGAGAAATTTAACGGAAGCTTTGTATCGTGGAGCAGTAGGCAAACCGCAGAAGCTGCTCCCGCCGCGGCTGCCGGATCGTGTTCAAGCGCATTCACGGCGTACTGCCGGGAGCGTTGAAGCGATCGTTGCCTAAACCTGCCCAACTTACTCCCCGCGGGCCGGATAGTCGTTCTTGATGATGAAATCGAGCGCTTGCGTCATTTCGGCAAACGACGGCCGCACGAACGGCATCGACTGCACCGAGACGTAGTAGATCGTTCGATCGGGCCGGACCAAGAAAAATGAATTCGGCCGTTCGCCGGTGGACGATTTGCGGAGTTGAATCGCTTCGGTGCATCGAGCACGTGACATTGCACGGCATGACGGTTCGAGCCATCAACGTGCCATCGTCCTTGCACGCTAAACGAGGCGTGTAACGTGAATAATAATACGGCTCGGTAGCTCACCCGAGCGGGAATATCCTATCGCTCCACAACCCGAATGGAATCGATTCCACCCCTTCCCCCAGCGTGCACCCTGTCCCCGCTTATGCCGATATCACAGACGTACGCGATGTTCGACTAAAACGCGGCCTCTCGCGGCTGCGCACTGATTGGGACCAAGGGGAGAGTTTTAATGGACATCAAACGTATGACGGTACGCGCCAAGTTGACGATGGCGTTCGGTACGATGAGCGCACTGGTACTACTGGTCTCGGTTTTATCGTTGATGGCATTGAGTGCCGCCAACGATCGGTTTTCCGGTTACGTGAGCGGCGTTAACGCGCGAATGATGCTCGCCACGCAGATCCGCGCGGCAGTGGATCGACGTGCCATCGCTGCGAGCAACCTCGTGCTCGCCACGCAGCAATCTGACATCGATCTGGAGAAGGCCTCCGTCAACGAAGCACGTGCGGACGTGCCCGCGCAGCTAAAGCAACTCAAGGATGCTATCGCTCAAGCGACCGACGCGACACCTCGCGCTCGCGAACTCGTGGAAAACATCGACCAGGTGGAAAGCCGGTACGGTCCTGTCGCGTTGGCGATCACCGACGCCGCGTTGAATCACGAGCGTGACAAGGCGATCACGATGATGAACGAGCAGGGCCGGCCGCTGCTCGCCAAGCTGCAAGCGGCAACCACCGCGTTCACGGATTACACGCACGAGCGTGCGCTGAACCGAGTGCGGGAGGCGGCCGAGCACTATGCCGCGCAACGCATGCTGTCGATCGGCATTTGTCTAGCCTCGTTAGCAGCGGCGATCGTCGCAGCGATACTGATCACACGCAGCCTCACGCGCGCGCTCGGCGCCGAGCCCGGTTCGCTGAGCGAAATCACGCAGCGCGTGGCTGCCGGCGACTTGAGCCCCGTGGCAGGCGTGCAAGCCGCTCCGGCAGGCAGCGTGCTCGCCTCGATGGGCGAGATGCAGGCCAGCCTCGTGCGTCTCATCGGCCAGGTGCGGACCGCCGCGGACAGCATCGCGACGGGCTCGAGTCAAATCGCTTCGGGCAATCAAGATTTGTCTTCGAGAACCGAGCAGCAGGCGGCGTCCCTGCAGGAAACCGCTTCGAGCATGGAGGAGTTGACGTCGACCGTCCGACAAAATGCCGAAAACGCGCAGCAAGCCAGTTCGCTGGCGTCGAATGCGTCGGACGTAGCGCAGCGGGGCAGCACGGTAGTGGGGCAGGTCGTCGATACGATGACGGACATCAGCGCAAGCTCGACGAAGATCGCGGACATCACGGGCATCATCGAAGGCATCGCGTTCCAGACGAATATCCTGGCGCTCAATGCGGCGGTGGAAGCGGCGCGTGCGGGCGAGCAGGGCCGCGGCTTCGCGGTCGTGGCGAGCGAGGTTCGCAGTCTCGCTCAGCGTTCGTCGAGCGCGGCCAAGGAGATCAAGGATTTGATTGCGGCATCGGTTCGGAAGGTTCACGACGGTTCGGCACTCGTCGGCGAGGCGGGGGCGACGATGACCGAGGTGACGCAAGCGGTGGCGCGCGTAACCGACATCATGGGCGAGATCGCGGCGGCGTCCACCGAGCAAAGCCGAGGCATCGAACAAGTGAATATCGCCATCACGCAGATGGACGAAGTCACGCAACAAAACGCCGCGCTCGTCGAGGAAGCGGCCGCAGCCTCCAAATCGCTCGAGGTGCAAGGGCAGCAACTGAACGGTGCGGTGGCCTTCTTCCGATTGAATGGCGAAGCGGCCGATCGGGGCGTCCCGCGCGCGCGGCAAGCTACGGCGCACTAACTACCGATGCTACCGGTCGAAGCGCTCGACGAATGCTGCCACGGCATCGTTCAGCGCCTCGGCCGCATCCCGATGCGGCGAGTGCCCGCCCTCCGGCAGTCTGCACAACTGCGCACCGCTCACCGCTCGGCCGATTGCCTCGATCTGTGCCATCGTCCCGTAGTGATCGTCCTCGGCTTGCACCGCGAGCAGCGGACAATCGATCGCGGCCAATTCTCGCACCACGTTCCAGGCTTTGAACGAGGGGCTCAGCCAAATATCGTTCCAACCGTAGAAAGCCGAATCGACATCGGCGTGATAACGGCTCAGTTTGCTGCGAAGATCCGTCTGCTCATAAGCGAGCTTCGCCTGCGCGATGCTGCGAACGCTGATGTCCTCGACGAACACATGCGGGGCAATGACGACCGCACCGCGCAGCATGCCGGGAAACGCACTCGCATATAGCAACGCAATCGAGCCGCCGTCGCTGTGCCCGATTAGCCACGTGCGCCGCCGTTCTTCATCGTCGATAGCCAACGAATCGAGCAGGGCGGGCAAGACATCGCGCGCTTGATGCGACATGAAATCGACAGGCCACTTCCGATCGTGCGGACGCGGGCTCGACTGTCCATAGCCCGGCCGCGAATAGATGAGTCCCCGCATGCCCAGCCGAGCGCAAAGTTGCTGCGGCCAGTCGCGCCACATTGAAACGGAGCCCAGCCCCTCATGCAAAAAAAGCGCGATGGGCGCGTCGATGCGATGGGCGCAGACCCACTTGTATTCGATCGTCAGCGGTCCGCGTTCGTCGTTTGCGGGCAGTGCTGCGAATTGAACGTCATCGGACGTCGATGCGGCGGATCGGGTATTCATCGATTCGTTGACTACGGGTGGTTGAGCGGTTGTTGTTTGCGCTCGCGAAGCTTGAAGCGTTGAATCTTTCCGGTCGCGGTTTTCGGCAGATCGTCGACAAAAACGATCTCTCGCGGATACTTGTGAGGGGCGAGGTGCTGCTTCACGAACGCTTTCATCGCAAGTGCCAACTCATCGCTTTCTACGCAACCCGGCTTGAGCACCACGAACGCGCACGTCTTCACGAGCCCCTCTTGTTCGACGCCAATCACGGCCGCTTCGAGCACCGCATCGTGCGCCATGAGTACCATCTCGACTTCGATCGGCGAGACATATTGGCCGCTGACCTTAAGCATGTCGTCGCTGCGGCCGGCATAAGCGTAGCAGCCGTTCGACAGCTTACGATACTTATCCCCGCTCTTCACCCACTCGCCGAGGAACGTCGCGCGCGATTTCTCTCTATTGCACCAATACATGAGCGCCGCGCTCGGGCCTTTGATATAGAGATCGCCCACTTCACCTTGGGCAATGGGCTGTCCAAGCTCGTCGCGTAGTTCCACTTCGTAGCCGGGCACGGGTGTGCCCGTCGTGCCGTAATGCACCTCGCCGGGGCGGTTCGACAGAAAGATATGGAGCATCTCGGTGGAACCAAGGCCGTCGAGAATCTCGCAGCCGAAATGCGTCGTGAACTGCTCGCCGACTTCCCGCGGCAGCGCTTCCCCGGCCGACGTGCAAACGCGCAGCGCGACGTCGGCCGCAGCCGGCAGCGCGGGGGAACTCATCATGCTCGCGTAAAGCGTCGGCACGCCGTAAAAGATCGTAGGCCGATGTTTGACGAGCCGATCGAATACGGCCTGTGCGGTTGCGCGCTCCGCCATCAATACGGTCGTCGCGCCCACCGACAGCGGAAATGTCAACGCATTGCCGAGCCCATAGGCGAAGAAGAGTTTCGCAGCGGAAAATACAACGTCGCTTTCGCGGATGCCGAGAATCGGCTTCGCGTACGTTTCGGCGGTCCAATATAGATTGGCATGGGTATGCACCGTTCCTTTCGGCTTGCCCGTCGATCCCGACGAGTAGAGCCAGAACGCCATGTCGTCGCCGTTCGTAATCGCACCCTGCGCGGCGGGCGGCGCTGCGTTGATGAGCGATCGCAGGTTCAATCCCGGTGCCTGCGATTCGCCGCTATGGTCATCGCTACCCGACACTATGACGGTGCACGGCTCCATCTGCGCTTGAGCGAGTGCATCGGTGAGTACAGGCACTAGCGGCGCCGATACTACAACGGCCCGCGCATGGCTGTGCGTCAGCATATAGGCATAGTCGGATGCCGTGAGCAGCGTATTGACGACGACAGGAATGACGCCCGCATAGAGCGCGCCGAGGAAGCAGATGGGAAGATCGACGCTATCGTGCATCACGAGCAAGAGGCGCTCTTCCGCATGAACGCCTTGCGCGGGCAAGAGCGATGCGAATCGACGAGCGCGTTCTTCGAGCTGCGCATAGGTCGTCCCGCATTCGTCGTCGATATAGGCTGTCTTAGCCGCTCTCGACCGATTGAGCGCGAACACGTGCGAGGCGAAGTTTAGTTGCGCCGGAGGCAATGCGATGCCTTGCTCCTGCGCGAAGGGGGCTATCGTGCGGGTGTCCATGGGTGCTTCGTCTCCGTCCTGGTCTGCGGGGTGTCCCCGTTACCTCGTTCGCAAGGCGTTGCGTCGCTCGAAGAACGCGCCCGGCTTGCTCGCTCGCGTGCTGGCTCGGCGCGCTATGTGAGTGTCGCTGCGATGCCCGTCATGCTTTCCATCGCGATCGATGACGCCTGAATTGCCGCTCGACGATGGTAGAACGCTAGCGCGCGTAATCCGCCCAATTCGGCTCCGCCACCCGCACGGCCGGGACCGCCATGCAGCGACATCGGCATGACGTTGCCGTGGCCGGTCTGGCTATTGCGCACGCTAGGCGTGATGCAGTGCACGCGTCCATGCGTATCGGCGAGCGCCAGCGCGAGGGGGGACACGCGCGCATCGTCATTCGCGTAGATCGATGCGACGAGCGAGCCGCCCCCGCGCCGCGCCAGCTCGACGGCATGCGCTTCGGGTAGGCCTTCGGCGGCGACACGATAAGGCGCAACCGTCGCGACGGGGCCAAACACTTCGATATCGTGCATGCGGCTCGCGCGGTCGGGATTGTCGACGACGAACAAATGCGGCGCGATGCAGGCCGAGATGCCGGGGTCGGCATCGACGAGCGCGACTGTCGACCCATCGAAGCAGAGACGCGCCTCTTGCGAAAGCGCGGCGATGCCGGCCTTTACGGTGTCCCATTGCGCTCGGCTCACGAGCGCGCCCATGCGGACCGATTCGTTGCGCGGATCGCCCACAGTGACCTTGGCAAGCCTCGCGGATACGGCTTCGACAACTTCCGAAAGCCACGCCTGCGGCACGAACGCACGGCGAATCGCGGTGCATTTCTGCCCCGACTTCACCGTCATCTCGCGCACGACTTCCTTGATGAAAAGATCGAATGCTTCGGTGCCGGGCGCGCCGTCGCCGCAGAGAATCGCGTTGTTGAGACTGTCGGCCTCGACGTTCAGCCGTGCCCCTCGGGAAACGAAGGCGTCATGCGAACGAAGTATCGCGGCGGTCTGCGCGGAGCCCGTAAACGAAACGACATCGAACGCGTCGACGCGATCGAGCAGGCCTGCCGCACCGCCGCAGACGATCGAGAGCGCACCTGCCGGAACAATGCCCGATTCGACGACGTCGGCCACCATTCGGTGCGTGAGCCATGCCGTCGCGGTCGCGGGTTTGACGATGACCGGAACACCGGACAGCAGGGCCGGCGCGGCCTTCTCCCACAGTCCCCAGGAAGGAAAGTTGAAGGCATTGATCAGCAGCGCCAAGCCTCGCGTGGGCGTCCAAATATGTCGAACCCGGAACGATTCGTCTTTCGACAACGACGTATCGGTCCCGTCTCTGAGCGCGCATGCGTTACCAAGCGACGCACCGTTCTTGGCAAACCATGAGAGCGTATAAATGCCGCCGTCGATATCGACCGACGAATCGTTGCGCGTGGTGCCCGAATTGGCGAGCGCGATCGCGTAGTAGTCTTCGCGATTGGCCTGCAAAAGCGTGGCGATTTCGCCCAGCATCGCCGCACGTTGCGCATAAGTGCGGGCACGAAGCTGCGCGCCGCCGGTTTCACGCGCAAAGCGGAACGCCGCATCGAGATCGAGCCCGTCGCTCGATACGCTGACCAGCGCCTCGCCCGTAATGGGATCGATGAGCACCGAACCGGGACCATCGCCGGCCACCCATCGGCCGGCCACATAATTCTTCAATCGTTCTGTCATGGGGCTTCCTTGTGCAACACTGCGCAGGATGACGGGGTGCACATTAGTGCAGGCGGCGCGTTACTGTTTGCCGCTCTCCTCCGTTTCCGCGAAAATTAGCCGTATCGAACCGATGTGTCAAGCACTATAGTGCGTGTATGAAGAAACTACGAGCAAAAACATGAAGCAAAATTACACTCTCGTGCCAAGCGGGAAGCGCGGGGCGCCGGCCGCTGAAGCGGCGGAGAGCGAGGGCGGCGCGGAGCCGGAACGCGCCGAGCGCGATCCGTTCATTGCGGCGATGGGCGAGCGCGTGCGCATGCTGCGCGCGCGCCGCGGCATGACGCGCAAGGCGTTGGCCGGAGAAACGGGCTTGTCCGAGCGGCACTTGGCCAATCTCGAGTCAGGCATGGGCAACCCTTCGGTGCAGGTGCTTCGCCAAATCGCGGCGACCTTGAACTGTCCGCTGGCGGAAATCATCGGTGACTTGACGACCTCCTCGGCCGAATGGATGTTGATCCGCGAGCTGTTGCAAGGGCGCGATCCGTCGGCGCTGCAGCGCGCGCGGGCTGCGTTGGCGGAGCTGTTCGAGCAAGCGCCGGCCGATCCGCATCGCCGTGAACGTGTGGCGCTGATCGGGCTGCGCGGCGCCGGAAAATCGACGCTCGGGCGCATGCTCGCGCAGGAATTGAAGGTGCCGTTCATCGAACTCAATAGAGTCATCGAGCAATTGGCCGGCTGCGCGCCCTCGGAAATTCATTCGCTCTACGGCGCGAGCGCGTACCGGCGCTACGAGCATCGCGCGATCGAAGCGGTGATCGCCGAGCATCCGCGCGCCGTCATCGCATCGCCGGGCGGCCTCGTGTCGGAGCCTTCGACCTTCAGCATGCTGCTCGCGCATTGCTTCACCGTCTGGCTCCAGGCGACGCCGGAAGAGCATATGCGCCGGGTGCTCGCACAAGGCGATCTGCGGCCGATGTCGGGTAACCGCGAGGCGATGGACGATCTCAAACGCATCCTTGCCGGGCGCAGCGAGCTTTACGGCCGCGCGGACATGACGTTCGATACGAGCGATAAGACGCTGGCCGATGCGTACTTGCAGTTGCGGGACCGCATCGCGGCGCGGCTCGGGGCCGAGATGGAGTAACGATGGCGAGGGCCGGCAGCCGTCGCGCCCCTCGCATGTCGCGTTTACCCTAACACCACCAAAACATGCACTAAAGTGCTTTACACGCTCCAGATGATGCACTATCGTTCAACGCAACGATGCAGCTCATTAGGAGAAAAGGCATGCTCTCACCCGAGACGGACGTCAAAGCGGCGCGGCGAGTCGACTACCGCACCGACCCTTCGCAGTACAAGCATTGGAAGCTGTCGTTCAATGGTCCCGTGGCGACGCTCGGCATGGACATTGCCGAAGACGGCGGCATTCGCGACGGCTATAAGCTCAAGCTCAATTCGTACGACTTGGGTGTCGATATCGAGCTGCACGATGCCTTGCAGCGCATCCGCTTTGAGCATCCCGAAGTCAAGACGGTCGTCCTCACGAGCTTGAAGGACCGCGTGTTCTGCTCGGGTGCGAACATCTTCATGCTTGGGCTTTCGACGCATGCTTGGAAAGTCAATTTCTGCAAATTCACGAACGAGACGCGCAACGGTATCGAGGATGCGTCGCGGCATTCGGGGCTTAAATTCATTGCCGCGGTTAACGGCGCCTGTGCCGGCGGCGGTTATGAACTCGCGCTGGCCTGCGACGAAATTCTGCTCGTCGACGATCGCTCGTCGTCCGTTGCACTGCCCGAGGTGCCGTTGCTTGGCGTCTTGCCCGGCACGGGCGGGCTCACGCGGCTGACCGATAAGCGGAAGGTGCGTCACGATCATGCCGATATCTTTTGCACGGTCATCGAAGGCATTCGCGGCGAACGGGCGAAGCAATGGCGGCTCGTGGACGACGTCGTCAAACCCAATCAGTTCGACCAGGCGGTGCAGGCCCGCGCGTTGGAACTCGCGGCGCAAAGCCATCGTCCGTCGAACGCGAAGGGCGTTGCACTCGCGCGCATCGAGCGAAACGATCTTGAAGACGGTATCGCATACGCCACGCTCGACGTGGCGATCGATCGAGCCAAGCGGTGCGCCACATTCACCGCCAAAGCGCCAAGCGGCCCGCAGCCGTCGACGATCGAAACCATCGTCGAAGCCGGTGCGAACTGGTGGCCGCTGCAATTCGCGCGCGAGTTCGACGACGCCATCCTCTCGATGCGCACGAACGAACTCGAGGTGGGGACGTGGATCTTCAAAACGTCCGGTGATGCGTCTGCCGTGCTCGCCGCGGATGCCGCGCTGTTGCAGCACAGGGAGCACTGGTTCGTGCGCGAGACGATCGGGATGCTACGCCGCACGCTCGCGCGCATCGACGTCTCCTCGCGCTCCCTGTTTGCGTTGATCGAGCCCGGTTCATGCTTCGCGGGTACGTTCGCCGAGCTCGCATTCGCAGCGGACCGCACGTATATGGCCGCGTTGCCTTCCAACGAAGAAGAAGAGCCGGCTATCACCCTGTCCGAAGTCAACTTCGGCCTCTATCCGATGGTCACGCATCAGTCTCGTCTCGCTCGCCGGTTTTACGACGAGTCCGAATCGATCGAGGCGGTACGCGCGAAGATCGGCGTGCCCGTGCATGCGATCGAAGCCGAGCGCCTCGGCTTGGTCACCGCATCGCCGGATGACATCGATTGGGCCGACGAGATTCGAATCGCGCTCGAAGAGCGCACCTCGATGTCGCCTGATGCGTTGACCGGCCTTGAAGCGAACCTGCGCTTTAACGGGCCCGAGACGATGGAAACACGCATTTTCGGGCGCTTATCCGCCTGGCAGAACTGGATTTTCAATCGGCCGAACGCCGTGGGCGAGAAGGGCGCGCTCAAGGTCTATGGCAAGGGCAGCAAAGCCCAATTCGACGTTGCCCGCGTCTGACTGTCACGACTTCGCACGAGGAATCCGTCATGTCCACGATCAATTACAGCGAGAAGATCCCGAACAACGTCAATCTGGCCGACGACCGCACGCTGCAGCGCGCGCTCGAGCAATGGCAGCCGAACTTCCTGTCCTGGTGGGGCGACATGGGCCCGGACGGCTCGCACGGCTTCGACGTCTACCTGCGCACGGCAGTGAGCGTCGAGCCGGGCGGGTGGGCGCACTTCGACTACGTGAAGATGCCCGACTACCGCTGGGGCATCTTTTTGTCGCCGGGCGACGCGCAGCGCAAGATTCACTTCGGCGAACATAAGGGCGAGGCCGCCTGGCAGGAAGTGCCGGGCGAGCACCGCGCCAATCTGCGCCGCATCATCGTGACGCAGGGCGACACCGAGCCCGCATCGGTCGAGCAGCAGCGCCATTTGGGCCTCACCGCGCCCTCGATGTATGACCTGCGCAACCTGTTTCAGGTGAACGTCGAGGAAGGCCGCCATCTGTGGGCGATGGTCTATCTGCTGCATCGGTATTTCGGCCGCGACGGGCGTGAGGAAGCGGAAGCGCTGCTCGAACGCCGCTCGGGCGATGACGACAATCCGCGCATTCTCGGTGCGTTTAACGAGCGCACGCCCGACTGGCTGGCGTTCTTTATGTTTACCCACTTCACCGATCGCGACGGCAAGTTCCAACTGTCGGCGCTCGCCGAGTCGGGCTTCGATCCGCTCGCGCGCACGACGAAGTTCATGCTGACGGAAGAAGCGCACCACATGTTCGTCGGCGAATCGGGCGTTTCGCGTATCGTACAGCGCACGGCGCAAGTCATGAAGGAACTCAATACCGATGACGTCGCCAAACTTCGCGCGGCAGGCGTCATCGATCTGCCGACGATTCAGCGCTATCTGAATTTCCATTACTCGGTGACGATCGACTTGTTCGGCGCGGACCACTCGTCGAATGCGGCGACCTTCTATAACTCGGGGCTCAAGGGCCGTTACGAGGAAACGAAGCGCGACGACGACCATCGGCTCGCCGGCCAGACGTATAAGTTGCTCGATGTCGAAGGCGGCAAGCTGGTCGAGCGAGAAGTGCCGATGCTCAACGCGATGAATGAAGTGCTGCGTGACGATTACATCTCGGATTCCGTGGCCGGCGTCAATCGTTGGAACAAAGTGTTGGACAAAGCAGGCCTAGATGTTCGCCTGACTGTGCCGCATAAGGCATTCAATCGCCAGATCGGCACGTTTGCGGGCGTGCGCGTCGCGCCCGATGGCCGTGTCGTGAGCGAGGCGGAATGGGCGGCGAACGAGGCTACCTGGCTCGCCACGCCGGAAGACCGCGCGTACGTCGCATCGCTGATGGGGCGTGTAGTCGAACCGGGCAAATTCGCCAATTGGATCGCACCGCCCCCGATGGGCATTAATCGTCAGCCGATTGAGTTCGAATACGTGCGATTCAACTGATCGAGCCTTGCTTCGAACGAACGCTCAACGCTTCCTAGCCGCTTCGGTGCGCGCGCTCCACGCGGGCGAGCGCACCGGTGCCGAGTCCGCCATCATGAACATGCCCGCCGCCCCCATCGAAGTGCTCAGGCAGCACTTGATCGACCCCGAGATCTGCATTCGCTGCAATACGTGCGAAGAGACCTGCCCGATCGATGCCATTACGCATGACGGAAGCAACTACGTCGTGAAGCCCGACGTTTGCAACGGCTGCATGGCATGCGTTGCGCCGTGCCCGACCGGGGCGATCGACAATTGGCGCACGGTGCTCAAAGCGCAAGCGTACGGCATCGATGAGCAATTCACGTGGGACGAACTGCCGGCGGAAAAGCCGAGCGGCGACATCGGTGAGGCTTCGCTCTTGGCCTCGGTCCCGGCTTCGGGTTCGGCTTCGGCGCAAGACGCGAGTGTTGCCCTGCGTGCCGCCGACGAGCCCGCCTTCGATCCGCAGGGCCAGGTGCGCGGTTCGATGGTGCCGCCGTGGTCCGCGGCGAAGCCCTACGTCAATCTCTACACGCATAAGGCGCCGGTGACGGCGACGGTGGTCGGCAACTATCGTCTGACGGACGAGTCGGCGCAAAGGTCCGGGCCTCCCGCCCACATCCACCATATCGTGCTCGATTTCGGATCGACGCCGTTCCCGGTGCTCGAAGGTCAATCGATCGGCATTCTGCCGCCGGGTGCGACGAAGGACGGCAAACCGCATCATGCGCGGCAGTATTCGATTGCTAGCCCGCGCAACGGCGAGCGGTCGGGCTATAACAACCTGTCCTTGACGGTCAAACGCGTCACGCACGATCACGAAGGCAACGCCGCTGCCGGCGTGTGCTCGAACTATCTCTGCGATTTGAAAAAAGGCGATACGGTAACCGTGATCGGCCCGTTCGGCAGTACCTTCCTGATGCCGAATCACGCGAATTCGCATTTGTTGATGATCTGCACCGGCACGGGGGCAGCGCCGATGCGCGCGATGACCGAATATCGCAGGCGCCGTCGGCTGAACGGCGCGACGGGCAAACTCATGCTGTTCTTCGGTGCCCGTACGAAGGAAGAGTTGCCTTATTTCGGTCCCTTGACTAAATTGCCCAAGGATTTTATCGATACGAATCTGGCTTTCTCGCGCACGTCCGGACAAGCGAAGCGATACGTGCAAGATGCGATGCGTGAGCGGGCCGCCGATGTGGCGCAACTGTTGAAGGACGGTCACACTTACATTTACGTATGCGGATTGCGCGGCATGGAAGAGGGCGTATTGCAGGCGCTTCAGGAAATCGCCGATGGCAATGGCCTGCGATGGCCGGCGCTATGGGAGCGGCTCAAGCGCGAAGGACGCCTGCAACTCGAGACCTACTGATTGGATTGCGCGCAAATATAGTCTTACTGTTTTATGTGGTTGTTTGCGGCACCCTCCCGATTAAGATCGCAGCGGCGACAAGCCACGTCGATTCTTACGGAAGTCTTGCCGAAATCCACCTTTGCTATGCGGATAGGCAATTGGAGTCTTATTTATCTTTTTAATTCAAATTACTGACAGAAATAGCAAATAGTCGGACTAGTTAAGGGTATTCATGTATTAAGGGCATCGTACCGGTGAGCTAGCATGGCTGCGTTCATGCATTGCCCACTGCGCGCTCGGGACGTCGACGTCGCATGTCGGGCGCCGGAACGATATCCGGCGCGAGCTGTCCCACGGCCCGCGCCGTTTCGCAAAGAAGCATTCAGTCTAAGAACACTACGGAGAATGAGATGACGAACGAGCGAAACGATGCGCAGGACGAGGGGCGAGTGCAGGGTGCCGGCGACGGCGCGCCGAGCCGCATGCGGCGCGGTCTGTTGCAGGGCGCGGGGTTAGGCGCCGCAGCCTTGGCGATGATGGGCGGAATGATTTCGCCGGCGCAGGCGGCCGAGGCGCCGTTCCCCTCGCACAAGCGCTGGAAGATCGTTTTCGTCAATCACGTCACGACTAACCCGTTCTTCGTTCCGACTCAGTACGGCATTCAAGACGCCTGCGCCATGTTCAACATGGATTACCAATGGACCGGCTCGGCGAATGCGGACGTCGGCGAGATGGTGAACGCAATGAATTCGGCGATTGCCGCGAAAGCCGATGCGATCGCGGTGCCGATCGTCGATCCGAAGGCATTCAACGGTCCGATCCAGAAGGCGCTCGACGCCGGTATTCCCGTGTTTGCCTATAATGCGGACGCGCCGCGCGGCAGCACGAACCCGCGGCTCGCCTACATAGGACAGGATTTGTATCAGTCGGGCTATCAGATGGGCGAGCGCATCGTGAGCCTCGTCGATAGCGGCCTCGTGGGGCTTTTCATCGCGACGCCGGGGCAGCTCAACATTCAGCCGAGGCTGGACGGTGCGTCCGATGCGATCAAGAAGTCGGGCAAAAAGATCGAGATTCAAACCATTGCCACCGGCGCGACGGTCAACGAGGAACTCTCGAAGATCAAGTCGTTCTATCTCGGGCATCAGGACGTGAAAGGGATGTTCGCCGTCGATGCGGGCAGTACGCAAGGTATCGCACAACTCATGAAGGAGTCGAACCTGCCGGCGAAGGGCGTGCACGGCGGCGGCTTTGACCTGCTGCCGACGACCGTTCAACTGATTCATGACGGCTTCCTCGACTTCACGATCGATCAACAGCCCTATGTGCAAGGCTTCTACACTGTGCTGGAGGCGTTCGCGTTTCTGGCTTCAGGCGGCCTCATCGGTCCCGCGGACATCAACTCGGGTCTGAAGTTCGTCACGAAGTCGACCGTCGATCCGTACCTGAATACATCGACCCGTTATGAAGGCAAGAGCACGAAAGCGCAGATCGTGCCGCGCTCGGGTGCTATCAAGTCATGAGCGAAAGCGCGAACGAAACGCGTGCAAGTTCCTCGTCCTCGCCCGCAAGGGCGAGGTTCGCGGGCTTCGCGTGGTCGGCGGAATTGCGGATCCTGATCGTCGCCGTGGTGGTGGCCGCGTACTTCGAAACGGCCAATCACGATTTTTTGCTGACGAGCGCGAGCCTGCAGAATCTGTCGCAGTTCGTTGCGCCCGCGGCGATCATCGGATTCGGCGAAATCATGTTGATGATCGGCGGCGAGATCGATTTGTCGGCCGGTATGGTGTTCGCTTTTGCGCCGTTCATGATGGCGTTCGCGGCCGACGCCGGCGCACCGATGTGGCTGGCGGTGATCGCCGGACTGGCGGCGGCGGGCTTGGTCGGCTTCGTGAACGGCGCGGTAACGGTGTTCTTGCGCTTGCCGTCGTTCGTCACGACGCTCGGTACGCTGTTCCTCATCAACGGCATCACGTTGACGATCTCGCGCGGCACGCCTGTCTCGACGCCGGGCGGTCCAGTCTTTACCGCCGTGATGGGCGGGTGGGGCTATAGCGAGATTTGCTGGGCGGTGGTCATCGCGCTGCTCATGCACGGGATGCTGCGGCATACGCGATGGGGCTTGCATACGGTCGCGAGCGGCGCCAATCCGCTTGGTGCGTCCGAAGCCGGCATTCACGTGAACCGCCTGAAGCTCGGCAACTTCATTTTGGCCGCGGTGCTGGCCGGCTTCACGGGAATCCTCGAAGGCGTGCGGATCACGTCGATCGATCCGCAGGCGGGCGGCAATCAGATCATGTTCCTTGCCGTCGCGGCGGCCGTGATCGGCGGTACGCCGCTGACGGGCGGATCGGGCACGATCATCGGCGGGCTGATCGGCGCGGCCGTGCTTGGCATGCTGAACGACGGCTTCACGCTGATCGGCATCAACGCCTTCACGTTCAACATCATCCTGGGTGCCGCGATTCTCGCTGCAATGATCTTCAACATTCACATGGCGCGGCTCGGCCGGCGCGGGAGATCGTGATGGTTGCGAACGATACGCGTCTGGCATTGCAGGCGCAGAACATCGTGAAGCGTTTCGGCGCCGTGACGGCGCTCGATGGGGTCTCGCTGCAACTGGCCGAAGGCGAAATTCTCGGGATTCTCGGCGACAACGGCGCGGGCAAGTCGACGCTGATCAAAATTCTCACGGGTTTTCATCAGCAGACGAGCGGCGAGCTTCAGATTCATGGCGAGCAGACGCTGCTGCGCTCGGTCGATCATGCGCGTGCGCTCGGTATCGAGTGCGTCTACCAAGATCTTGCGCTCGCCAATTCGCTCAGCATTTACCACAACATGTTCTTGAATCGCGAGATCGTCTATCCCGGGCCGATCCGCTTCCTGAACCATCGGGCGATGCGCGAGCGGGCGGCGCAATGCCTCGACGATATCGGCGTGCACGTGCCGTCGGTGACCATGCCCGTCGAGCGTCTATCGGGCGGACAGCGGCAAGCGATCGCCGTGGCGCGCGCAGTCAATTCGAACGCACGGATTTTGCTGCTCGACGAACCGCTGGCGGCTATGGGAGCGCGCGAAGCGGGGCTCATCATCGATCTGATCCTGCGGCTCAAGGAGAAGGGCGGGCTATCGATCGTCATGATCATGCACAACTACGCGCAGACCCTCGATATCGCAGACCGCATCATGCTGATGCAGCGTGGACGCGTCACTTACGAGCAGCACAGCGCGCTGACGTCGGTGCCGGAGTTGATGGAAATCGTGCGGCGCGAGTATCGTGCCATGCGCGAGGCGACGAACGGCGGGCAGGCCTGACGGCCGCCGTTATAGGTCGGAATCGGTTGCGTCAGATCGTTTGCGCGGCGCCGGCCAGCTTGCCGGTGGCTGTTGCGCCGTGTAATCCAGCAACGGTGGCAGCGCTAACATGCCCGAGTCACTAGGAGCGATGCGGCGACGCTGATACTATTGTCGTCCCGATTCAGGCACGCGGTGACAGGATAGACATGGGTTTCGAGCAACTAGCCGCGCTTAAAGCGCAGCTGACGAAAGAAGCAAAGTTGAAGAAGCAGGAGCGGGCAGCCGATCAACCCGCTGCTGAACGTGCCAAGCAGGCGACCCAGCAAGCGACGAAGCCCGCTGCGAAGGCCGACCGGCCTGCAAGGCCCGTCCGGCCTGGTGGCAACGCCCGGCCCGGTGGAGGTCATGCTCGGCCTGAAGGCAAGGTGCGGACGGGTGAGAAAGAGAAAGCGCCGCCGGTCGATCCCGTCGTTCGGGTGATCGGGAAACTGCAGAAGCGTTTTCCGACGGCTTTTCCGAAGAATCCGGCCCCCAAAGTGCCATTGAAGGTCGGGATCCTTGCCGATCTCATCGCTCAGGCATCCGATCTTCAATTGACCGAGGCGGAAATTCGCGAAGCGGTCAGCACCTGGTGCCGCGGCAACCGCTATTGGGCTTGCTTGACCGACGGTGCTGCGCGCGTTGATCTAACGGGTGCGCCGGCAGGCGTCGTGACGGCGCGCGATGCGGCATTTGCACGAAACCAGGCGAAGGGCGGCGCGGGCGGACGGCGAAAACCGCGCGGTAAGGCGGGTGCGACGGGCGGGACGAATGCCGAACGCTCCGGCGAGGGCACGCCAGCAGCAGGTACGGAGGCGGCAGGTACGGAGGCGGCAGGCGCCGAAGAAACAAGCACGGAACAAAAAAGCGCCGAACAAAAAAGCGCCGAAACCAACAACATGGAAGAAAACAGCGATTCGCCCTAATTCGAGCACGTGACCGACGTACCGCAAATGCGGGCACGATGTTCTCTTCCTAATCCGATCAACGACTTACGCCGCTAATCTGCGGCTTGTCCACAGCATTGCCAACAGAATGTGGGGATAACTCGCGCCGAGGGCCTACCCGGCGGGCGAGTTGCCGCATCCGCATGCCGGGCGCGACGGCGGCATTAACATCTCGCCCCCTTCCGCAACGGTTCGAGCAGCGGGCGCAAGCCGTTGTGATCGAGCTCCTGCATCAGTGCGAGCAAACGGCCGATCTCCCCGGGCGGAAAGCCTTCGCGAGCGAACCAATTGAGGTAATGCCCGGGCAAATCGGCAATGAGCCTGCCCTTGTATTTACCGAAAGGCATGGCGAGCGTCACGAGGCGTTCGAGGTCTTGCGAATTCATGAGCGTAAGAGGCGCATCGGCGCCTTCATCGGACCGATGCCGAGGTCGATTTGCGGACGACGCATGATACTCCCGCGGAACCACCGCTCCAGGCGGGCAACACCGGATCATGTGCGTGGCCCGCGCGCGCCCGTGCAGATGACGACGAGCGTAACTTCCGCGGGCGTCGACGACCTTTCGCTGGCGGAGCTCACACACTTGGGACTCCAGGCCGGTCCACCAAACGACGGTCGCGCCTCAAAAGCGTCCGCCGAATCGCCGTGCGAATAGGGACGAAGCAGTGCTCCTGAAAAACTACGGCTGCGAGAACCGTAAGAATAAGGTAAAGGGGATAGGAGAGCATCGAAGGTTCGATTGCCTTCGCGCTTGCCGCGCACGTGGAGAAATGAGAGGCGCATCGCAATATGGGCTCTTTGATGGCCATCAACTTCAGTCCTTTCATCGCCACGGCAAACAAAGCGCTGTGAATGGCGAAGATCGACAGCGCGGCGTTTCCAAGCCGGGAGGCGGTCAGGTGCGCCCATCGTGGTACGGAAGCATCCGCACACAACGCCACAAGCGCTAGCTCAGCGGGCATCAATGCACCGTTGTGCACGATGTAGAGGAAGTAGAGC
Organism: uncultured Burkholderiaceae bacterium; assembly: GCA_966212065.1. Classification (GTDB taxonomy): domain Bacteria; phylum Pseudomonadota; class Gammaproteobacteria; order Burkholderiales; family Burkholderiaceae; genus Trinickia. The sequence continues at coordinate 69,942 of CBIHOQ010000006.1, forward strand.
GGCCCGGTTGCCACCCAATGCGACGCTAGCACGAACGACAACAAAATGAAGGCTGTCGCCGCCGCCTTGCGCCAACGACCGCCAAGCATCCACTTCAAACGTCCAGACGCATAAAGGCTGTAAAGCAATATGCCGCTCAGAAATTCGGGTATGCGCAGGATCGGGTTATGTTCTATCGTGCCGACGGCGAATGGTCCGTACGCCCCGACCAGTACAACGGTGACGGGCGGGACCAAATACACCATCCAGAGCGCGATGAGCGTGATGGCTCGCCGACGCGCATTGGCGAGCCGGGGGGCCAGCATCGGGAAAACGAGATAGAAAAAGAGGAGGCAGCCCAAGGACCAGGCCGGCCCGTTGATCGAGCTGTAGCGCCCGTCCCACACCTGCAGCATTAAAATGTTGAGCATCCAGTTGAACGTCGCACGACCGGTGCTCAGTTGAATGGCCTGCTGATGCACCTCATTCAAAGAAGGTAACAAAAATGAATTGAAAGGCCGAGTGCTTACCAATGCAACGAGTACGAATAGAAATAATCCGATTAAATTAATCGGGTAAATTTCAGAAAACCTTTTAATGAGAAACTTGCGCGTTCCACCGTGCACGCCGTCGCGCCCATCAACATAAACATAAGTAAGAATGAACCCCGACAGTATGAAGAAACTGCTTGTGGAAAATCCGCCCAAATCCGCTAGCCAGATGAGAGGCAGGCGGTTCGCCTGCGGATAGTCATGGATCGTATGGAACACCATGAGGTACACGGCAAGTACAAAGCGCATAGCGTCGAGGCCGACGATTGCTTTTTTCACGGGCTTTCCGTTCGATAAGGGAGAGAGCGCGACACTCAAATAAGCGGGGCAATGTCAGGTCGGGCGCGCCCCCGCGCCATTGTCTTTGTCTTTATCTTTGCCTCTACGACTATAGAGTCGTGGTGCGCGAACCTACGACGGGCGTCCGAAAACATCGCCATTTTGGCAAAATTGCGACCTTGCCCCCGTTTCGCGAATCCTATAGCTGACAGATTTACGTCCAGCGTTACGGCGACCGCCGCAACACTCTAGCCGGCCTTGAATCCGGAAAGAACGATAAAGGTGCTCGTCGCAAATCCACCGAGATCCGCAAGAGCAATAAGGGGCAGACGCGCGCGCTCTGCCGGCTAACGCAACGATAGCCGCGCATCTTCATGCCTTGTTCCGATGGACGAAAACGACGATGCGTTGACGCGTTGCGAGGGATGACGCCCGCAAACGGAGTGCGTCGTACTCAATCGTATGACCACAAATGCTGGGATTCGTCGGGAAAATTTGAAATAGATTCGAACTCTTTTTGGCACTCGACGGTCAGAACGGCCGACCTCGCAAGGGTCGTACCAGACATTCACTTTTCTTTTTTTTTGCTTGCCAAGGAGGCATTACGTGATGATGAAGAGACGTCGATTCCTGGGCCAGATGGCTGCCGTTGCCGGTGGCCACGTACTCGTTGCACTAGGCGGCTTGGGCGCAGACGAAGCTATCGCAGCAAGCAATGTTGCGACGCCATCTGTTGATGGAACGGTCATTCCTACTGCAGGTTCGATCTTAGATCGACGCGGTAATGTGTGGACGGTAAAAAGCGGATTCATTTACAAGAACGGTGTAAAAGACAACGACTCGTACAACGTGAGTCTCTTGCTGTGGTACGGCGGCATGATCTATCAGTCCGGCACGGGCGGCCAGTTCTACGTATTGACTTGGGCCGACCGCTGGCTGCCGTGCACCGATCCGCGCATACCGTTGACGGTGCCGTCGGGCCAGTTCTACGGCGTCAACGGTCACTACGACTATACGTGGACGCCGCAGCAAATCATCGCGGCGATGCAGTCGCTCGGCTGTACGAGCTACCGCGTCGAGTGTATTGCCACGGCTGCGCACTTGAATCCGGTGATTAAGTTGGCCGACGCTTTCCGCTCGGTCGGCTTCACGCTGTTGCCGCTGCTCAATTACGGTTTGCGCGACAGCAACGGCAACTTGTACGCAAGCGAGCGCGATGCGTACTTCGCCAATCGAGCCGGCGCCTCGGCCGTCGCTAAAGCGCTTGCGCCGCACGGTGTCACGATGTACGAGTGCGGTAACGAGCTGACACGAGACAGTGCGATCATTCTCGATCCCAAGTCCGCGGGCACCGGTCCGCACGACTTCAACAATACGAACTGGCCGATTCTGCGCGGCGCTATTCAAGGGATGATCGACGGCGTGAAGATGGTGCAGCCCAGCGCGAAGTGCGGGGTGAACTTCACCGTGGCGGACATCGGGGCATCGGACATGTTGTGGGACGGCGAGCAGCCCGACGGCTCGAGCGGCTATCGGCCGATGCGCTGGGACATCACGACCTGGCACAACTATCAGCCGTACGGCGACATCTTCGAGATCGGCATCGACGGTGCGGGGCCCGGCTTCAATTTGCCCGCATACTGCAAAGCGCGCTACGGTCGGCCTTTCATGATTACCGAGTGGAGCGCGGATCCGAGGGCAACCGAGCAATTCCGCGCCACCTACGTCCAGCAAAAAATGCAACGCTTTTATGCGGAGCGCAAGAACGAAGGTATTCAGGCGGTGATGTACTACGTTTTGACCAGCGGCGACCACACCTTCGGGATCGTGATGGGCGATCTCTCAGCCATCGATCCGCCGCATACGGCATTCAGCGCGTTTACCGCGTCGAACCCCGACCAGTAGCGGAAGTCGACGTTCAAGCCGAGGGCTCGACGTCCTCGCACTCGCTGCGCAAAGGGTCGGTGATCCTTTCGAACCACATCGGTCTGCCTATCAGGTAGCCCTGGACGTTGGCGCATCGCTTCGACGCCTGCGGTCATGTTCGCCATCAGTTGGCTCTCTGTCAGCTCGAGCTCGAGTTCGAGCCGATGAGGAGAAAGGCCACTTTCGGCGAGCACCGCTTTGACGTCTTCACTAAATTGCACCTGCCGCAATTGGCGTGCCGATACATTGACCGCCACCTGCATGACGTTGTCCTGCTCCGCGTTCCAGCGCGCGGCATCTGGTCTGAGGGGCCGGACTGGTCCATAATTTCGCGACCGCGCCGATCGCTACCGGACAGGCGGGCCGGCGCTGCTTCGAAGGCCGTTATCGCGCGAGCGGAACGGCGATATCGTCCATCGAGAAGCGGAGCGCGTTATGTCGGCAGCCCAAAATATCAAGAAGTTATTCGTTTTGATGCTGGAGAACCGCTCTTACGACAACCTGTTCGGCTGGTCGGATTTGCGCGGTTGGACGCCTGATGGCGCGGCGACGCAAGCGGATGGTCTCGCCGGCAAGCCGCCGTTTTCGAATGCCGGCGCGAACGGTGTGGCTTATCCGGTGGGGCAGGGCGCACCGTTCCGGCTCGCGTTCGATCCGGGGCATGAGTTCACCGATGCGCTTGTGCAACGCAGTCGGCCCAGCGACAGCCGCGCATTTGCGACTTGCGCTCGCGACGATTCCGCGGGGCTGACGAACGGCGTCTACCCGGCATGCGCTGCGAGTGCGAACGATCTCGGCTTTGCGCGCGATATGGAGGCGCACGGCTACGATGCGGCATCGGCGATGCGCTGCTTCACGCCCGATCAACTGCCTGTGCTCAATTTCCTCGCACAGCAATTCGCTGTTTGCGACCGATGGTTTTCGTCGGTGCCGGGACCGACATGGCCCAATCGTTTTTTCGCCTTGGCCGGCACGTCGTGGGGTCTCGATCATTCGCCCAGCGAACTGGCCTCGATCGAAGCTAGCCTTTTCGACGGCGCCAAGTACGGCAATGGCCGAGACGACTCCCTGCTGACGCGGCTCGCGCCGGAGCAATGGCTCGTCGCGCACGGCGACATCCCGCAGTCCTGGGCGATCAAGGGCGTCGATGCGCATCCGACGCGCTTCGTCACGCATGCCGATTTCTTTTCGGCGCTGGCGAGCGGCAACGTCGATGCGAGCTTCGTCTTTATCGAGCCGCACTACGACCCGGCCGGCAACTTTCAGAACGGCGAGTCGATGCATCCGTGCGGAGACGTGCGCTTGGGCGAGGCGCTCGTCGAACGCGTGTATAACGCGGTCCTCGCGTCGCCCTACTGGGAGCAAAGCGTGCTGCTCATCGTTTTCGACGAGCACGGCGGCTTCTTCGATCACGTGATCCCCGACGCCGCTTACGTTACGGGGATGCCGACGCTTCGCCCCATTGAGCCCACGGCACTCACGAAGCACGGCTTTCGCTTTGACCGCTTCGGGTTTCGCGTGCCCGCCGTCGTCGTTTCGCCCTACGTCAAGCAAGCCACGATCGATCATGCGTTCTACGACCATGCGTCGATCGCGAAGACCCTCGCGCACATCATGCCGCCCCGCAGCACGCCTTTACTCGATACGCCTCGCTTCGCGGGCGCGGCCGAATTTTTGTCGGTGCTCACGTTGTCGGCGCCGCGCAAGGCCGCGGATATTCATCCTTGTCCGCCTGCGTTGCCCGTCGCCGCGCAGCCGGCACCCGCCAAGGCCGGCGGCAGCGCAGTGGCCTTTCGCGCGCTCGGCTGGCCTGGGCCGATTGGGGGCGGTGCCGCTTAGACACGGCCAAGTAGACACGGCCAGGCGACGATTCGTCATGGTAATCCCGCATGTGTTGCCCTAGGCGGTGAAAGGATCGGGAAGGATTGCCGGACCTAGAATCGCTTCCATGATGCAAACCCGGCGAGCCGAATGGCCGCCTAAAAAATGAGGAGACAGTCGCATGCACCAGACGTCGCGGAAAATCCGCAATTTCGCTCTCGCTTCCGCTGTGTTGTTCGGAATGGCTTCGCAAGGCGCGATGGCCGCCGATAGCGGCAAGATCACGATCATGGTCGGGGGCATCACCAAGCTTATTTACCTGCCGGCGAAGCTGACCGATCAGCTTGGCTATTTCAAGGATGAAGGGCTCGACGTCGAACTGCTGTCGCAGCCGGCCGGCGTTGACGCCGAGAACGAACTGCTCGCGGGCGCCGTGCAGGGCGTCGTCGGCTTCTACGATCACGCCATCGATCTGCAGACGAAGGGCAAGGACGTCAAGGCGATCGTCGTGTTCGGCCAAGTGCCTGGCGAGGTCGAGATGGTGTCGACGAAAGCGGCCGATACGCTCAAGTCGATGGCCGACGTCAAAGGCAAGACGCTTGGCGTGACGGGCCTCGGCTCGTCGACGAGCTTCCTCACGCAGTATCTGGCGAGCCAGCACGGCATTACGTCGTCGCAGTACACGATGCTGCCCGTCGGCGCCGACGCTAGCTTCATCGCGGCGATCAAGCAGTCGCGCATCGACGCGGGCATGACCACCGAGCCGACGGTGTCGAAGCTGTTGCAGACCGGCGATGCGAAGGTGCTCGTCGACATGCGCTCCGTCGAAGGCACGAAAGCGGCGCTCGGCGGCACGTATCCCGCGTCGAGCCTGTACGTGCAATCGGCGTGGGTCGATACGCACAAGGCCGAGGCTGCCAAGCTTGCGCATGCGTTCGTGCGCACGATGCAGTTCATCCATACGCACAGCGCCGAAGAGATCGCGGCGAAGATGCCGGCCGATTATCAGAAGGACAAGGCGCTTTACGTCAGTGCGCTGAAGGCGTCGCTGCCGATGTATACGGCGGACGGCAAGATGCCGGCGGACGGCCCGGAGACGGTGCTCAAGGTTCTGTCGGGCTTCAACCCGTCGGTCAAGGGTAAGCACGTCGATCTGTCGAAGACGTACACGAACGAGTTCGTGACCGCGAAGTAGTGGTTTAGTGGTTTAGTGGTTTAGTGGTTTAGTGGTTTAGTGGTTAATTCGCAGTAGGTTGGCAGTTAAATTAGTTTGCAGTTAGCAATAGTGCCGATTGCTCCGGTCCGCCCGTCATCAACGAATCCGCGGGCCGGAACAATCGAAGTCAATTTCTCCTGTCGTACCCAGGGCGCCGCAGTTCGGGCGCCCGCCCCCCCAAAACGCTTGGATGCTTTAATGAACCACGCTGCTTCCCACGACGTACCGGTCATCGAATTCGACTCGGTATCGTGCCGCTTCATTTCTCCCGACGGCAAAGCGACGGTCGCTCTGCGCGATTTCAGCATGTCCGTCGCCAAGGGCGAATTCATCGCCATCGTCGGCCCGACCGGCTGCGGCAAATCGACGACCCTCAGCATGATCACGGGTCTGCTCAAGCCGACGACCGGCAGCGTGCGCGTCATGGGCAATCCCGTCGACGGCATCGATCCGCGCATTGGGTTCGTGTTCCAGGCCGATGCCGTGTTTCCGTGGCGCACCGTGCTCGAGAACGTCGCCGCCGGCCCGTTGTTCCGCGGCCGCTCGAAGGCCGCGGCGTACGACGATGCCAAGGACTGGCTGCGCCGCGTTGGGCTAGAGAAATTCGGCAATCACTATCCGCACCAGTTGTCGGGCGGGATGCGCAAGCGCGTCGCGCTCGCGCAGACGTTCATCAACAAGCCCGAGATTCTGCTGATGGACGAACCGTTCTCGGCGCTCGACATGCAAACCCGCACGCTGATGCAGGACGAACTCTTGCAGCTGTGGTCCGCGAACAAAGGCTCGGTGGTGTTCGTGACGCACGATCTCGAAGAGGCGATCGCGCTCGCGGACCGCGTGTTCGTCCTGACCGCGCGCCCCGCGACGCTGAAAAAGGTCTACGAAATCGACCTGCCGCGCCCGCGTGTCACGTCGGAGATTCGCTACGAACCGCGATTCATCGAACTCTCGCGCGACATTTGGCACGACCTGCGCGAAGAAGTGCAGATTGCTTGACCCCGAACATCGGAAAGATTTGAGAATGGCTACCATGGCTACTACCTTCGAACAACCCACCGCGAGCTTGGTCGATCCGGCGCTCGCCGAAGTAGAAAAGGCGGCACAGCGCCGGCTGCGCCAGCGGCGCGCATTGATCATCGGCCTGCGCGTGCTCGTGCTGGTCGTATGGCTCGGCGGGTGGGAACTCGCCGGACGATTGAAGTGGATCGATCCGTTCTTCTTCTCGATGCCGTCGCTGATTTTCGTGCAGATCATCGATTGGTTCGTGAACGGCACCTCGCAGGGGCCGCTACTCGTGCAGGTATGGGTGACGCTGGAGGAGACGGCGATCGGTTTCGCGATCGGCGCCGTGGCCGGCGTGATCTGCGGCGTCATACTCGGGCGCAATAAGTTGCTGTCCGACGTCTTTAGCCTCTACATTCAGATTGCGAACTCTATCCCGCGCGTCGTGCTCGGTTCCGTGTTCGTCATCGCGTTGGGTCTCGGCATGGCGTCAAAGGTTGCGCTCGCCGTCGTCATGGTGTTCTTCGTCGTCTTCGGCAACGCGTTCCAAGGCGTGCGTGAAGCCGACCGTTATATGATCGCCAATGCACAGATCCTTGGCGCATCGAAGCGGCAGTTGACCACGGCCGTCGTGATTCCGTCGGCGCTGTCGTGGATCTTGGCGAGCTTGCACGTGAGCTTCGGCTTCGCGCTCGTCGGAGCGGTCGTTGGCGAGTTTCTCGGCTCGAAGCAGGGCATCGGGCTCTTGATCTCGACGGCGCAAGGCGCGTTCAACTCGAGCGGCGTGTTTGCGGCGATGATCGTGCTGGCCGTCGTGGCCTTGACGATGGACTTTTTACTGACTAGGTTGGAAAAGCGTCTACTCAAATGGAGACCCGCCGCGTTTTAAGCGGTTGGCGCCGGTAAGGCGCGCTCGATAAGACCGGCTCGTGTCCGTCCGGCGCCCTGTGCGCCGGACGGACACGAGCTTAAACCATTCATACGGGGCGTCGATCGATGATGCATAGTTTGCGCGCCCGCTTGCTATGGTGGGTGCTGTTGCCGTTGACGGCATTCATGCTGGTTGCCGGTATGACGGCGCACGACGCGGCGCGCCGGACGGCCGATTTGCTGCAAGACAATTCGCTGCTGGCCTCGGCGCGCACGATCGCCGAGGGCATCCAATGGAACAACGGCGAATTGAGGGCCGACATTCCACCCGCAGCGCTCGAAATCTTCGAATCGCCGTATCAAGACCACGTGTTCTATAAGGTCGTAGCCGACGGCGACCGGCTTCTGGGTGGCACGCCGCAGCTCGCTGACCCCGCTGATGCGAACGCTGCCTATCCCGTCTTTTACGACACGACGCTCGATGGGCAATTGATTCGTGCAGTGGCCTATCGGCGCCAGCTCTACGATTCCGGAGCATCGCGTTCTGTCGTCGTAGTCGTGGGCAAGACTCAAGCATCGCGCGAAGCGATGCTCGCGGATCTCTGGCACCCGCAATTGATTCGGCAAGGCTTGATGCTGGTGCTTGCCGTGCTGTTCGTGCTGATTGGCCTCACGATCGAGCTGCGGCCGCTCATGAGATTGAAGGACAACGTGGCCGATCGCGATCCGATGGAACTCGAGCCCGTGCGCGTCGATAGCCTGCCGGCGGAACTGCTTCCCATTGTCGATGCGATCAACCAATGCATCGCGCGGCTGAAACTTCATACGGGTACGCAGCGGCAGTTCATTGCCGACGCGGCGCATCAATTGCGCACGCCGCTGACGCTGCTGGACACGCAGGTTCAGGTCGCGCGCCAATGCGTCGATGACCCCGCGGCGCTGTCGAATGCGCTTACCGGTATTCACCGGACGAGCCGCAAGATGACGGAAATCACAAATCAACTGCTGATGCTCGCGCGTGCCGAGTCGGCGCCGTCGCCTAACGTGCCTGTCGATATGACGCAGGTGGTGTCGTTGGTGCTGGAAGATCTTATTTTGGCTGCGCAGCGCCGCGAAATCGATCTCGGCGCGGAGTTCGACGGCGACGTGCGCGTCGCCGGCAGCGATCAACTCTTGACGGCGCTCGTCGATAATCTCGTCGATAACGCGATTCGATATACGCAGGAGGGCGGTGCCGTTACCGCGCGATGCCGACGCGAGGGCGATGAGGTCGTGCTCGAAGTCGTCGATAACGGGCCGGGGATTCCCGCCGAGATGCGCGCGCATGTGTTCGAGCGTTTCTATCGCGGTAGGACGACCGTGGAAGGGACCGGGCTTGGCCTTTCCATCGTTCAGCGCATCGCGCAATCGCATGGCGGCATGGTTGGGGTCAAGCCGGGAGAAGGGCGGATCGGGCTCATTGCCACTGTGCGCCTGCCCGCTTGGAAAGAATAGGATTGACGCAATGAAACTACTACTCGTGGAAGACAACGCCGAACTCTCGCACTGGATCGTCAATTTTCTGCAGGGCGAGAATTTTGCCGTCGATTGCGTGCCGGACGGCGAAGCGGCCGACGCCGTGCTGCTCACCGAGCGCTACGACGTCATCCTGCTCGATATGCGGCTGCCGCGCATGAGCGGCAAGGACGTGCTCGCACGGCTGCGGCGGCGCGGCGATAATGCGCCGGTTCTCATGCTCACGGCGCATGGCTCGATCGACGACAAGGTGGATTGCTTCAGCGCGGGCGCCGACGATTACGTCGTCAAGCCGTTCGATGCGCGCGAACTCATTGCTCGAATCAAGGCGCTGATACGGCGGCAGGCGGGCGGCAAATCGACTTCACTAGTGTGTGGAGATCTACATTACAACGCGAATACGCGCGAGTTCAGTCATCAAGAGGTGCCGCTAGCGTTGCGGCGGCGCGAGCATGCGATCCTCGAAGCGCTGATGCTCAAGCAAGGCAAGACGGTATCGAAGACAGCGCTGATGGATAGCGTCTACAGCCTGGAAGACGAGCCGAGCGCCGATGCCATCGACATATACATTCATCGCTTGCGTAAGCATTTGGCTCATTCAACTGCACAAATCATGACGCTGCGGGGGCTCGGCTATGTCTTGCGCGCGAAGGACGGATCGTAGTGCCCGCCCGATTGAACCATGCGCCGGCGTCTAGTGTTTTAAGTGAAAGTACTTAGTTGCACTAATGACACGCGAAAGGAGCACGAAGGATACGGACGAATAGGATGGTCTCCATTGCAGCGATGAAAAAAAAGCACGTAGGTGGTGCGTGCGGCGCGCAATAATAATTTCAACGCAGTAAAAGAGGAGACGATCTTGAAAAAGACGTATCGAACGTTGGCGCTGACGGCTGGCGCTTTGGTGGCAAGCGGCGCGCATGCGCAATCGAGTGTTCAGCTCTATGGTCTGATGGACTTGAGCGTTCCGACCTACCAGACGCACGCCAATGCGAAGGGCGACCATGTGATCGGTATGGGCATCGGGGGCGAGCCATGGTTCAGCGGCAGCCGCTGGGGCGTGCGCGGTGCCGAGGACATCGGTGGCGGCAATAAAATCATTTTCACGTTGGAAAGCGAGTACGTCGTCGCGAACGGGAACATGGAAGATCCCGGCCAGATTTTCGATCGCGATGCATGGGTCGGGCTCGAGAACGACACCATCGGCAAGTTCACGGCGGGCTTCCAGAACACGATTGCCCGTGACGCCGCGGCGATCTACGGCGATCCGTACGGCAGCGCCAAGCTGCGCTACGAAGAGGGCGGCTGGACGAACTCGAACAACTTTAAGCAGATGATTTTCTACGCGGCCGGTGCGTCCGGTACCCGTTACAGCAACGGCCTCGCGTGGAAGAAGTTGTTCAGCAACGGCATATTCGCAAGCGCGGGTTACGCTTTCAGCAACTCGACGGCGTTCGCGACGGGCAGCACGTATCAAGCGGCGCTCGGCTATAACGGCGGGCCGTTCAACGTGTCCGGTTTCTATAACCACGTGAACAATTCGGGCAATTTGAACCAGACGTGGTCCCTGGGTGGTAACTATACATTCGGCATTGCGCGTATCAACGCGGGCTACTTCCGCTATCTCGGCCATCAAGGCTCGCTCGGCGAACGTCAAGACAATGCCTGGACGGTGTCGGCCAAGCTCGCGCCGAAGGGCCCGCTCGACTATGAGCTCGGCTACCAGCAAATGCGCGTGCGTAACGCGGCCTACAACGCGGATGGCAATATCCTCAACGCGAACACAAGCGCTGCGTTCAATCTGTCCGGCGGCGTGCACAACGGGTTCAAGGAAACGCTGTACGCCTCCGCGTTCTATCACCTGTCGAAGCGCACCGAGCTTTACGTGGCCGGCGACTACATGAGGCTGCATGGCGGCTACACGGTCGGCACGACGTTCGGCGCAACCAACCAACTCGAGTTGACCACGGGTGTTCGCACCCGCTTCTGATTTGATTCCCTTCGTACTCCGAGACGAGTAGCCGCTTCGGCGGCTTGAGGCGGCAGCGAACGTGTTCGCTCGCCGCTTTTTTTTAGGGGGTAGACAGCATGGTCGGGATTACTAACATTCGTGCCGCGCTGACCGCGACGGTCGTCGGCTACACGGGTGCGCTCATCCTCGTGATTGCGGCGTCGGTCGTGGGACTCAAATCCGCCAACACGGCGCTCGAAACGATGTATAGCGGCGAGACTGCCGCGCTGACGCATCTTGCTGCCAGCACCGAAAACCTTTTGCAGGCGCGCGTCGATCTGGGCGCTTACGAGACGCTCGTCGCACAGGGCAAGGAAACCGCCGCCACGCTCGCGAGCGTGCATGCGGCGCTGACCATCAGCGAGCGGGAAGTGGCGGGCTATTATCGATCTCTACTCGCGGCGGGCGAGGCAGAAATATCGCTAGCGAACGACCTGCACGCGGCGCGGGACAAGCTGATGAAGCAGGCGATCGCACCGGAAGTATCGGCGCTCGACCAGGACGATTTCGCCTCGTTTCGAATGATCGAGCGGCAAGCGCCGGAAGCGCTTTTCTCCGATTACAAGAAGGCCGCGCAGAAACTCGAGCAGTTCCAGGTTCAAGCGCAAAAAGCGCACTTTGAAGCCGCGCAAAAGCGCTTTCATGGGCTTCTTGCACTATTTGCCGTCGTCGGCATCGCGTCACTTGTGCTGTCGCTGCTCGCACGCGGCGTCCTGAGCGCATCGATCGTCAAGCCGATCGCGGCCGTCATCGAGTACTTCGAGCGCATCGCAGCCGGCGATCTAACGGCCCAGATCGATACCTCGCGCAGGGGCGAGATGGGTCGACTGATGGTGGCGCTCGCGCGCATGCAGGACAGCCTGGCGGCTGCCGTCACACGCGTGCGCGACGGCACCGCCGAAATCAAGCATGGCGTGCACGACATCGCCAGCGGGAATGCCGACCTGTCCGAGCGCACCGAGCAGCAGGCGGCAGCGCTCGAGCAGACAGCATCGAGCCTCGAAGAGCTGACCTCGACCGTCGGTCAGAACGCGGAGCATGCGCGGCATGCAAGTACGCTCGCCGAAACCGCCTCGGCGACGGCGCGGCGCGGCGGCCAAGCGGTGAGCGAGGTCGTCGAGGCGATCGCGGACATGTCGGCCGATTCGAGCAAGATCGTCGACATCATCGGCGCGATCGAAGGCATCGCATTTCAAACCAATATCCTCGCGCTCAATGCCGCAGTCGAGGCCGCTCGCGCGGGCGAGGAGGGCCGTGGGTTCGCCGTCGTCGCGGGCGAGGTGCGCGCGCTCGCTCAGCGCTCGGCCGCCGCGGCCAAGGAGATTCGCGAACTGATGACCGCGTCCGTGGCCAAGGTGGACAGCGGCAACGAGCTTGCCCGGCGTGCACATGCGGCGATGGAAGACATCGTTCAAGGCGCGCGGCAGGTGACGGATATCGTCGCGCAAATCAGCGCGGCTTCGGATCATCAATCGCGCGGCATCGAAGAGATCAATCGCGCCGTATCGCATATGGATCGCACAACGCAGCAAAATGCCGCGCTCGTCGAACAAGCGGCGTCAGCCGCCGCGTCGCTCGAAGAGCAGGCCCGCATGCTGGACGAGACGGCGGCCGCATTTAGGCTTCGGGAGCAAGAAGGCTTTCCCGCAGCGCGTCTTTCCTCATCATCGGGCGTGCCGGCGACGCACGCTTACATCCACGCATGACTATAGAAGCGCATCGAACGAACGAGCATCGGATTCTCGGTATCACTCACGACGGTAAGGTCTTTCGCCCCGGCGACTGGGCTGAGCGCCTCGCAGGCGTCATCACGCTGTTCGTCAAGGAGCGGCGACCCGCGCGCAGCGTCGCATCGACCTGGCTCGCCGTGCCGTTCGTCGATGGCAGCGTGAAGTGTCTGACGGTGTCGGAGGAACTTGCCCACGTCTGCCCCGAGGCCTTTGAATTCGTCATGCGATTTGCCGAGGACAACGAATTGCTCGTCGCCCCGGTACCAGCAGAGCGGAGCGGCAGTGAGTCGAAATGTGCTTCCGTCACATGACTGGACGACAACGAACGGTCGGCGCCGTATCCGGGCTCGGATAGGGCGAATACGGGCCGCTCAATAAACGTAGCCGTTGTGTGGCAAGGACTTCCGCTTGGCGTTCCTCCGTCACGGTCAGGCCGTTGTGTTCCGCGGCCATGCCCGGAGGCGACTCATTGACGTCGCAGTGCACAGTTTTTCCATCGGGTATGCGGACCGTCGTGGAGTAAGCATAGTCCGACGAGATGGGGGTACAGGCCGTGGTCATGGCCGTGGCCGTTGCCAGCGCGACGGCGCATGACCCGAGCCATGGTGTAGTGTTCGTCATGAGTGGCATCTCCCATCGAAGCTGCATGGACGTTTGATCTTCCGCTGACGATAGCGTTGCACGAAAATCTTTCGGAAATGAAAACTTCGGCGTTGCCTGCCGATCATTCTTCGCGGTAGCAAGGTTTAATCCTCATCTTTTTCTGCCAATTGGCGATAGCCGGCTTGCGGCAATGGAGTGCGTGGCGGCAAACTAGCGTTCGCTGAGTCCCGTATCCTTTGTCCCTGTCCACCCGCTAAAGAAGAAGAGAGGCATTGATGCAACTGATTGGCATGATGGATTCCCCGTTCGTGCGCCGCGTCGCCGTTTCGATGGCTATGCTCGGCATGCCGTTCGAGCACCGGCCGGTGTCGGTATTTCGTCACTTCGATCGCTTCCGTGAGGTCAACCCCGTTGTGAAGGCGCCGACCTTCATCGACGACGACGGCACGCAGTTAATCGATTCCACCCTTATCCTGGACTACCTCGATCAATGCGTCGCGCGCGAGGCGCGCTTGATGCCGCAAGAGAATGCGCAGCGCCGGCACGCGCTGCATCTGATCGGGTTTGCGCTCGCCGCTTCCGAGAAGACAGTGCAAATCGCCTACGAACAGAAGTTGCGGCCGCAGGAAAAACAGCATGCGCCGTGGCTCGAACGGGTGCATACGCAACTGGCGGCCGCGTACGACCTACTCGAGCGCGATGTGGCCGATGCCGGTGCACAGGCGTGGCTATGCGGCGATCGTCCCATGCAGCCCGATATCACGGTGGCCGTGTCCTGGCGTTTCACGCAACACATGCTGCCGGGTGTGGTCGAGCCGAGCCGCTATCCGGCGCTGGCTGCGCTGTCGGAGCGAGCCGAAGCGCTGCCCGCGTTCGTCGGCGCACCGCTCGAATAAGCGCCCGACCGCGGCCGCGATTGTTCGCTTCTTGCGACTTCTGACTTTCGATTTAGCGCATTTATCGGCATGGCGCGCGTACTTAGAATGGCGATTAGGCTGCATGACGGGGCATAGGCTGCCCCGCTGATGGCCCGGAGAGTCGCCATGAAGAAGCTCATCGAACAAAGGCTGTATAACCCGACCGTCGTTTTACCGATGGTCGAACTCATGGAATTGATGGTGTCGCTCGATTTCAATCTCGGGCAGGTGGGCGCGGTCATGGCCACGCGGGGCGCTCGGGCGGCATTACATCGATCGCGCGCTCTGCTCGGTCATCGTCAAGGCGGCGCGGCCGCGGTTGCGTGAATTCGATCGGACGCCCTGTGCGCACGGCGGGATGAAATCGTACGCGCGGCAGAGCGAGGGCGCTCCGCCTCAGCCCTCAGCCCTCAGCCCTCAGCCCTCAGCCTTGCGTCGGCGGCACGTAGCCGACCGCTTGATCCGCGCCTTCGCCGAAGAAGAACTTCTCCGTTTGCTTCATCAAATACTGGCGTGCGCGCGGATCGGCCATGTTCAGACGGTTCTCGTTGATAAGCATCGTCTGCTGCTTGAGCCACGCTTGCCACGCTTCCTTCGAAATGCCTTCGTAAATCCGCTTGCCGAGCTCGCCGGGCAGCGGCGGAAAATCAAGTCCTTCGGCTTCCTTGCCGAGCTTGACGCATTGAACCATGCGGGCCATCGTGAAAATCTCCTGTAGTCGATAGGGGTAGGCAGCAGCGGTGCTCGCGCTCAGAGATACTTCATTAGCACGAACGATTTGCGCTGCCAGTTATAGAGGCGGCGACGGTCTTCCGGTAGGTCGTCGACGGTCACCTTGACGAAGCCTCGCTTCAAGAACCAGTGCTCGGTGCGCGTCGTCAGTACGAAGATGCGTGTGAGCCCGCGCGCCCGCGCCCGCTGCTCGACGCGCTTGAGCAGGCGCTCGCCGTCGCCGGCGCCTTGCGCGTCCGGTGCGACCGTGAGGCACGCCATCTCGCCGATGCGCTCTTGCGGGTAGGGATAGAGCGCGGCACAGCCGAACAGCACGCCGTCGTGCTCGATGACCGAGAAGTGATCGATGTCGCGTTCGATCTGGTGGCGGCCGCGCTTGACGAGCGTGCCGTCGGATTCGAGGGGTTCGATCAGCGTGAGAATGCCGCCTACATCGTCGGGCGTGGCCTCGCGCAGGCTTTCGAGGTTCTCGTACGAGATCATCGTGCCGACGCCGTCGTGCAGGAACAGTTCGAGCAGCAAGCCACCGTCGAGCGCGTACGGAATAATGTGCGCGCGGGGCACGCCGCCGCGGCAGGCGCGCACGGCATGCTTCAGATAGAACCCGGCGTCGCCCTTGACTTCGCCGCTGTCGAGCAGCTTGTAGGCATCGTCGAGTGAGAGTTCCTGCACGAGTTCGCCGGTATCGTCCATGAGGCCCGGCGTTTCCGTGAGGAAGATGATCTTGTCCGCGCGCAATGCGATCGCCGCCGCGGCTGCGACGTCTTCCATCGAGAGGTTGAATGCCTCGCCCGTGGGCGAGAAGCCGAGCGGCGAGAGCAGCACGAGCTTGCGGCTCGCGAGCGAGTGGCGGATCGACTCGGCATCGATCTTGCGCACGACCCCCGTATGCGCGAAATCGACGCCGTCGAGTATGCCGACGGGGCGCGCGGTAACGAAGTTGCCCGAGACCACGCTGATGTGCGCATGCGCCATCGGCGTGTTGGGCAAGCCTTGGCTGATCGCCGCTTCGATGTCGAGCCGCACTTCGCCCGCGGCTTCCTTCGCCGATTCGAGTGCGCGGGCATCGGTGATGCGCATGCCGTGCGAGAACTCCGACTGCACGCCATGCAAGCTCATTTGCTCTTCCACCTGCGGGCGCGATCCGTGCACGAGCACGATCTGGATGCCCATGGCCTGCAGCAGCGCGATGTCGGAGACAAGCGCATTGAGCAGCCCTTGGTGGACGACTTCGCCCCCGAACCCGACGACGAACGTCTTGTTGCGGAACGCGTGGATATACGGCGCGACCGATCGCATCCAATCGACGAATTGGGCGGGCGAGACGGCTTCCGTTTCAAGCGCGGCGGGACGGGCGGCCGCGCTCTCGGGCGTGGGGACGAGGTCAGTTTGAGAATTCATGCCGGGATTATAATGCGCCCCCATGTCGAACGTACCTAAAAGTCCGGCCGCGAATGAGGCGCGTGATGTACGCGCACCACGCGCGCCGCGAGCAATGCCAAACGAAAAGCCGCGCCGCCCAGCCGTCCCGCCCAATCCCGTCCCACCGATCGACTTTCCGGCCGCGCTGCCCGTTTGCGGACGGCGCGAAGAGATCGCGAGCGCGATCCGCGACAACCAGGTCGTGATCGTTTCCGGCGAGACCGGCTCGGGCAAGACGACGCAGTTGCCGAAGATTTGTCTCTCGCTCGGCCGCGGGCTCGGCGCGGGGGGCACGGGCCTCATCGGTCACACGCAGCCGCGCCGGATCGCGGCCTCCGCCACCGGCCGGCGCATTGCCGAAGAACTCGGCACACCGTTCGGCGAAGTCGTCGGCTACAAGGTTCGGTTCACCGATAACCTCGCACCGGGCGCGTCGGTGAAGCTGATGACGGACGGCATTTTGCTGGCCGAAACGCAAACCGATCCGCTCCTGCGCGCCTACGACACGCTCATTATCGACGAGGCGCACGAACGCAGTCTCAACATCGATTTCCTGCTCGGCTATCTGCGGGAGATTCTGCCGAAGCGGCCCGATCTGAAGGTCATCGTCACGTCGGCGACGATCGACGCCGAGCGGTTCGCGCGCCATTTCGGCTCCGAGGCGCGGCCTGCACCGGTGATCGAGGTCAGCGGCCGCTTGTACCCGGTCGAGGTTCGCTACCGGCCCGTCGAGGAGCAGAGCGCCGCGATCAAAGCGGCGCAGGGAACGACGGGGCGCGAACGCGCCGAGAAGCCCGGCCAGGAAAAGCCCGGCCAGGAAAGGCCGAAGCGCGCGCGCGATGCCGACCGTGACCTCATGGATGCGATCGTCGATGCGGTCGATGAGTTGTGCCGGGAAGGCTCGGGCGATGTGCTCGTCTTCTTGCCGGGCGAGCGCGAAATCCGCGAGGCTGCGGAAGCGCTGCGCAAGCACCATCCGCCGCACACCGAGATCTTGCCGTTGTTCGCGCGGCTTTCGGCCGAGGAGCAGGCGCGCGTGTTCAAGCCCTCGAACGCGCGGCGGCTCGTGCTCGCGACGAATGTTGCCGAAACCTCGCTGACGGTGCCGGGCATTCGCTACGTCGTCGATACGGGCCTCGCACGGGTCAAGCGGTATTCGTACCGCAACAAGGTCGAGCAACTGCAGGTCGAGCCGATCTCGCAGGCTGCCGCGAATCAGCGCGCGGGCCGGTGCGGACGGGTGGCGGACGGCATCTGCATTCGTCTGTTCGATGAAGCGCAATTCCAGGGCCGGCCGCGCTTCACGGAGCCCGAAATCCTGCGCTCGTCGCTGGCCGCCGTCATTTTGCGGATGAAGTCGCTGCATCTGACGGAGATTGAGTCGTTTCCGTTCATCGAGCCGCCGCCGGGCCGCGCGATCGCGGACGGCTACCAACTGCTCGCGGAACTCGGCGCCGTCGACGACGACAACGCGTTGACGCCGCTCGGCCGTGAGCTCGCGCGCCTGCCGCTCGATCCGCGCGTGGGCCGCATGATCCTCGCCGCGCGCGATCAACAGGCGCTGACCGAGGTGCTCATCATCGCGAGCGCGCTGTCGGTGCAGGATCCGCGCGAGCGGCCGGCGGACGCCCAGGAGCAAGCCGACGAGGCGCACAGGCGGTTTGCCGACGAGCGCTCCGAGTTCCTGCAGTGGCTCAAAATCTGGCAGTGGTTCGGCGAGGCCGTCGCGCACAAGAAGTCGAACCGCCAACTCGTCGATGCCTGCCGTGCACAATTTCTGTCGCATTTGCGATTGCGCGAGTGGCGCGACGTCCATTCACAGCTTTTGACCGTCGTGCGCGAGCAGGGCTGGCGGCTGAACGAGAGCGAAGCGACCTACGAGCAGATCCATTTGGCGCTGCTCACCGGGCTGCTTGGCAACGTGGGCCTGAAGGCCGACGACGAACCGTATTACCTCGGCGCGCGCGGCATCAAATTCTTTCTCTGGCCCGGTTCGACGCTCGTGAAGAAAGCCGGGCGCTGGGTCACGGCGGGCGAGCTCGTCGAGACGAGCCGGCTCTACGCGCGCTGCCTCGCCAAGATCGAGCCCGAGTGGATCGAGAAGGTGGCCGGCCATCTGCTGAAGAAATCGCTGTCCGAGCCGCATTGGGAGAAGCGAGCGGCGCAAGTGACCGCGTTCGAGCGCGCCATGCTCTACGGGCTGCCCGTTTATCATCGCCGCCGCGTGGCTTTCGGCCGGCAGGACCCGGCACGGGCGCGCGAACTATTCCTCCGCGGGGCGCTCGTGGAAGGCGAATTCGACACGAAACTCGCGTTCTTCGTGCACAACCGGAAGCTACTGGCCGAGATCGAACAACTTGAGCACAAGTCGCGCCGGCAGGACGTACTCGTCGACGACGAATTGATCTTTGCGTTTTACGATCAGGCCCTGCCGAAGGGCATCTATACGGGCGCCGGCTTTGAGCGCTGGTATCGCGACGAAGTCAAGAAGAGCGGGCAGAGCGAGGACAAGCTGCGCCTGCTGTATTTGTCGCGCGATGACCTGATGCGGCACGAAGCGGCAGGCATCACGACCGAACTCTTCCCGAAGCGCATGACGATGGCCGGCGTCGAGATGGGACTCGGGTACCACTTCGAGCCTGGCTCGCCGCGCGACGGCGTCACGTTGACGGTGCCGCTGTACGCGCTCAATCAGGTCGATCCGCGGCGCACGGAGTGGCTCGTGCCGGGCATGCTCAAGGAGAAGGTGCAACTGCTGCTGAAGTCGCTGCCGCAAAAGCTGCGCCGTCATTGCGTGCCGTTGCCGGAATATGCCGCGGGGTTCGTCGACCGCCATGCCGCGCGCTTTGGCGTCCCGGGCAAGCGTATGCCGGGAGGCCCGGACGGGCTGCTCGAAGCGCTGATTGCGGACGTGCGGGAGCAGACGCAGGTCGCGCTCAAATCGACGGACTTCAAGCTCGAGGCGCTGCCGGCTCATTTGTTCATGAACTTCAAGGTCGTCGACGAGCACGGCCGGCAACTCGCAATGGGGCGCAATCTATCGCAGCTCCGGGCCGAGTTAGGGGCCGATGCCCAGCGCCATTTCCAAAAGCTCGCCGCCGGCGCGGCTTTGACCGGTGCCGGGGCGGAGCGCGCAGCGTCGGCTGGCGGCACGGCGGCCGAGCGGGCGGCTCAATCGAGTTCGCCATCGGGCACGCAATCGGTCCCGCACGCCGGCACGGGGCGCGCGCTCGACGCTGGCCGCTCCGGTGGGCAGGGTGGACAGGGCGCCGCCGCCGCGCCCACGACGACGGCGCTTTACGACAATTTGACGACGTGGAACTTCGGCAAGCTACCCGAGTTGCTGGAAATTCGCCGGGGCGGGCAGACGCTGTTCGGCTATCCGGCGCTTGTCGATCGCACGACGCATTGCGACGTCGAAGTTTTCGATTCGCCGGAAGAGGCCGCGCGCATCCATCGCGCCGGTTTGCGGCGTTTGTTTGCGCTGCAGTTGCGCGAGCCCATCAAGTATTTGGAGAAGAACCTGCCCGGCTTGCGCGAGATGGCGATGCAGTACATGCCGCTCGGCACGCAAGAGGCGCTGCGCGATCAACTGATCGATACCGCGCTCGACCGAGCCTGCCTGCAAGCGCCGCTGCCCGACGACGACGCGAGCTTTCATGCGCGCCGCGACGAGGGTAAGGGCCGGTTGTCGCTGCTCGCGCAGGAGATCGCGCGCCTCGTCGGCCAAATCCTCGCCGAATATGCCTCGGTCACCAAAAAGCTGGCGCAGGCCAAGCCGTTCGCGGCCGCGCATGCCGACATGCAGCAACAGTTGCAGGCGCTGATCGGCAAGCGGTTCGTTGTCGATACGCCGTATCCGCAGCTCGCGCATTTCCCGCGGTATTTGAAGGCGGTTGTGCAACGCATCGATAAGCTGAAGGCGGATCCGGCCCGCGATGCACGCTTGCTCGCGGAAATCCAGCCGCTGCTCCAGCACTACCTGCGCGCGCAGTCGGCGCGCGGCGGCGTGGCCGATGCGCGCCTCGCGGAATTTCGCTGGCTGCTCGAAGAGTTACGCGTGTCGCTGTTCGCGCAGGAACTGCGCACGCCGATGCCGATTTCGGTCAAGCGATTGCACAAAGTGTGGGAGTCGATGCAGCGATGAATAGGCGTGCCCCCTGCGGCGCTCTCTACGATGTCCGATGCATACAAAATAAAGCTCGCGTCCGCGGGCTTTCGCCTTGTGTACCGCGTCGATGGGGGTACCGTCACCGTGACGGTAGTCGCAATAGGAAAGCGCAACCGCGGGCAGGTGTATGCGATCGCGCGTAGCCGGTTCGCGCAAGCGGAGAAGTAAAGACGATCCGAGGGTGCTGCGGCAACAGCTTTGGGGGAAAACGCGTCGCTCCCCAGGCGTCGTTATCGACCGTACGGACGTTTTTTGCGCCCGATGCCGCCCTATATCGAGGCTAAAAGCGCTGCATCGGCCGTCGCATTTTTTGCGATCTCGGTCAACCGAGCCGCTTTGCAAACGTTTTATGATGGCTGCGGCTTTTTCGATCGAGTCTTCATGCTTACTTCTTTCTTTTCTCGTGCCGGGCGGGCCAAACATGCCGCCGGCGCGTTGATGGCCGCGTTCGTCGCGGCGGCGGTGCTCTCCCCGGCGGCGCACGCGAACAACGTCATCGTCCTCAATTCCGGCGAAGCTACACTCTCGCTGATCGACGAGGCGACGCAGCAAGTTGTCGGCGGTAAGACGCCGACAGGCAAGGAGCCGCACCATTTGATGGTGACGCCTGACCGCCGCTCGCTGATCGTGGCCGATTCCGTGTCCAACGATCTGATGTTCGTCGATCCGAAAACGGGCGCCGTGCAGCGGCGGCTCGAGGGCATCGAAGATCCCTACCAGATCGGTTTCTCCCCCGACAGCAAGTGGCTCGTGACGACGGGGCTGCGTCTGGACCGTCTCGACCTCTATTCGTACGATACCAAGACCGATACGCCGACCCTCGCCAAGCGCCTGCCGCTCGCGACGATGCCGAGCCACATGGCGTTCACGAACGACAACAAGACGGTCTTCGTCTCGCTGCAGGTATCGGGGCAAATCGCCGCCGTCGATCTCGCGACGCAGACGGTCAAGTGGAAGATGAATGTCGGCAATACGCCGGCGGGCCTTTGGCTCACGCCGGGCGACAAATACTTGCTCGTCGGCATGACGGGCGAGGACGATGTTGCCGTGATCGATTGGCGCAAGCAAACGATCGTCAAACGCATTCAGACGGGCAAGGGCGCACACAATTTCCGTTCGCTCGACGACGGTGTGCACGTGGCCGTCAGCAACCGCGTTGCGAGCACCATCAGCATCATCGACGAAAACACCTTGATGAATGTCGGCGACATCGTGGGCCTTATGCCCGGCCCCGACGACATGGAGTTGACGGCCGACAAGCGCTATCTGTGGGTCACGTTCCGCTTCGCCAAGCATGTGGGCATCATCGATCTGACGACGCGCAAGCTCGTCAAGACGATTCCCGTCGGGCGCTCTCCGCACGGCATCTACTTCTACGACCGCGCGCCGGTGACGGCGCCCAACGGCGCGTGAGCCCGGCGCGCGCGTTCGCTCGATCATGCTGCATCTGATCGTCGCTTCGCTCGACTCGCTCGTCTCGTCGCTGCAAACGTGGGCGTACGTCGACGTCATCCAGCCGCTACTGTTCAAGTTCGGCTGGATGGACTACGACGAAGACGCCTACGATGCGTTGTATCCCGTCATCGTCGGCTTTCTCACGATCATTGCGATGTATGCCCTGCTGCGGCCCCTCGAAGCGCTGCGGCCGATCGAGCGATGGGAGAACCGTAAAGCGGTGCGCGTGGACGTCTTCTATACGTGGCTTTCCAAGCTCGGCCTGTTCAACCTGTTTTTCTTCGTCGCGTTCCAGCCGATTTTCGATAGCACCCAGGTTTGGCTCCGGTATCACGGCATCGCGAACGTCAATCTCGATACGCTCTGGCCCGGCGTGACCTCGCAGCCGCTCGTCGCATTCGCGATCTATCTCGTCGCGCTCGACTTCGCCGGCTATTGGTATCACCGCGCGCAGCATCGCATCGGCGTCTGGTGGGAATTGCATGCCGTGCATCACAGTCAGCGGCAGATGTCCCTATGGTGCGACGATCGCAACCATCTGCTCGACGACGTCCTGCAAGCCGGGTTCTTTGCCGCGATCGCACTGGCGATCGGCATCGCGCCGACGCAATTCGTCGTGCTCTCGGCGGTGACGAACTTCATGCAGAGTGTTCAGCACGCGAACGCGCGGCTCGATTTCGGCCGAGTGCTCGAGCGTTTGATCGTGAGCCCGGCGTTTCACCGGCGCCACCATGCTGTGGGCTACGGCCACGAGGGCACGGCGTACGGCTGCAACTTCGGCGTGCTCCTCCCGTGGTGGGATATGCTGTTCAAGACCGCATCGTGGCATCGCGCGGTCGAACCGACAGGTATTCGCCAGGAGCGGGAGGGGCAGTCGTATGGAGAAGGGTTCGTTGCGCAGCATTGGCTCGCGTTCGTGCGCATTGGGCAACGGCTCGGCGTGGGGCGCTCGAGCGCCCGCGGCGGGGGCGCCGCCGCAGGCTGACCGGGAGCGTGCATGAGCGATTTCCTGCGCGCGTTCGGTAAAGCCGCGGCCAGCGCGCTGCATCCGCGCATGCTCTGGCTCACGTTTATGCCGTTCTTCGTCGCGGCCGCGGGATGGGGGCTGTTCTTCTGGTTCATGTGGCAACCGCTTATCGATAGTGCGCGCGGCTGGCTGGCAGGTTCAGGGCTCGGTACGTCGCTTTATCGCGCCTTCGATTGGGTCGGGCTGGCGTCCATTCATGCCGTGCTTGCGCCGCTTCTTGTCGTGGCGCTCTCGATGCCGCTCATCGTGACGACGGTGCTGCTGCTCATCGCGACGATCTCGATGCCGCTCGTCGTCCGCCATCTGTCGTTGCGGCGTTTCCGCGATCTCGAACAGCGCCGCGGCGGCACGTGGTACGGCAGCCTCGTGCATACGCTGGCGGCGACGATCGTTTGCATCGTGCTGCTGGTGCTGACCGTGCCGCTCTGGCTGTTTCCGCCGCTGTTCGCCGTCATCCCGCCGCTCCTGTGGGGCTGGCTGACCTATCGCGTCATGACCTACGACGCGCTCGCGCTGCACGCGAGCCGGGCGGAGCGCCTGGCGCTGGTCCGACGCCATCGCGGGCCGCTGTTCGCAATCGGCATCGCCACGGCCGTCATGGGGACCGTGCCCACGCTGATTTGGGCTTGGTCCGTTTGGCTCGTCGTACTCTTTCCGGTGATCGCCGTCGCCACGATTTGGATCTATGCGTTTATCCTCGTGTTTTCGGCGCTGTGGTTCGGCCATTATTGCCTGGACGCGCTGCAGCGCCTGCGCGCCGACGAGGCGCTTCCATCTACGTGAGGACGGTCTATGGCATTTGGTGTGATCATCATCGGAGATGAAATCCTTTCGGGCCGGCGCACGGATAAGCATTTGCCGAAAGTCATCGAATTGCTGACCGCGCGCGGGCTCACGCTCGATTGGGCCGAATATATCGGCGACGATCGCGCGCGCATCACCGCCACGCTCAAGCGCACGTTCGCCTCGGGCGACGTCGTATTCTCGACGGGCGGGATCGGCGCGACGCCCGACGATCACACCCGGCAATGCGCGGGCGAGGCGCTGGGTGTGCCGCTGGAGCTCCACCCCGAAGCGGCCGAACTGATTCGCGCGCGCATTCGCGAGATGCGTGGCGCGGCTTCAGGCGCGGCCGGGACCGGCACGGGTTCGCCCGGGACAGCCGGCACATCCACATCTCAGCCGCTCGACTTCGATACACCCGAGAACCTGCATCGCTTGAACATGGGTGTGTTTCCGCTCGGTGCGTCGATCATCCCGAACGGCTACAACAAGATCCCGGGGTTTTCCGTCGACGATCATCATTTCGTGCCGGGCTTTCCTGTCATGGCTTGGCCGATGATCGAATGGGTGCTCGATACGAAGTACGCCCACCTGCACCATGCCGTGGCACATGCCGAGCGCTCGCTCTACGTGTTCGAATTGATGGAGTCGACGATCACGCCGCTCATGGAGAAAATCGAAGCCGATTTTCCGGGTGTGCGCGTATTCAGCTTGCCTAGCGTCGGCGATGCCGAGCGCGGCGGTGTCTTCGCGCGGCGGCACATCGACCTAGGCGTCAAAGGCGAGCCCGAGGCCGTGGCCGCCGCGTTCGTCAAGCTCAGAGAGGGCGTGCATCTGCTCGGCGGCGATATCGTCGAGCCGGACGCGGGTTAGGGCGCTTCCTATGCCCCCATCCAAGGCAGCCCGCGGAAACACCAGCCGCTCGCCGTCTTGCGGTGACCGTTGCCGTCCTTGTCGCCTTCGAACCCTTCCAGCAGATCGTAGGCTTTCGTAAAGCCCGCCTGTGCCGCCGCGACGGCCGCGAGCTTGGAGCGAGCCGCGCTACGGCAGAGAAAGATCACCGGCGTATCGGCAGGGTGCGCAGCCTGTTGCAACTGAGCCAAGAATTCCGCGTTGGGCACGCCGCCCGGATAACGCGTCCATTCGATATGAACGTATTGCCCGTCGCCCACCAGGGGCCGGCCGACCCAATCCAGTTCGGCGCGCGTTCGCACGTCCACTAGCCGAGCGCGCGGATCCAGTTGAAGCAATTCGAAGGCCTCCCGCGGCGACAGGGCGCCGGCGTAAGACAGTTGATGTTCGGCACGGCGCTTGTCGGCCTGCGCGAGAATTTGTTCGACCGAGCTCATGGAGCGTCATCTCCTTGGATATCGCGTATCGTCATCGAAAGAGACATTCTAGCGCGGCGGCCCGGGGCTCGCGTCGACGCATCGTGGTGCATGTCGCTAGGGGAACGGTTGCGCCAAACGAGTGCATGTTTCGGCGCAATGCACCACAATGGCATGCGAGACCAATCCGATACATGAGCGCGCACCAAGCACGTGCATCGGATCGATCCGTTGTTGCGCAATCTTCGCTCCTTCATGCGGCGGCCGCGCCAGCGCTGGGCACGCCGCATCGCGGCTGAGCGACTTACGTTCGTCCGGGAGACCGCCTGTCGGGTGCCTTGGCACGGAAGCTGCTTTAACTTGCGCCGATCGCTTGAAAGACCGGCTTTGGCGTCGGAAGGCGCGATGAGCCGAAGCGGGAAGAAGCGAAGAACCGCCGAACCCTATTAAATGGAGAACAGGATATGAGTAAATCCGTGGCCGACGTCATGCAGCTCGTCAAGGACGAAGACGTCAAGTTTGTCGACTTTCGCTTCACCGATACGCGCGGCAAGGAGCAGCACGTCACGGTGCCGCTGTCGGCGTTCGATGAAGACAAGTTCGAGAGCGGCCATGCGTTCGACGGTTCTTCGATTGCCGGTTGGAAGGGCATCGAAGCATCGGACATGCTGCTCGTGCCTGATTCCAATACGGCTTTCGTCGATCCGTTTTACGAAGAGCCGACGCTCGTGCTGACGTGCGACGTCGTGGAGCCGGCCGACGGCAAGGGCTATGAACGCGATCCGCGCTCGCTCGCCAAGCGCGCTGAAGCCTATTTGAAGAGCACCGGCTTGGGCGACACCGCCTTCTTCGGTCCGGAACCCGAATTCTTCATTTTTGATTCGGTCCAGTGGAACACGGACATGTCGGGCTGCTTCGTCAAGATCGGCTCGGAAGAAGCGCCGTGGTCGTCGGGCAAGGAATTCGAGAACGGCAACACGGGGCACCGTCCCGGCCCGAAGGGCGGCTACTTCCCGGTGCCTCCCGTGGATTCGTTCCAAGACATGCGCTCGGAAATGTGTCTGTTGCTCGAGCAAATCGGCATTCCGGTCGAAGTGCACCACCATGAAGTGGCCGGCCAAGGGCAAAACGAAATCGGCACGAAGTTTTCGACGCTCGTGCAGCGCGCAGACTGGACGCAGCAACTGAAGTACATCGTCCACAACGTCGCGCACACGTACGGCAAAACGGCGACGTTCATGCCGAAGCCCGTCGTCGGCGATAACGGCTCGGGCATGCACGTCCACCAGTCAATCTGGAAAGACGGCCAGAACCTGTTCGCGGGCAACGGCTATGCCGGCCTGTCGGAATTCGCACTGTTCTACATCGGCGGCATCATCAAGCACGCCCGTGCGTTGAACGCGATCACGAACCCGACGACGAACTCGTACAAGCGTCTCGTGCCTCACTTCGAAGCGCCCGTGAAGCTCGCGTACTCGGCCCGTAACCGTTCGGCATCGATCCGTATTCCGCACGTGCCGAATCCGAAGGGCCGCCGCATCGAAACCCGCTTCCCGGATCCGATGGCGAACCCGTACCTCGCGTTCTCGGCGCTGATGATGGCCGGTCTCGACGGCGTGCAAAACAAGATTCATCCCGGCGAAGCCGCGGACAAGAATCTGTACGATCTGCCGCCCGAAGAAGACGCGAAGATCCCGACCGTTTGCGCGGGTCTGGACCAAGCGCTCGAAGCGCTCGATAAGGACCGCGAGTTCCTCACGCGCGGCGGCGTGTTCACCGATACGATGCTCGACGCTTACCTTGAACTCAAGGAAGCCGAACTGCAACGCTACCGCATGACGACGCACCCGATCGAGTTCGAGATGTACTACTCGCTGTAAGCGACGCGATGCGCTTCGCTTTGGCATCGGCGAAGCGCGTGAGCAAGCTTGCGATCGGTCTCGAAGGGACGGCGGCGCCGTCCCTTTTTTGTTCGTGCTTCGTTGATTGCGTTCTTTTGGCGGCGGTGACTAGACGATGGCGCTTAAGAATTTGATCAAGGCAAAAAAAGGCGACTCGGATCTGCACTCCGACGACGCGGCGCTCGCCCAGTCGGGGCTGCTGCCCGGGCTCGAGGCCTTGCCGACGGTCGTACTCGTGCTCGAGACGCGCACGCTGCGCGTCGCGTTCGCGAACCCCTCTGCCGAGTCGATGCTTGATTTATCGCGGCGGCAGCTTTTGCAGATGGCGTGGCCGGAGCTATTCGCGAACGGCGACGAGCTCGTCTCGACGATCACCGCGATTGCCGAACATCGCTTTCATGCGACGCATCTCGACACCGTGCTTGAGCGGCCCGGCCGCGAGCCGCTGCACGTGCATGTCGTCATCGGATTCTTGGAAAGTGCGCCGGCCTACGTTCTGCTCGAGTTGTTCGAGAACGAGCGCCATCTACGTACCGATCGCGAAGAACGCATTCACGATTTATCGATCGCGAACAAGCAACTCATTCGCAATTTGGCGCACGAAATCAAGAATCCGCTCGGCGGGATTCGCGGCGCGGCGCAACTGCTCGAATTCGAGCTTGGTGCGCGCGAGCGCCAGGAGTTACGTGAATACACGCAGGTGATCGTCAAGGAATCGGATCGGCTGCAAACGCTCGTCGACCGCTTGCTCGAGCCGCATCGTCATCCGCACATCGTGGGCGACGTCAACATTCACGAGGTGTGCGAACGCGTGCGTGCGGTGATTCTTGCCGAATTCCCGCGCGGCCTGACGATCGAGCGCGACTACGACGTGAGCGTGCCCGACCTGCGCGGCGACAAGGAGCAGCTCATTCAAGCGCTGCTCAACATCATGCGCAACGCGGCGCAGGCCCTACGCGAGCGTATCGGGCAGGGCGATGCGCGCATCGCTTTGCGCACTCGTATTGCGCGCAAAGTCACGATCGCCAAGCGCCTATGCAAGTTGGCATTGGACTTACGAGTGATCGACAACGGGCCTGGGATTCCCGAAGAGATTCGCGATCGCATTTTTTATCCGCTGGTGTCCGGCCGCGAGGACGGCAGTGGGTTGGGTCTCACGCTCGCTCAAACGTTCGTGCAGCAGCATGACGGATTGATTGAAGTCGAGAGCCGCCCCGGACACACCGAGTTTCAGATTTTGCTGCCGCTCGTCAATTGATAAGACCCACTCCATGAAGCCGATCTGGATAGTAGACGACGACCAATCGATCCGTTGGGTGCTCGAGAAAGCGCTGGCGCGCGAGAATTTCCCGACGCGCAGTTTCGCCAACGTGCGCGAGGCGCTTGCCGCGCTCGAGCGCGAGAGCCCGCAGGTGCTTGTCTCCGACATCAGAATGCCGGGGGCATCGGGCCTCGAGTTGCTGCAGGCGGTGCGCGAGCGGCTGCCCCAGCTCCCGGTCATCATCATGACCGCGTATTCCGATCTCGACAGCGCGGTCGCCGCATTCCAAGGCGGCGCATTCGAATATCTGGCGAAGCCATTCGACGTCGACAAGGCCGTCGAGCTGATTCGCCGCGCCGTGGACGAGAGCTTGCGCGGCTCGCAGACGAGCGATGTTCAGCTTGCGGATGCGCCCGAAATGCTCGGGCAAGCGCCGGCGATGCAGGACATGTTCCGCGCAATCGGCAGGCTTTCGCATTCGGCCGCCACCGTGCTGATCACGGGCGAATCGGGCACCGGCAAGGAGCTCGTCGCGCGTGCGTTGCACCGACATAGCCCGCGTGCGAACGGCCCGTTTATCGCACTCAATACCGCGGCGATTCCAAAAGATCTTTTGGAGTCCGAACTATTCGGTCACGAGCGCGGTGCGTTTACGGGTGCGCAGGCCACGCGCCAGGGCAGGTTCGAGCAGGCCGAAAACGGTACGCTGTTTCTGGACGAAATCGGCGACATGCCGTTCGATCTGCAAACGCGGCTGCTGCGCGTGCTTTCCGACGGACAGTTCTATCGCGTCGGCGGGCATAGCCCGTTGCGCGCGAACGTGCGCGTGATTGCAGCGACGCATCAGAATCTCGATGCGCGCGTGCGGCAGGGGTTGTTCCGCGAGGACTTGTATCACCGGCTCAACGTCATTCGCTTGCGTTTGCCGCCGCTGCGCGAGCGGCGCGAGGACATACCGCTGCTGGCGCGTCACTTCTTGCAGAAGAGCGCGCGCGATCTCGGGGTCGAGCCCAAGCGCGTGTCGGACGCCGCGCTCGCTTATCTTACGACGCTGCCGTTTCAGGGCAACGTGCGCCAGCTCGAGAATCTGGCGAACTGGCTGACCGTGATGGCACCGGCACAGACGATCGAGATCAAGGACTTGCCGCCCGATCTCGCACCGGCTTCGGCGGCGGACAGCGCGGGCGACATCGTCGCGGGTGGCGCCGCCGGCTCGCTGGCTTCGGCAACTGCGGGTTCATTCGACAGCGAACGCAACGGCACGGCGATCGCACCGGCCGCGCTCGCGGGGGTGGCGACGGGCATGCCCGTGAGCGTGTGGGAGACCGGGCTGCGTGCCGAAGTGGCGCGCATGCTGCGCGAGAACACCACCGACGTGATGGATGAGCTCGCGCGGCGCTTCGAGGCCGCCGTCATTCGCGAAGCGCTCGATTTCACGCGCGGCCGCAAGGTGGAAGCGGCCGAGCGGCTCGGCATCGGCCGCAATACGATTACGCGCAAGATCCAGGAGCTGCATTTGGAGCCGTGATGCGTATGTCGTCGTCGGGCGGCGATGAAGGCCGGCGGCTCTATGGGGGCGCCGGCGCCAATTCACGCTATGGAGTCATTTCCGCGATGACGGGTGCGTGGTCGGATGGCTGCTCCCATTTGCGCGGCGTCTTATCGATTTCGCAGTGGGTGCACGTCTGCGCCAGCGGCGGCGAGAGCAAGATGTGATCGATGCGAAGGCCCGCGTTGCGACGAAACGCGAGCATGCGATAGTCCCACCAAGTGAACATTTTTTCCGGTTGGTCGAACTTGCGATACGCATCGACAAGACCGAGTGCGACGAGCTTGGCGAAGGCCGCGCGCTCTTCGGGCGAGACTAGGTTTTGGCCTTCCCACGTTTTCGGATCGTGCACGTCCCGGTCCTCGGGGGCGATGTTGTAATCGCCTAGCAGCGCTAGATTCGGATGCGCATGCATTTCATCCTTCAGCCATTGCGCAAGCGCTTCTAGCCAGCGCAGTTTGTAGGCGAACTTATCGGTGCCGGGCGCTTGTCCATTCGGAAAATATGCGGAGATGATGCGCGCGCCGCCGACGGTCAGGGCGATCAAGCGCTGCTGCTCGTCGTCGAAGCCGGGGACGTTGCGCACGATCTGCGTTTCGTCGACTTCGATGCCTTCGCGCACGAGAATCGCGACGCCGTTGTAGGTCTTCTGGCCTGCACACCAGCTTCGAAAACCTTTGGCCGCCAATTCGGCCCGCGGAAACTTTTCGTCGGGCATTTTCAATTCTTGGAGGCAGAGCACGTCCACGTGACTCAGTTCGAGCCAATCGATCACGTGCTGCTGACGAACTTTCAGGGAATTGACGTTCCAGGTGGCGATTTTCATGAGTGACACGCAAGATTGATATTAAAGTTTCAAGCCTGCTACCCAGTGTCGGGAAGGGCCTGCTTTGCACCGGACTGAGCGTCAATCCGCCAGGGTTTCCCCCCAAAAAAATGGGCCGATTGACAGCCCCATTTTTAATAGGCTGACTCGGATAAGTGCCTAGACGGCAGCAGGAAGACCGGCTTTGGCCGGACGCCCACCTTTGGCTCCGTTGCGGCGAGCCGCCTCAGATTTGCTCGGACTACGGATGCTGCCGCGTGCAGCGGCGACGACTCGCCTGGCGATATCCACGGGAATCAGTCGGGCGACCAGGCCTGGGATGCTGATTGCAGCGATTTCGCTTTCGCCGAATACGAGTCCGTCTCCCCCTGGAGTCACATAAGCCTGCATGAGTGCGCTACGCGGCACGTCTTTCAGAGCAGGCACCTCACTCGGACGAATGCGCAGAGTGAGCCCATTGCTGTACGCCAACTCCAATACCCGAGCATTGGCAATGTATCGGGCGGATACCGGATGAGGCTCCACCAGCGCCTGACGTCCACGCGTCAGCGCTTGCATATAGTCATCCTGCGAAATTTTTTTGGATGCCATGATCAGACCTCTTCTAACCACTCCGATGTGATGCATGATCCCCAGTTCACGCGTGCTTGCACGCCTTGTCCAGGGACATAGATGCCGCTGCCTTTGACCACCGTGCCGGCTCCAACGCCGCCGGCAGGGTCACATGCGGCGGGCAGTGACCCAGCGGCCAAATCCGCAACTCGATATTACCGCTTTTCCATAGCATAGAAAACCTATGTTGTTGGGTTTATTATAGCGAAGCTACGCGTCGCGGCGCTCCCTTCGCCAAACCGCTGGGAC
Organism: uncultured Burkholderiaceae bacterium; assembly: GCA_966212065.1. GTDB lineage: Bacteria > Pseudomonadota > Gammaproteobacteria > Burkholderiales > Burkholderiaceae > Trinickia. The sequence goes on from CBIHOQ010000006.1 coordinate 101,678, forward strand.
CTGGCGATGCCGAGACCGTGGCGCTATGGCTGAGCGGGCAAGCCCAGTGCGCTCATGTTGTCGTTAAATGCCTTTAAGAAAGTAACGCAGTTCATCTGATTGCCCTCGCGGTGACTTAACCGTCGTTCGTTGACCAGCGGGGCTGGATGCTAGCAGGCGCCCCTGCATGTCAAGCGCCCGTGAGTCAAAATACGGACGATGTGCGGTGCCGAGCGTCGCGCTTCTCGCTAACACGTCCCACGTCCCCATCACGGAGAACCCCATGCACATCGATTTGAAGGGCAAGACCGCGCTCGTCAGCGCATCGACGGCCGGCATTGGGCACGCCATTGCGGCGGGCCTCGCGCGCGCAGGGGCGCACACTGTCATCAACGGCCGCAGCGAAGCATCGGTTGTCGAGTCGCTCGACGCACTGCGCGATGCGGTTCCTAACGCTGATGTACGCGGTATCGCTGCAGACCTATCGACGTCGGCCGGCGCGAGTAAGCTCGTGGAAGCCGTGCCGACGGCCGACATCCTCGTGAACAACGCCGGCATCTACGGGCCCGAGCCTTTCTTCGACATCTCCGATGAGACGTGGGAGCGGTTCTTTCAAACGAACGTGATGTCGGGTGTGCGACTCGCGCGCCATTACATGAAGGGCATGCTCGAGCGCAATTGGGGACGCGTCGTATTCATCTCCTCTGAGTCGGCGCTCAACATCCCGGCCGACATGATTCATTACGGCATGACGAAGACAGCGCAGTTATCCATCGCGCGCGGCTTGGCCAAGTTGGCCAGCGGTACGCAAGTGACCGTCAACGCCGTGCTGCCGGGCCCCACCATGTCGGAGGGCGTGAAGACCATGCTTAAAGATGCCGCGGACAAAGCGGGCAAGAGCATCGATGAGGTGGCTGTCGAATTCGTCCGCACGCATCGCGCAAGTTCAATCTTGCAGCGCCCGGCCACGGTAGAAGAGGTCGCGAATCTCGTCGTCTACGTGTGCTCGCCCCAAGCGTCGGCAACGACGGGCGCTGCGTTGCGTGTCGATGGGGGCGTTGTCGACAGTATTGTTTGACGCAGGATGCGAAGTCTCGTATAATTTGATTCTCTGACGCGGGGTGGAGCAGTCTGGCAGCTCGTCGGGCTCATAACCCGAAGGTCGTAGGTTCAAATCCTACCCCCGCAACCAAGCATCATAAAAAGCCTTGATTTCACGACGAAATCAAGGCTTTTTGCTTTTCGGGCGGTGCTACACATAGAGCCACATCCGTGGCCGTCGAGCACCTGCAACCAAACCCGCCCGCACGCGGCGCGGCGTGTGCTCGGACCGGGTTTCCCCGGTCGAGCCGGTGCGAGAACCTGTCGAGAATCCCCGGCCGGTCGATCCGGCGCGCCAGTCGGCCATTCAGGCGGCGCGATCAGCGGCGAACTGGCCGCGATGGGGTGGACGGCTCGCTGATCGCTGCCGCCGCTGGCCTTGCCGGCGTAGCGGCGACGGAGCGCTGCTTGATATGATTACTGTGTTTTTGTACAGTAACGTCACTTTGCATACGCGCGAACCGACACTCTCCGCTTCCATTCCCCCGCCGCCCGGCGCGACGGCCGCGCTCGCGCGCAAAATCATCCACTGCGATTGCGATTGCTTCTACGCATCGGTCGAGATGCGCGACGATCCGAGCCTGCGTGGCCGGCCGCTGGCGGTCGGCGGCCGCCCCGAACATCGCGGCGTCATTGCCACGTGCAACTACGAGGCACGCCACTATGGCGTCCACTCGGCGATGTCCTCGGCGCTCGCCATGCGCAAGTGCCCCGAGTTGCTGATTCTGCCGCCCACCATGGAGAAATACCGCGCCGCGTCGCGGCAGATCATGGCGATCTACCGCGACTACACGCCGATCGTCGAACCGCTGTCGCTCGATGAGGCCTATCTCGATGTGACGCAGGCAACGCACTGCAAGGGCAGCGCGACATTGATGGCTGCGCAAATTCGTGAGCGTGTACGCGAGACGGTCGGCGTGACGGTCTCGGCGGGCGTCGGGCCCAACAAATTCGTCGCGAAGATCGCCTCGGATTGGAACAAGCCTGACGGGCTCTTCGTCGTGCGGCCTCACGAGGTGGACGCGTTCGTCGCGGCGCTGCCCGTGCGCAAGATCTTCGGCGTCGGCAAAGTGACGGCCGCTAAACTCGAAAGGCTCGGCATAGAAACCTGCCGCGATCTGCGCGACTGGACGCTCATCGATCTGCATCGGCGCTTTGGCGCCTTCGGACGCAGGCTCTACGAGCTATCGCGCGGTATCGATCATCGTTCGGTGGAGCCCGATCAGGAACGTAAGTCGATTAGCGTCGAGACGACCTACGTCACCGATTTGCAAACGCTCGATGCCTGTGCGGCAGAAATTCGGCAACTGGCGGAGCAACTCGATGTGCGCATCGAACGGGTAGGCGCGGCAGCCGCCATTCGGAAGCTCTACGTGAAAATCCGATTTGCGGATTTCCAGCGGACGACGGTCGAATGCGTTGCAGGTGCGACCGATTTATCGACGTTCCTCGCTTTGCTCGAGAAGGGTTTCGCGCGGCGTAATCGATCCGTTCGCTTGCTCGGCGTCGGTGTGCGGCTCGAGGAGGATGGCGATGCGGGCCAAGGCCAGTTTCAGTTGTTCGATGAACATCCTCCGCTCTTCGATGAACCTGCGGAGGACGGGGGTGCCGGCTAGAGTCGTCGAGACGCTTGCTGTGAAGTGCCCCTCGTTCAGATTGCCTGCGCCGCATGAGTTGAGCTAGCCTAGCCCATCTCCGCCGGCGGCGGTTGCCGGTTTCATTTCCGAGGAGTCGTTCATGGATCTCATCATCCGCCGCGCCACGCTGGCCCACCACGTCGCGGGCCGCGACGCGCTCGTAGACATCGCCATGGAGGGCGGGCGAATCGTGGCGGTCGGGCCCGATCTGCAGGCGAGAGCAGGGCAGGAGATCGACGCGGCTGGCTCGCTAGTCGCCCCGCCGTTTGTCGATGCGCATTTTCATCTGGACGCCACGCTGTCCTATGGTCTGCCGCGCGTCAATGCGTCGGGCACCTTGCTCGAAGGCATCGCACTGTGGGGCGAACTCAAGCCGCAACTGACGCAAGACGCACTGATCCAGCGCGCGCTCGACTATTGCGATTGGGCGGTCGCGCGCGGGCTGCTCGCGATTCGCTCGCACGTCGACATCTGCGATCCGCGCTTGCTCGCGGTCGAGGCGCTACTCGAAGTTAAACGTCGCGTCGCACCGTATTTGGACTTGCAGCTCGTGGCGTTTCCGCAGGACGGGCTACTGCGCGCGCCGGGCGCCTTCGACAATCTAAAAAGAGCGGTGGCGATGGGTGTCGACGTCGTCGGCGGCATTCCGCATTTCGAGCGGACGATGGCTGACGGTGCGGAATCGATTCGCCTGCTCTGCGAGTTTGCCGCGGAGAAGGGGCTGCCCGTCGACATGCATTGCGACGAATCGGACGACCCGCTTTCGCGTCATATCGAAACGCTTTGCGCGCAGGCTCACCGGCTCGGGCTGGACGGCCGCGTGGCGGGATCGCATTTGACGTCGATGCATTCGATGGATAACTACTACGTCAGCAAGCTGCTGCCGCTCATGCGCGAGTCGGGCGTCGCGGCGATTGCGAACCCGCTTATCAACATCACCTTGCAGGGCCGCGCGGATACCTACCCGAAGCGACGCGGGATGACGCGCGTGCCGGAGATGTTGGCGGCGGGGATCAACGTGGCGTTTGGCCACGATTGCGTGATGGACCCGTGGTACAGCCTGGGTTCGGCCGACATGTTGGAAGTGGCTCACATGGGGTTGCACGTGGCGCAGATGACGGGAGTCGATGCGATGCGTGCCGCGTTCGACGCGGTCACGGTCAACGCTGCAAGGATTCTGGGGCTGGACGGCTACGGCATTGCGCCCGGCTGCCGTGCCGACTGTGTGTTGCTCGACGCGCGCGACCCGATAGAGGCGATTCGGCTGCGCGCGACGCGCCTGGCCGTCGTGCGGCGCGGCGAGATCGTCGCCCGCACGCCTGCCGCGCGCGCGACGCTTTCGCTCGAAGGGCGTCCCGGCCAGATCGACTTTAAACTCGACCGCTGACGCCTTTCTTTGGCAGGCGTTCGGCGGCGTCAGTCTGCTCGCAACGGGGCTTGAGCCATTCCGTTATGGCGCAGCAACGCGTCGATGGTCGGCGCGCGGCCACGGAATGCTTTGAACGAGTCCATCGCGGGGCGGCTGCCGCCGACTTCGAGGATTTCCTTGCGATATCGGATGCCCGTCTCTACGTCGAGCACGCTGCCTTGTGCGGCCTTAGCCGCGTCTTCAAAGGCGGCATAGGCGTCGGCCGACAGCACCTCTGCCCATTTATAGCTGTAGTAGCCCGCGGCATAGCCGCCCGCGAAGATATGGCTGAACGTATTCGGCCAGCGCGAGAAGCTCGCTTGGGCGATCACGTGATAGCGCTCGTTGATTTCTCGCGCGAGATCGTTCGCGCTTTGCGCACCCGCCGGGTCGAAGTTCGTATGCAGCAGCATGTCGTACATCGAGAAGACGATCTGTCGCAAGGTGCCGAGCCCGCTTTGGAAATTCTTCGCCGCAATCATCTTGTCGAACAACGCGCGCGGCAGCTTCGCACCGGTATCGACGTGCGACGACATATCGGCCAACACGTCCCACTCCCAGCAGAAGTTTTCGAGGAACTGCGACGGCAATTCCACGGCATCCCACTCGACGCCGTTGATGCCCGAGACGCCGAGCTCGCTCACGCGCGTGAGCATGTGATGGAGCCCATGCCCGAACTCATGGAATAGCGTGATGACTTCGTCGTGCGTGAAGCATGCCGGTTTACCGCCGACGGGCGCGGAGAAGTTGCAAGTCAAGTAAGCCACGGGCGTTTGCAGGCTGCCGTCGCTGCGCTGATGGCGCGAGCGCGCATCGTCCATCCAGGCGCCGCCGCGCTTGCCTTCGCGTGCGTACAGATCGAGGTAGAACTGCGCCCGCAGCGTGCCATCTTCATCTTCCACGCGGAAAAAGCGCACATCCGGGTGCCAGACGGGCGCTTCGTCCGGCCGGATTTTCACGCCGAACAGCGTTTGGGCAACCTTGAACAGTCCGCCGATCACAGCCTGCTCGGGGAAGTATTGCTTGACCTCGTTTTCCGAAAACGCATAGCGCTTTTCGCGCAGGCGCTCGCTTGCAAATGCGATGTCCCACGGCTCGAGTTGTGCGAGGCCGAGTTCATTCGCTGCGAATTCGCGCAGTGCCTCCCAATCCTTTTCTGCATAGGGACGTGCGCGTCGTGCGAGATCCTCGAGAAAGGTCATGACCTGCTCGGGCGTGTCGGCCATCTTCGGCACGAGCGAGACTTCGGCGAAGTTGCGATAGCCGAGCATCTGCGCTTCTTCTTTGCGCAGCTTTAGGAGTTCGGCGACGTCTTCCGTGTTGTCCCATTCGGCCTTACCGTCGCCATATTGGGGGCCGAGTTCCGATGCACGCGTGACGTAAGCGCGGTACATCGCCTCGCGCATCGGACGATGCGCGGCGTACTGCATAACCGGAAAGTACGAAGGGAAGTGAAGCGTGAACTTCCAGCCGTCGAGGCCGGCTTCCTGCGCGGATTCGCGAGCAGCCTGCACGACGTCGGCCGGTAGCCCGGCCAGTTCCGCTTCGGTCTTCGCGATATAGGCGTAGGCGTTCGTCGCGTCCAACACGTGATCTGAGAACCCCTTGGCGAGCGCAGCTTGGTGCTCCTGCAATTCGGAGAAGCGCGGTTTTTGGTCTTCCGGCAGTTCGGCACCCGACAGGCGGAAATCGCGCAACGCGTTTTGCAGGATCTTCTTGCGCTCGTCGCTGAGCGCGGCATAGGCGGGGCTGGCGACGATTGCCTTGTATTTTTCGAACAGCGCCAAGTTTTGACCGACGTTCGACCAGAACTCCGTGACGCGAGACAGATTCTCGCCGTAGGCGGCGCGCAGCTCGGGCGTATCGGCGACGGCGTTCAAATGGCCCACGATGCCCCAAGCGCGCGAAAGCGGCTCGGTCGCGGCGTCGGTCGTGTCAACGACATCGGCCCAAGTAGCGGGCGTGGCCGCATCGGTCGCTCGGTCGATCGCCGTTTGCGCCGTGGCGAGCAGTACGTCGAGTGCGGGCGTGATGTGTTCGGGGCGGATTTCGCCGAAGCGTGGCAAGCCCGAGAAATCGAGCAGCGGGTTTTCGCCTGGGACGCGCTTATCGGTTGACGGGGAGGAATCGGACTTATTCGAGGCCATAGCGCTATTCCTACTGTGTCGAGAGTCGAGAGGGCGGGCGCGCGAAGCACCCGATATCGATCATTATTGGGGCGCGCCGTATCGATTCCAACCGGGCGCGTCGTTTTTCGTCCTGAGTTCTGGCGTTAGCGCCCCGGCGCCGGCGCGGCGCCGCGCAGGGCGCGACTTAACGCTGAGCCGCGGCGCGTTCGGCTGCTTCGATCGTATTGACCAGCAGCATCGTGATCGTCATCGGGCCGACGCCGCCGGGTACTGGCGTGATATAGCCGGCTACCTGCGATACGCCGGCGAAATCCACGTCGCCGCAGAGTTTGCCGGCTTCGTCGCGATTCATGCCGACGTCGATGACAGTCGCGCCGGGTTTGACCATTTCGGCCGTGAGAATGTTGCGCCGTCCCGTCGCCGCGACGACGATGTCGCCTGCACGCGTGTGTGCGGCGAGATCGCGTGTCTTGCTGTGACAGATCGTGACCGTCGCGCCGGCCTCGAGCAGCAGCAGCGCCATCGGCTTGCCGACGATGTTCGAGCGGCCGATCACGACGGCGTTCGCGCCTTGCAGCTCGATGCTGTAGGCCTCGAACATCTTCATGATGCCGTACGGCGTGCAGGGCCGGAACAGCGGCTTGCCGGTCATCAGCGCGCCGGCATTGGCAATGTGAAACCCGTCGACGTCTTTCTCGGGCGCGATCGCTTCGATCACTTTATGGCTGTCGATGTGCGGCGGCAACGGCAGTTGCACGAGGATGCCGTGAATGCGCGAATCGCGGTTCAGCGCGTCGATACGCGCAAGCAGATCCGCTTCGGAGAGGGTGGCCGGATAGCGGTCATAGGACGAATAAAGACCGTTGTCCTCGCACGCCTTCACCTTGTTGCGCACGTACACCTCGCTGGCGGGATTGTCTCCGACGAGCACCACGGCGAGCCCCGGCTGATGCCCGCGCGCGGTGAGTTGGACGGCGCGCGCGGCGACGTCGGCGCGAAGGGTCTTGGAGAGGGCGAGGCCGTCGATCGGTTTGGCAGTCATGGTGGTCGGTCGAGAATGAGACGATGTAAAGCAGCGGTCGCGCGAACGGACATGGCCGTAATTATAGCGTTGGACGCAATGCCGACGCGGCGCGCAGGCGCCGACGAGGACACCTGCGCGAGCAGAGGGAAGGGAGCGAGGAGCGAGCCGGCGGGCGCCGAAGAAGCGGTTGCCTGCCGTCGAGGTTAAGCCTGGTTGGCGGGCTTATTCGACAACGCGAGGCGCAGCAGGTCGGCCACCGTGTTGACGTTTAGCTTTTCCATGATGTTGGCGCGATGCGCTTCGACCGTCTTGATGCTGATGCCGAGATCGTCGGCGATCTGCTTGTTTAAGCGGCCCGCAATGATGCGCTCGAGCACTTGGTGCTCGCGTGCCGTCAGCTTGCCTAGGCGCTCGGCCGCCGCGCGCTGCTGCTGCACGGTGCTGCTTTCGCTGCGTGCCTTGTTGAGCATGCGCTCGACGAGCTTGCGCAGTTCAGCTTCGTCGAACGGCTTCTCGATGAAATCCATCGCGCCTTTTTTCATCGTCGAGACGGCCATCGGCACGTCGCCGTGTCCCGTCACGAAGATGATCGGCAGTGAGGCGTTTTCTGCGATAAGCCGCTCTTGCAGTTCGAGCCCGCTCATGCCCGACATTCGCACGTCTAGGATAAGGCAGGCAATCTGTCCGGGGTGCTGGGCCGGCTGGTAGCCTTCGAGGAATTGCTCGGCGCTCGAGAAGCACTGTACGCGATAGCCGTTCGCTTCCAACAGCCAGCGCAGCGAATCTCGTACGGCTTCGTCGTCGTCGACCACGAAGACGGTTTCTTGACTAGTGACTGGGCTGCTCATAGCTCTCCCGTAACGGTTTGTGGTCTCGGCGCCTCGATCGTGCCGCTCTGGCCCGGATCGCTAGGTTCGCCGATCGGAAGACTACAGTGAAACGTGGCGCCTGTGATCTTGCCGTTCATATCGACGTTGTTGACAACCCACAAGCGGCCGCGATGCGATTCAATGATCGAGCGGCAGATGTTGAGTCCCATGCCCATGCCGTCCGACTTCGTGCTGTAAAACGGCTCGAACAGGCGTTCAATCGCCGCTTCGTCCACGCCCGGGCCCTGATCGATGACGCTGATGCAGACGAACCCGGCATCGAGCCGCACGATCACGCGAATGATCGCGTCCACCGCGTTCGGCCGCGCGTCGTGCATCGCTTCGGCGGCGTTCTTGAGCAGATTCACGAGCACCTGCTCGATCAGCACGGGGTCGACATAGATCACGGGCAGGCGCGAGCGGATTTCCGTGAGGATGCGGATGCGCCGCTTGCGGGCTTCGATTTCGGCGAGCCCCACGGCATCGGCGACGATGTCCGAGACGCGCGCGGCCTGTCGTTTAGGTTCGCTGCGCTTCACGAACTCGCGGATGCGCTTAATGATCATGCCCGCGCGCACGGCTTGCTGGGCGGTCTTTTCGAGCACGGGCAGCAGCGTCTCCGGCGTCGTGCGGCCCGCCTTGACGAGCGCGACGGTACCCGAGCAGTAGTTGTTGATGGCCGCGAGCGGCTGATTGAGTTCATGGGCGAGCGAGGATGCCATTTCGCCCATGGTCATGAGGCGGCTCGTGAAATGAAGCTTTTCTTCCTGCTGGCGCGCGAGTTCCTGTGCTTGCTTGCGCGTCGTGATGTCGGTGGCGATCTGCATCTGCGCGAGATGGCCGTCGACCCATTGGATGTACTGGCGTCGCACCTCGAACCACTTCTGGATGCTCTGGACGTAGATCTCCTGAGCATCGGCCGCGCTTTCGGTTAGCGCAGCGGCGGGCAGCCCGGCGTAGGTGTCGACCATATCGATCGAATCGGACGACGCCTGCGCGCTGTCGAAGCCACCGCCGGCGAGCTCGAGATGGCCGTCGGGGCGAATGCCGAACAGGTGCCGGTAATAGCGGTTGGCGAACAGCAGCTCCGCTTCGTCGGCCGCGAGCACCGACACGGCGGCGTCGAGACTTTCGAGCACGGTCGTGAAGCGCTCGTGCGCGGCGGCGAGCTCTTCGCGTGCGCGCTTAGGCTCGGTGATGTCGGTCATTGACGACATCCAGCCCGTTTGCCGCCCCGAGCTATCGATGAGTGGCGAGACGTAAAGGCGCGCATGGAAGAGCGAGCCGTCCTTGCGCCGCACGCGCAGCTCGAAGCCGGAGGAGGGCGCCTTGCCGCGCAAGGTCATGTCGAGCTGGCGCTGCATCTCGGGGTACGCGTCGCGCGGCCAGTACGGGAACGGCGCCGTCTTGCCGACGAGGTCGCTTTCATCCCATCCCGTCATGCGACAAAAGGCCGGGTTCACGTGGGTAATGCGGCCATGCATGTCGAGCACGCGCATGCCGATCAGCACCGAGTTTTCCATCGCCCGGCGGAAGAACGCTTCGGCATAGAGCGCCTGCTGCGCTTCGAAGCGCTGACGCGTGTGCTTCCACAGGCTCCATAGGCTCCAGAGCACGAAACACGAAAGGCCGGCAACGAGCCAGACCAGCGTGTTGTTCGTAAAGTTCGTGATCTGGGGAAAAGCGTAGACGCGCACGGTCACGCCCTGGCCCGGCGGATCGAGCGGCAGATCGTAGAAGACGTCGCGCGGCAGGCGCGGGCGCGTCGAAGTCGTCGCAAGCTCGTGGTTGTTCGCGTCGGTGATCGAAATCTTGTACTTGGCCGAAAGCTCGGGCGGGATGTCGTGCTTGAGAATGCCTTCGATCGAAAACACGGCTGCGATCGAGCCGAGGAATTCACGATCGCGGTAGATCGGCGTTTGCAGCGTCAAATAGCCGTTGCCGACATCGTCGTAGATGAGTGGGGAGTAGATCTGGCGCCGCGTTGCGCGGGCATCGGCGAAGGCCGCTTTGACGGCCTCGTCCATCTGCGCATCGGTCAGCCGTGCGAAGCGCTGGCCCGCAAGCGGCAGCGGCGTATTCGGCCAGCGCGGCATTTTCTGAACCGTGTACCAGTTCAGATAGAGGATCTCCGGGTGCCCCTGCATGATGTCGGCTGTCGACACTTCGAACGAGTGCTGATCGCCATGGCCCGCTGCGATATCGCGCGCAAGCGCCTGCAACTGTTCTTGCGCGCCCGTCATGGACAGACGGATTTGTTGCTGCGCCCAGGCTACGTTGCGATAGAGCGTGTCTTCCTGCTGCTGTTGCTCGCGCCGGTTCAAGCTCCATAAAATCAGGCTCATCACCACGAGGAAAACGAGGATCGACAGCAGCGGGGTGAGCAGATACGAATTGGACCACCACGGTCCGTGGTGCCAGCGAGACGGCGACGAATCCGCCCGAGGACCGGACGGCCGCGCCGAACGTGCGAAAAGCCGATCGGTCAACATGGCTCGAATTGTAACGCAGCGCGCCTCGGCCAATTGGCGTAAAACGCGGGTATTGCGGCGTCGTTTCGTGCAACTGTCGACACGTTGTCGCACGAATACCCTCATATTTATGTGCGTTGCAGCAATATTTCGCATTATGAGAAATCATCTCGCAATTCGAAAAATTCATTGCGCATGCCCCATCAGCCTCTTTACAATCGCCGACAACTGCCGCGGTCCGACTCGGTCTGCGTCGTCCGTTCAAAGAGCATTCCTCAATCCAGGAGACGAGAATGTCCGCTGTGCCCGACGAAGTCATGAAATATGTCGCCGCCGATAATGACGACGATCCGCAAGAAACCGGCGAATGGCTCGACGCGCTCGAAGGGGTCATTTCTGCCGTTGGTCCCGACCGCGCGCACCACCTGATCGAGAAGCAGATCGAGTTCGCTCGCGTGCACGGCGAGCACCTGCCGTTCTCGGCGAATACGCCGTACATCAATACCATTCCCGTCTCGCGCCAAGCGAAGATCCCCGGCGATCAAGACCTCGAGCACCGCATCCGCTCGTATACGCGCTGGAACGCGATCGCCATGGTGCTGCGCGCCGGCAAGCATACGAACGTCGGTGGCCACATCGCATCGTTCGCGTCGGCGGCCACGCTCTACGACGTCGGCTTCAACCATTTCTGGCATGCCCCGTCGCCTGAGCATGGCGGCGATCTCGTGTTCGTGCAGGGCCATTCGTCGCCCGGCATCTACTCGCGCGCGTTCCTGCTCGGCCGGCTCACTGACAATCAGCTCGACAATTTCCGCCAGGAGGTGGGGGGCGAGGGCATCTCGTCATATCCGCACCCCTGGCTGATGCCCGATTTCTGGCAGTTCCCGACCGTCTCGATGGGGCTCGGCCCGATCATGGCGATCTACCAAGCGCGCTTCATGAAGTACATGCAGGCGCGCGGCATCGCGAAGACGACGGGCCGCAAGGTCTGGGCGTTCCTCGGCGACGGCGAGACCGACGAGCCTGAATCGCTCGGCGCCATCGGCATGGCCGGCCGCGAGCGGCTCGACAACCTCGTATTCGTGATCAACTGCAATCTGCAGCGCCTCGATGGCCCGGTACGCGGCAACGGCAAGATCATCCAGGAGCTCGAATCGGAGTTCCGCGGCGCCGGCTGGAACGTCATCAAGATCGTCTGGGGCAGCCGCTGGGATGCGCTGTTCGTGCGCGACAAGACGGGCGCGCTGATGCGCCGCATGATGGAAGTGGTCGACGGCGAGTACCAAACGTATAAGTCGGAATCGGGCGCGTTCGTCCGCGAGCATTTCTTCAATACACCCGAACTGAAGGCGCTCGTCGCCGATTGGTCCGATGACGAAATTTGGAACCTGAATCGCGGCGGCCACGATCCGCACAAGATCTACGCGGCGTTCCACGAGGCCACGCACTCCAAGGGCCATCCGACGGTCATTCTTGCCAAGACGATCAAGGGCTATGGCATGGGCGAAGCCGGCCAGGCCATGAACATCACCCACCAGCAAAAGAAGATGCAGGTGGATCAGCTCAAGGGGTTCCGCGATCAGTTCCGGCTGCCGATCTCCGACGAGGAACTCGTCAATGTGCCTTACCTGAAGTTCGAGGAAGGCTCGAAGGAACTCGAGTACATGCGTGCGCGGCGCGAGGAACTTGGCGGCTATCTGCCGGCGCGTCGCGAAAAGGCTGAGTCGCTGCCGGTGCCTGAACTGGCCGCGTTCGAGCCGCTGCTCAAAGGCACGGGCGAGGGCCGCGAGATTTCGACGACGATGGCGTTCGTGCGGATCCTCAACATCCTGCTCAAGGACAAGGCGCTCGGTAAGCGCGTCGTGCCGATCGTGCCGGACGAATCGCGTACGTTCGGTATGGAGGGCCTTTTCCGCCAGATCGGCATTTGGAATCAGGACGGCCAGAAGTACGTGCCCGAGGATTCCGATCAGTTGATGTTCTACAAGGAATCGGAAACCGGCCAAATTCTGCAGGAAGGCATCAACGAAGCCGGCGGCATGTGCGACTGGATCGCGGCCGCGACGTCGTATTCGACGCACGGCGAGATCATGGTGCCGTTCTACATCTTCTACTCGATGTTCGGCCTGCAGCGTATCGGCGATCTGGTCTGGGCGGCCGGCGACATGCGCTCGCGCGGCTTCCTGCTCGGCGGCACGGCGGGGCGTACGACGCTGAACGGCGAGGGCCTGCAGCATGAGGACGGCCATTCGCTGCTCTGGGCGCAATCGGTGCCGAACTGCTTGAGCTACGATCCGACGTTCGGCTACGAGCTCGCCGTCATCATGCAAGACGGCTTGCGCCGCATGGTGCAGAACCAGGAAGACGTCTTCTATTACATCACTGTGATGAACGAAAACTACGAGCACCCGGCGATGCCGCAGGGCGAGCGCGTGGCCGAGCACATCATCAAGGGGATGTATTCGTTCAAGCAGGCCGACAGCGCATCGAAGCATCCGCGCGTACAACTGATGGGTGCCGGCACGATCATGAACGAAGTGATCGCGGCCGCCGATCTGCTCAAGAACGAGTGGGGCGTCGACGCCGACATCTGGGGCGTGCCGAGCTTCACCCAGCTCGCCCGCGAAGGCCAGGACATCGCGCGCTGGAACCTGCTGCATCCGACCGAGCCGCGCAAGCTTTCGCATGTCGAGACGCTGCTCAAGGGCGCAAAGGGCCCCGTCATTGCTTCGACCGACTACGTGCGTGCGCTCGCCGATCAGATCCGGGCCTACGTGCCGAATCGCTTCGTCGTGCTCGGCACGGACGGCTTCGGCCGCTCGGATACGCGCGAGAAGCTGCGCCACTTCTTCGAAGTCGATCGCTACTGGGTCGCCGTTGCGGCGCTCAACGCGTTGGCCGACGAGGGCACGATCGAGCGTAGAGTCGTTGCCGATGCGTTGGCAAAGTACAAGCTCGACCCGAACAAACCCAACCCGATGACCGTTTAAGGCAACGCCTTCGCGTGAGGCTATGCGCGCCCGCCGCTTGGAAACACGGCGGGCGCGCCCGTGTGAGCCCTGGAGACACGAACAATGAGTGAAGCGATCGAAGTCAAGGTGCCGGATATCGGCGACTACAAAGACGTGCCCGTCATCGAGATCCTGGTGAAGGCCGGCGACGCCGTCGAAAAGGAGCAGTCCCTCGTCACGCTCGAATCGGACAAGGCGACGATGGACGTGCCGAGCCCGCATGCCGGCACCATCAAGGAAGTGAAGGTCAAGCAGGGCGATTCCGTGTCGGAAGGCACGCTGATCGTGCTGCTCGAGCCGCCCGGCGGCGCGCAAGCGGCGGCCAAGAGCGCACAGACCAACGGCGCCCAGCCCAACGGCGCGCAAGCCCCCGCTCAGGCGAGCGCACCTGCGCGGCAAGCCGCCCCTGCCCCTGCCCCGGCCCCTGCCCCGGCCGGTGGCGGTGTGCAGGAAGTGAAGGTGCCCGACATCGGCGACTATAAAGACGTACCGGTCATTGAAGTCGCGGTGAAAGCCGGCGACCGCGTGGAAAAGGAGCAGTCGCTCCTCACGCTCGAGTCGGATAAGGCGACGATGGACGTGCCGAGTCCCGTGGCCGGCGTCGTCAAGGAAGTGAAGGTCAAGGTTGGCGATACGGTGTCGGAAGGCACGTTGATCGTGCTGGTCGCGGCTGCCGGCGGCGCGCCCGCGACAGCCGCGGCGCCTGCCGCCCAGGCGCCGGCCAAAAAGGTCGAGGCGCCCGCCGATTCGCCGCGTACCGACGTGCCGCGGAACATGCCGGCTCATCCGTCGGCGCTCGCCCAAGCGCCGAGCATTCCGGCCGGCGAAGGCGGAGCCCGCCGGCCGAGCCATGCCTCGCCCTCGGTGCGCAAGTTTGCGCGCGAGCTGGGTGTGGACGTCTCGCAAGTGCCGGGCACCGGCCCGAAGGGCCGCATCACCCAAGAGGACGTGACCGCTTTCGTGAAGGGCGTCATGACCGGCCAGCGTGCGCTCGCGGGCGCAGCCCCGGCTGCCGGAGCGGGTGCTGCAGGCGGCGGGCTCAATGTGTTGCCTTGGCCGAAGGTCGACTTCGCGAAGTTCGGCCCTGTCGAGCCGAAGGCGCTGTCGCGCATCAAGAAGATCTCGGGCGCGAATCTGCATCGCAACTGGGTCATGATTCCGCACGTCACGAACAACGATGAAGCCGACATCACCGAGCTCGAAGCGCTGCGCGTTCAATTGAACAAGGAAAACGAGAAGGCAGGCGTGAAGATCACGATGCTCGCATTCGTGATCAAGGCCGTTGTCGCGGCGTTGAAGAAATTCCCGACGTTCAATGCGAGCCTGGACGGCGACAACCTCGTCTTCAAGCAGTACTACCACGTCGGCTTCGCGGCCGATACGCCGAACGGGCTCGTCGTTCCCGTCATTCGCGATGCGGATAAGAAGGGGCTCGTCGAGATCGCCAAGGATATGGCCGAGCTTTCGAAGCTCGCGCGCGACGGCAAGCTCAAGCCCGATCAAATGCAGGGCGGCTGCTTTTCGATCTCGTCGCTCGGCGGGATCGGTGGGACGCACTTCACTCCGATCATCAATGCGCCTGAAGTCGCGATTCTGGGGTTGTCGAGGGGGGCTATGAAGCCGGTGTGGGACGGGAAGCAGTTTGTTCCGCGGCTTACGTTGCCGCTCTCGCTCTCGTATGATCACCGCGTGATCGATGGGGCCGAAGCTGCGCGCTTCAACGCGTATCTCGGGTCGCTGCTTGCCGATTTTCGGCGTGTGATTCTCTGATTTGAGGGGGCTTGCTCGCGGCGCGGGGCGTGGTTTTTTTGTTCGTGATCCACGCCCTGGCGTTGAACTTGTTTTCTTAGTGGTCTGCATGGATCGCCCCTCCGCGGGGCAACGGTCACTTTTCTTTGTCCCCCAAGGGGATTTCCTTCGGGGCATCTTCCAAAGAAAAGTAACCAAAAGAAAGGCGCGTCCTTGGGCGGACAGCAAAGGTGGTACTGCCCAGGCCCCCGTTCTCCAGTCAGCCCCTAAGTCGTAGGTCCTTGGTCGTAGACCCTCGGTCGTAGGCCGCAGACCCAAGTTCGACCCGCAAGGTTTCCTCCCTCAGTCGTAGCCAAACAAGAAGGGGACGTACATGAGTCTCATCGAAGTCAAAGTACCCGATATCGGCGATTTCAAAGACGTCGACGTCATCGAAGTCAACATCAAACCCGGCGACGTCATCGAGAAAGAACAATCTCTGCTAACGCTCGAATCAGATAAAGCTTCCATGGAAGTGCCCAGCGATGTAGCCGGCACGGTCAAGGAAGTCAAAATCAAAGCCGGCGACAAGGTGTCGCAAGGCACCGTCGTCGCCCTCGTCGAGGCAGGCGCGTCGGCGTCTGCCGATGCGCCCGCCAAGAGCGCGCCCCCGCCGCAAGCCGCCGCGCCCGCTGCCGTTGCTCCGCAAGCAGGCAGCTACGCCGGAACGGTCGATATCGAATGCGACATGCTCGTGCTCGGCGCCGGCCCCGGCGGTTATTCGGCGGCGTTTCGCTCGGCCGATCTCGGCATGAAGACGGTACTCGTCGAGCGCTACCCGACGCTCGGCGGCGTTTGCCTGAATGTCGGCTGCATTCCGTCAAAAGCGCTGCTGCACACCGCACTCATCACCGACGAAGTCGCGGCGCTGGCCGAGCACGGCATCACCTTCGGCCCGCGTCAAATCGATCTCGACAAGCTGCGCGCGTTCAAATCCGGCGTCGTCAACAAGCTGACGACGGGCCTGGCCGGCATGGCGAAAGCCCGTAAGGTCGAGGTCGTGACGGGTGTCGGCGCGTTCGTCGATCCGCATCATCTGGAAGTGCAAGGCGAAGGCGGTAAGAAGATCGTGAAGTTCAAGCAAGCGATCATCGCGGCCGGCTCGCAAGCCATGAAGCTGCCGTTCATGCCGGAAGACCCGCGCGTCGTCGATTCAACCGGCGCGCTCGAGCTCCGGCAGGTCCCGCAGCGCATGCTCGTCATCGGCGGCGGCATCATCGGGCTCGAAATGGCGACGGTCTATGCGACGCTCGGCGCGAAGATCGACGTCGTCGAAATGCTCGACGGCCTGATGATGGGCGCCGACCGCGATCTCGTGAAGGTCTGGCAGAAATACAGCGCGAAGCACTTTGCCAACCTCATGTTGCGCACGAGGACGGCATCGGCCGAAGCGAAACCCGACGGCATCTACGTGAAGTTCGAGGGCGAGCAGGCGAGCGCCGAGCCGCAACGCTACGACCTCGTACTCGTGGCCGTCGGCCGCAGTCCAAACGGCAAGAATATCGGCGCCGACAAGGCCGGCGTGACGGTAACCGACCGCGGCTTCATCGACGTCGACAAGCAGATGCGCACAAACGTGCCGCATATCTTCGCGATCGGCGATGTCGTCGGCCAGCCGATGCTTGCCCACAAGGCCGTGCACGAAGGCCACGTCGCGGCCGAGGCCGCACACGGCGAGAAGGCGTATTTCGATGCGGTGCAGATTCCGTCGGTCGCCTACACGGACCCGGAAGTGGCATGGGCCGGCAAGACGGAAGACCAGTGCAAGGCCGAGGGCATCAAGTACGGCAAGGCCGTGTTCCCGTGGGCCGCATCGGGCCGCGCGATCGCAAACGGGCGCGACGAGGGCTTCACGAAGCTCATCTTCGACGAACAGACGCATCGCATCATCGGCGGCGGCATCGTCGGCCTGAATGCGGGCGATCTGATCAGCGAAGTATGTCTGGCGATCGAGATGGGAGCCGACGCAGCCGACATCGGCCGCACGATCCATCCGCACCCGACACTAGGCGAATCGATCGGAATGGCGGCGGAGCTTTACGAGGGTGTCTGTACGGACTTGCCGCCGCAGCGCAAGAAGTAGTGACGTGCAGCCCGCCGCTTGGCGGCGGGCTCTCGCGGAAAAAGCGAACGCACGCGAGAACGAAGCGACAGCAAAAACGGGCAGCGAAAACGAAGCGGCAGCAAAAAGAAAACGGCGCGCCCCGTTAGGAGCGCGCCGTTCGTATTTAGGCGCGGAGCAATTGCCGAATACTTATACTGCCGATTTCTTCGTCGCGGCAGCGCGCGAAGCTTGCGAGGCAGCCTGCTGAGCGGCCTTCTGCGCAGCCGTGGCGGCGGCGTTGAAGTTGCTTTCGGCGATCTCGACGGCTTGCTTCGTGGCCTTGTGGACCGTTTCGTACGTCGTGTTCGCCGCCGTGATGGCCGACTTCATGACGGCGACGGCCGTTTCCGAGCCTGCCGGTGCGTTCTTGGCGACGTTTTCGACGAGTGCTTGAACCTTACGATTCTGTTCTTCGTACTGAGCTTCCGCGACACGTGCAAATTCAGCTTGCGTGGCCGAAGCGATTTCGTACAGATGACGACCGTACGAGAGCACCTTTTCGGCGACGGGCTGCGCGAAGCTGGCTTGCAGCGAGACGAACTCTTGCGCATCCTTCACCGACAACGCGCGTTGTGCGTTTTCCTGGCTTTCGGCGATCGTCGACTTCACGACTTGAAGGTTCAGTTCGACGAGCTTCTCGATCCCTTCGAATGCCTTGTTCGTAAGGCCGAACAGGGCTTCGAGGTTTGCTTTTTGTGCTGCGGCGAATTGCTCAGGTGTCAGCAGAGTCATGTTTTACGCTCCTGATGATCGGCCTGTTCTAGTAGGCCGGAGGGGTGGAATGGCTAAACTTGCGAGGCGCTTCTTATGTCCGACGTGTTTTGTGCGTCGCAACAACGGTTCCCATTTTAGGACGGCGTGAATAAATGTCAAGCACTTTTTGTGCGCCGCACCATTCCCCAAAAGCAGTGAGAAAACAATACCTTGGAAAGATTTGGGGACGTGACGATGATATCGTTTTCGGTCATTCTTACCGCGGCGCAGGCGAAGGCCTAGCACGGTCGAAAGCGATGTTTGACGCCATGTGCAGTAACGCGCGGTGTTTTGGCGTAAAGCGCTGTAAACCTAATGCTAGGCTAACGCGTTATCAGAGATCGGTTGTGCCGCGCTTGAGCAGGCTGTCGCGGCCGACGCCCGCCGCTTTGGTTCTCGAGCGAACGACGAACGATTCCGCTTAAGTCTGGACAAATAGCGCCGTTATGCGGTTATGACGCTGGCAGGCGAGGCCCCGTTGCGCAAGATCCGTGCGCGGTTGAGCCCGCCCTTTTTACAAACTGGATCAAGGACGGCGGATAAGTGCTTAATATTGCTAATTTTTCGCAGTTTTACTACACTTGCCGACAACCGTTCGCCACTCCTGCTTTAGAACACCAATGAAAATCGCTCTGTTTTCGTCGCTCAACGTGATGCGAGGCGTGGCGCTCGGCACTATCGTGTCCGTAGCCGCCGGCGCACTGGCCGTTGCGACGCTTGCGACGCCGGCCGACGCGTTCGCCGCCACCGCGACCGCCCCGGATCATCAGTCCGCCCATAAGAGGCACGTGAAAAAGAGGGCCGCCGAGTCGACGGCTGCTGCCGCCGACGAGCGCACGCCGGAGCCGGCAAAGCGCAAGCGCGTGACTTTCACGGGGCGCGGCCATGGCCGCCATGGTGTTCATCGCGTCGCGTTCGAGCCGCGCTCGCCCACGGCCGGGCAGGCTTTTGGTCTGCAAGAGACGCCCGAAGGCATCGCGCTGCGCTCGAATGTCGCATTCGTCGTGGATCAAAACACGTCCGAAGTGCTGCTCGACAAGAATTCGACGTCGGTTGTGCCCATCGCCTCCATCACGAAGCTGATGACGGCGATGGTCGTGCTCGATTCGAAGTTGCCGCTCACCGATCAGATCGAGGTAACCGAGGAAGATCGCGACTACGAAAAGCATACGAGTTCGCGCCTGCGCGTGGGTTCGGTACTCTCCCGCGAGGACATGCTTCATATCGCGCTGATGGCGTCGGAGAACCGCGCCGCCGCCTCGCTGTCGCGCTACTATCCGGGCGGCCGTCCGGCATTCATCGCGGCGATGAACGCCAAGGCGAAGGAGCTTGGCATGGGTGAGACGCACTTCGAGAATCCGACGGGCCTGACGAGCCATAACGTCTCGACGGCGCGCGATCTCGTGAAAATGGTCAATGCGGCGTACCAGTATCCGCTCATCCGCAAGTTCTCGACGGACCGCAGCTACGAGGTCTACCCGGGCAGGGGCGTGCTCGCCTATAACAGCACGAATGCGCTCGTGCGCAACCCGACCTGGGACATCGGGCTGCAAAAGACGGGCTTCATCAACGAGGCGGGCGAATGCATGGTGATGCAGGCGAACATCCACGGGCGTCCGCTCGTCATGGTGCTGCTCGATTCGACCGGCAAGTACACGCGGTTCGCGGATGCGACGCGTCTACGCAAGTGGCTCGACGATTACGACGGCCAGCGCATCACGAGCGCGGATGCCGGCCGGCGCGGTACCTAAACATCGGGCCTGAGAAAACGCAGATCAGTTCGCCCCGGATTTACGCGGCTCGCTTGCCGTTGCCGCTTGCGGGCGATATCCGAGTGACTCCGAAATGACGAGCGCCGTCTGGTTCAACTGGCCTATCCACGCGTCTTGCAGCCGGTCCGCGGGCGCAGACAGCGATAACCCCGCAACGAGCTTTCCCGTATCGTCGTAAATGCCCGCGGCGATGCAGCGCACCCCGAGTTCCAGTTCTTCGTTATCGCGCGCGCAGGCTTGCTGGCGTACTTGAGTGAGTTCGCGCTCGAGCCGGGAAATGTCGGTGATGCTGTTTTGCGTGTGGCCCGACAGCCCCGTGCGCATGGCGTAGGCCCGCACGCGCGAAGCCTCGTCGGCCGCGAGAAACAGCTTGCCGACCGAGGTTAGATGCAGCGGCGCGCGTCCGCCGATGGCGCGCACGACCTGCATGCCCGAGCGCTCCGAATAGGCACGCTCGATGTAGACGATCTCATCGCCTTGCCGCACCGACAGATTGACCGTTTGCCCCGTCATGCGATGCAGCTCGCGCATCGGTGCGAGGGCCGCGTCGCGCACGGACAACCGTGCTTTCACGAGATTGCCCAACTCCAGCAGCCGCATCCCCAGACGGTAGGTGCCCGGATCGGAGCGATCGACGAGCCGACACGTGACCATGTCGTTGAGGATCCGGTGCGCCGTAGACGGGTGCAGTTCGGTGCCCAGCGCGAGTTGCTTGAGGCTCACGGGATCGGTGTGGGCGGCAAGGGCATCGAGCAGGCGCATCATGCGCTCGATCACTTGGATCGACGTTTTTGAATCCGGCTTCGTCTCGCTCATCGGAAATCGATTGACTCGGCAATTAACAGTTGGACCATTGTATCTCGTATTGTGAAAAAAGCGAACGCCGTTTGAATAGGCTCTCGAACCCGGGTCGTCTGCTTTTTTTGACTCATTGCGCCGCCAGCCGTCGCAAACGACGGATAATCGACCGGTTTCGTTCATTTGTGGCCACCATGCGAGTCGGACTATTCGTCACGTGTCTCATTGATCTGATGCGCCCCGAAATCGGGTTTTCGGTCATCAAGCTGCTCGAGCAGGCGGGCTTCGACGTGGCTGTCCCGCCGGCGCAAACGTGCTGTGGGCAGCCGGCCTACAACTCCGGCGAGCGGCGCATCGCCCGCGATCTCGCCGAAAAAACGCTGCGCGAATTCGAGCAGTTCGACTACGTCGTGGTTCCCTCCGGCTCGTGCGGCGGGATGATCGCCGTCCACTATGCCGACCTGTTCCGCGACGACCCCGAACTGATGGGCCGCTACGAACGGCTCCGGGCGAAAGTCTACGAATTGACCGATTTTCTCGTCAATGTCGCCAAGGTGCAGTGGGTCCCGGGCACATTCGCGGGGCCGGTCACCTACCACGACTCCTGTTCGGGGCTGCGCGAGCTGGGTGTGAAGCAGCAGCCGCGCGCGCTGCTCGCACAGCGCGGAGTCGCCGTGACCGAAATGAAGGACTGCGAGCGCTGCTGCGGTTTCGGCGGCACGTTCGCGGTCAAGTACGGCAACATCTCGACTGCCATCGTCGACGAAAAATGCGCGAACGTCGAGGCAAGCGGGACCGGCTGCGTCGTGCTTGGCGATCTTGGCTGCATGCTGAATATCGAAGGGCGGCTGCGCCGCACGGGCGACACCACGACACGCGTGCTCCACATCGCTCAGGTGCTGGCCGGCGACGCCGATCGCTGAGCCGCACGCCGCCTTCTTCGTTGAACCGAACCGAACCGAACTGATCGAGCCACGTATGCAAGTTCAATCGATGCACTTCAAGGCGCGTGCGAAGGAGGGTCTTGCCGACGCGCGTCTGCAGCAGAATCTGAAGAAGCTATCGACGAAGTTCGTGTCGGCGCGCGCAGCCGCCATGCACGCGATCGATTTTCCGGTGACGCGCGCCGAGTTGAAGGCGCGCCGCAATCGGGCGCTCGAGCATCTCGACGTCTGGCTCGAAACCTTTGAACGCGAGGCGGCCCGTCGCGGCACGACGGTGCTTTACGCGGAAACGACGCGCGATGCCGCGCAGCTCGTGGCCGACATTGCGCGCAAACACGACGTCAAAAAGGTCATCAAGACGAAATCGATGGTCACCGAGGAGATGCAGCTCAACGCCGTGCTCGGGCAAATGGGCGTGCAGTCGATCGAGACCGACCTCGGCGAATACATCCTGCAAATCAATGACAACGAGCCGCCGAGCCACATCATCGCGCCCGTCGTCCACAAGGACAAAGAGCAAATCGCGGATTTATTCGCGACGACGCACGGCCGCGCGCGGCTCACCGAGATTCCCGATATGACGCGGGAGGCCCGCGAGGTGCTGCGTCCGCACTTCCTGTCGGCCGACATGGGCGTGACGGGCGGCAATTTCGTCATCGCGGAAACGGGCTCGGTCGCGCTCGTCACGAACGAGGGCAACGAAGGAATGTGCACGGTGATGCCACGTGTGCACGTGGCCATCACAGGGATCGAAAAGGTGCTGCCGACGCTCGAGGATCTCGCGCTGGCCATGCGGCTGCTGCCGCGCAGCGCGACCGGACAAGTCATGGCGAATTACTTCTCGCTGCTGACGGGCGCGCGCGACGAAGGCGATCTCGACGGGCCCGAGCATATGTACGTCATCCTCGTCGATGGCGGTCGGACGGGGCTGATCGGCGGCGTCTTCCAAGAGATGTTGCGCTGCATTCGCTGCGGGGCGTGCATGAATCACTGCCCCGTCTACCAGAAGGTGGGCGGCCATGCGTACGGCTGGGTCTATCCGGGGCCGATGGGCTCGGTGCTCACGCCCAGTTATGTCGGGCTCGACAAGGCGCTGGACCTGCCGCAAGCGGCTACGCTGTGCGGCGAGTGCAACTCGGTGTGCCCCGTCGGCATTCCGATTTCCGATCTGCTGCGCAAGTTGCGGGAAAAGCAGGTCGAACGCGGTCTTCGGCCGGTCGCCGAGCGGGTGGGGCTGGCAGCATGGGGGTTCTTAGCGATGCGCCCGGCGCTTTACGCGCTGGTCATGAAGTTCGCGGTGCGCATCCTCGAGCGCATGGGCGGGAGCCGGCGCTCGCTCGCGCGTCTGCCGTTCGGCCAAGGCTGGACCGCGACGCGCGAGATGCCGGCTCCCGTCGGCAGGACCTTTCGCGAACTCTACGCCGCGCAGCGTACCCACCGCGACTAGCTGTGCCGTGTAGTAGCGGCCGTCTCCGCGAGCCGTGGTAAAAACGGGTGAGCGCGGCGCACCGGTAGGCTTAATGGGCATACCTGCGAATCCGTCACCAATAACCTGCCCCGCGATGGGGATACTTGACTAAATCTGTCATGTATTTATACTTGACCAAAATCCTCGAGAATTCTGGTTCCCGTCCCTATGAGACTCACCACGAAAGGCCGTTTCGCCGTTACGGCGATGATTGACCTGGCCCTGCGCCAGGAGCAAGGTCCGGTGACGCTCGCCGGCATCAGTCAGCGTCAGCGTATCTCGCTGTCCTACCTCGAGCAATTGTTCGGGAAGCTGCGCCGCCACGAGATCGTCGAATCGGTGCGCGGGCCGGGCGGGGGCTATAACCTTGCGCGTCGCGCGCAGGAAGTGACAGTGGCGGACATCATCATCGCCGTCGACGAACCGCTCGACGCGACGCAGTGCGGCGGGAAGGGCTCGTGCGAAGGTACGAAGCAGCACGACGGCCACTGCATGACGCACGAGCTCTGGTCGACGCTGAACCAGAAGATGGTCGAGTATCTCGACTCGGTCTCGCTGCAGGATCTCGTCGATCAGCAGCGTGCGCGCGAGGGGTCGCCGGCCGTGCTGCGCGACAGGCGCAGCGAGAGTGCGGCCGTCGAAGCGGCCCGCGTCGCCCCGAAAGGGCCCAATTCGGTATTCAACATCGCGAGTTCGTGAAGGTCTCGTGAAGTTTTCGTGAAGGCCGCTCGAGAGCGAGCCGGCAACGAAACCGAACGAACCGCACGAGCAAAAAGCTATAACGATTTCCCCGGAGCTATAGATGACCAAGCCGACGCCCCACCTGCCCATTTATATGGACTACAGCGCAACGACGCCCGTCGATCCGCGCGTGGTGGACAAGATGATCCCGTACCTGCGCGAGCAGTTCGGCAACCCTGCGTCGCGCAGCCACTCTTACGGCTGGGACGCGGAGCGTGCAGTCGAAGAAGCGCGCGAACAGGTCGCTGCGCTCGTCAACGCCGATCCGCGCGAGATCATCTGGACATCGGGTGCGACCGAATCGGACAACTTGGCGATCAAGGGTGCCGCGCACTTCTACAAGAGCAAGGGCAAGCACGTCATCACGGTGAAGACGGAGCATAAAGCCGTGCTCGATACGTGCCGCGAGCTCGAACGCGAGGGGTTCGAAGTCACCTACCTGGACGTCAAGAGCGACGGCCTGATCGATCTCGACGTCTTCAAGGCCGCGCTGCGTCCCGACACGATTCTCGTCTCCGTCATGTCCGTCAACAATGAAATCGGCGTGATTCAGGACATCGAGACGATCGGCGCGATCTGCCGTGAAAAGGGCATCATATTTCACGTCGACGCCGCGCAAGCGACGGGTAAGGTCGAAATCGATCTGAATCGTCTGAAGGTCGACTTGATGTCGTTCTCGGCGCACAAAACGTACGGCCCGAAAGGTATCGGCGCGCTGTACGTGCGTCGCAAGCCGCGCGTGCGCATCGAAGCGCAAATGCATGGCGGCGGCCACGAGCGCGGCATGCGCTCGGGCACGTTGGCGACGCATCAGATCGTCGGCATGGGCGAGGCGTTTCGTATCGCGCGCGAAGAGATGGGGACGGAGAACGAACGCGTCCGCATGCTGCGCGACCGCTTGCTGCGTGGCTTGACCGAGATGGAAGAGGTCTACGTCAACGGCGACATGGAACGGCGCGTGCCGCACAACCTGAACATCAGCTTTAACTTCGTCGAAGGCGAGTCGCTCATCATGGCGATCAAGGATGTCGCGGTGTCGTCCGGCTCCGCGTGCACGTCGGCTTCGCTCGAACCGTCGTACGTGCTGCGCGCGCTGGGGCGCAACGACGAGCTTGCTCATAGCTCGATCCGCTTCACGGTCGGTCGCTTTACGGCGGAGCAAGACGTTGATTACGTCGTCAACCTGCTCAAGAGCAAGATCGCGAAGCTGCGCGATTTGTCTCCGCTGTGGGAAATGCACCAGGACGGCGTCGACCTTACGACGATCAAGTGGGCCGCGCATTGAGCGCCGCACGGACGCATACAAAACATCGCACGCACGCGAAAGCTTCGAACGAATTCAAGGAGTTTGATCATGTCTTACAGCACTAAAGTTCTCGATCATTACGAAAACCCGCGCAACGTCGGCTCCTTCTCGAAGGACGATGAAGCGGTGGGCACGGGTATGGTCGGCGCGCCTGCTTGCGGCGACGTCATGAAGCTGCAGATTCGCGTCGGCGCAGATGGCGTTATCGAAGATGCGAAGTTCAAGACGTACGGCTGCGGGTCGGCCATCGCTTCGAGCTCGCTCGTCACCGAATGGGTGAAGGGCAAGACGCTCGACCAGGCGCTCACGATCAAAAACACGCAGATCGCCGAAGAACTCGCGTTGCCGCCGGTCAAGATCCACTGCTCGATTCTCGCGGAAGACGCAATCAAGGCGGCGGTGGCCGACTACAAGCAGCGTCACGGCGCCGTCAAAACGGCCGATGAGGCCAAGCAGCAAGCCGCATAAGCGCACGAAGCATCATGGCAATCACTTTGACCGAAAAGGCTGTGCAGCACGTGCAGAAGTACCTGGCCCGCCGTGGCAAGGGCCTTGGGCTGCGCCTTGGCGTGCGCACGACAGGATGCTCGGGCC
Source organism: uncultured Burkholderiaceae bacterium (assembly GCA_966212065.1). Classification (GTDB taxonomy): domain Bacteria; phylum Pseudomonadota; class Gammaproteobacteria; order Burkholderiales; family Burkholderiaceae; genus Trinickia. The sequence goes on from CBIHOQ010000006.1 coordinate 127,575, forward strand.
TCGCGTATAAGCTCGAGTACGTGGACGAACTCGAGCCCGAGGACGAAGTCTTCGAGTGCAACGGCGTGAAGGTCGTCGTCGATCCGAAGAGCCTCGCCTATATCGACGGCACGGAACTCGACTTCGCGCGCGAAGGGTTGAACGAAGGGTTCAGATTCAACAACCCGAACGTGAAAGACGAATGCGGCTGCGGCGAATCGTTCCGCGTATGACGCATCGTGCCGCCTCGGGCGGGCGCTCGGGCGTACGGTAAGGCGGCGCGGGCCGCCTTTTTGTTTCTAGGCGCTGCCTTGCCGCTGCCTTGCCGCTGCTTTGCCGCTGCTTTGCGATACGCAGCCGCAGCCGCAGGCGGCACGCTGTGCCGTTCGGCTCGGGCCTTGGGCGTCACGCCATGCGTCATGCCCAGGTATTTCACGTCTGACGCTGACCTTTGACCGACGATTGACCTCATGTCCTCCATCCAAGATAGCCATTTCGATCTGTTCCATCTGCCGGCGCGCTTCACGCTCGATCTCGGGGCGCTCGAACATGCCTATCGCACGGTGCAGGCGCAGGTCCATCCGGACCGATTCGCGGCCGCCGGCGAGGCGCAAAAGCGCATCGCCATGCAATGGGCAACGCGTGCGAACGAGGCTTATCAGACGCTGCGCGACCCGCTTAAGCGCGCAACGTATCTGCTTTCGTTGCGCGGCATCGATGTCGGTGCATCGGAAAACACCGCGATGGAGCCGACTTTCTTGATGCAGCAGATGGAATGGCGAGAACGTGTCGAGGATGCCGCCGATGCGAGAAACGTCGGCGTGCTGATCGCGCTGCAGGAGGAGTTGCGCGACGAGGAACGTGCTCGCTTCGAGCGGCTGGCGGTGCTGCTCGATACCGGTGCCTACCAGCCGGCCGCAGAAGCTGTGCGGCAGCTCATGTTCCTCGAACGCGTCTCCGGAGAAATCGGTCACCAAATCGAACGACTCGAGCATTAGCGCCGAATCCGGAGCCGGCACCGTCGCGCAAACCAGCCGCACGATTCGGCTTCGCTTCGAACAGCGGGCGCAGCGCGAGCTTGCGCCTCGCGAGATAATCGAGGCTTCGGTCGCTTTTGCGGCGGAACACGAACCCACATAAATCAGAATGGCCCTACTGCAAATCTCGGAACCCGGCATGGCGCCCGCGCCGCATCAGCGGCGGCTTGCCGTCGGCATCGATCTCGGCACGACCAACTCGCTTGTCGCGGCGGTCCGCAACAGTATTCCCGAAGCGTTGGCCGACGAAGCGGGCCGCATCCTGCTGCCTTCGGTCGTGCGCTACCTCGAGCGCGGCGGGAGCCGCATCGGTCATACCGCCAAAGAGGAAGCGGTGCTCGATCCGCGCAACACCATCGTCTCGGTCAAGCGCTTCATGGGGCGCGGCAGGGAAGAAGTCGAGGGCGCCGAGAACGCACCGTATGACTTCATCGACGCGCCTGGCATGGTCCAAATTCGCACAATCGCCGGGGTGAAGAGCCCCGTTGAAGTGTCGGCGGAAATTCTGGCGACCCTGCGCCAACGTGCGGAGGATTCGCTCGCCGACGAGCTTGTCGGCGCAGTCATTACCGTGCCCGCGTACTTCGACGAAGGTCAACGCCAGGCGACAAAAGATGCGGCGCGGCTGGCGGGGCTGAACGTGCTGCGTCTGCTCAACGAGCCGACGGCGGCCGCCATCGCCTACGGGCTCGACCATGGCGCTGAAGGGCTCTATGCCATCTACGATCTCGGCGGCGGCACCTTCGATTTGTCGATCCTCAAGCTGACCAAGGGTGTGTTCGAGGTGCTGGCAGCCGGCGGCGATTCGGCGCTCGGCGGCGACGACTTCGATCATGTCTTATTCCGCCATGTGCTGACCGAAGCCGGCTTGGCGCCGCAGGGTCTCGCGCCCGAGGATGTGCGCCTGCTGCTCGACCGCGTGCGCGGCGCGAAAGAGGCGCTGTCGTCTGCGCCGCAAGCGACGATCGAGGCGACGCTGGCCGACGGCACCTTAATCAGCGTGTCGGTCACCGAACCTCGATTTGCCGAACTCGTGCGCGCGCTGGTCGAGCGCACGCTCGCGCCGACGCGCAAGGCGCTGCGCGACGCGAAGGTTACGCCGCAGGACGTGAAGGGCGTCGTGCTTGTCGGCGGCGCCACGCGCATGCCGGTGATCCGCCGGGCCGTCGAGGCGTTCTTCGGCCAGCCGCCGCTGATCGATCTCGATCCGGACCAGGTCGTCGCGCTCGGTGCGGCGATCCAGGCCGATCTGCTGGCCGGCAATCGCGCCGGGGAGGACTGGCTGCTGCTCGACGTCATTCCGCTGTCGCTTGGTGTCGAAACGATGGGCGGTCTTGCCGAGAAAATCATTCCGCGCAACTCGACGATTCCGGTTGCGCGGGCACAAGAGTTCACGACGTTCAAGGACGGTCAGACGGCCATGGCCATTCACGTCGTGCAGGGCGAACGCGAACTCGTTTCCGATTGCCGCTCGCTCGCCCGCTTCGAGTTGCGCGGCATTCCGCCGATGGTGGCTGGCGCCGCGCGTATTCGTGTGACCTATCAGGTCGACGCCGACGGATTGTTGTCGGTGTTTGCACGCGAACTGCACTCGGGCGTCGAGGCGTCGGTCGTCGTGAAGCCGTCATACGGCCTTGCCGACGATGACGTCGCGCGCATGCTCGAGGACAGTTTCCGCACGGCCGAAGTCGATATGCGCGCCCGCGCGTTGCGCGAGGCGCAGGTCGACGCGCAGCGCTTGCTCGAGGCGACGCAGGCCGCCCTCGCTGCCGATGGCGAGTTGCTGGCCGACGACGAGCGGGCGCGGATCGATGCGGCGCTCGCTCGGTTGCGCGGCGCGGCGCAAAGCGACGATGCCGACGCGATAGAGTCAGCGACACAAGCGCTCGCGGAGCAGACCGATGAGTTCGCTGCCAGGCGGATGGACAAGGGCATTCGCCAAGCGCTCAAGGGCCGCAAGCTCGACGATATCTGACCTGCGTGCGCCGCGCTATAAAATGAACGATGAACGGGCGCGCGCCGCTGCCGCCCCGCACAATACAGCCATAACGGAATACCTATGCCTCAAATCGTTGTCCTGCCCCACGTCGAACTGTGCCCGGAGGGGGCGGTATTCGAGGCCGAGCCGGGAAAGAGCGTGTGTGACGCGCTGCTCGAGCACGGCATCGAAATCGAGCATGCGTGCGAAAAGTCTTGCGCTTGCACCACGTGTCATGTGATCGTGCGTGAAGGCTTCGAAGCGCTCGCGCCGTCCGAAGAGGATGAAGACGATCTGCTCGACAAGGCATGGGGGCTCGAGCCGACCTCGCGGCTCTCGTGTCAAGCGCGTGTGCCGCAGGAGAACGATCTCGTCGTCGAGATCCCACGCTACTCGATTAACCACGCGAAAGAAAACCATTGAGAGGAGGGAGCAGCCATGAAGTGGACAGACGTGCAAGACATCGCAATGGCCCTCACCGACAAACACCCGGAAATCGATCCGCAGCAGATCCGCTTCACCGATTTGCATCGTTGGGTTATGGAACTCGAAGGCTTCGATGACGACCCCAACCGGTCAAGCGAGAAGATCCTCGAGGCGATCCAGTTGGCTTGGATCGAGGACTCGGCTGAATGATTAGATTCGGCGCGTAGCGGCGGCGGGGTAAGTTTCCTCCCACTACCGTCTGCCGGCATAAGAAAAAGGCGACCTGTGCTTGGTCGCCTTTTTTTGTATGCATCGAGAGCCAGGGCATCTTGGGTTCGGGTACGCGGTCAGCCCGCCACGAGCGTGCCGTGCTCGAGGTGAACGCGCTCGCCTCGCTGGAACGGCGGTGGCTCGCGATAGCTGAAGTAGCGCAGATGGCCGTTCGCCATCCGCACGCGCACTTGGTAGCTCGTGTTGCTGCGCAGGTGTTTTTCGACCGAGTTGCCGGCGAAGCCGCCGCCGACGGCGCCAAGCACGGTCATCGCCGTGCGCCCGGTGCCTCGGCCGAACTGATTGCCGACCACGCCGCCTGCCAATGCACCGCCGACTGCGCCGATACCGGTTCCGTGTCCCTCATGCCGCACCGCCGCGATCGATTCGACGGTGCCGCAAGTCGAGCAATAAGCTGATTGGCGGCTCGGCCGTTGCGGCTGCGCGTACGGCTGCTGCGCAAGCTGCTGTTGTTGTTGCGGAGCATATTGCTGCTGAGCGGGCGGTTGGCCGTACGGCTGCTGCGCTGCGTAAGAGGGTTGACCCTGCTGCGCTGCGTAAGAGGGTTGACCC
>CBIHOQ010000007.1:0-127148 GCA_966212065.1 uncultured Burkholderiaceae bacterium
ACAAAAAAGCGAAAAAGCCGCCGTGCATAGGCAGCGGCGGCTTTTTCGCGCAGCGGCCCGCCTGCCGGCGGGCGCCTCGAAACGATTAACGCTTCGAGAATTGCTTCCTGCGACGTGCCTTGTGGAAGCCGACCTTCTTACGTTCGACTTCACGAGCGTCACGCGTGACGAAGCCGGCGCTCGACAGTGCCGGCTTGAGCGTCGCATCGTAGTCCATCAGCGCGCGCGTGATGCCGTGGCGAACGGCACCTGCTTGACCCGTTTCACCGCCGCCCGAAACGTTGACTTTGATGTCGAACGTCGCGGCGTGGTTCGTGAGTTCGAGCGGCTGACGCACGATCATCAGCGACGTTTCGCGCGAGAAGTAATCAGCGATGGGCTTGCCGTTGACGACGATGTCGCCTTTGCCAGCCTTGATGAAGACACGAGCGACGGCGCTCTTGCGGCGGCCCGTACCATAATTCCAATTACCGATCATATGGGCTCCCCTTAGATCTCGAGCGCCTTCGGCTGTTGCGCCGAATGCGGATGCGTGGCTTCAGCGTAGACCTTCAGCTTCTTGATCATCGCGTAGCCGAGCGGGCCCTTCGGCAGCATGCCTTTGACCGCCTTCTCGAGCGCACGGCCCGGGAAGCGTTCTTGCATCTTGCCGAACGTCGTTTCGTAAATGCCGCCCGGGTAGCCCGAGTGACGATAGTACTTCTTGTCCGTGGTCTTGTTACCCGTGACCTTCAGCTTGCCGGCGTTGATGACAACGATGAAATCACCGGTATCGACGTGCGGAGTGAACTCAGGCTTGTGCTTGCCGCGAAGACGGCGTGCCACTTCGCTGGCGACACGGCCGAGAATCTTATCCGTCGCGTCAATCACGTACCATTCACGCGTCACCTGTTCGGCTTTGGCGGAAAACGTCTTCATGATCGATCCAAAAAATTGACCTGCCCTTCTATTTTTCCTGCTTGGATGCGGCGCATCGAGGCGCCATGCAGGCTCTCCCTGTTCTTCTTCCGCGGGCATGGATGCGGAAAAGCCCTGAATTATAAAGGAATTTGGGCTTGTGCGTCAAAGGCGCCAATCACCATCGCCCATCGGACCTGCTGAGACCGTCCCCGGGGAATTCCGCGAGAGCCCGTAAAGCTCCACGGGAGCGCCCCTTCGGTCCGGCGGCGGCGCGCAAGACGGGCCCGACCCGTGCGGCAGTCCGGCAGCGGCGGAAGGAAAAAAAAGCCCGAACGCTCGGCTCGGGCTTAATCCACCTAAGAAGGAGGGTGGAGGAGACATGCGGAGATCGCGGAACTTCACGATCAATGAAATCCATTGTATAGACGGAACGGTTTTCAGGCAAGAAAATTTGCATTGCAAAAAGCCATCTCATAATGCGATAAGGATTGATTTTCAAGCTGCGCCGTCCGCCTCTATCCGGTGGCTTAGCCGCGGCTACAATGCCAAACCGGTAGAACATCAACGTAAAACAGCAGGAGTCGCGCTATGGAATGCAAAGTAAGCTGGATGGGGCCGGACGGCATGGCCTTCGCGGCCGAGACGGGCAGCGGCCATCTGGCGATGATGGACGGCGCGCCGGAAGGCGGCGGGCGCAACTTGGCGCCGCGGCCGATGGAGATGGTGCTGCTGGGCACGGGCGGTTGCACGGCCTACGACGTCGTCATGATCTTGAAGAAGAGCCGCCAGGAGATCGTCGGCTGTTCGGTGACGCTTACGGCCGAGCGCGCGAGCGAAGACCCAAAGGTCTTCACGAAGATCCATTTTCAATTCACGGTGACGGGCAGGAACCTCAACCCGGCCACCGTCGAGCGCGCGATCACGCTCTCGCACGACAAGTACTGCTCGGCTTCGATCATGCTCGCCGAAACGGCGGCGCTTTCGCATTCGTTCGAGATCGTCGAAAGCTGATGCGGTGAAAGCTGATGCGGTCTCGACAATGAGGTAATGAGGTCACGCCAAGAAAAAGCCGGCGTCGATCGACGTCGGCTTTTTTATGAGGGGCAAAGTAGACCGGTAAGCCGGATTCTGTGCATTCCCGGCGCCTTGCGGCACCGCGAACGTGGCAGCCATTCCTCTAGGCGCGCCATTGCTGACGCGCTCAAGCTTCCTACCCGCAGGCAAGACGGGGGCCCCGCCTTGCATCCGAAGATGCGTGCCTGCCTATTTGGAATTGCTCCGGGTGGAGGTTACCGTGCCGTCTACGTCGCCGCAGACGCGGTGCGCTCTTACCGCACCGTTTCACCCTTGCCTGATCCCGGCTTGCGCCGGGCCATCGGCGGTTTGCTCTCTGTTGCCCTGTTCCGCGTGTCGCCACGGATGGCCGTTAGCCATCACCCTGCCCTGTGGAGTCCGGACTTTCCTCGCCCCTCCCGGCATACGCCGGGAAAGCCGCGACTGCCTGGCCTGCTTTGCTGGCCGCAAGTTTACCATCGTGGCCGCTCTTTTGCGGTTCATCCGCCGCAAGCACGCTAAAACCGATACTCAGGCGAGCCGCCAGCCGATCGTCTCGCTCGCGCGCAGCGGAACGACCGAGGCGTCGCCCGCGACGATTTCGGCCGGCAGCGTCCAGTCTTCGCGCGTGAGCGTCACGCGTTCGTTGCTGCGCGGTAGACCGTAGAAGTCCGGCCCGAAGCAACTCGCAAAGCCTTCGAGCTTGTCGAGCGCGCCGACGTTATCGAAGGCCTCCGCGTACAGTTCCAGCGCATGCAGTGCCGTATAGCACCCCGCGCAGCCGCACGCATGCTCTTTCAGCCCCTTCGGATGGGGCGCGCTGTCGGTACCGAGGAAAAAGCGCGGACTGCCCGATGTCGCCGCTTCGACGAGCGCGACCCGATGCGTCTCCCGCTTGAGCACGGGCAGACAGTAGTAATGCGGACGAATGCCGCCCTGGAAGATCGCATTGCGGTTGTAGAGCAGGTGATGCGCGGTGATCGTCGCGCCGAGCAAACCGGCCGGTGCGCCGTCATCGCGCACGTACTGCGCCGCATCCTTCGTCGTGATGTGCTCGAAAACGACCTTAAGCGCCGGAAAGTCGCGCCGCAGCGGCGTCATCACGCGGTCGATGAACACCTTCTCGCGGTCGAACAGATCGATCGACGGATCCGTGACCTCGCCGTGCACGAGCAGCGGCATGCCTACCTCTTGCATTGCTTCGAGCGTTTTCGCGCAGTGAGATAGGTCAGTCACGCCGAAGTCGGAATTCGTCGTGGCGCCGGCCGGATAGAGCTTCACGCCGTGCACGAAACCGCTCTCTCGCGCGCGGCGGATCTCGTCGGGTGGCGTATTGTCGGTGAGGTAGAGCGTCATCAGCGGCTCGAACTTCGCACCGATCGGCAACGCGGCGAGGATTCTCTCGCGATAAGCACGCGCGGCATCGACCGTGGTCACCGGCGGCTTCAAGTTCGGCATGACGATTGCGCGGCCGAACTGGCGGACGGTATGCGGCAGTACGACCGCGAGCATTTCGCCGTCGCGCAAATGCAAGTGCCAGTCGTCGGGACGGGCCAAAGCGAGCGAGGACGGCGCGCCGCTCGTAGACGCGGCGTTCGGGGACAAATCGGAAACGGTCATGGCGACGGTCTGCAAGAGGGCCGGCGGCGTACCGCGCGGCAATAAGAGCAAATACGGTTACTGGGGGCCGGGCCGAAGCACCGCCGTCGTGGAAAAACCGCAACGGATGCGCGATGGCGCCCGCCGATTTCGCTTTTTTCGGCAGACGGCTCGGTATATGCTTCCAAAAAACATATTGTAGCGGGTTCGCACTACGCGATCCGCCCGTCCATACGCACCGCCAGCCCGGATCATGTGCCAACTCCTCGGAATGAACTGCGCCGCACCGACGGACGTCACGTTCTCCTTCACGGGCTTCGCTGCACGCGGCGGCATCACCGATCACCACGCCGACGGTTGGGGCATCGCCTTCTTCGAGGACAAGGCGTGCCGCCTATTTATCGACCATCAGTCCTCGGCCACGTCGCCGATCGCCGAGATGGTCAAGCGCTACCCGATCAAATCGAAGAACACGATCGCGCATATCCGCAAGGCAACGCAGGGTCATATCCTGCTCGAGAACTGTCACCCGTTCATGCGCGAACTATGGGGCCGGCACTGGATCTTCGCGCACAACGGCGACTTGAACGATTATCGGCCCGATATCAGCGGCGTCTATCAGCCCGTGGGCACGACGGACAGCGAACTCGCGTTTTGCGCCCTGTTGCAAGGGCTGCGCCGTGCGTTTCCGGGCGCGCAGCCGCCGCTACAGGCGTTGTTCGACACGCTCGCCGTGCTCACGCGCGACATCACCGATTACGGCGTATTCAATTTTCTGATGTCGAACGGGCAAGCGCTGTTCGCGCATTGCTCAACCCACCTGCACTACATCGTGCGGCGCTGGCCGTTCTCGACGGCGCATCTGATCGACGCGGACATGTCGATCGACTTCGCGCAATACACGACGCCTGAAGACCGCGTCGCGGTGATCGCGACGCAGCCGCTGACCGACGACGAAATCTGGACCGCCTTCGCGCCCGGTGATTTGCTGATGTTTCAAGACGGGGAAGTGGCGGCGCGGGCGCATATTCCGGTGCCGGCGTGCGTACTCGAAAAAGAGCGCAACCCTGCATGCGACCCAAGCGCATCGGCCTCGATGCGCCCGGCAGTGACCACCGCGCTCAGCGCCGATGTGGGCGCCGATTCCGACGATATCGCGGCCTTCGAATCCTAAGCACCTGCGGACATACGACGCTACGATCCGACTCAGTGCAGGATCTTCGCGAGAAACTCCTTCGCCCGGTCGGACTTGGGATTGGCGAAGAATGCATCCTTGCGATCGTCTTCGACGATAGCGCCGCGGTCCATGAAGATGACGCGGTGCGCAACCTTCTTCGCGAACCCCATCTCGTGCGTCACGCACATCATCGTCATGCCTTCTTGCGCGAGTTCCACCATGACGTCGAGCACCTCGTTGATCATCTCGGGGTCGAGCGCCGACGTGGGCTCATCGAACAACATCGCAACCGGGTCCATCGATAGCGCACGCGCGATGGCCACGCGCTGCTGCTGACCGCCCGAGAGCTGGGCCGGGAATTTGTCGGCCTGCCCTTTGAGGCCCACGCGATCGAGCAGCTTGAGACCCTTGTCGGCGGCCTCTTCCTTCGAACGGCCGAGCACCTTGAGCTGCGCGAGCGTGAGGTTCTCCATGATCGACAGATGGGGGAACAACTCGAAGTGCTGAAACACCATGCCGACTTTCGCGCGTAGCTTCGAGAGGTTCGTCTGCTTATCGCCGAGCGATTGGCCGTCGACGACGATCTCGCCTTGCTGAAACGGCTCCAAGCCGTTAACAGTCTTGATCAACGTCGACTTGCCCGAGCCCGACGGCCCGCAGACGACCACCACTTCGCCTTTGGCGACTTCCGTGGTGCAGTCGGACAGCACCTGAAACGTGCTGTACCACTTCGAAACGTGCTTGATCGAAATCATCGGGTGATCCTTGGGTGATCCTTGGGTGATCCTTGGGTGATCCTTGGGTGATCCTTGGGTGATCCTCTTCGCAAAAATGCGTGCCGGCCACTCCCCGGGTGGGCGAAGCATTCGCATGATACGCGGCCTGCACCGACGAATAAAAGCCGAACGCATATCGGCGTGGACGATATAGACGATCGCCGCAGCGGCTTCAGCGGAATGCGCCTGCGCGGCGCGCCCCCCCAAATACGCCCTCAGCAATAGAGAGCGGGCGACATCTTGCGATGCCGCCCGCCCAGAAGAAACCGGAAGCGCCGTGAGGGGCGCGCCGGCAAGTCAAACCCGTTTCGCTTGTGACGAATAGGGAATCAGGGGTACAGGCCACGCATTTCGCGCGCCATCAAAATCCGTTTGCACGCGACGATGAACGCCGCCGTGCGCATCGACACCTTGTTGTCGCTCGCCACTTGCCAGACGGCGCCGAACGCTTCGCGCATGACGCGCTCCAGGCGCTGGTTGATTTCGTCTTCGGTCCAGAAGAAGCTCGAGAAGTCCTGCACCCACTCGAAGTACGACACCGTCACGCCGCCCGCGTTGGCAACGACATCGGGAATCACGAGCACGCCCTTGTCGTGCAGGATGTCGTCGGCCGCCGTCGTGGTCGGGCCGTTTGCGCCTTCGACGATGATCTTCGTTTTGATCTTCGGGGCGTTCTTCTCGGTGATCTGATTTTCGAGCGCGGCCGGAATCAGGATGTCACTCTCGATCATCCAGAACTCGTCGTTCGCCACCGGGTCGGCGCCCTTGAAGCCGCCCACGCCGCCGGTGTTCGCCACGTGCTCGAGCAACGCGTGCGTATCGATGCCGCTCGACTTGTGGATCGCGCCCGTATGATCTTGCACGCAGATAACCTTTGCGCCGGCTTCCTCGAGCAGGCGAGCAGCGATACCGCCAACGTTGCCGAAGCCTTGCACGGCGATGCGCGCGCCTTGGATGTCAAGGCCCACGCGGCGCGCCGCTTCCGTGCCCACAACGAACACGCCGCGGCCCGTCGCTTCGCGGCGGCCCAGCGAGCCGCCCAGCGCGATCGGCTTGCCCGTCACGACGCCCGTGGCCGTTTGGCCTTGGTTCATCGAGTACGTGTCCATCATCCACGCCATGATCTGCTCGTTCGTGTTGACGTCCGGCGCGGGAATGTCGGTGTTCGGCCCGATGATGACGCCGATTTCGCTCGTATACCGGCGCGTGACGCGCTCGAGTTCGCCGCGCGAGAGCGTGCGCGGATCCACGCGGATACCGCCCTTCGCACCGCCGTACGGCACATTCACGGCCGCGTTTTTCACCGACATCCAGGCGGAGAGCGCCATCACTTCGGAGAGCGTGACGTCCTGGTGGTAACGCACGCCGCCCTTGCCGGGACCGCGCGAGACGTTGTGCTGGACGCGATAGCCTTCGAAGTGTGCGATGGTGCCGTTATCGAGTTCGATGGGCACGTCGACGATCAGGATGCGCTTCGGACGCTTGAGTGTTTCGAGCCAACGCGACGACGAGCCGAGGTACGGCGCGACGCGGTCGACTTGACGCAGGTAGTTTCCCCACGGGCCGAGATCGTCGGCGCGAAGATACGAGGGGAGTTGATGGGCAGACGGGGTGGACGGCAATTGCGAGGACATGAACGCTCCAACGGTCACTGAAGGTGCGCCATTGTGGAAAAAGCGCTTTTTGAAATCCAATGCCGTTTGGTCATCGTATTATGCATTTTTTGCATAACGTCGGCCCTCACGCCCTTGCGCGCCGATCGGCGGTCACGGTAGGCGGCACCCCGCAACGCACCGCTGCGAGGCAGCGCTACGCCTCTTTGATGCCGAGTTCGTCGGCGACGACCTGCCATAAGCGGCGCACAAGCTGTTGGCGCGGATCGTCGCCGTTTCCCGCGAGCTTGTCGCGGTACAAACGGATTTCCATCGTCAACGTGAAGCGATCGGCCGGCAGCCCGCGGGAAGCTGCGCGGTCGAGCCGAATCAGATCCCCGGCTGCGACGGCGTCTTCGACGGCGCTGTGCGGCAAGAAGGCGACGCCATGGCCGGCCAGCGTCATCGCCTTAAGCGCCTCGGCCATGTCGGTCTCGTAGATGCGGTCGAGATAGAGCCGCTCAGGTGCGTTAGCGACGATGACTTCAGTCATGCGCCCCAAATACGCGTTCGGGGTGTACGACAGATACGGAACAGGCGCGTCGCCCGCGCCCGGCAGCGTATAGCGTGCGCGGCCCGCTCGCGACGGCGCCGAGAACGGGCTGATCGGCTCGAAGCCGAGCGTGAGCATGTCGTAGCGACCGGGATCGAGCGCGACCGGATGGCTCGGATGGTGATAGCCCATGACGAGATCGCAGCCGCCTTCGACGAGCGATAGCACGGCATCGTGAACATTGAGCGCACGCAGGCGCGTGTGGACGGGCCCCATCCGCGCTTCGATCCGCTGCAGCCAGAGTGGGAAATACGTGAGCGACAGCGTATGGGGCACAGCGAACTCGATCGTCGCGACCGGCGAGCGCACGTGCCCGCGAAGCAAAATGCGCGACTCGTGCATGTGCGAAAGCATCGCCAGAGCCTGCTCGTGAAATACCTCGCCGGCCTGCGTGAGCCGGGTCGGATAGACCGATCGATCGATGAGCTCGGTGCCGAGCCACGCCTCGAGCGCTTGAATGCGCCGCGAGAACGCGGGCTGCGTGACGTGCCGCAGCTCGGCCGAACGGCTGAAGCTGCGAGTCTCGGCGAGCGAGACGAAATCTTCCAGCCACTTGAGTTCCATGCGGAGCGAGGGCCGCGCGGCCCGAACGAAAAAGCGACGCCCGCATTGTACCGGCGCGCTGTCCCCCCACTGTCCCCGCCCTTTCGTCGCAACATTGGTGCGACGCACCATCGGCGCGCGCATCGAGCACTTCGACAGTGCCGGCAGCGCGATACCGGTGCGTCGGCGCACGCGCGCTCAATGGAGGGTAGCGGACGCTCGCGCGCCCCAAGCCGCATGGCAATCGCCGCAATCGCCTATGGCGCTTGGCGATGCGCCCCGAACCGTAAGGCGAGCACGCAGATGGCATAGGGCTTGCATTGCCGTGGCGTCGCGTTACGCCGATAGGCACCCTAGCGCTCCGCAACCCCAAACGACTCATCCGACATCCCAACGCGAGGACGATTATGAAGAACCTGCAACACGCGCTAAGGAGCGGCAATTGGCGCTCGCTCCTCGCATGCTTTCTCTATTTCGACACCGGCTTCACCGTGTGGGTTCTTTACGGACCGCTCGCGCCGTTTATCGGCAAGAGCATCGCCATGACGGCCGCCGAGCAGGGCTTTCTCGTGGCCGTGCCGGTACTATCGGCCGCGATCCTGCGCGTCGCACTCGGTAACCTCTATCAGTCGGCAAACGGCCGCCACGTCGCATTGATGGGCGTCCTGCTCTCGGCGCTGCCGGCGATCGTGCTGCCGCTGCTGCTGACGACACCGTCCTACACGCTGCTGCTGGTGCTCGGTGTCTTCCTGGGCGTGGGCGGCGCGAGCTTCGCCGTCGCACTGCCGATGGCCGGCAGCAGCTATCCGCAGAAGGTGCAAGGGCTCGTGCTCGGCCTCGCGGCCGCCGGCAACATCGGCGCCGTGCTCGACGGATTCCTCTTTCCGCGCCTGGCCGATGCGTTCGGCTGGCAGTACGCGACCGCGGCCGCCTTGCCGCTGCTGGCGATAGCCGGCGTTGCGTTATTCGCCTGGGGCGATGATCGAGGCGAAAAAGCCGGCAGCGCCGCGCGCGCACTGGTGGGCTTTGCGACGATGCTCGCAGGCCTGATCGTGCTCGTACTCGCCGTCCATGCAGGCGTATTCGGCGCCGGGAAAACGGGCGTCCTCTTATTGCCGGTGCTCGGTGCCGCCGGCGCCATCGCATTGCTGCCGGCGCGTTATCGCGCTGTGCTGGCCGAACGCGACACCTGGGTCATGATGCTCGTCTACAGCATCACGTTCGGCGGCTTCGTCGGTATGTCGTCCTATGTCACGCTGCTGCTCACGACGCTCTACCAAATGCCGAAGCTTGAAGCGGGCCTCTTCATGTCGCTGCTGGCCTTTCTCGGCGCGATCGTCCGGCCGATGGGCGGCTATCTGGCAGACCGGATCACCGGCGTGCGCGCCCTGACGTTCCTGCTCGCTGCCATCTCGCTCGCCGATCTCGGTTTCGCCGCCTGGATGCCGCCGCTTGCGGGCGGTATCGCGATCCTCGTTTGCCTCTACCTTGCATTCGGTCTCGGCAACGGCGCCACGTTCCAGCTCGTGCCCCATCGCTGGAAAGGCAAGACGGGACTGCTCTCGGGCGTGATCGGCGCCGCGGGCGGCATCGGCGGCTTCTATCTGCCCGTCGTGATGGGCATCGCGAAGGAAAGCACGGGCAGCTACCAAATGGGCTTCGCCACCTTTGGCGCGCTGGCAGCGTGCGCCTGCGTCGCGGTCGTTGCCCTGCGGGCGCAATGGCTTGTCTGGGCAAGCCCGGCCGGCGCAGCGCTGGATGCCGCCCACGCGGCCCAGCCGGCGCGCGTTGGGCAACCGGCCGCTGCCGCCGAATGACGCCGTCGAGCGCGCGGCCCGCATCCGCGCGCTCCTTCACCGAGGCCAATTCCGGCTAGGTTGGCCTCGGTCGGTGGTAAAATCGCGGGTTCTCCCCTGCACCGAACCCGCGCGCTTCGAGCGCGACGACTCCTCATGTCCGATACCCGCGCCGATACACTGTTTGCCCTCACCGCCCTCTCGCCGCTCGACGGCCGCTACGCCGCCAAGACCGAAGCGCTGCGCGACTGGCTCTCCGAAGCCGCGTTCATGCGCCACCGCGTGACGGTCGAAGTCCACTGGCTCATCGCGCTGTCGCAAGCCGGCTTCGCGGAGATGCCGCGCTTTACGGAAGCCGCCGAAAAATTCCTGCTCGATCTCGTCGCACGCTTCTCGGCGCACGATGCCGCACGTATCAAGGAAATCGAGCGTGTGACGAATCACGACGTCAAGGCCGTCGAATACTGGCTCAAGGAATCGGTGAAGGGCCAGCCCGAGCTCGAGCGCGCAAGTGAATTCATCCATTTCGCGTGCACCTCGGAAGATATCAACAACACGTCGCATGGGCTGATGCTGGCCGGGGCGCGCGAGCGCGTCATCGTGCCGGCGCTGCGCGCGGTGCATAGCCGCCTCGTCGCGCTTGCGCATGCGCAGGCCGAGCAGCCGATGCTCTCGCGCACGCACGGCCAGCCGGCCAGCCCGACGACGCTCGGCAAGGAGATCGCGAACGTCGCCGCCCGTCTCGCGCGCGCAATCGAGCGCATCGAGCGAGTCGAAATCCTCGGCAAGATGAATGGTGCAGTGGGCAACTACAACGCGCATCTGGCGGCCTACCCGGGCTTCGACTGGGAAGCGTTCTCGCGCGAGGTCATCGAGCAGCGCCTGAAGCTTACGTTCAATCCGTACACGATCCAGATCGAGCCGCACGACTACATGGCCGAACTGTTCGACGCCGTCGCGCGTGCTAACACGATCCTGCTCGACCTCGATCGCGACGTCTGGGGCTATATCTCGCTCGGCTACTTCAAGCAAAGGACGAAGGCTGGCGAAATCGGCTCGTCGACGATGCCCCATAAGGTCAACCCGATCGATTTCGAAAACTCGGAAGGCAATCTCGGCCTCGCGAACGCAACGCTGCGCCATATGGCCGACAAGCTGCCCGTCTCCCGCTGGCAGCGTGACCTGACCGATTCGACTGTGCTGCGCAACATGGGCGTCGCGCTCGGCTATTCGCTGCTCGCCTACGATGCGTTGATCCGCGGCGTCGATAAGCTCGAAGTCAATGCGGCTCGCTTGAACGAAGATCTCGACAACTGCTGGGAAGTGCTGGCCGAACCGGTGCAGACGGTCATGCGCCGCTTCGGCATCGAAAATCCGTACGAGCAATTGAAGGAGCTCACGCGCGGCAAGGGCATCACGCGCGAGGCGCTGCAGCAGTTCATCGCGACGCTCGCCATTCCCGACGATGCGAAAGCACTGCTGATCGGCATGACGCCCGCCGCGTACACGGGCAAGGCAGTGGAGTTGGCCAAGCGGATCGCTTAAAGCCATACGCCGCGGATCAAAAAAGGGCTCATGGTCGATCGGCCATGGCCCTTTTTGTTTGCTGCGACCGCGCCACCACCACGCACCGGCCGACGCGCCGGCTTGCGGATCCGCCTCGCGGCCGGCCCGAGCTTACGGCCGTTGGCCGAGGCTCGACACGACCTGATCGACGATTTCGGGCGGAGATAGCTCGACGCTGACCGTAACAGCTTCGTCGTCGCCGGGCTCCTCCAGCGTCTCGAGCTGGCTTTGCAGTAGCGCTGGATTGAAGAAATGCCGGCCACGGGTGGCCAGGCGCTCGTGCAGCACCTCGAACGAGCCCTTCAGATAAACGAACCGCACGATTGCGTCGCCGTCTGCACCGCCGCGCAGCACGTCGCGATAGACGCGCTTGAGCGCCGAGCAGCCGACGACGAGCGACTCGCCGGCACGAGCCTTCTCTTCGATCGCCGCACGAATGGCCGCGAGCCACGGCCAGCGGTCGTCGTCGGTGAGCGCGATGCCTTGCGCCATCTTCTCCTTATTCGCGGCGCTATGAAACGCATCGCCATCGACAAAGCTGCAACCGATGCGCTCGGCCAACAGCTCGCCGATCAGCGTCTTGCCCGCGCCCGAGACACCCATCACGATCAAAATCATTTCCGTTCCATTTACCTTTACACGACCGTCGCGAGCGCGAAAGTCAATCCGAGGCCGAGCAGCGAGATGATCGTCTCGCAGAGCGACCACGTTTTGAAGGTCTGCCCGACCGTCATGCCGAAATACTCCTTGATCAGCCAGAAGCCGCCGTCGTTCACGTGAGAGAAGATCAGCGAGCCGGAGCCCGTCGCGAGCACGAGCAATTCGGGCCGTACCTGAACCAGGCCAGCCTTGGCGATCGGAGCGACGATACCGCAGGCGGTCGTCATCGCCACCGTAGCCGAGCCCGTCGCGAGACGAATCAGCGCGGCGGCGAACCACCCGAACAGCAGCGGTGAGAGGTGCGCCTGCGTCGCGAGAGACACGATCTCGCGCGAAACACCGCTATCGCGCAACACACCGCCGAAGCCTCCGCCCGCGCCGACGATCAGTGTAATCCCGGCGATCGGCGCCAGACATTCGCCGCAGAACTTTTGGATCTGCTCACGCGTGAATCCACGCTTGGCGCCGAACGTCCAGAAACTGACGATCACAGCGATCAAAAGTGCCACGTCCGAATTGCCGATGAAACGCAGCAGATCGTTCGGCATCGACTTCGGCGCAAACACCAGATCGGCCCAACTGCCTACGAGCATCAGCAGCACCGGCAGCAAAATCGTGAACAGCGTAATCCCGAAGCCGGGCATATCGCGCCGATGCGCGACCGCATTTTCGTCGGCTTCGATGAATTGCGCGGCGAGCAGATTGTTCCCGGCCAGCTTGACATGCCGATGCACGAGCAACGCGAACAGCGGACCCGCAACGATTGCAGTGGGAATGCCGACGATCAGCCCGTACGCGATCGTCTTGCCAATGTCGGCGCCGTACGCCTGCACCGCCAAGAGCGCGGCCGGGTGCGGCGGAATCAGGCCATGCACGACAGACAGCCCCGCCACCATCGGCAGCCCGATCAGCAGCAGCGATTTGCCGGTGCGCTTGGCGACGTTGAACGCGATCGGAATCAACAGGACGAAGCCGACTTCGAAGAAGACAGGCAAGCCGACGATGATTGCAACGAACATCATCGCCCAATGAATGTATTTTTCGCCGAACCAGTCGATCAATGTGGTCGCGATTCGCTCGGCCCCGCCCGATTCGGCCATCATCTTGCCGAGCATCGTTCCGAGACCTACGACGATCGCGATGTGGCCGAGCGTCCCGCCGTTGCCCGCCTCGAACGACTTCACGATTTGCCCGGCCGGCATGCCCGCAGCGAGCCCGAGCAACAAGGAGACGATGATGAGGACCAGAAACGGATAGACCTTGTACCGCGCAATCAGCAGAATGAGCGCCGCAATCGCTATAAGGGCGTAAAGCAGCAAGAGGCCACCGTGGACCGATCCCATAAAGAGTCTCCTTTACTTGTTTTGAAACGAGGTAGGTGGACGCATTGCAGGGACGTTACAAGCCTCGCCGCCCCTCTAGCGAACGCTGCATTGTAGTCGGCGCCGCAATTTGTCGATAGAACCGGTTCCATTGTCGAAAACCCCTATCTTTTGCCCCCGAACCGGCATGCCCGAAGGTGGGGTGCGCAACGGCGGCGAAGGGATGTGCGCGGCCGCGCCACCGGACGAAGCCGGCGACACGGCCGCGGGGGCGCATCAGTGCTGGTGCGCGGCAAGCTCGGACGCTGCACGGGCGAGGCGTGTTACCTCATCCCAGTTTTGCGCGGCCAGTGCGGCTTTGGGCGTGAGCCACGAGCCGCCGACGCAGACGACATTGGGCAAAGCGAGAAAGCTCGGTGCCGTCTCGGTCGTGACACCGCCCGTCGGGCAAAACTTGAGCGCCGGGAACGGGCCGTAAAGCGCTTGCAGCATCGGGATCCCGCCGGCTTGCTGCGCGGGGAAGAACTTGACTGTTTCGTAGCCGAGTTCGAGTGCGAGGAGAATATCGCTCGGTGTCATCACGCCCGGCAGCAGCGGCAGGCCGGCGTCCTGGGCGGCTCGATGAATGTCCTTGGTAAGCCCGGGCGACACACCGAACTGCGCCCCGGCCTTCTTCGCTTGCGCGCAGTGCTCGGGTTTCGTGATCGTGCCGACGCCGACGACGATATCGGCCGACAGCTGCGCCGCGCGCTCGATCGCGCCGATGCCGGCCGGCGTGCGCAGCGTGATCTCGAGCACTTTGACGCCGCCGGCATGAAGCGCGCGCGAGACGTGTTCGCCCTGCTCGACGGTGTCGAATGCCAGCACCGGAATGACGGGGCCGAGGCGGACGATGTCTTCAACCTTTTTCATGGCGACTCCTTATTGCGCGTTGTTTGCATGGATAGAAGCGAAACGCTCGGCCGGCTCGCCCACGAGCGGTCCGAACACCGAGGCGCCCATTTCGGCCGGCGCCGCGGCCGCCCGAAAGACGCCGAACAACTCGCGGCCGAAGCCAACTTCGTTTTCCGCTTGATGCTTGGGTTGCTCGACTTCGCGCGCGCTCCACTCGCCGGACTCGATCTCGATGTCGAGCACGCCGCGTTCGGCGTCGATAACGATCGTATCGCCGTCGCGCACTTTACCGAGCGGCCCGGCCAGCAAAGCCTCCGGTGAGACGTGAATCACGGCGGGCACCTTGCCCGATGCGCCCGACATGCGCCCATCGGTGACGAGCGCGACGTGAAAGCCCTGGTCCTGCAGCACGCCGAGCAGCGGCGTCAAGCGATGCAGTTCCGGCATGCCGTTCGCACGCGCACCCTGAAACCGCACCACGGCGACGAAATCGCGCTTGAGCTCACCTTTGTCGAACGCTTCTTGCACGGCTTCTTGCGAATCGAAAACAATCGCTTGGGCCCGTACCATGCGGTGCTCGGGCGCCACGGCCGAGATCTTGATGACGCCGCGGCCGAGCTTGCCCTGCATGAGTCGCAGGCCGCCATCGGCCTGGAACGGCTCGGCGATCGGCCGCAGCACCTTCGCGTCGCCGGTTTGCTCCACGCCCGGCACCCAAGCCAATTGCCCCTCGACGAGCTTCGGTTCGTCCGTATAGCGGCGCAGCCCTTTACCCATGACCGTCGTGACGTCCTCGTGCAGCAGGCCGCCGTCGAGCAGGTTGCGAATCAGGAACGCCATGCCGCCGGCCGCGTGGTAGTGATTCACGTCGGCCTTTCCGTTCGGATAGATCTTGGCGAGCAGCGGCACCGCTTGCGAAAGCGCATCGAAATCGTTCCAGTCGATGAGAATGCCCGCCGCGCGCGCGATCGCCACGAGATGGAGCGTGTGATTGGTCGAGCCGCCCGTCGCCAGCAGCGCGACGATGCCGTTCACGATCGCCTTTTCGTCGACGACATGGCCGATTGGCGTGTAGTGGCCGCGCTCGGCGGTGATCTCGAGCACACGCCGTGCCGCGGCGGCTGTCAGCGCATCGCGCAACGGTGTATGCGGATGGACGAACGCCGAACCCGGCAGATGCAATCCCATGACTTCCATGAGCATTTGATTGCTGTTCGCGGTGCCGTAGAACGTGCACGTCCCATGCCCGTGGTAGGCGGCCGATTCGGCTTCGAGCAGTGCGTCGCGCCCGACTTGCCCTGTCGCGAACTGCTGACGAATCTTGGCTTTTTCGTCGTTCGACAGCCCGCTCGTCATTGGGCCGGCCGGCACGAAGATCGTCGGCAGATGGCCGAACTGCAGCGCGCCGATCAGCAAGCCGGGGACGATTTTGTCGCAAATGCCGAGGCACAGCGCCGCGTCGAACATGTTATGCGTAAGCGCGATAGCCGTGCCCATCGCGATCGCCTCGCGCGAGAAGAGCGATAGCTCCATGCCGGCGTTGCCCTGCGTGACGCCATCGCACATCGCCGGCACGCCGCCCGCGAACTGCGCGATGCCGCCGCTCTCGCGCGCGGCGCGCTTGATGAGGTCCGGGTAGTCTTTATACGGCGCGTGCGCCGACAGCATCTCGTTGTAAGCCGAGACGATCCCGATGTTCGGCTCTCGCATCGCCTTGATCGCGATCTTGTCGTTGCCCTCAAGCCCCGCGAAACCGTGCGCGAGGTTGGCGCACGAGAGCGCGCCGCGGGCTGGGAAGCGTCCTTGCGCCGCATCGATGCGCGCGAGGTAGGCGGAACGCGTGGAGCAGCTACGCTCCACGATGCGGCGGGTGACTTCGGTCAGCGTGGGGTGCGGCGAAACCATGGGGAGACGCTCCTTCCTGAAGGCCGGCGTGCGAACGCCGAGCGGGTGGCGCGATGCGGCGCAATAGCCGCTTAGCTCGATTTAGGCCGGGCAAGTTTAGTAGAAAAACTACATCTCAGCAATGCGGATCGACGGCAGTTGTCAGTATTAGCTTAACTCCCGCGCCGATGCAGCCCATTCCGTCGGTAGAAAAATCGTGTAGCTTTTCTACATATCGCCGATCATACTATTGCGATCGATAGAAAACGATACACCCCATCGAGGCAATTTTCCGATGCTTTCCCGAATCGAAGCGATGCGCGCGCAATTGCGCCCGTCCGAACGCAAGCTGGCCGATTACGTCCTCGAGGCGCCGCGGGAGGTGCTCGACCTCGCGATGACCGAGCTCGCGCAGCGGGTCGGCGTAAGCCAGCCGACGATCGCGCGCTTCTGCCAAGCGTTAGGCTGCGGCGGCTTCCGCGAATTCAAGATCCGGCTCGCACAGAGCATCGCGCCGGGGCTGCCTTCCGTCTACCGCGATGTGCGGCCCGACGAGCCCACGTCCGGTGTGGTCGCCAAGGTATTCGATCGGACCATCGGTGCGCTGATCGAGGTCAGGAACAGTCTCTCGGCGCACAGCATCGCGAAGGCGATCGACCTGCTCGCACAGGCATCGCGGATCGAGTTCTACGGCGCAGGCGGCTCGGGCATCGCCGCACAAGACATCCAGCACAAGTTCTTCCGGCTCGGCATACCGAGCGTCGCTTACGCCGATCCGCATACCTACACGATGTCGGCGGCGCTGCTCGGCGAAGGCGATGTCGTCGTGACGATCTCGAATACGGGCCGCACGCGCGACATCGTCGAGGCAGCACGCTCGGCGGTTGCATGTGGGGCGACGGTCGTGGCGATCACGAACAGTAGCTCGCCGCTCGCGCAGATCGCGACGGTGAGCCTCATTGCAAACGTCGCCGAAGAAACCGACATCTTTTCCCCCATGACCTCACGCGTGTCGCATCTGGCGATCGGCGACATCCTCGCCGTCGGCGTCGCGCTCAAGCGCGGGCCGAGCGTAGTCGACAAGCTCGCCCGCGCCAAGAAAGCGATCACGCGGCGGCGCATCGAAACGGCAAAAGCAGAAGAAGAGGAGTAGGAACACGCCGGGCGGCGGCGCCGGGCGAGGCTAGAACGGCTTGACCACAACGAGCGCAACCGCAGCGATGAGACCGAGCACGGGCAACTCGTTGAAAAAGCGATACCAGCGGTCGGAGTGGCGGTTCTCGCCGCGCTCGAAGGCCGTCAGCAGACGGCGGCAGTAGCCGTGGTAGACGATCAGCAGAACGACGACGCCAAGCTTCGCATGAAGCCAGCCCTGCCCTTGCCCAATGCCGTAGCCGAGCCACAGCCCGAGCCCGCAGGCCAGCGCCACCACGGCGATGAACGTCATGAAGCGGTAGAGCTTGCGCGCCATCGTCAGCAGCCGGGCACAAGCGGCCGGCTCGGTCTCCATGGCGAGATTGACGAAGATCCGAGGCAGATAAAAAAGGCCCGCAAACCAAGCAGCCACAAAAACGATGTGAAACGTCTTGAGCCAGAGCATGGAATCCGTGTGTCGTCGTGCGTAGTCGTGGATTGATATTGTTTCTATTTCCGAACTTCGCCGTGACCCAGCACGATGTACTTCAGCGACGTCAGTCCCTCGAGCCCGACGGGGCCGCGAGCGTGCAGCTTGTCGTTGGAGATTCCGATTTCCGCCCCGAGTCCGAACTCGAACCCATCGGCAAAGCGAGTCGAAGCGTTGACCATCACGCTCGCCGAATCGACTTCGCGCAAGAAGCGCATCGCGCGGTCGTGGTCCTCGGTGACGATCGCGTCAGTGTGTGCGGAGCCGTACGTATTGATGTGCTCGATCGCCGCGTCGATGCCATCGACCACCTTGATGGCAAGCACCGGCGCAAGATACTCGGTGCGCCAGTCTTCCTCGGTTGCGTCGACAAGCGCGAGCGGCGGCGCGTCGCTGCTCCACGGCGCGGCTTCGAGCACCACGCGCGCATCTGCATCGACGCGCAACTCGACACCCTTGTCGCGATACACGCGTGCCAGCAGCGGCAACGCGGCGTACGCAATGCCGCGCGCGACGAGCAGCGTCTCCATCGTGTTGCACGTGCCGTAGCGATGCGTCTTCGCGTTGTCGCAGACGGCGAGCGCCTTGCAAAGATCGGCGCGATCGTCGACGTAGACGTGACAGATTCCGTCGAGATGCTTGATCATCGGCACGCGCGCCTCTTCCATCAGTCGGGCGATGAGGCCCTTGCCGCCGCGCGGCACGATCACGTCGACATATTCGGTCATCGTGACGAGCTTGCCGACCGCGGCACGATCGGCCGTCTCGATCACTTGCACGGCGTCGTGCGGCAAGCCGGCCGTGGCCAGCCCTTCGGCAATTAACGCAGCAAGCGCTGTGTTCGACGCGAGCGCTTCCGAGCCGCCGCGCAAGATCGCCGCATTGCCCGATTTCAGGCACAACGCCGCGGCGTCGATCGTCACGTTCGGGCGCGACTCGTAGATGATGCCGATCACGCCGAGCGGCACACGCATTTGTCCGACTTGGATGCCGGTGGGTCGATATTTGAGGTCGGTGATCTCGCCGATCGGATCGGGCAGCGAAGCGACTTGGTGCAAGCCCTCGATCATCGTCGACAAGGCCTTGTCGGACAGCGTCAAGCGATCGACGAACGCTGCGTCCATGCCTTTTTCGCGTGCCTTGGCCAGGTCGCGCGCATTCGCTTCCTTCAGGGCGGCCTGCTCGCGTTCGATCGCGCGAGCGATGGCCTCCAAAGCGTCGTTCTTGGCTGCCGTGGCGGCGCGTGCCATCGCGCGCGATGCGGCGCGCGCCCGGCGGCCAATGCCGGTCATGTACTCGTCGATTTCCATCATGATTCTCGTTCGTGGCGCACGCGGCGCGGTCTACCTGTGTACCTCCGCTGTGGTGCGAAGGTCGACGTTGGGATTCTAGCTGCTACGCGCCGATCGCGCGTGCGGCGCCGCGCTTGCCCGGCGCCGCAACGAGCGCGGCGAGCTCGAACAGGCCGTCCCATGGATCGGGAGGCAGCGCCGAGCGCCGGCGGCTGCCCGGCACCGCGGCTAGGAGGCCTTTCACCTGACGATCGAGCGCCGCGGCGAGCGCGAGCCCTTCCTCGAGCAGGGGCTCCGTCACGCGCGAGAGCGCGGGCCCGACAAGCCGCTCGCGCGGCCCCCAGACGCGGTTCTCTCGGAGCAGCATCGCGAGCGGCTTGCCGGCGGCCGCGCCGCGCTTGATCTTGAGCAGCGTGCGCAACTCCTCGGTCAGCGCCCACAACACGAGCACCGGCGCTTCGCCTTCGCCTTTCAAGCCGTCGAGCATCCGCGAGAGCCGCCCGACATCGCCGGCCAGCATTGCCTCGTTGAGCTTGAAGACGTCGTAGCGTGCGACGTTGAGCACCGCGTCATGCACCTGCTCGAACGTCAGAACACCTTGCGGATACAGCAGCCCCAACTTTTGAATCTCTTGGTGAGCGGCCAGCAAATTGCCTTCGACGCGCTCCGCGATGAACTGCAACGCACGCCGGCCGTCATCGCCCGGCGCGACGCGCTGGCCTTGCTGCGCCAACCGCTGCGCGACCCAGTTGGGCAGTTGCGCGCGTTCGACCGGGTCGATCCGCAGCGAGACGCCGCCTTCGGCGAGCGCTGTAAACCACGCGGATTTTTGCGTCGCCGCATCGAGTCGCGGCAGCGTGACGAGCGTCAGGACGTCGGGACTGCCGGCGGCGGCGAGCGCCTTGAGCGCATCGGCGCCCTCCTTGCCCGGCTTGCCCGATGGAATCCGCAATTCGATCAGTTGACGCTCGCCGAACAGCGACATCGATTGCGTCGCACCGAGCAGCGAGCTCCAATCGAAGCTGCGCTCGACCGTGAAAACGTTGCGCTCGGTAAACCCCGCTGCCCGCGCGGCCGCGCGGATACGGTCGCACGCTTCCTGCGCGAGCAGATGCTCGTCGCCGAAGACGACGTAAAGGCCACTGAGGCCCCTAGCCAGATGTGCGTCGAGCGCGTCGAGTCGCAGTTGCATGAGCGGCGGATATCGGCCTGGTCAGAGCGGCGGGGGCGGCAACGGCGCACGCGGCGCGACGGCCGGTGCCTGCTGCCCCGGCGCCGGATGCAGCGAGCGCACGATCGCGAGCCGGCGCGTCAGTTGATCGACGGCGTCGTTCTGCATATCGGCGTAGAGCAGATCAGCCTCCTGCGTCTTCGCTTGCGAGTACTGAACGCTATACGTCATCGCCCGATTGAGCGCGATCGCGCTCGGCGGAATCAACACGACGCCATCGGCGCTCGTCAGCGAGTAGCTCAGCGAGTAGTTGAGCTGATATTCCGCGGCTACACCGAGCGAGTTCAGCGTCAGCACCCCTTGCCCGCGCGATTCGCCCAAGCTCAACACGGCATCCGCGTCAGCAGCCGATTTGACGACGACCGTATCGCTGCCGCCTTCGATCATCCGCGTCAAGCGTGCGGCGACGATGGGCGGCGCGCCCACGATGGCAAGCCGCTTGAACGCATAGTTTTGCTGCCCGCGCAGTTGAAAACCGCAGGCGGCGAGCATCATCGTGCCGCACATGAGCGCGAGAAACGATCGGCGAATCACATTGGCTCCTTGGTTTTCCTTGGTTGTTGGCGGGCGGATTCCCGCGCGCCTGCAGCCGTACGCTGTGTCGTCAAACGACGACGTTCACGAGCCGGCCGGGCACGACGATGATCTTCTTCGGGCTCTTACCTTCGCTAAAGCGCGCGAACACCTCGTGCGCGAGCGCAGCGGCTTCGATGGCTTCGCGAGGCGCTTCCTTGGCGATCGTCAAGGCGCCGCGAACCTTGCCGTTCACCTGCAGCACCAGTTCGATCTCGGCTTGCTCGAGCGCCTTTTCATCGACCTTCGGCCACGGCGCATCGAGCAGCGTCCCGAACGGGTCGACGAACCCGAGCGTCTGCCACAGCGCGTGCGTGACGTGCGGCACGACCGGGTACAGCACCCGCAACAGCACGCCGTAGCACTCGCGCAGCACGCTCGGGCGCGCGAGCTTCGCATTCTCGAGTGCATTGAGCATCTTCATCGCAGCCGAGACGACCGTGTTGTACTGCAGGCGCTGGTAGTCGAAATCGGCCTGTTTGAGCACGCCGTAAACTTCGCGGCGCAGCGTCTTGTCGGCTTCGGCAAGCTGCGCGGGGTCGAACGTGTCGCGCGAGAGGAGTTCCGCCTGGTTCGCATGGCCGAACGCCCAGACCCGACGCAGGAAGCGGCTCGCGCCCTCGACGCCCGAGCCCGACCATTCGAGCTGCTGCTCGGGCGGCGCGGCAAACATCGTGAACAAGCGCGCCGTATCGGCGCCGTATTGATCGATCAGCAATTGCGGATCGACGCCGTTGTTCTTTGACTTCGCCATTTTCTCGACGCCGCCGAGCACGACGGGCAGGCCGTCCGTATTCAGCGTCGCGCCGATGGGCCGACCCTTGTCGTCGTGCTCGACCGCGACATCGGCCGGGTTGTACCACGTCTTCTTGCCCGAAGCGTCCTCGCGGTAGAACGTTTCGTTGAGCACCATGCCCTGCGTGAGCAGGTTCTTCGCCGGCTCGCCAAATTGGACGAGGCCCATGTCGCGCATCACCTTCGTCCAGAAGCGCGAGTAGAGCAGGTGCAAGATGGCATGCTCGATGCCGCCGATGTATTGGTCCATCGGCATCCAATAATCGGTGCGCGCGTCGACCATGGTCTCGGCATCGGGGCACGTATAGCGCGAGAAGTACCAGGAAGAATCGACGAACGTATCCATCGTGTCCGTCTCGCGCTTGGCCGGCGCGCCGCACGTCGGACACGTGCAGTTCACGAACGCCGCCGACTTCGCGAGCGGATTGCCCGTACCGTCCGGCACGAGATCCTCGGGCAGCACGACGGGCAGATCCTGTTCGGGCACCGGCACGTCGCCGCACGTGGTGCAGTGGATGATCGGAATCGGCGTGCCCCAGTACCGCTGGCGCGAGATGCCCCAATCGCGCAGGCGCCAGGTGACTTGCTTATCGCCGACGCCAAGCGCCCTCAAATCGGCCGCGACCGCGTCGACCGCCTGCTCGTAACTCATGCCGTCGTAGCGACCGCTATTGATGCATGCGACGCCCTCTTTGTCGCCGTACCACGCCTGCCACGCATCGAGCGAATAGTCGCAGCCGGGCTTCGCGATCACCTGTTCGATGGGCAAGCCGTATTTCTTGGCGAACGCGAAATCGCGCTCGTCGTGCGCGGGCACACCCATCACCGCGCCTTCGCCGTAGCTCATCAGCACATAGTTGCCGATCCAGACTTCGACACGCGCTTGCGTGAGCGGGTGCGTGACATAAAAGCCCGTGGGCATGCCCTTCTTTTCCATCGTCGCGATTTCGGCTTCGGCCACGCCGCCGTGCCGGCACTCGTCGATGAAGGCCTGCAGTTCGGGCTTGCCCTGCGCCAAGCGTGCGGCGAGCGGATGCTCGGCCGCGATGGCGCAGAAGGTCACGCCCGTGATGGTGTCGGCGCGCGTGGTAAACACGCGCAGCAACTTGCGCTCGCCGTCGAGTTCGTACGGAAAGCCGAAGTTCACGCCGAAACTCTTGCCGATCCAATTGTGCTGCATGATCTTCACGCGCTCGGGCCAGCCGAGAGCGTCGAGATCGGTTAAGAGTTCATCGGCGTACTGCGTGATGCGCATGTAGTACATCGGGATTTCGCGCTTTTCGACGAGCGCGCCCGAGCGCCAGCCGCGCCCGTCGATCACCTGCTCGTTCGCGAGCACCGTTTGATCGATCGGGTCCCAGTTCACCGTACCCGTTTTCTGATAGACGATGCCCTTTTCGAGCATCTTCAAGAAGAGCCACTGGTTCCACTTGTAGTACTTCGGATCGCATGTCGCGACTTCGCGCGACCAGTCGATCGCGAGCCCCATCGACTGCATCTGCCGCTTCATGTAGGCGATGTTGTCGTAGGTCCACTTCGCGGGCGGCACGCCGTTGGCCATCGCCGCGTTTTCGGCGGGCATGCCGAACGCATCCCAGCCCATCGGCATCAGGACGTTGTAGCCGTTCATCCGCAGATAACGGTACATGACGTCGTTGATCGTATAGTTGCGCACGTGCCCCATGTGCAGCTTGCCCGAGGGATACGGCAGCATCGAGACGCAATAGAACTTCGGCTTGCCGGCGATCTCAGCCGCGCGGTAAGCGTTTGATGCGCGCCACTCTGCTTGGGCGGCGGCTTCGATGTCGGCGGGTAAGTATTTTTCTTGCATGGCGGTGGTCGGGCTTGGCTGTCGTGGCGCCTTGCATGCAGGCACGTCACGTCGAGATGCGCTTCCCCGAAAATGGGGAAAACGTCGATTATACCGCCCGCGGACACGCGAACAGCACGCGCGACTCGCCGTTACGGTTCGCCCTCAGGGCTTGGCGGGCGCGGCTTGCGCAGCGCTCGGTGGCGGCTCGGTGACGAAGCCGATCCGCTCGAGCCCTGCCTGCTGCGCCGCGCTCATGACTTGAGCAATGACGTCGTAGCGCGTGGCCCGCGACGCACGCAGATGAAGCTCGGGCGGCGTTGCCGCTTTGCCCGCTTGGACAAGATTCGCGCGCACGGCATCGAGCGAGAGCGGGCGGCCGTCCCAATACAGCCGGCCAGCGTCGTCGATTGAAAGCGTGATCGTCTGCGGCGTTTGCGGCGCGGGTGCCGCGGCGGCTTTTGGCAGATCCAGCCGGATCGCGTGCGTGAACAGCGGCGCGGTGATGATGAAAATCACAAGCAGCACGAGCATGACGTCGATAAGCGGCGTCATATTGATATCGGCCATCGGCGAGGCCGAACGCTCCTTGTCGAAACCCCCGAATGCCATGATCGCCGTCTCCCGCTCAAATGTGGCGCACGCTCGTCAAGCGCGTGCGCGGCGCGCCGCGTCGTCGGCCGGCGCGTGGCCGGCATAGTGTGGCTCCGATGCGCCGCGTGCCGGCTGCGCATCGGAGCCGGCAGCTTTCCCATGTCCGTCCGGCGCGCAAACGTACACGTGCAGATCGTGCGCGAACCCGTCGAGTTCTTCCGACACCTGGCGCTGCATTCTGCCGAGTGCGTTGTACGCGAGCACAGCCGGAATGGCGACCACTAGGCCGAAGGCCGTCATGATGAGCGCCTCGCCGACCGGGCCCGCGACATTTTCTATCATCGCCTGCCCGCTCGCGGCGATGCTGCCGAGCGCGTGATAGATGCCCCACACAGTGCCAAGCAGCCCGACGAACGGCGCCGTGCTGCCGACCGAGGCGAGCAGAACCTGTCCGAACTCGAGACGGCGCTGCGAGGCGAGCAGCGCCTCGCGCAACGCACGCAGCACGCGCTCGCTGCGTTCGACGCGCGCGAGCATCGCGGACGGCGTATGGATTTCGGACGCGGCTAGCGCCGCCTCGGCAAGCGGCGCGAAAACGCGTTCGCGGTCGGTGGCGCGCAGTGCCAGTACGCCTTCCGACAGCGTCGCCGATTGCCAAAACAACGCGATCGCGCGCGGTCCTTGGCGTTTAGCGTGCCCCAGCATCCAACCTTTGACGATCAAGAAGCACCAGCTTGCGATCGACATGGCCAGGAGCAGATAGGCAACCGCGTGCGTCAGCGCGTCGCCGGTTTGCAGGTAATGAACGATGCCCGTGTTTTGCATGGGAATGGGAGCGCTAGAGCTACAGCAAAACCAAAAGCTAGAACGAAAGCGAGCGCGCCGGCATACCGGTCGCCTGCCCGCCGATCAGCGTAGGCCGAGTACGTCCTGCATATCGTAAAGGCCGGTACCGCGTTCGGAGAGAAAGTGCGCTGCCCGCAGCGCGCCCTGCGCATACGAGACGCGGCTCGACGACTTATGGGTGATCTCGATGCGCTCTCCGGTACCGGCGAACAGCACGGTGTGATCGCCTACGATGTCGCCGCCGCGAATGGCCGAAAAACCGATCGTCGACGGATCGCGCTCGCCCGTCACGCCATGGCGTCCATACACCGCGCAGGCTTTCAGGTCGCGGCCGAGCGCGCCGGCGATCGCGTCACCCATTGCGAGCGCCGTGCCCGAGGGCGCGTCCACTTTATGGCGATGATGGGCTTCGATGATCTCGATATCGTAGCCGGTGGCGAAGTGGCGGGCAGCGAATTCGAGCAGCTTGAGCGTTACGTTCACGCCCACGCTCATGTTCGCGGCGAAGACGATGCCGACTTTCCGGGCGGCCGCATGCACCGTTTCGCGCTGTTCGTCCGTCATGCCCGTCGTTCCAATCACGAGTTTCGTGCCGTGGCGCTGCGCGGCCTCGAGATAGGCCATCGTGCCCTCGGGACGCGTGAAATCGACGAGGCAATCGGCTTCAGCGAAGACGCGCTCCACGTCGTCGGTCAGCACGACACCCGTGCGCTGACCGAGCAGCAGCCCCGCATCCTGGCCAAGCTGCGGCGAGCCAGGCCGACCGAGCGCACCCGCGAGCGTCGCATCGGGATCGTTCAAGACGGCTTCGATCAGCATCTGACCCATCCGGCCCGATGCGCCGGCGATGGCGATTTTCATCAGCGACATGCATACCCCTTTGAATAACGGGCCGGCCCACTCGCCATCGGACCGACCGGAGGCGCGTCTTTCGAGGCACCCAAAAAACGAAAAAGCGGGCGCGCGCCTCGCGCACGGCCCGCCTTGAGGACCACTCGCCCGAACGACCGATCAGCCGCCCGTAGCGGACGCGCCCTGCGGCGAAGACGATACCGCCGAGTTATGGGCGCCGTTGCTGCTCGACGGCGAGCCGGTCGGCCCGACCGGGTTGCTTTGGTCAGGCGAAGCCGGCTGCGGCTGACGGTGGAACTGGAACTGCGGCGTCGCGCTCGGCAACGCTTGCGACGGCGATGGTGTGCCCGAGCGTACGGCCTGCTTGGCCGGCGTGGCGGGCACTTGATTCGTCGCCCGGTTGGCCGCTTGCGCGGCCTGAGCGTTGGCGGCTTCGGCCGCGTTGGCCCCCGCCTGCTCCGCGCCGCTCACCGGCTGCGCCGCTTCGGCTGCGCTTGCCGATGCTGCAGCCGAGGCCGAAGCCGCGGCAGCAGCCGATGCGGCAGCCGCAGCTGCAGCCTTCTTCGCCTTCTTGCCGCCCTTATCGCCGTCGATATCGGCGAGCAGTTCGAGGTTGGACGGCAGATCGTCGCCGCCTGACCAACTCGCGACATGATCGCCATCGAAGTTGACGACGAAATCGCGCTGCTGCACGATCGCCGTGGAGCCGCGCTTGAAGTAGAAGACGTAATCCCAGCGGTCGTCATGGAACATGTCGGCGAGCAACGGCGTACCGAGCACCGCCTTCACTTCGTCGCGCGACATTCCTACGCGCATCTTCGCCGCAGCTTCCTTCGAGACGAAGTTGCCCTGCACGATGGTGATGCGATACGGCGTAATGCTCTGAGCGACGCGCTGCGTGAGGCTGTCGTACGTCGAACATCCCGCAACGAGCGCAACCGTGGAGGCAGCAATCAACAGGTTGCGCACGTGGCTCCCCCCGCGCTTCATAAGAAAATTTGGACTCATTTCACTCACCGTGCGGGCCCCGTTTTGCGTATCGTCGAGCCGCGCGAGTTTCATCGAAGATGACCAGAACAGCAAAAACCCATTACTATTCGAATCGTGCATTGTACTCTAGGGATGCCTAGCCATGACCAATCCGACCGATCTCAAAAACATCGGGCTCAAGGCGACCCTACCGCGCCTCAAGATCCTCGAAATTTTCCAGCGAAGCGCCGTACGGCATCTGACCGCCGAAGACGTCTATCGCGGCCTACTCAACGAGGAACTCGACATTGGCCTTGCCACCGTCTATCGCGTCTTGACTCAATTCGAGCAAGCGGGCCTGCTGTCGCGCAGCAATTTCGAATCGGGCAAGGCGGTATTCGAACTCAACGAAGGCACGCATCACGACCACCTCGTCTGCATCGACTGCGGGCGTGTCGAAGAGTTCTTCGACCCTGAAATCGAGAAGCGCCAGCAAACCATCGCGGAAGAGCGCGGCTTCAAACTGCACGAGCATGCGCTCGCGCTCTATGGCGCCTGCACCAAGGACGCCTGCCCGTATCGCAAGCACTGACACTGACGGCGGATTGCGCTGCGCGTTAGTCGCGCCTCGCCATCCACCGCTGCGACGGACTTGCACCGACCGTCGCCGAGACGACAAGAGCCGCCACGAGGGCGGCTCTTGTGCTTAGGCCCCAGCCAGCAGCAGCCAGCGCCCGCGTGCTTACTTGGCCTTCGCGAGTGCGATCGCCGTATCGAGCATGCGGTTCGAGAAGCCCCACTCGTTGTCGTACCAGCTCGAGACTTTCACGAGACGACCGGCCACCTTCGTGAGCGTCGCGTCGAATGTGGACGACGCCGGATTGTGGTTGAAGTCGATCGAGACGAGCGGCGCCGTGTTGTAGCCGAGGATGCCCTTGAGCTCGCCTTGCGCAGCGTCCTTCATGATCGCGTTGATCTCTTCGACAGTCGTATCGCGCTTGGCGATGAACGAAAGGTCGACGATCGAGACGTTGATCGTCGGGACGCGGATCGCGTAGCCGTCGAGCTTGCCGGCCAATTCCGGCAGCACGAGGCCGATCGCAGTCGCCGCTCCCGTCTTCGTCGGGATTTGGCTGTGCGTGGCCGAGCGCGCGCGGCGCAGATCTTCGTGGTAGACGTCCGTCAGCACTTGATCGTTCGTGTACGCGTGGATCGTCGTCATCAGGCCTGTTTCGAGGCCGATCTTCTCATGGAGCGGCTTGACGAGCGGTGCGAGGCAGTTCGTCGTGCACGAGGCGTTCGAGACAACGGTATGCGCCGCTTTGAGTGCATTGTGGTTCACGCCATAGACGATCGTCGCATCGACATCCTTGCCGCCCGGCGCCGAGATCAGAACCTTTTTTGCGCCGCCGGCCAGATGCGCACTCGCCTTTTCCTTCGTCGTAAAGAAGCCCGTGCATTCCATCACGACGTCGACGCCCAGCTCGCCCCACGGCAACTCGGCCGGGTTGCGGTTCGCCAGCACGCGAATCTTGTCGCCGTTGACGATCATATTCTCGCCCTCGACCGATACTTCGCCCGGGAACGGGCCGTGCGCCGTGTCGTACTTCGTCAGATGGGCGTTCGTCTTCGCATCGCCGAGGTCGTTGATCGCGACGATCTGCAGATCGTGCTTCTTGCCGCTCTCGTAGAACGCACGCAGCGTGTTGCGGCCGATCCGGCCATACCCGTTAATTGCAACGCGTACCGTCATGTTGGTTCTCCTGAAATTGGGGCTGAAAAAAGCGCTCGTACCTCTTGCTTCCCGGCTCGTCACGGCACGAGGGCGCTTACGCCCGTGACGCGGCCGGAAAGCCGTATTGCGTCTTCCCGTGAGTCTATCTCTACTCGAGCGCGGCTTTTGCGGCCGCGACGATGTGTTCCACGGTGAAGCCGAAATGCTTGAACAGCACGCCGGCCGGGGCGGACTCGCCGAACGTATCGATGCCGACCACGCCGCCTTCGAGGCCGACGTACTTATGCCAAAAATCGGTCACGCCCGCTTCGATCGCGACGCGGCGCACGCCCTTGGGCAGCACGCGCTCGCGGTACTCGGCATCCTGGCGGTCATAGACGGTCGTCGACGGCATCGAGACGACGCGCGCCGCAATCCCTTGCTGCGCGAGCGGCTTGACCGCAGCCAGCGCCAGTTCGATCTCGGAGCCCGTTGCGATCAGGATAATCTTGCGAGCGACGATCTCGTCGTTCCAATCGCGCAGCACATAGCCGCCCTTCGCGATGTTGGCGATTTGGGCTTCGCTGCGCGCCGAGAACGGCAGGTTCTGGCGGCTGAAGATCAGACACGACGGGCCTTGATGCTCGACAGCCTCAGTCCAGGCGACAGCCGTCTCCACGGTATCGGCCGGACGCCAGACATGCAGATTCGGGATCAAGCGCAGGCTCGAGACGTGCTCGATCGACTGGTGCGTCGGGCCATCTTCGCCAAGGCCGATCGAATCGTGCGTGAACACGAAGATCGACGGCGACTTCATCAGCGCGGCGACGCGCAGCGCATTGCGGCTGTAATCGGAGAATGTGAGGAACGTGCCGCCGAATGCCTTGTAGCCGCCGTGCAGCGCCATGCCGTTGATGACGGCGCTCATGCCGAATTCACGCACGCCGTAGTTGATGTGATTGCCCCACTCGATACCGTTCGCGCCCGCACGGACCGGCTTGCTTGCCTTCCAATTCGTGAGGTTCGAGCCCGTCAAGTCGGCCGAGCCGCCGAGCAATTCGGGCAGCACCGCCGAGAGACCCTCGATCGCCTGCTGCGACGCCTTGCGCGTGGCGACGGTCTCGGCGCGCTCGTTCGCACCGGCGACGATGGCTTGTGCCTTGGCGGCCCAATCGGCCGGCAGCTTGCCCGCCGCGCGGCGCTCGAACTCGGCCGCTTCTTGCGGGTGCTTCGCGCGGTACTGCGCAAACGCATCGTTCCATTGGGCTTCCTGCTGTGCGCCCGCTTCTTTCGCATCCCATGCCGCATAGACTTCCTGCGGAATCACGAACGGCTCCCACGACCAGCCGATCGCCGCGCGCGTAGCTGCGATTTCCTGTGCGCCGAGCGGCGCGCCGTGCGCGTCGTGGCCACCCGCCTTGGTCGGCGCGCCCTTGCCGATGACGGTCTTGCAGCAGATCAGCGTGGGCTTGTCCGAGCGCTTCGCACTCGCGATCGCCGCATCGACCGCCTGCACGTCATGCCCGTCGACGCCCCGCACCACGTTCCAGCCGTAGGCTTCGAAACGCTTCGGGGTGTCGTCGGCGAACCAGTACTCGACGTGGCCGTCGATCGAGATACCGTTGTCGTCGTACAGCGCGATCAGCTTGTTCAGCTTCAGCGTGCCCGCCAGCGAGCACGCTTCGTGCGAAATGCCTTCCATCAGGCAGCCGTCGCCGAGGAACACGTATGTGTGGTGATCGACGATCTTCGCGTCGGCCTTGTTGAACTCGGCCGCGAGCAGCGCTTCCGCCAATGCCATGCCGACCGCATTGGCCAGACCTTGGCCAAGCGGGCCCGTCGTCGTTTCGACGCCCGGCGTGATGCCGTACTCCGGGTGGCCCGGGGTTTTCGAATGCAGCTGGCGGAAATTCTTGAGCTCGGCGAGCGGCAGGTCGTAGCCCGTCAGATGCAGCACCGAGTAAAGCAGCATCGAGCCATGGCCGTTCGACAGCACGAAACGATCGCGGTCGGCCCAGTGCGGATTCGCTGGGTTGTGCTTGAGATGGCGAGACCACAGCGCAACGGCGATTTCGGCCATGCCCATGGGCATGCCCGGGTGGCCTGAGTTCGCTTGTTGCACGGCATCCATCGCGAGCGCGCGGATCGCATTCGCCATGAGAGCGGTGGGAGCGGTAGACGAGGTCGTCATGTCGAGTCCGGAGAACGAGTCGAGAAAGCGTGCGCGCGGTGGACCGTTGCTCGTATGAACCGCCGCCCACGCGGGAGGGCGCACGCGCCGCGGCGTGAGGCGGAAAAGAGCAAGCGGACGGGCTGCAAAGCGTGCCATTCTAACAGATGGCGCCCGCCTCCTCACCGACTCGCATGGGGTCGAAGCCCATGGGATCTCCGCGCGCCGCGCTCTATAATTCGGTCATTGCGACCGATCGCGAGCCGGTGTCCGACCGTGTTCTCCACCCTCCACGCCCCCCTTCTCTTTCGCCCCGCGCCTGGTGTCGTGTACGGCTTTCCGGGCGCGCGCCGCGTCGCACGGGTCGATTCGCCGCATCAGTGCATCGAGGTGTGGGACACGCCGCAGCTCGGCGTGCTTTTTACGCTCGATGGCCGCCCGATGACCGCCGTCGGTGACGAATTCGTCTACCACGAATGCATGGTCCATCCGGCCGCGCTCGCGCACCCGCAGCCGCGCAAGGCACTTGTGCTCGGCGGCGGCGACGGCGGGGCGGCGCGGGAACTGCTTGCGCATCCGAGCATCGAGCGGATCGTCGTCGCCGAACTCGACGAGGCCGTCGTTCGGATGGCGCGCGAGCACTTGGCCGACGTGCACCGAGGCGCGCTCGAGAATCCGCGTGTGCGGGTGGTCATCGGCGATGCCGCACAGTTCGTCGGCGCGACAGCCGAGCGCTTCGATCTTGTCGTGTTCGATCTCACGCCGCCCGATTCGCCGGCCGCCGAGCTTTATACGCCGGCCTTCTACTCGCGCCTGAAGACGATCCTAGCGCCCCGCGCCATGCTCTCGATGCATTTGGGCGCCGCGCAATTTCATCTCGACCGGGCGGCCGCGCTGGTGCACGGCCTGCGGCAATGCTTCGTCAAGGTCGACGTCATGTCGGCGTTCGTGCCTCTTTACGGTTCGCTGTGGCTCATGGCGCTCGCGAGCGATACGCTCGACGCCGCCTCGCTGTTCAAACACGACATCGAAGAGCGGCTCGCGGCTCGCGGCATCGACGCCTTGCGCTACTATGACGCCGCGCTGCATCCCGCGCTCTTCGCGCTGCCGCGCAGCGTGCGCGGCCAACTGCCGTAGGCGGTCCCAAGACGTTAGGTGCCGGCGGCGTTGCCCGTCGCGCGCAGTACCCCACCGCAACGCATACCGATATTCCAACACCGCTTTATGCCTCGTTTTTTTGTCGATTCCGCCTTAGAACCCGGCGCCGTCGTTGCGCTGCCCGATGAAGTCGCCCGCCACGTGCAAGTGCTGCGTCTGCAGACCGGCGACGCGCTGACGCTGTTCAACGGCCGAGGCGGGCAGTATGCGGCGCGGATCGTCGAGATCGCGCGCCGCAGCGCGCTTGCCGAAATCGGTGCCTTCGAGGCGGCCGAGGCCGAGCCGCCGTACCGGATCGCGCTCGCGCAGGGCATCGCCGGTGGCGACAAAATGGATTGGCTCGTTGAAAAAGCGGTCGAACTCGGCGCGGCACGGATCGCGCCGCTCGTCACAGCGCGCGGCGTGGTGCGGCTATCGGCCGAGCGCGCGAGCCGCCGCCACGCTCACTGGCAAGGGATCGCACGGGCCGCTTGCGAGCAATGCGGCCGCAACCGGATACCCGAAATCGACCCCGCGCGCGACCTATCGAAGTGGCTAGAGGCGCTGCCCGCATCGAGCGAATCCGGCACGCTTCGGCTCATGCTCTCGCCGCGCGGCAGCGTCGCGTTCGACACGCTGCCGAACACACCGCCCATCGGAGAGGTCACGCTCCTGATCGGGCCAGAGGGAGGGCTATCGCCCGAGGAAGAGGACATCGCCGCGACGTACGGTTTTTCCCCGCTTTCGCTGGGACCGCGCGTGCTGCGCACGGAGACGGCTGGCATGGCCGTGTTGGCCGCGCTCGCGGCACGTTGGGGTGGCTGGTGAAAAACGAAGGCTGGCGCCATGCGCGCGCCGGCGCCTTCAGGCCAAGCTCAAGCGAAGATCAAGCGAAGATCAAGCGAAGATCAAGCGAAGGAATAGAAAACGCGGAACGCGACTTTGCGCTCGGCCCAGAACTCTGCCGCCTCGCGGAATACGTCGAGCAGCGTCTCACGGCCTTCCTTGTCGAACTTCTGCGCGATCGGCAGCCCTTCGAGCACGATGACGAACCCGGGCTGCGAGCCGGCCTTCTGTACGAGATCGGTCAGGCAGTCATAGAGCGCGTCGTAGTTCTTCCCGAAGTGTTTCGGGAACAAGAACGAGGTGGCGATCGTTTCCAACACTTCCTGCTTCGACGCGGCCTGGCCGCAATAGGCATACAGGAAATGCTGCTCGAGCCGTTGGGCCTCGTCGGCGAGGTCCTGCACGCGGAACGCCCGGATCGACTGGACGATGTTCGGTCTCACGGTCGCGAAAAGGCTCATAGGCTCCTCGCTCGGAGAATGCCGGGATGCCGCGTCCGCGTCCGCGTCGCTCGGCGAGTTCTGGCCGCGCTCGGCCGCGCGCATCTGCATGACGCGGTGAAAAAGATTGCCCTCGCCGGCCGCGAACAGATCCGTCGCGACTGCGGCGTCGTGCCCGTAGACGTTGTCGCTCATGCCGTTCATCCCGATGTCATTCAACAATGCGTTTAAAACTGGTGTAGTGGTCGTCTGAGTAAAAGCAGGTGTCGATCCGCCTCGGAGGCCCGCCGCAAACGATGCGGCGCGCGCCGCGGTTTCTCGCTCGCGGCGTGGG
Organism: uncultured Burkholderiaceae bacterium; assembly: GCA_966212065.1. Taxonomy (GTDB): domain Bacteria; phylum Pseudomonadota; class Gammaproteobacteria; order Burkholderiales; family Burkholderiaceae; genus Trinickia. The sequence continues at coordinate 33,603 of CBIHOQ010000007.1, forward strand.
GACCGTGTACTCATGGTAGTAACCGCGCCGATGCGGCGGTAGCAGTCGCTCGAAATTACCGAATACGACGCCGTCCTTTGCGTACGGATAAGGGCCGCCGGCCGCGATCGTGTTCAAGGTGGTCACCGCCTCGGGCGGCAACTGCGCTTGCTCGATCGTGCCCGACACACCTGCCGACGCCTGCGGCACTTGGCGTGCCAAAGCAACGGGTGCGCCCGATAGTCCAACGCCTGTCCAACCGGCCGCGATCACCCACGCCGCGAGCGCGCCCTGACGAAGCCATTTACCCGCTCGTTCGCGTGTTCCCGCGCATGTCATCGGCCAGGAGTCCTGCTGCTCGATCAGAAATGAGAACGACCACGAAAAATGTAAGGGTATCGCTAATGGTCCCCGGACGCAATCTTTGTCTGGAAAATGAAAGGTTTAGCGTCGATTCGCGGCTTCGCCGGTCGTCCTATTTATCCTAGATACGAACATTTTTATCTTGTCCAAGATAACATGGCTTCGACGGTACCGATGCGGCGGGTCTTTGCCTCCTCGCCGCGGTTTGTAATCGGAAATCGTTGTTTCATGTATTGGGGCGGCAGCCTCTCTTTCGCCCCCGGCGTGCCCGCAATGGGCACGCCGTTTTTTCTTCCGCTTGCCTTCCGCTTCTCTTCCGCTTTTCTAGAGCCGCCGGGGCGGTCCAGCGTACGATTAGCGCGAGAACGCGCTCACATCGGCCACGAGCAAGGCCGCCATGTTGACGATGCGCCGCACCGTCGCCGATTCGGTCAATACGTGCACGGGCAGCGCGGCGCCAAGCAAGATCGGCCCAATGGCGATATTGTTGCCCGCCGCGGTCTTGAGCAAGTTGTACGCGATGTTCGCTGCGTCGATGTTCGGCAGCACGAGCAGATTCGCTTCGCCCTCGAGGGTCGATTCGGGCAACACCTCTTTGCGCAGCGCGGGGTCAAGCGCGACATCGCCGTGCATTTCGCCGTCCACTTGCAGGCCGGGCGCACGTTCCCTGAGGATGGCGAGCGTATCGCGCATCTTTTGCGCCGAAGGGGCGTTGCTCGTCCCAAAATTCGAGTGGGACAGCAGCGCGACCTTCGGCTCGATGCCGAAGCGGCGCACCTCTTCGGCCGCCATGATCGTGATTTCGGCGAGCTCTGCCGGCGTGGGATCGACGTTCACGTGCGTATCGACGAGGAAAATCTGACGGCCGGGCAGCACGAGACCGTTCATGGCGCCAAACACCGTGCAGCCTTCCCGCTTGCCGATGACTTGATTGATGAAGTGCAGATGGCGGTGTGTCGTCGACACCGTGCCGCAAATCATGCCGTCGGCTTCGCCCTTCTTGACGAGCATCGAGCCGATCAGCGTCGTGCGCCGGCGCATCTCGACCTTCGCCAATTGCTGGCTAATGCCTTTGCGCGCCATCAGTTGGTAATACTCCTGCCAGAACTCGCGGTAGCGATCGTCGTGCTCCGTGTTGACAACCGTGTAGTCGACACCGGGTGTGAGCCGCAGGCCGTAGCGCTCGATGCGGTGTTCGATGACGGCCGGCCGGCCGATCAGGATCGGCGTCGCGATTTTTTCGTCGACGGCGATCTGCACGGCGCGCAGCACGCGTTCTTCCTCGCCTTCCGCGAAAACGATGCGCTTCTTCCCGGCTTCGACGCTGCGCGCCTGCTGGAAGATCGGCTTCATCGTCGTGCCGCTGTGATAGACGAACTGCTGCAGGTGCTGCTTATAGGCTTCCATGTCCTCGATCGGCCGCGTCGCGACGCCCGAATCCATCGCGGCTTGCGCAACGGCCGGCGCGATCTTGACGATCAGGCGCGGATCGAAAGGCTTCGGAATCAAATATTCCGGCCCGAAAGACAGATCTCGAATGCCGTACGCCGTCGCCACGATGTCGCTCTGTTCCTGGCGAGCAAGCTCGGCAATCGCGTTCACGGCGGCGATTTCCATTTCACGCGTGACCGTGGTCGCGCCCGCATCGAGTGCGCCGCGGAAGATGAACGGGAAACAAAGGACGTTGTTGACCTGATTCGGGTAATCGGTACGGCCCGTCGCGAGGACTGCGTCGGGGCGCACTTCGAGCGCGAGTTCGGGCAGGATTTCCGGTGTCGGGTTGGCCAAGGCGAGGATCAGCGGCTTGGTAGCCATGCCCTTGACCATCTCGGGCTTGAGCACCCCGCCCGCCGACAAGCCGAGGAAAATATCGGCGCCTTCCATCACCTCGGCCAGCGTGCGCGCGGACGTCTCACGCGCAAAGCGCTCCTTGTCCGGGTCCATCAACTCCGTGCGGCCTTGATAGACGACCCCGGCCAAATCGGTGACGAGAATATTCTCGATCGGCAAGCCGAGATCGACGAGCAGGTCCAAACATGCAAGCGCAGCGGCGCCCGCGCCCGAGGCGACGAGCTTGACCTTCGAGATGTCCTTGCCGACGACTTTCAAGCCGTTCGTCACGGCGGCCGCGACGACAATAGCAGTGCCGTGCTGGTCGTCGTGAAAGACGGGGATCTTCATCCGCTTGCGGCATTCGCGCTCGACAATGAAGCAGTCCGGCGCCTTGATGTCTTCGAGGTTGATCCCGCCGAACGTCGGTTCGAGCGCGGCGATGACGTCGACGAGCTTATGCGGATCGGATTCGTTGAGCTCGATGTCGAACACGTCGATGCCGGCGAACTTCTTGAACAGCACCGCCTTGCCTTCCATGACAGGCTTCGATGCCAGCGGACCGATATTGCCGAGGCCGAGCACGGCCGTGCCGTTCGTGACCACGCCCACCAAATTGCTGCGGGCCGTAAAGCGCGCGGCGTTGAGCGGATTCTCGACGATCTCCTCGCAGGCAAAGGCAACGCCCGGCGAATACGCAAGCGCGAGATCGCGCTGGTTGATCATCTGCTTCGTCGGCGCGATGGCAATCTTGCCGGGCGACGGAAATTCGTGATAATCGAGCGCGGCTTCGCGCAGCTTCGCCTTGGCGGAATCGAGGTTCGTAGACATGAGGTTCGAAAGTTCAGACTTGTTACGCGGATTAGAATGACGGTTCGACGGCATTGTAGCGCCAATCGCGCCCCGTCCCGACGGCCGCCGCCGGCCGGCCGGGCCTGCCGCTCACGCGAGCGCCGCACATCGTGACTACCGCTTACCGCTCACCGCTTACCTTTATCGCAGTTGACCCATGGCCCTTTCCGAGTTCTCGCTGATCGAGCGCTTTTTTGCCGAGCGCGCACGCCGCGGCCCGCCACGCGCCGTGCTCGGCATCGGCGACGATTGCGCGCTGATCGCGCCCGAACCGGGACAATTGCTTGCGGTTTCGACGGATATGCTCGTCGAAGGCCGGCACTTCCTGCCCGACGTCGATCCGCAATCGCTCGGTCACAAGACGCTCGCCGTCAATCTGTCGGATCTGGCGGCGATGGGCGCGAAACCGCGCGCGTTCACGCTCGCGCTTGCAATGCAAACGCCGCACGAGACATGGCTCGAAGCATTCGCCGAAGGTCTATTCGCGCTCGCCGAGCGGTTCGATTGCGCGCTCATTGGCGGCGACACGACACGCGGGCCGTTGAATCTGTGCGTGACCATTTTCGGCGATGTCCCAGCGCAGGCGGCCCTGCGCCGCGACGGCGCGCGCGACGGCGACGACATTTGGGTGTCGGGCATGCTAGGCGATGCGCGCGCGGGGCTGGGCGTGGCGCGCGGCGAATGGGCGGCAAGCGTATTCGATTCGCACGAGCTCGACTGCCTGCGCCGTGCACTCGATTGGCCCGAACCGCGCATTGCCCTCGGGCTCGCACTGCGCGCGCTCGCGCATGCGGCGCTGGACGTCTCCGACGGATTGGCCGGCGACCTGCGACATATCCTCGAGCGCTCGCGCGTGCGCGCCTCGATCGACGTGGACGCCGTGCCGCGCTCGAACGCCGTGCGCAAGCTGCCGCTCGATGCGCAACGGCAATGCGTGCTCGCCGGCGGCGACGATTACGAACTCGTCTTCACGGCCTCGCCGAACGTGCGCGACGCGATTGCCGATGCCGGCGCGCGCGCTAACGTCGCCGTCACACGCATCGGTACAATAAGCGCCCTTCGCCATGCGACGGACGAGCCGGCCATTGCCTGGCACGATGCCTCGCATGCGCCCCTTTCCTTGACGCTGCACGGCTTCGACCATTTCGATGCACACCGACCCGACTGATTCGACGCTCCCCGACAGCCCCGAGCCCGCCCCCCGGCCTCACTTGCCGTCGTCCCCATCGCCATCGCCCAAAAAGCGCCGCGCGAGCGCGCGCTTCATGCTCTCGCATCCGCTCCATCTCTTTTCGCTCGGCTTCGGCAGCGGGCTCTCGCCGATCATGCCCGGCACCGTCGGAACGCTTTTCGCGTGGGCCTCGTTCGCTGCGCTCGACGCTCGCTTGACGGTGCTCGAGTGGACGGCGCTGATCGTCGTCGGTTTTATCGCCGGCATCTACGTGACGGGCTTCACTGCACGCAGGATGGGCACGGACGATCCCTCGCCCGTCGTCTGGGACGAGATCGTCGCGTTCTGGCTCGTGCTGCTCTTCGTGACGCCCGAAACTTTCATCGGGCAGCTTTGGGCGTTCATCGTGTTTCGCTTCTTCGACATGGTCAAACCGCCGCCGATCCGCTACTTCGATCGCCACGTCAAAGGCGGCTTCGGCATCATGCTCGACGATCTCGTCGCCGCGTTCTTTACGCTGCTCGTGATCGCGCTCTGGCGCATGACGATCTAGCCCGCCGCTCTTTTCAACCTCCGCCCGCCGCGCCGAGGCCATCCGAACCGAAATTGCGAGAGCCCCGCGATGCCCACCGATTCCGTCGTTCACCAACTCGCCGTGCGCACCGGCAACAAGTTGCGCGAGGCGCACCTCATGCTCGCTACCGCCGAGTCGTGCACGGGCGGCATGGTCGCCACCGCCATAACCGATATATCGGGCAGCAGCGGATGGTTCGAGCGTGGCTTCGTCACGTACTCGAATCTGGCGAAGACAGAGATGGTCGGCGTGCCGGCCGATCTCATCGATCAGCACGGCGCCGTCAGCGAGCCGGTTGCGCGCGCAATGGCCGAAGGGGCCCTGCGCAATAGCCGCGCACAGGTATCGCTTGCGATCACCGGCGTGGCCGGCCCCAGCGGCGGGACCGAGACAAAACCCGTCGGCATGGTCTGCTTCGCGTGGAGCAATCGGCTGGAAACGTCGGCCGAAACGGTCGTCTTCAAGGGCGGCCGCGAGCAGATCCGCGTGCAGGCCGCCGCGCACGCGCTGCGCGGCCTGCTCAAGCACATCGACGACAACGCGCGGTACGGAGAGGGCGCGGGACCGGCCGCGCACCGTTAAGCCGGATCAGCGATAGGCATTGATCTTGTCGCGCGTCTCGAGCGCGGCCCGCGCCGCCGCTTGCGCGAAGTGCTCGTCCTTGCCCGCGTAGAGAATGGCACGCGACGAGTTGATCATCATTCCGGCTCCCGCGCTCGTAAGCCCGGCGTGCACGGTCGCTTCCACATCGCCGCCTTGCGCGCCGATGCCGGGAATCAGGAGCGGCATATCGCCCACGATCCCACGCACGATTTCGATCTCTTTCGGAAACGTCGCCCCGACGACAAGTCCGAGTTGCCCGCTCGCATTCCACTTCTCGGCCGCGAGGGAAGCGACCGCCTGATAAAGCGGCCGGCCGCCCGTCTCGAGAAACTGCAGATCGGAGCCGCCCGCGTTCGACGTACGGCACAGCACGATAACGCCCTTGCCTTCATGCGCAAGGTAAGGCTCGATCGAATCGAAGCCCATGTACGGATTGACCGTCACGGCGTCGGCCCCATAGCGCTCAAACGCTTCGCGCGCATATTGCTCGGCGGTACTGCCGATATCGCCGCGCTTGGCGTCGAGAATCACAGGCAGGCCCGGATGGGTGCCATGAACGTGAGCAATCAGCGCTTCCAGCTGATCCTCCGCGCGATGCGCGGCAAAGTAGGCGATCTGCGGCTTGAACGCACTGGCGAACGGCGCTGTTGCATCGACGATATCGCGGCAGAAATCAAAAATCTTGTCGGCGCGATTCGCAAGCGGGCCCGGAAAACGCGACGGCTCGGGATCGAGGCCGACGCACAAGAGCGAGCCGGTGCGCTGCCAGGCGTCATTGAGCGAGCGGACGAATGAGTAGGAACTGGACATGGCGAAGGCGGGTGCGTGCCGGTGGCGGAAAGGCCCGTATTCTACCCGTGCATGCGCGCTCGCCGACACCGCGCGCGAACAGCAGGCCCGCCCGCTAACGGCCGGCGGGCTCGACCGTAAAGCGGAACTCGCGCGCAAGCGTCTCGCCCGGCGCCAGCACCGTCATCCCATGCGCGTCGGCGCCGCCAGGCAGATTCACCGCGTTGATCGGGTGATCGACGGGCTCGAAGCAGAAGAAGTCCGCGCCGGGCGGCGTGTACAACACGTAGTAGTCAGTGTCGGCCTCGATCGTCAGCGACAGCCGCTTGCGCGGCCAGACGACGGCGGCTCGGCCGCTCCACTGCGTGAAGGCGTGATTTACGAGCGCATCGGGCAGCGGATAGGCGACCCCGAATGCCCAAGCCGCCGGCGCCGGCACATGGCGCACCGGTAACCAATCGGGGCCCGCAAGCCACAATCCGCTCGCCGACGCCGCTAACCGCGTGTCGCTATCGCGCGATAGGAACGGATGAAGCCCGAGCCCGAACGGCAACGGCTCGCGTCCGGCGTTCTCGACGGCAAGGGCCACCGTTAGCGTCGCGTCGTCGAGCGCATAGGTCAGGCGCGCGCGATAGGCATGCGGCTTGGCCCGCTCGCGCTCGAGCGCGAGCGTCGCATAGGTGTCGCCGCGCTCGAGAACGCGCCAAGCGCGCAGCCAACCGTCGCCGTGAATCGGCAGCGGCTCAGCCATTCGATTGCACGGCACGGCGAGCGAGCGCCCGTCGAACTCGAAACGCGCACCGCCGATCCGGTTCGAATAGGGCACGAGCGGATAGCAGGCGAGCGCGTTCGGGTCCGTGCCGGCCTGCGCGAGCGCGCAGCGGCGGAAAATCGGCGTCGGCAGGCTGCCGTCGCCATGCCAATCGAAGCGCGTGATGCCGCCGCCGAGCGCCGGCGCAAGGTCGAGGCTCAACTGTTCGTTGGCAAGCGTGAGCGCCGTACTGGGGCGCGCGGCCGCCGCCGCGCGTGCGATCGATGATGGGCCGGGCCCCGAGCGGCCCGGCTGCGCGAGCCCCGCGAGTTTCGCGCTTTGCACGTCCGAGTGCGCACTGCGCTTCCCCGACACGCGAGCGCCTGCCGTCGGCGTGGCATTGGAATTGGCTGCGGTCATGATCAGCTCCTTCGAGAGGCACCGGGCCGACGCCACGCCCGGGTTGGCGGGTTCGGAAGGCGTGTCTTTGCCGCCTTTGACTCGGGTCGGTTCTTTCGGTTTAACAGAATCGGCTTCGGGTTTACCGCCACTGCCCGCGAAACAGCGGCTCGGCCAGTCCGCGCCGCCCGCTCGACGCGACGAAAATGCCGCCCGCGCCATGCTGCTCGGCAAGCGTTGCGGCATCGAGCTCCTCGCGCGCAGTCGTAATGTAGAGCGTGGACAGATGCGGGCCGCCCAGCGCGACGCAACTGGGCTGGCTCGTCGGCACGCCGACGCGATCGGTTTCCTTGCCGTCGGGCCCGTAACGCACGACGCGGCTGCCGCCCCACTGCGCGTTCCAAAGTCCACCCTGCGCATCGACGGTCGATCCGTCCGGTCCGCCGTTCGGATCGGCGAGCCGCGCGAAGACGCGCACGTTGCTCACCGCGCCGTCGGCGCCGTAGTCGCACGCAAGAATCTCGCGCGTCGGCGTATCGCAGAAATACATCGTCGCGCCATCCGGGCTGAACGCGATGCTGTTGGAGATCGCCGGCGACGGCAGCGGCAGGCGCTCGAGCGACAGGTCGTGTCCGAGCCGATAAAAGCCGCCGATCGGCCGTAAGTCGGCCCCTTCGTGCTTGGTGCCGAAGACGAAGCGCCCCTGCCGGTCGCAGCGTCCGTCGTTCAATCGCGTGTCGAGCCCCGGCTCGACCTCGACGATGCGGCGCATCTCGCGCGTCGTCAGATCGAAAAATGCCAAATGCGTTGCAAGGCCGAGCAGCAAGCAATGCGGATCCTCGCATAGCGCGAAAGTCGCAAGCCGCTCCGGCATGGCCCAACTCGTACGCTCGCCCGTGCTCGGATCGTAGCGATACAAGCGCGCGCCTTCGATATCGGTCCAATAAAAGCGCCCCGTCCGCGCGCACCAAGTCGCGCCCTCGCCGAGCGCGCACCGCGCCCGCACGGCGAGCGTCGCCTGACGGCTTGCAGCCTTCATACCCATCCCCCATCGACGATGAAATCCTGACCCGTGATCATGCGGCTGTCGTCGGCCGCGAGAAACAGCGCCATGCGCGCCAAGTCCTCGGGCATCAATTCGCCGTCGAGACACTGGCCTTCCTTCAAAGCGCGCTTGCCCGCTTCGTCGAGCCAAAGGCGGCGCTGCTTTTCGGTCAGCACCCAGCCGGGCACGAGCGAATTCACACGAATGCCGAACGGCCCGAGATCGCGCGCGAGCGCGCGCGTGAGCCCCTGGATCGCCGCTTTGGCCGTCAGGTAGACCGGCATGCCGCCTTGCTTGAGCATCCAGCTGATCGAGCCGAGATTGATAATCGAGCCGCCGCCAGCACGTTTCATGTCCTCGACGACGGCCTGCGCGGCGAAAAACTGATGCCGCAGGTTGACCGCGATGCCGGTATCGAACGAAGCCGGTGTCACGTCGGCGAGCGCATGGCGCACGTCGTTCGCCGCGTTGTTGACGAGCGCGGCGATCGGCCCGAACGCACTTTGCGCATCGGCGATCGCACTGCGCAGCGCATCGATGTCGGTTACGTCGCAGGCCAGAAAGAGTGGTTTCTCGCGTGCATCGCCGAGCGCATCGGCAAGCGCTTCGCCGGCGCTCGCATCGATGTCGCAAAAGGCGACACGAGCGCCTTGAACCGCAAAGTGCTCGACGAACGACGCGCCGATGCCGGTCGCGCCGCCCGTGATGAATACCGTGCGGGCGGCCAAGCTGGGGTAGCGCGCGTAGGGGCCAAGCTGCGGGTGATCGGGAAGTGCCATCGCATACATCTCCTTAAGAACCGAACGCCGGCGTGGACCGCCTTCACTCAATCGCGCGAGCCGCGGTTCTTGAGCTGATCGAGCAGCACCGCCGCGAGCAGAATCGCGCCGCGAACGAGGTATTGATAGAACGCGTCGATGTTCATGAGATTCATGACATTCTCGACGGTGCCCATGATGAGCACCCCGATCACGACGCCCGAAATTGTCGCGCGGCCGCCGAGCAGCGAAACGCCGCCCAGCACGCACGCCGAAATGACGTTGAGCTCGAAGCCTTCGGCCGCGTTCGGCTGGCCCGACGTGATGCGCGACGCAAGAATCACGCCGGCGAGCGCCGTCACCGCGCCTTGCACGAGGAAAATGACGACGCGCGTGCGCTCGACGTTGATGCCGGCCAGCCGCGATGCCTCGGGGTTGCCGCCGATCGCGAGCGTGTTGCGGCCGTAGACGGTCTGATTCAGCAGCACGCCGAACCCGATGAAGCAAATGAGCGTGACCCAGATCGGCAGCGACACGCCGAACATCGTGAGGCCGCCCATCGCGATAAACGTATCCGAGGACACGCCCACCGCTTGCCCGTGCGAAACGATGAAGCCGAGGCCGCGCACGATTTCCATCGTCGCGAGCGTCGTGATCAGCGCGTTGATCCGCAGATAGGCGATGACGGCCCCGTTGACCCAGCCGATGACGGAACCGGCCGCCACGGCGGCTACGATCGCGAGGAAGGTGTTGTTCGTCGCGTTGAGCACCATGGCGCACAGCACGCCGGCGAACGCGACGATCGAGCCGACCGACAAGTCGAAATCGCGCGAAGCCAGACAGAACATCATCGTGCAGGCGACCATACCGATCTGCGAGATCGACAGCGCGAGGCCGAGCATGTTCTCGATCGAGAAGAAGTGATCGACGGTCAGCGACGTCGTCACGAACATGATCGCGAATATAAGGATGAGGCTGTATTCGGTGACTTGCTGCCACCATTTCTGCCGATCGTTCGGCTGCGGGATCAACGCTTCGGCCGCGCGCTTGGCGCCGGCTTCTACGAGGTTTTCTCTTGCTTGCATGTCCTGACTCCTTCACCGTCGTTCGCGACGGGTTTCGTTGCATCCGTTTTTTTCCGCTACCGCGCGATGTGGCTGCGGCGAACGCGGCGGGCATGCGGCGTCAAAACGCTCGCCCGCGGGCGTCGACGCACCCGTCGCCGCTTAAGCCGCTTCGCGCGCCGCACTCTCGCGCGAGCCTTGCGGCAAGGCGAGTTCCAGCAGCGCCGGCTCGCTGGCCTTGTCGCGCGGCAGCTCGCCCGAGATTCGCCCTTCGCGCATGACGACGATGCGATCGGAGACGCCGAGCACTTCCGGCAATTCCGAGGACACCATCACCACCGCACAGCCTCGCTCGGCAAGCTCATAGATCACGTTATAGATCTCGTGCTTCGCGCCGACGTCGATGCCTCGCGTCGGTTCGTCGAGAATGACAATCTTCAGGCCCGGCTCCGCCAGCCAGCGCGACAAGATCACCTTTTGCTGATTGCCGCCCGAGAGAAGGCGGATCTTTTGCCGCCGGTTCGGCGTCTTGATCTTGAGCAGCTTGATGAACCGCTCGGCCGTCTCGTTCTCTTTCGCGCGATTGAGGAATAGGCCTGCGCGCAGATAGTGCCGGCGGCAGCTGATGTTGATGTTCTCCGCGACGGAGGCCATCGCCACGATGCCTTCCTCCTTGCGGTCTTCCGGGCATAGCACCATGCCGCTGCCAATCGCTTGTCCTGGATTTTTCACGTCGACTTCCCTGCCGTCGAGCGTGAGGCGCCCGCCGCGCCGTTTTTCGGCGCCGTAGACGAGCCGCATGAGTTCGCTGCGCCCTGCGCCGACGAGCCCGAAGAAACCGACGATTTCGCCGGCGCGCACGTTAAAGCTCGTGGGAGCCGACAAGCCGTGGCCTTCGACGGCATCGACGCCCAGCCGGACGTCGCCAAGCTGACGCGGCCGATAGCCGTAGATGTCGGCGATCTCGCGCCCGACCATCTCCGCGACGAGCGTTTCACGCTTGACCTCGGCGAGCGAACGATGCGATGCGATCTTGCGGCCGTCGCGAAAGATCGTACAGGCATCGCAAAGCTCGTAGATTTCGTCCATCCGGTGCGAGATGTAGATGAGCGCGCGGCCGTCGGCCCGCAGCCCGCGCACGAGCTTGAACAAGACTTCCGTCTCGCGGTGCGAGAGCGAGCTCGTCGGCTCGTCGAGCGCGATCACGCGCGCATTGCGCAGCAGTGCCTTGCAGATCTCGACCATCTGCCGTTGCGCGATCGATAACCGCCCGAGCTTTGCGTTCGGATCGAGATCGACGCCCATTTGCGCAAGCCGCTCGCGCACGAAGCGTTTGCCCTCGCGCTTATTCACCCAACCGAGCGCATTCGGCAGCCGGCCGAGCAACAGGTTTTCGGTCACCGTCAAATCGGGAACGTACTGTAGTTCCTGGTGGATCACCGCGACGCCGGCCGCGATCGACGCCGCGGCGCTCGGAAAGCGCACTTCCCGGCCGTCCATCATGATGAGGCCCGAATCGGGCTGGTACTCGCCGCCGAGAATCTTAAGCAGCGTCGACTTGCCTGCGCCGTTCTCGCCCATGAGCCCGTGCACCTGGCCGGCCTCGACTTCGAACGACACGCCGTCGAGCGCGCGCACGCCCGGAAAGACCTTGCCGATATTGTCAAATCGCAATGTTGCTGACATCTCACCTGTCCTCGTACTGAAGGGTCGTCCGAGCGAGCGCGCATCGGTTCCGCGCGGCCGCTCGGAAAGCAGCGGCTATTGCTTACTGCGCAGCAAGACCCATCTCTTCACGCACCTTCGCCACGTTGTCGCGCGTCGCGAGGCTGCCCGTCGTCAGCGTGAGCTTCGGCGGCTCCTTGCCTTGCGTGATCCACGCGTACATGAGCGCCGACGTTTCTTCGCCATGGCGCTTCGGGCTGATGATGACCGTGCCGAAGAAGCCCGTCGGATTCGGCTTCTTGAATTCGTTCATCGCCGAATCCGAGCCGCCGATGCCGATGCCGATCATGTTGTCGGCCTTGAAGCCCCGCCCTTCCGCCGCGCGAACGGCACCGAGCACGGCTTCGTCGTTCAGGCCGTACGCCACCCAGTGCTTGAACTGCGGATTCTTCGTGAGCGCGATGTTGGCCGCATTGAAGGCGTTCTCCGTGTCCGTCTTCGCTTGCGGAGCCGCGATGATGTTCGCCTTCGGGAAGCCCGCAGCGGCGAGCGCGTCGGTCGCGCCCTTCGTGCGGTCGTGCGCCGTCGGAAGCTGCTCATAAGTGACATCGATTGCACCGACGTCCTTCACGTCCCAGCCGCGCTTCTTGATTTCGTCAATGATGCCTTTGCCGACCTGCTTGCCGATGTCGTAGGCCGAGATGCCCATATGCGGCACGGCTTCGATCGCCTTGCCGCTGCCGTCGACGAGGCGGTCGTCGACCGTCATCATCTTGAGCTTGTCGGCCTTGGCCTTGGCAACGATGCCCGGCCCGAGCTTGACGTCGGGCGTGCAGATGATGAAACCCTGCGCCTTTTGCGCGGCAAGGTTGTCGATCGCGCTCATGACCTTCTCACCCGATTGCGCGCCGATCTTCACGAGCGTGAAGCCGTCCTTCTTCGCGGCGATTTCGGCGAATTTCCATTCGTCTTGAAACCACGGTTCTTCGGGCTGCTTCACGAGAAAGCCGATCTTGACTGGGTCCGCGGCCTGCGCGGCGGGCACACCCGCCACCATCGAAGTCACCGCAGCGGCAGCCATCGTGAGGAAAATTCTGCGTTTCATGACGTTTTGTCTCCTGTCTGATTGAGCGTTCTTTCGGCCGCGTTATCTATGCTATGCCGGACCACGCACGCGGCCAGTGCGCCATCCGGTTCGAACATCGCCGCGCAAAGCCGCCGCACGGCAACCACAACAATCTTTCTTCGTTCTTGTCAGTCGTGATACAGCGCCGAGCGCCCGCCGTCGACGGTGATGCAAGTCGCGTTGATGAAGGGGGCTTCGTCGGAAGCGAGAAACACCGCCGTCATCGCGACCTCCTCCGGCCGCGCGATGCGCTTCATCGGCTGCAATGCCAGCGTCGCTTCGCGCGCGTCGGCAGGATTAGGCTGAGCGTTCCACCAGTCGTGCGTGAGCTGCGTCTCCACGTACCCCGGCGCGATCGCATTCACGCGCACCTGCTTCGCCGCGTACTCGATGCCGAGCGCACGCGTGAGCCCGAGCACACCGTGCTTGGCGACGGGATACGGGAAGCAGCCCGGGATGATTTGGAAAGCATGCGTCGACGCGATGTTGACGATGCTGCCCCGCCCGCGCTCGACCATGCTCGGCAGCACTGCCTTGCAGCCGTTCCACACACCGTCGAGATCCACGGCGAAGCAGCGCCGCCAATCGTCGTCGGTCATCGTCAATGGATCGCAAAATACGTTGATGCCGGCGTTGTTCACGAGCACGTCGATAGGACCGAACGCATGCTCGGCGGCATCGCGCGCGTCGCAGACCGAGGCCGGCTGGGTGACGTCGGTGCAGACCGCGAGCACGCGTGCCCCCGGCGTCGCGGCTTCGATCTGTTCGGCCACGCGCCGCGCGGCATCGAGATCGAGTTCGGCCAGCAGCAGCGCTGCGCCTTCGCGTGCGAACGCGTGAGCGATCGCCTCGCCGATCCCGCGGCCGGCGCCCGTCACGAGCGCGACTTTGCCTGCGAGCCGATTCATTTCGCGGCGCCCTCTTTCACTGTGCGCCAGGCCGCGGCGAACGCTTGCGCGCGCTCGGCCGTCACCGACGCTTGCTGCCCGGCGCGGTAGAGCGCCGAACCCAAGCCGAAGCCGTTTGCACCGGCGGCAACCTGCGCGGCCATGTTCTCCGGTGTCACGCCGCCGACCGGCACGAGCGGCACACGCTTGGCGATCACGGCACGCCACGCTTTGACGACGGCCGTGCCTAGCTGCTCGGCCGGGAACATCTTGAGCACGTCGGCACCGCTCGCGAGCGCGGCGAACGCCTCGGTCGGCGTCGCCACGCCCGGCGCGCACGCCATGCCGAGTTGCTTCGCCGCCCTAATGATTTCAATGTCGCCGTGCGGCATGACGATGAGCTCGCCGCCCGCGCGCGATACGTCTTCGACGAACGCCGGGCGCAACACGGTGCCGGCGCCGACGAGCACCTCGTCCGGCAGCGCCTTGCGCAGTGCTGCGATGCTCGCGAGCGGATCGGGCGAATTGAGCGGCACCTCTACGATGCGCAAACCCGCCGCGTAGAGCGCTTGGCCGTGCTCCACCGCTTCATCCGGCGTCACGCCGCGCAGAATCGCGATCAGCGGGCACGCCTCGAATGCGGCGATGAACCGTGCGTGCGGATGGTAGGGCTTCGGAAGATCGAATTCGGTTTGCATGGCGTGCGGACTCAAACTCATTGAAACGGATTGGGTTCGATAACGATTCGTCGAACGGCTAAGGCGCTTCTCTCACACGGCGATGTTCGGGCCGGGCAGGTCAGCCCGCAGGCGCCACGGCCTCGCGCGCGACGAGCCCCGCCTGCGTGGCGATCCGCCAGAGTCCGCGTTCGGCCGCGGCCTCGACGAGGCTCGCGTGCACGCAGCCGAACTCGGTCAGCGCCAGCCGATAGCGTTCGCACAACGCGGCACTGCCGATCAGGCGAGGCGCTTCGCCGGCGAGCGCAGCGCCGCGCGACTCGAGCAGCGCAGCCAGGCCGGACAACTCATGACCGATCAGAAGTCCAGACAAATAATCGGGCTGCTGGTCGGCCTGCAGCACACCGGTCAATCCCAGCGTGCGCGTACTGAAAATCGTCGCGAGCAAACCGGCGTGGTGCGCATGCTTCGCAACGGTCACGCCCCGCAGGAACGCTTGCGTGTCGAGCTGCTGCGGCTCGACCATCGTGCGCCCAAGAATCGTGTGCTCGCGCAGGGCGCCATAGAGCTCGCCGGTCATGAACGTATGGAACGATTCGATGCGCTCGTCGCGAACGATCGCCCATTTCGCATGCGTGCCCGGCAAGCCGACCAGCGAAGGCGTCTCGCCGCCGATCGCCGCATTGGCCAGCGCGCCGACGATTTGCGTTTCCTCGCCGCGCATCACGTTCGGCAGATCGCCGCGTTCGATCACACCCGGCACGATATGGACGCACACGCCGCGCGCCGTCGTTACACGCACGATGCCGGCCACGAGCGCCGAGGCGTCGGCGGGTGTTTCGACGTAGGGTGCTTCGCGCCAGCCTTGGGCGCTGCCCACCATGCCCGCCGCGATCACGGGCAGGCTCGGCAACGGTTCGAGCCACTCGCCGCACGCGGCTTCGAACGCGGCGTCGAACCCGCCGGGCTGCGGCAATCGCATGATCCCGTCGGTCGACGCACGCGTGGCGAGGACATTGCCCAGCGCATCGAACAGGTACGCGCGCATGGCCGTGGTGCCCCAGTCGAGCCCGATCAGTGCCGGCCGTGCGGCGAAAGCTTGCACAGCGCTCATCGTTTGATACGGCGCGTTCCGGGCGCACTCCAGCCGAGTTCTTCGGAAATCGCGCGCGCTTCGCGCTGCACGATCGGAATCAGTTCGTCCATTCGCTCATGCGACATGTAGGGGATCGTGCTGGCGACCGATACCGCGGCGACGATCGCACCGGACGCATCGCGCACCGGCGCCGCCACGCAGCGAATCGACGGCTCGTTCTCTTCCAGATCGAATGAAAAGCTGCCCGCCGAGTAGCGCACCATCCGCTGAAGAAATAGCGGCTTGTCGGGGCGGTTATCGTGCTCGAAGCGCACGCCCTCGAGCGCACGCCGCGCCGAGTCGTACAGCGCGCTCCACATCTGCGGCGACAAATCGAGCATCAAGGCCTTGCCGATGCCCGTCGATGCGAGCGGCATCCGATGGCCGGCTTTCGAGCGCATTTCGAGCCCGCGTGTGCCGGGGATCTTGTCGATGTAAAGGACGTCTTCGCCGTCTCGCACGCCGAGGTGGATCGTATCGAGCGTGGCCTGCGCAAGCCGTTCGAGGTGTGGACGCGCGACGGCCGTCAGCGGCATCTGCTCGAGCGCGACGGTGCCGAGTTCGATAAGCTTGGGGCCGAGTAGATATCCGGCCTGGACGTGGCGCAGATAGCGCGCTTGCACTAGGCTACTGACGAGGCGGTGTGTCGTGCTGCGCGTCGTGCCGAGCGCCGCGGCGAACGCACGCATGTCGCGGGCGCCGCGAGCGCAGGCCTCGATGATGGCAAGCCCGCGTAAGAGCGTTTGGGTGCCGGCCGGCAGGTCGCCGATATCTAGCGGCGATCCTCCGATGACAGGCGGTTCGGGCGCCGCGGCGCTCGGGTTGCCGAGCGACGGCTCGGATAAGTCGTTTCCGGTGGCGGAAGGGACCAGGTCATTGTCGGGGGCAGTCATCGGGCGCGTCTCCGTTCGGTTCGAATGCTTCGCTCGCGAATCGCTGAGTTGTTTCATATTTCATTCGCGGCATGTATCTCGACCGCTCGCGACGGATTGTAAGCACGCCTCGCGCGGCGATCCAACATTTGAATGACCTACCCACATATTGGAATTTTGCACGATATGACGAATGCCACCCACCCATCGAGGAGCGACCCATGAAACCGGTCATCAACCTGGCCGACGTCGAACTGGCCCCGTTACCGGCGGGCGCGGCGCCGCCCGAATCGATGGCCGACCGTTACGCGCCGCGCATGGGCGCCGTCGGGGCGCGCATCGGCGCGCAGAAGCTCGGCTATAACGTGACGGCGCTCGCGCCGGGCAAGCGTGCGTTTCCGTTTCACAACCATCGCGTGAACGAAGAAATGTTCTTCGTGTTGGAGGGAACCGGCGAAGTGCGCATCGGCGAGACCGTTTATCCAATCCGAGCCGGCGACGTTATCGCCTGCCCGCCCGGAGGGGCGGAAGCGGCGCATCAGATCGCGAACACGGGCGGGGTCGAACTCAAGTACCTTGCGGTGAGCACGAAGGTACTGCCGGAAATCGCCGAATATCCGGACTCAGGAAAATTCGGCATCCTCGCCGAATTTCCGGGTGCCCCGGGCGACAAGCTGAAGGGGTTCCGATTCGTTTCGCGCGTGAGCGAAAGCGTCTCGTACTGGGAGGACAATTAAAGCATGCGGCGCGCTAGGGCCGGTCACGACGGACCGAGGGCGGCACGCGTGAAATCAGCGTCGCGTCGCAGGCGTTGCGGTGGCGGTTAACAGCCGCCGCCGGACCGCGTCTCCGACGCGGATGATCCCTCGCATGCTGCCTCCGTTATTTCGTGAACCCTTGAGTAGGGTAAGCGACTCCCCGAAGGCGACCCCACCAGGGCAAATAAGCGTTGTTCTCGCCGCGCGCCCGGAACCAGTCGCGATCGGCATCGATCGGGATCAACTGAGCCGGCGGGGTGACGATTACTGCGTTTAGCCGCGCAGAATCGGTTGTACCCGCAACCAACACAGGTCCGCCCAGGTGATTCGCTCGGCCAATCGCCAGCGCAACGTCGGTCAGCGCCGTGCCCGCCCCCGTGTCGCCTAGCAATGCCGGTGTATTAAAAGTCTGCTTCTGAAAGTCGAATTCAGGCAGCGTCTCGGTCAAGGCTCTTCCCAGCTCGGCAATCCGCTGGGAGGCCGCGTCGCTGCCCTTGCCGGCATCGTGGATGACGTACGTAATGTTCGCGGGCGTCATGCCGGCGTCACGCGTGGCGGCGTCCATCGCGGCGTTCCAGGCTTGCACGGTGCGCGTCGTGCCCGCCTTCGATTCGAAATCGCCTACGTTAGCCGTAGCGACGCGGCCGACCCAGGCCAGCGCATCACGGCCGGTATCCATCTGCGGCCCGGCAAGGATGAGTAAGACCATGTTCTCGTTCATCTGCTGGTCCTTCGGCGGGAAGCTCGGCGCATCCCAATTCATGACCCAGACGCTTTCTTTCGGGTGCGATTGCAGATAGTCGAGCGCAGCGTTCAGTGATGCGAAGCCGGCGTTGGGGCCGCCGGGTGTTACATGAACGTCTGGCGGGATGTTCTTTGACCACAGATCGGTGAATTCTGAGTTGCCGATGGCGAAAATGGACTTAATCTGCGCCTGCAGGTACTCGCCCGCCTCTACAGGATCAAGTCGATTTTCGGGAATCGCGTATTCAACATGAATGCCGGCGAGTTCGCGCCACTTGCGTTTGCTTGATGGGGCGACTGTGTAAAAGTAATGCGGGTTCATCACATAGCGATCGCCGAAGATATCCAGCAATTGATCTACGTACTTCTCTTGGAAGCCCTTGAATGTCTCGGTCCCGTGAACACCATTCGCGATCCCTGCCACTGGCTGAATAGAGGTAAAGCGCTGGGGCTGCGTCCGCACCATGTCGTCATTGTTATTAGGCTTGACGAGGCCGAGGGTCCATAGGAGCTGCCATTCCGTCGGGTAATCTCGGCGCTGTAAGGGATTCAGCCATTCGACGCCGACCACTTGCGCTGCAAACGCATGAGAGGGCGCAGGCGATGCCGACTCCAGCAGCGGTGGCTGGACGGTATCCGCCTTTGCCGGCATGGCCGCAGCACTTGCAAATAAAAAAACAGCCGTTGCCAGCATCGCTGGGAATGCAAACAGGCCAGTCATCACGTGTGTAGAACTCCATGAACGATGGGCCGCTTCGCCCGTAAACATCAGCGTCGCCACAGCAACGAACGCAACCAGCATTACGAATACGGCCAGCCAGAGGCGGCGGCGCCAAGTAGAAATGAACCTCATAGCACGCCACCCCGCCGATCGACGATCTTGGACGGCATGCTGGCGTCCGGGTCGGACGTCACCCAGCGACTTAGGGACTGGTTCGTCAGCGAGCCGGTCTGGAAATAGTCAAGATACCGATAGCTGCGATCCGCTATACCGAGCCCGTTCCCAAACCGCCAATCCGCAGCGATTCGGAGCAGAACTATTGGGGCGGCGGGCCGTTCGCCAACGGCACGTCGAGTCTGCCGGACAGCTCTCGATGTACTGGGCAGGCGAGAGCTGACCGGCCGCTGGGCCGGTGTACTTCAACTGGTCGCTGTTGCGTCCTAGCCGAGCGTTCAAACCCCGGCATAGCCCCGCTTCGGATGCGCTAAACCATTCCCCGTCCGAATTCACGCCATGCACAAAGATGACGATGCCAGGCAGCGGCATCTGCTTGATGCAGATCAGTGGTCTGTCAGGGTCGAACAACGTCGTGCCCTTCGTACTGCTCACGAGCACGCGTGGCGAGGTATTCAAGGAAGCGCTCATAGCTTGAATCTCGTTTTATTGACGTGGTTTTTTAAAGAAATTGACGATGAGCGGCTCGAAGCGGTCGCTGCTGATGGCCGGCAGATTGCCGTGCGCGTCCGATTGCCCCGTGAGCCAGTATGAATGACGTCCAACACATTTTTTTGGCGGAAAATTCTCGTATTGATGCGACGTCCTAATATCGTTAGTGCATCTCTAACAAATAACTGGTAGGTCGCAAGCGAGCCACCACATTCACCCTCGCGCGCGTCGACGGCGATGCCATTAATGGGAAGCAAACCGCCTTCATCCGTGACGAGTTGAATCGATTCCGGCAAGCCAACGAACATATTGAGCGGTATGCCAGCGCGGGTCGAGACGCATGCGACGCTGCCACCGATACCGCCGAACAGGCTTTCCCGGACGTCGCTACGTTGGGGCAGTAGCCAATCCTCGAGTTCTTGTTTGCGCTCGCCCCATTTGAGACGGATGGCACGGTTTTTTTGAGACGGCAATGCCCCGAATGATGCACGGGGCAGGTTGGAATAGATCACGACGCATTCTCTCGCTGGAAATGCACTCAATTCGCATTAACTACCCGTGAACGGTCTGTTCGATTAATGCGCACGCACGCTCAACGTTACAACGGAAGTGCGCAAAACTATCAGCGACTCAAAATTGTGTCAAACAGTTGTGGTAAGCAATCATTTCCGACCAGACTGATCATTAGGAAATGATTTCCGGCGTTTCGGTGTTCAATCCGATCCGATTCGCATGCGGCAGGCCGATGACCACCGCAGGGATTTTGACCGCTGGCTACCATTCACTGCGGCAATTGCGCCGCCCCCATGCGCCGCGCGATCACCCCGGCACGCTGCGCAAGATAAGCCGACGAGCGGTGCTGATCGAAGTACTTCGGGCGTGGCAGCATGACGGCAAGCCGCGCCGACTGCCAGCCCGTTAGCTGCGCTGCCGAGCAACGGTAGTAGTAGCGCGCGGCGGCTTGTGCGCCATACACGCCATTGCCCCACTCGACCGAATTCAGATAAATCTCGAAGATCCGCTGCTTGTCCAACAGCGTCTCGA
Organism: uncultured Burkholderiaceae bacterium; assembly: GCA_966212065.1. Lineage (GTDB taxonomy): Bacteria > Pseudomonadota > Gammaproteobacteria > Burkholderiales > Burkholderiaceae > Trinickia. The sequence goes on from CBIHOQ010000007.1 coordinate 54,076, forward strand.
GCATCCAAGTGATGATGAGCTCCTGCCCCTTGCGCAGGTAGCTTTTCTGGCGAGAGAGAAACAAGTTGCGTGCGAGTTGCTGCGTAATGGTCGAACCGCCTGCGACGATCTTGCCGCGCACCTTATTCTTCTCCCACGCCTGCAAAATCGCTTCGGTTTCGTAGCCGTTGTTGTTGACGAAGTTGGCATCCTCCGAGGCGATGATCGCGCGCTTCAGATTGCGCGAGATGCGATCGTAGGGTACCCATTCATGCTCGATCGAGACGTCCGGCCGGTCCTGCGCGAGCCGCCACGCGTCGGCGCGCATGAACGCGGTCGAGCGCGGATCGACGACGTCCCATACAGCGATTTGCGCAAAATAGAATGCTTGCGTCGCCGCCCAGGCGATCGCAAACACGGCGGCCGCATAGAACGCCCAGCCGGCGACGCCTTTTCCCGTCCGCTTTTTCGCTCTCGTCATCGCTGCATCTGCGTCTTCGTCGTTCTCGTTCGCGCACGCATCGTTCGTTCGCGCAGGGGCCGCGCCTACCAGGGTGCTGAGCGCTCGATTCGCTTCAATGACGTGCTAGGCGGACGCGGCCAACATAGCGCGCAGCTCGGCGAGCACCGGTGCGCCATCGGGCCGCACGCCGCGCCAGACCCAAAAAGATTCGGCCGCCTGCTCGACGAGCATGCCCAGTCCATCGGAAGCTCGGCCGCCGAGCGACTGCGCATGCTGCATGAACACTGTCGGCTGCGCGCCGTACATCATGTCGTAGGCAAGCGTGGCCGGGCCGAATGCCCGCGCGTCGCACTCGGGCAGCGCCCCCGTCAGCGAGCCCGCCGTGGCATTGACGATGATGTCGTACGGCAGAGGCTCCACGATATCGGGCGCACCGGCGCTTAGCGCGCACCGGGCTTCGCGCGCCGCCGCAGCGAATTGCTGGGCGAGCGCCTGCGCCTTTTGCGGCGTGCGGTTGACGATCGTCAGCGCTCGCGGGCGCCGCTCGAGTATCGGCAGCACTGCGCCGCGCGCGGCCCCGCCCGCGCCGAGCAGCAGCACGCGGGCGCCGGCAAGACGCAGGCCCAAGTTCGTTTCAATGTCGCCGACTAGGCCCACGCCATCGGTGTTGTCGCCGAAGACGCCGTCGGCGTCGAAGCGCAGCGTGTTGACGGCGCCGGCTGCAGCCGCGCGCGGCGACAGCCGATCGGCTAGCGCATGCGCCTCGAGCTTGAACGGCACGGTCACGTTGAGCCCACGCCCGCCGGCCGCGATGAATGCCCGAACGGTATCGGCGAAGCCGTCGATGGGCGCGAGCAGCCGGCGGTATTGAACGCGCTCGCCCGTCTGCTCGGCGAAACGCATATGAATGAACGGCGACTTGCTATGGGCAATGGGATTGCCGATTACCGCATAAAGGCCAAAGCCCTCGGCAGCCGGCTCGATCGACTCAATGCCGTGCAACGCTCGCCCGCCGGCCATGCTCCCCGCGCTCATTGCGGCACCTGTACCGGCCTCGTCGTGCCACCCGGCGCGTCCGACGAATCCGCCGCGCCCTCGGGAGGATCGCTTGCTGGGCTGACGTCGCTCGATCCGGCGGCGGTGGTTTCTCCGGCTCCGCCCTCGAGCGGAGCGGGTTCCGCCTCGGCGCGCGCCTGCTCTTCGCTTTCGGCCGATGCATCGGGGGCGTCGATGATCTCCGCCTCTTCCTCGACCTCTTCCTCGTCGGCGGCCGCGGCCATACCCGGCGCATCGAGCACGCGAAGCGGACGGACAGAAGCCTCGACGGTCAACTCGTCGATGCCCATGACCTCGAGCACGATGCGCGTGCCGCGCGCGTGCACGCCGAGCCCCGGCACGTGAAGCAGCAACGGCACTTCTTCGAGCCGCACGAGATCGCCCTTGATAACGGCCGCCACAACCTCCTTCTTGTTCTCCTGCATGAGCCAGCGCAAGCACCAGAAATACTCCATGTGGCGCTGGTGATCGGCATAGGCGCTATAGGTATCGTCAAAGCCCTGGACGACGGCGAATAGGTCGGCGTCCTTCGGCTTGAACGGCGCGACGAGCTTGGCGGCGACGCCATGCTGAACGCAAGCGAGCAACTGCCACTGGTTGACGAGATCGACGTAGCGGCGCAGCGGCGACGTGCTCCACGCGTATTGAGCGACGCCGAGCCCTTCGTGGGGCGCGGCGCTCGTCTGCATGCGCGTGCGCTTGGGGCCGGCCGCGGCGAACGTGCGCTGCGTCCGGTAGATGCCCGGCACGCCGTGGTCGTGCAGCAGGGCCCCCCATGTCGAGTTGGCCAGAATCGCGAGCTCGGCGACGATCAAGTCGAGCGGCGAGCCGCGGCGGCGCGGCGTGATCGTCACATGCTCGCCGTCGACGTAGAAGTTGTAATCGGTATTGCCGGGTACCTCGCGCCTAAGCCCATAACCCGCGCGGGCTGCCTGCCGCTTCTCGAACAGCGCTTGAGCGAGCGGCCATAGCACGGCGATCTCGTCCTTGTGCGGATAGTCGCCGCTGCCGGTTGCGAGCGCCTCTTCCGTCACGCAAGCGTCGAGCGTGTTGTGACGCAGGTTGCTCTCCACGTAGACGAGTTCGGCGCGCGTTTCGGTCGCAACGATCTCCTGCGTGTCGCGTTTGACGATGATGTAAAGCGAGAGCGCCGGCCGCAGTCCGCCCTCCTTGAGCGTGAAAGCCTCGACGACTTGATCGGGTAGCATCGTGATCTTGTCGCCGGGCATATAGACCGTCGACAGCCGCGCGCGCGCAATCGCATCGACAGCATCGCCGGGGGCAATGCCGAGCGCCGGCGCGGCGATATGCACGCCTACACGCACCCGATCGTCGGCGAGCAGCTCGACGGAAAATGCGTCGTCGATCTCGGTCGTCGTGATGTCGTCGATCGAGAAAGCCTGCGCGTGCGCCGTCGGCAAATCGTCGGGCACCGGCCCCGGTGTCACGGCTGGGAACCCCGTGCCGTGCGGGAAGAACTCGGATAGAAAGCGCGCCTCATGCAGCGCACGAGCCGATTCGATGCCGCCGCATTCGAGCATCAGCCGCGCCGTTGAAATCCCGCGGGCCGCCGCAGCCCCTTCGAGCGCCTTGTATTCGATCCCATTCTTGTCGGGCTTCGTAAGCAGCGCGAGCGCCTTGCCGCGAAACGCCTCGGGCAGCCGCCCCGCCTTCAGCGCTTCTTCGTACTGAGCCTGCACCAGCGCTTGCTGGCGCTTGCGCTCGAGCCCCGCGAGCGCCATCTTGAGCTGCTCTTCGGGTACGCGCTGATATTGCCCGCGGCCCCTGCGGCGAAAATAGACTGGAGCGCCATGCATGCGCAGCACGAGCGCCGCGCGCTCCACGGGGCCCGACTGCGCGCCGAAGTATTCGCCCGCAAGCGAGGCAAACGGGAATTCGTCGGCCGGCGCGCACTCCCACAGAAAGTCGAGGTCGATTTGCTGCGCGGCCGCATCGGCGTCATGCAGCAATTCGGCCGCGCTCGGCTTCTCGAACTCGATCAGCACGTCTTTCGCGCGCACCTTCGCACGCCGGCCGCCAGGCAGCTCGACTTGCAGTGCATCGCCCTGGCGCGACAGCACGCTGCCCGCCTTCAAACCGCCCGATTCCTCAAAAAAAACGTTCACTCGATACTCTCAATTACGAATTTGGCCCTTGCAGCGCGCTCGTGCCTGCCGCAAACCGCACGCCCGCTGCCGATTGATCTTGTCGAATGCCGCACCGCGCGCTGAGCGCGGCGCACGCCGTCGGTCCTGCTACACGCGCTCGGCCGGCGTCATGCCGCAAAATGCGAGGACGTCGTCGACGTAGCCGGCGAACTCGCTGATGGCGTGATCGCTGCCTTGAATCAGTTTGGTCTCCACACCGGGGTAATGCGCAAGCATCTCGCGGTAGTCCAGCACTTCGTCGCCCGTCGCGGCGATCAAATAATAGCGATCGGGCCGCGTGATCGACCCGACACCGAGCGCGCGCAGCTCGTCCAGATGGCGCGCTTCGACGACGATACTGCCGCCGCCGTGCCACAACGGTTGCTCGCCCAGATAAGCCGATAGGTCGCGCTGGGGCAGGACCGCCGGATTGAGCAGTACCGCGCGCCAGCCGTGCTTCTCGGCCAGATGGGTCGCAAAATAGCCACCGAGCGAACTGCCGACCACCGTTACGTCCGTTACGTCGCCCGCTGTGCCGGTCGTCGCCGCGGCGACTTGCGCCTCGGCCACCGCCACAGCCTCGAGCGGCGAAACCGGCAGCATTGGGCAGCGCCATTCATGCGCGCGTCCTAGCTCGGCCATGCGCGCCGCGAGCAGTTGAGCCTTGAACGATTTGGGCGACGAGCGAAAACCGTGCAGGTAGAGGATCACGCGACGCCTCTTATACGGGAGCCGAGCGCATCCAGCAATTTCTGATGGACGCCGCCAAACCCGCCGTTGCTCATGACGAGCACGTGATCGCCGGGACGCGCCGCCTCCACGATAGCCAAAACGAGCGCATTTAGATCGTCGAAGGCGCGTGCCTTGCCGCCGAGTGGCGCGAGCGCTTCGCGCAGATCCCAGCCGAGCGCGTCGCGTCCGCTCGGGGCGCCGTAACCGAAGACGAGGTCGGCGCCCGCGAGGCTGCCAGGCAACTGCGCCTTCATGACACCGAGCTTCATCGTGTTCGAACGCGGCTCCAGCACGGCCAGGACGCGCGTACGATCGCTGCCGACGCGCGCGCGCAGACCGGCGAGGGTGGTCTCGATGGCCGTCGGATGGTGCGCAAAGTCGTCGTAGACGGTCACGCCGTCCACGCTGCCGCGCACTTCCATTCGCCGTTTGACGTTGCGAAATTGCGTGAGCGAGCGCGCCGCTTGAGCCGGCGGCACGCCAACGTGGCGTGCCGCCGCGATCGCCGCCAGCGCGTTGAGCCGGTTATGCTCGCCCTGCACCTGCCAATCGACGAGTCCGACCCGCTCGCCGCGCCAATAGACGGCATACCGTTCGTCGACGGGCTCGCCCTCGGCCGCCGGGAGCGCATCCCACCCGCCGTCGACGCCGAAGCGCTCCACCTCGCTCCAGACGCCGCGCGCCAGCACACGCCCGAGTGCGGCTTCGCGGCCGTTCACGACGAGGCGCCCGGTTGCGGGAACGGTGCGCACGAGGTGATGAAATTGCGTTTCGATCGCGGCCAGATCGGGGAAGATATCGGCGTGATCGAATTCGAGGTTATTGAGCACGACCGTGCGCGGCCGGTAATGGACGAACTTCGATCGCTTGTCGAAGAACGCCGTGTCGTATTCGTCGGCTTCGATGACGAAGAAGCTCGAATCGGTCAGCCGCGCCGATATGCCGAAATTGAGTGGCACGCCGCCAATCAGAAAGCCGGGATTAAGCCCCGCATCTTCGAGCAGCCAGGCGAGCATCGAGCTGGTCGTCGTCTTGCCGTGCGTACCCGCGACCGCGAGCACCCACTTGCCGGCGAGCACGTGCTCGCCAAGCCACTGCGGCCCCGACACGTACGGCAGGCCGCGGTCGAGAATGGCTTCCATCAGCGGATTGCCGCGCGAAACGACGTTGCCGATAACGAACAAATCCGGCTCGAGATCGATCTGCTCGGCGCCGTAGCCTTCGATGAGCTTGATGCCCTGGGCCTCGAGCTGCGTGCTCATCGGCGGATAGACACCGGCGTCGCAGCCCGTCACCGTATGGCCCGCGCCGCGCGCGAGGACCGCGAGGCCGCCCATGAACGTGCCGCAGATGCCGAGGATGTGGATGTGCATAAAACTGTCGTGCTCGTGCCGCGCTTGGGCGCGCGTGCATGGATGGGCGCGAACGCCGCGAGTGCCCGGGAGCGCGCGGCGTGCTTGAGGCCCGCTATTGTACCCGACGCGCCCGCCCCGATCCGGGGCGCGCAGGCCCGTACCAGTCGATCTAGTATGATGGGCGGATGGTGCGCAAATCTCTACTCGATCCGCAGCGCGTGCGGGACGAAATCGCGATGGCAGCCGCGCGGCTGATCGCGGAGGAAGGACTCGACTATGCGAGCGCGAAGCGCAAGGCCGCGCGGCAAGTCGTCGGGCAAACGAGGGTTGCCGGCGAATGGCTGCCCGATAACGATCAGATCGAGGAAGAAATCCGCGAGTATCAGTCGCTGTTCCAAGCGGATACGCAGCCGGCAGTCCTGCGCCGGCTGCGCGAAATCGCACTCGAATGGATGCAGCGGCTCGCACCGTTCAATCCTTATTTGACGGGGGCGGTGCTGAACGGCACCGCCGGCGAGCACTCCGACATTCACCTACAGGTGTTCTGCGACAACTCGAAAGAAGTCGCTATTTATCTGCTCAACGCGAACGTGCAGTACGACGTTTCCGAAACACGCCACTTCGGCGGACGCCGCGACGTCGAGACACTGAGCTTCCTTTGGCCCGCCTCGCGAGAGGACGATCAAGTCGGCATCCATATTGCCCTGTACGATACGGACGATTTGCGCGGCGCCGTGCGCGCCGATGCGCGCGGGCGCACGGCCCGGGCGAGCGCCGATGCCGTGCGCTCGCTGCTGGCGGAGAACGGCGCCGCGCCGCTCCCCAATTGAATTGAAGGCTGGAACGCCGGCCGACTCGACATTCGAAACGAACATGAAACGCACTTTCGCCGTCGCAGCCGTTGCCGTACTGGCGGTGGGCCTTGGCGTGGCCGCTGAGCACTGGCTGCGCCGCGGTGCCAACGGCGCCGAAACGGCGCAGACGGCTGCCGATAACGTGGCGGCCAGCTCGACGCCCGCGAGCGGGGCCGTCGCGCAATTGCTGAGCGCACCGCTGCGCGATGTCGGCGGCAACCCGCAAACGCTTGCGCCCTACAAGGGGCATGTACTCGTCGTCAACTTTTGGGCCTCTTGGTGCGGCCCATGCGTGGCGGAGATGCCCGAACTGGTCCGGCTCCATGATGCTTATGGGGGCAAAGGCATTCAATTCATCGGGATCGGGGTGGACTCGGCGCAGAACGTCCAGAATTTTCTGAAAAAGGTCCCCGTCGATTATCCAATTTTGGTGAGCGGATTCGGCGGGGCGGATCTCGCCCGCAGTCTCGGCAATGCAGCGGGCGCGCTACCGTTTACCGTCGTAATTGACGCTAACGGTGTCGTACGGTCGACAAAACTAGGACAAATCGTCCCAGCCGACTTGGGCAAAACGCTGGACACGCTTTGAGGGCGTTTCGGCTCGAATCTGAAGATCGGCGGAAATATCGGTCGATTCGCACCAAATTGGTCGAAGTTAGCGTCATCAACGGGTGAAAGCGGTAAAAGATACCGCTTCGCCGATGCACTTTTTCATCCTCTGCTAGACAAGTTTCGACAAACGGCGCTAAAGTGCGCGCAATTCCGCGGAAACAGAAGCGAACCATGAAACGATTGCTCGTGCTGCACGGCCCCAACCTCAACCTGCTCGGTACGCGGGAACCCGAGGTCTATGGCCGCGTCACGCTCGAGCAGATCGATCAGGCGCTTGCGGTACGCGCGAAGGAAGCGGGGGTCGAGCTACTCACCTTTCAGAGCAATCACGAAGGCGTCCTCGTCGACCGCGTACAAGCGGCCGCGAAAGAAGCCGTCGAATTCGTCCTGATCAATCCCGCCGCCTTTACACATACGAGCGTCGCCCTGCGGGACGCCTTGGCCGGAGTCGGCATTCCGTTCGTCGAGATCCACCTGTCGAACGTGCATCGCCGCGAGCCGTTCAGGCATCACTCGTACTTTTCCGATCAGGCCGAAGGCGTTATCTGCGGGCTCGGTTGGAAGGGTTATCTGTACGCACTCGAGTTTGCGCTCGAGCGGCTCGCGCAGCAAAGCGCGCGCGGCTGATTCCAGAACATCAAATCGGCGCCGGCGCGAGCCGCCGCCTTCCGTATTAAAAAAGGGGATTCCCTATGGATCTACGTAAGCTGAAAACCTTGATCGACCTCGTCTCGGAATCGGGTATTTCCGAACTCGAGGTGACCGAAGGCGAAGGCAAAGTCCGCATCGTCAAGAATGCGCCGCCGGTTTACGTCCAACAGCCCTCCTACGCGCCCCAGATGGCCGCAGCCGCCCCGATGCCCGGCAACGGCATGTCGGAGCAAGCGCCCGCCGCGGCAGCACCGGCGGCCGCCGTGCAAGGCCACGTCGTCACGTCGCCGATGGTCGGCACCTTCTACCGTTCGCCTTCCCCCGGCGCCGAGCCGTTCGTGCAAGTGGGCGACTCGGTCAAGGAAGGCCAGACGCTGTGCATCATCGAAGCCATGAAGCTGCTCAACGAAATCGAGTCCGACAAAGCCGGCGTTGTGAAGGAAGTCCTCATCGAAAACGGCCAAGCCGTCGAATACGGCCAGCCGCTTTTCGTCATCGGCTGATCGCAAAGCGGGCCCGGGCGGATAGTTAGCCTCGGGTGTTGCCGTTTCGCTCGAATGCCGTGTGTCGCCGATGCTTCGCGGCCCCACGACGCACGAGCCCTTTACTGCGTCGAACCATCGCCATGTTTGAAAAAATTCTCATTGCCAATCGCGGCGAAATCGCATTGCGCATCCAGCGCGCGTGCCGCGAGCTCGGTGTCAAGACCGTGGTCGCCTACTCGACCGCCGACAAAGACGCCAAGTACGTCAAGCTCGCCGACGAAGCCGTCTGCATCGGACCTGCACCGTCGCCGCAGAGCTATCTGAACATGCCCGCGATCATCAGCGCGGCCGAAGTCACCGATGCCGAGGCTATCCATCCCGGCTACGGTTTTCTGTCGGAGAACGCCGATTTCGCCGAGCGCGTCGAGCAGTCGGGCTTCGCCTTCATCGGCCCGCGCCCCGAGACGATTCGCATGATGGGCGACAAGGTCATCGCCAAGCAGACGATGATCAAGACGGGCGTGCCGTGCGTGCCCGGCTCGGAAGGCGCCCTGCCCGACGACCCAAAGGAAATCGTCAAGATCGCGCGCTCGATCGGCTACCCCGTCATCATCAAAGCGGCGGGCGGAGGCGGCGGGCGCGGCATGCGCGTCGTCCACACCGAGGCCGCACTCGTCAACGCTGTGAACATGACACGCGAGGAAGCCGAGCGAGCGTTCGGCAATCCGCAGGTCTATATGGAGAAGTTCCTCGAGAACCCACGCCATATCGAAATCCAGGTGCTCGCCGATTCGTTCAAGAATGCGTTGTGGCTCGGCGAGCGCGACTGCTCGATGCAGCGTCGCCACCAAAAGGTGATCGAAGAGGCGCCCGCGCCCGGCATCGCGCGCCGCCTGATCGAGCGCATCGGCGATCGCTGCGCCGACGCCTGCAAGAAGATGGGCTACCTCGGTGCCGGCACGTTCGAGTTTCTCTATGAGAACGGCGAGTTCTACTTCATCGAGATGAACACGCGGGTCCAAGTCGAGCACCCGGTAACGGAACTCATCACGGGCGTCGACATCGTGCAGGAGCAGATCCGCATCGCCGCCGGCGAGAAGCTCGCGCTGCGCCAACGGGATGTCGTGTTCCGAGGCCATGCGATCGAATGCCGGATCAATGCGGAAGACCCGTTCCGCTTCACGCCTTCGCCGGGCCGCATCACATCGTGGCATACGCCGGGCGGCCCGGGCATCCGCGTCGATTCGCATGCCTACAATGGATATTTCGTTCCGCCGAACTACGACTCGATGATCGGCAAGCTGATCGCCTACGGCGCAACGCGCGACCAGGCGATCCGCCGCATGCGCATCGCGCTGTCGGAAATGGTCGTGGAAGGCATCCTGACGAACATTCCGCTGCACCGCGAGTTGATGCTCGACGGCGCCTTCGTCGAAGGCGGCACGAGCATTCACTACCTCGAAAACAGGCTCGCGGAAAAGCTGCAAGCCGCGCCGGAAGAAGCTTGACCGCCATGACCTACCGGGAACTGATCGTCGAACTCGATCGGACGCGCGCCGAAGCGCTCTCCGATGCGCTCATCGAACTCGGGGCGCTGTCCGTCTCGGTCGAAGACGCCGATGCCGATACGCCCGGCGAGGAGCCGCTGTTCGGCGAGCCCGGCCTCACGCCCGATCAAACTGCTTGGCAGCACTCGCGCGTCATCGCGCTGCTCGCGCCCGAGCACGAGCCGGCGGTACTGGCTGCGGCTGCCGCCAACGCCATCGGCCTGTCCCCCACGCCGGCGTTCGAGGTGCGCGACGTGCCCGAGCAGGACTGGGTGCGTTTGACACAATCGCAATTCGAACCGATTGCGATCGGCAAGCGCATTTGGGTGGTGCCGTCATGGCATGACGCACCCGATCCGCACGCGTTGATTCTCGAACTCGATCCCGGTCTCGCTTTCGGCACGGGCAGCCATCCCACCACACGGCTGTGCATGGAATGGCTCGAAGAATCCGTTGCGCCGGGGCAATCGCTGCTCGATTACGGCTGCGGTTCCGGCATTCTCGCAATCCTCGCAAGTAAGTGCGGCGCCGCGCCTGTCGTCGGCGTCGACATCGATCCTCAAGCCGTGGAATCAGCGCGGCTCAATAGCGAGCGCAACAGCGCGAACGTGACCTATGCGCTGCCCGACGATTGCCCCGACGGACAATTCGACATCGTCGTCGCGAACATCTTGTCGAATCCGCTCAAGCTGATGGCGTCTATGCTGTGCGCCAAGGTGAAAGCCGGGGGACGCATCGCGCTGTCGGGCGTGCTGGCTCGGCAAGCCGATGAAGTGGCTCACGCCTATCGGCCGTGGATCGATATCGGCGTGTGGCGCGAGCACGAAGGATGGGTCTGCTTGGCCGGCGTGAAGCGCGCTGCCGAACACCCCGCGGGAAACCATTAGAATAGCGCCTATCGATCGATGCACCGGCCTTTGACGCCGGTCTTTCCGCTCACTATGGTTCTAGTCACACGCTGTCCCCACTGCGAAACGGTTTTCCGCTTGCAGGAAGCGATGCTTGCACGCTCGGGCGGGTTCGCGCGCTGCGGACACTGCCATCAAGTCTTCGATGCTCGCAGCAATCTGCTCGACCCGCATGCCGGCACGCACAACGCCTTGCAGGAGAGCGCGCCGGCTGCGGCGTCCCTCGACACTGACGGCGAGGCGGATCCGCGCGACGAACATCGCGAGCCTGCGCCGGGCGCGGGCCCGGAAACCTGGCCCGCCTCGGCTGAAATGGAATCGAGCGCCCACGGCGCACCGGATTTCGCCGAACCGCCGATAAGCGCGGAGGTGCCGCCTCTCATCGCACCCGTCTTCGCGCCCGAGGGAATGTCTTCGCGCGAAGCCGAACCGCGCGAGCCGCAGCTAGGGGGCGAGGACGAACCGCTGTCCGAGTCGAAAGTCGAATCGCTATCTGAGCCTGGCGCCGAACCGCCGTCCGAGTCCGAAGCCGAACCGCCGTCCGAGTCCGTCGAACCGGCCGGAGACGAACGCACGCCATCAGCCAGAGAGGCGGACTGGTCGTCGCACTGGCACGACGACGAGCCGCACTTGAGGGGCGGCATGCGCTCCGAGGCCGCCGCAGAGCCGAGTTTCGGCGGCGCGCCCGCGCGGCCTCGAACGCGAACCGAGCCTGAATTGGCGCCACGGGGCGGCGCGCCCGAAGAAACCGAAAGGGTCGAAGGCGAGCCGCACCTCGAACCGCATCTGCGGGCAAGGCGGCAAGCCCAAGCCGAAGAAGAAGCGCAAGTCGAGCCGCGTTTCGGCGCCACGTCCGACGACCCGCGCCCGCGCGCGGCGGGCGCGCCGCCCCTCTTCGCGGAGCCGCCTACGTCGAGCGAGCACCAACGCCATTTCGCCGTGACGCGCGAAACGCGCGCCAGATCGCCAAGGCGCACGCTCGGGTATCTCGTCGGCGGCATCGTTGCGCTGGCGCTCATCGTCGTGCTCATCGCGCAACTCGCCTGGTGGCGCCGCGAAGCCGTCATGGTCTACTGGCCCGACTCGCAAGCGCTGTTCGCTCGCGTTTGCACTCAACTCGGCTGCCAGGTCTTGCCGCCGCGCGACATCGACGGGCTGCAAGTCGAGGCATCCGATCTGCGCCAGATCGACGGGCCGCACCGGCTTGAGCTGCGCGTCCCGCTGCGCAACCGCTACGGCATCGCGCTCGCCTACCCGGCGATCGACTTGACCCTGTTCGACAGTAAGAACGACATCGCCATCCGCCGCATCCTATGGCCGCAAGATTATTTGCCGCCGGGCACCACAGTCGCCGGCGGGCTACCGGCGCATACCACTCAGACGATGATCGTGCGGCTCGACAGCGGCAACGCGATCGCAACGAACTTCCGCGTTCAGATCTTTTATCCGTAGCGCAAAACAGGGGCGTGCACAACGCGGGCACGCTTTCCCTCCCTTCGCACTTGCGATAACCCGTAACGAATATCCGGAGCTAAACATGAGTCAAGTCACGCTGGGCGGTAACCCGATCGAAGTCGGCGGCGCGTTTCCGTCGGTCGGCCAAAAGGCACCTGAGTTCTCGCTCGTCGGCAAGGACCTTAAGCCGGTGACGCTCGCCGATTTCGCCGGCAAGCGCAAAGTGCTCAACATCGTCCCGAGCCTCGATACGCCGACGTGTGCCACGTCGACACGCAAGTTCAATGAGGCGGCCGCCAAGCTGGAAAATTCGGTTGTCATCGTCGTCTCGGGCGATCTGCCGTTCGCCGCGACGCGCTTTTGTACGACCGAGGGCATCGAAAACGTCGTGACGGCGTCGACGTTCCGCGGCCACGAGTTCGCGCAAGCCTACGGCGTCGACGTCCAGTCGGGCCCGCTGACCGGTCTCACGGCGCGGGCCGTGGTCGTCGTCGACGAGAACGATAAGGTCGTGCATGCGGAACTCGTCGGCGAGATCAAGAACGAGCCGAATTACGACGCGGCCCTAAGCGCGCTCAAGTAAGACGCGCCCGCCATTGGCCGAAGCACGCCGCGCTGCCCGCGCGGCGTTTTCGTATGGCGCGCCCTTTTTCATAGCAATTGCTAAACACAACACGCATAGGAAACAATGCCTTGGCTACGCTGATCTGCGGCTCGCTCGCTTACGACAACATCATGACCTTCCAGGGGCGCTTTCGCGAGCACATCCTGCCCGAGCAGGTCCATATTCTGAACGTGAGCTTTCTCGTCCCGACGATGCGCCGCGAATTCGGCGGCTGCGCCGGCAACATCGCTTACTCGCTGAACCTGCTCGGCGGCGACGCGCGCATCATGGCGACGCTTGGCGAAATCGACGGGCAGCTTTATCTCGACCGCATCAAGAGCCTCGGGCTCTCGCTCGACCACGTGCGCGTGGTGCCGGGCACTTACACGGCGCAGGCGATGATCACGACCGATCTGGACAACAACCAGATCGCCGCGTTTCACCCGGGCGCAATGATGCAAGCGCATTTGAACCAAGCCGATCAAGCCGAGGACATCAAGCTCGCGATCGTCGCACCCGACGGCTACGAGGGCATGGTGCAGCATACGGAGAAGCTCGCCGGCGCCGGCGTGCCGTTCATCTTCGATCCGGGCCAAGGCCTGCCGCTCTTCACGGGCGAGGCGCTCAAGCGCGCCATTGAACTCGCCACTTACGTAGCAGTCAACGATTACGAGGCGAGTCTCGTCAGTAACAAGACGGGCTGGTCGCTTGGGGAGATTGCCGAGCGCGTGCAAGCGTTGATCGTGACGCGCGGCGAGCAAGGCTCGCATATTCATCACGGCGGCCGGTGCGAGGAGATTCCCGTCGTACCCGCCTCGACGATCGTCGACCCGACCGGTTGTGGCGACGCGTTCCGCGGCGGGCTGCTCTACGGTATCGAACACGGGCTCGACTGGGCCACGACGGGCCGCTTGGCAAGCCTCATGGGCTCGCTGAAAATCGAGCAGCCGGGTCCGCAGACGTATGCGCCCACCCGTGAAGAAATCGACCAACGGTTCAAGCAGGTCCACGGCTATAGCCTATAGCCCGATACCCTGCGGTCTTACTTTAGTGGAGCAACAGAAAATGAAAACATCGGCTCGTGTCATGCTCGCCATGGTGCTTGCTGCATCGCTGGGGATGACGGGGTGCGCTTATAACAGCAGCTCGCCTAACGTCTATACGGCGGGCCAAGCCCAGCGCGAATCGACGGTTCGCTTCGGCACCGTCGAGAGCGTACGCGCGGTAACGATCTCGTCGAACGATGGGCAGCCGAGCGGGCTCGGCGCCCTCGGCGGCGGTGCACTCGGGGCCGTCGCGGGCAGCGCGATCGGCGGAGGGCGAGGATCGATCGCGACGGCCATTATCGGCGGCATCGCGGGCGCCGTGGCCGGGAATGCGGTCGAGAACGGCGTAGCGAAGCGTGCGGGCCTCGAGATCACGGTGCGGCTTGATAACGGCGATCTGCGCGCGATCACGCAGTCGGCAACCGGGGAGATCTTCCAGGCTGGCGATCGTGTACGCCTGCTCTCGAGCGCCGGCGTGACGCGCGTCACGCACTAACACGCCGCAACGCATTGCGCGCCGCGTTCGGCCATACGCGCGTCGCCGTGCGTAGTCGTAGTATGTAAAAACCCCGCACGCCGGCGAGCCGGCGGTGCGGGGTTTTTTGTCGGCTTCCGATCGAGCGCGATTCGCTGCGCTCGTCACCCGTCCTATTACGGACGGCTGCCGGTCGGGAACGGCCATGCAGCGGCCGGGTTCAGTGCGGTCTTCACCGTCGAGGCAGGCGCCGTCGAAGCGGCCGCAGGGGCAGGCGAAGCGGAAGCGGCAGGCGCAGCCTTCTTGGCCGTTGCCTTCTTCGCGGGGGCAGCCTTCTTAGCAGGTGCGGCAGCCTTCTTGGCGGGAGCGGCCTTTTTCGCAGGAGCGGCAGCCTTCTTCGCGGGAGCGGCCTTTTTCGCAGGCGCGGCCTTCTTCGCGGCAGCCTTCTTCGCAGGCGCAGCCTTCTTAGCGGGAGCGGCTTTCTTGGCCGCAGCCTTCTTCGCGGGCGCCGCCTTTTTGGCCGGTGCTGCCTTCTTTGCAGCAACCTTCTTCACCGCCGCTTTCTTGGCCGGTGCCGCCTTCTTCGCAGCAACCTTCTTCACCGCCGCCTTCTTGGCCGGTGCCGCCTTCTTCGCAGCAACCTTCTTCACCGCTGCCTTCTTGGCCGGCGCCGCCTTCTTCGCAGCAACCTTCTTCACCGCGACTTTCTTGGCTGCGACCTTCTTCGCCGGAGCCGCCTTCTTCGCAGCAACCTTCTTCACTGCGACTTTCTTGGCTGCGACCTTCTTCGCCGGCGCGGCTTTCTTAGCGGCGGGTTTCTTCTTGGCAGTTGCCATTGTGTTTCTCCTTCAGGTTTGAGAATGAGTCAGTTTCGAACTACACCCTTCTTCAAACCCGCTTCCCGCTGCGCGCCGGCGACGGCGCGCGCTGCGAAGCGGGCTATTCATCGGCGTACGCAAAAACCTAGCGCTTACGCTAATGAATGCGGTACGGCGTGCCGTGCCCGAAGGCACAGCACGCCGGATCGAGTCGGCAGGCGAGCGCCTTGCGCTCGCGCAGCCCGATATTCGCTTGTGACAAGCGGGCGGCCATGCCGCCGGCTTTTTCAGGGGGTAGTTCGCCCATCCCACCGAAGGGTTCGCAAAGTGCCTCTCATGTTTGTCGACGGCCGCGCCGTCGGGCACGCTTTGCATTAGGCGTTCTTGCTCCTTACCATTTGCGCCGCGGCTTCCCGCGGCGGCACCCCATCATCGTTCATTGCAGCGGAGCACATGTCATTCCCAGGACAGCGCGCCACCAGTTTGGTATTCAATGACTCGCGTCTCGAAGAAGTTGCGTTCCTTCTTCAGGTCGATCATCTCGCTCATCCACGGGAACGGGTTCTCCTCGTTCGGGAACAGCGGATCGAGGCCAATCTGCTGGCAACGCCGGTTGCAGATGAAGCGCAGGTAGCTCTTGAACATCGACGCGTTCAATCCCAGCACGCCGCGCGGCATCGTGTCCTCGGCGTAGCGGTACTCGAGTTCGACCGCGTGCTTGAAGATCTCGCGAATCTCTTCACGGAATTCACGCGTCCAAAGGTGCGGGTTCTCGAGCTTGATCTGGTTGATGAGGTCGATGCCGAAATTGCAGTGCATCGACTCGTCGCGCAGGATGTATTGGTACTGCTCCGCCGCGCCCGTCATCTTGTTCTGGCGGCCAAGCGCGAGAATTTGCGTAAACCCGACATAGAAGAACAAGCCTTCCATGACGCAGGCAAACACGATCAGCGACTTGAGCAGCTTCTGGTCGGCCTCGAGCGTGCCCGTCTTGAAAGCCGGATCGGTCAGCGTGTGAATGAACGGGATCAGGAACTCGTCCTTGTCGCGGATCGAAGAGACCTCGTGATAGGCGTTGAAAATCTCGCCTTCATCCAAGCCCAGCGATTCGACGATGTACTGATAGGCGTGCGTGTGGATCGCCTCTTCGAATGCCTGGCGCAGCAGGAACTGGCGGCACTCGGGCGCCGTGATATGCCGGTACGTGCCGAGCACGATGTTGTTCGCGGCGAGCGAGTCGGCCGTCACGAAGAAGCCAAGGTTGCGTTTGACGACACGGCGCTCGTCTTCGGTCAGCCCGTTCGGGTCCTTCCAAAGTGCGATGTCGCGCGACATGTTGATTTCCTGCGGCATCCAGTGGTTCGCGCAGCCGGCGAGATACTTCTCCCACGCCCACTTGTACTTGAACGGCACGAGTTGGTTGACGTCGGTGCGGCCGTTGATGATCCGCTTGTCGGCAACGTTCACGCGCGCCTCGGAGACGGCGGCAGATTCGGCAGGAGCCGCATACGGAGCGACGGCGACGTCGTCCGCGAAGATGTTTTGCGCCAACGGAGCTTGCGTCGCGTCGCGCGTCGCTGCTTGCGTTCCGACGGCCTGCCCTGCGGGGTTGCGCAACGCATTCCGTTGCGAACCGCTCGCGGGAGTTACGGCAGTCGTCTCGTCTTCCCAGTTGAGCATAAATTCTCACCATCAATTTAGATCGGTTTGTACCATCTTTTCACGAGCGATAAAAGGGTTCGCTCGTGAAAATCCCTGTTTTTCGATTCGCGCTGCGACCTCGATACAACACTTTGTTCGTCGCATCGCATGCGCGAGATCGTCGATGACTCGTGAAGGGCCTTCTCGATGCGATGTCTTCTCGTCGAAAAGGGCTCACGCTGACCATCGATCGACGACGCTTCGTCGTCTTCTTCGTCGTCCTACCTACCCCCGCCCCAACCTCGCAATGTCGATGCTCGATGTCGTTCGATGCATCGCGGCGCTCGTTGCGCTTCGTTGCGCTTCGTTCGGGGCGCGCGCTCGTATTCGTCGTTCTTCTTCATCGCACGCCCTCGCTGGGCGACGCCGGCGCAGCAGCCACTCAGCCGCGCCGGCATTCGAGGCATTCGAGCAAAGCCGTTACTGGCAAGCCTCGCATTCGTCGAAACCCGGATCGCCCGGACGCAGCATGCAGGCGGGACCGTCGGGCTCTAGCGCATCGACCGCGGCCGATGCCGCGTTCAATCCGCCCATCGGCGAACTCGCGCCGCCGCCCATCGCCCCCCCCTCCGCACCGAAGCCGCCTGCCGCACCGCCGCTCGAGCCGCCGGGCACCGCGTTGAGCGCGCCATGCGCGACCGTCGACTTCTCGACGTGCGTAGCCGCCATCGTGCGCAGATAGTAGGTCGTCTTCAGGCCGCGCACCCAAGCGAGCTTGTAGACCTCATCGAGCTTCTTGCCCGATGCGCCCCCCATGTAGATGTTCAACGACTGCGCCTGGTCGATCCACTTCTGGCGGCGCGAGGCCGCTTCGACGAGCCACTTCGGATCGACTTCGAACGCCGTCGCATAAATCGCGCGCAGGTCGGCCGGCACGCGGTCGATGCGCGAGAGCGTGCCGTCGAAGTACTTGAGATCGGCAACCATCACCTCGTCCCATAGGCCACGCGCCTTCAAGTCGCGCACGAGGTAGTCGTTCACCACCGTAAATTCGCCGGACAGATTCGACTTCACGTACAGATTCTGGAACGTCGGCTCGATACAGGCCGACACGCCGATGATGTTCGAGATCGTGGCCGTGGGCGCGATCGCCACGCAGTTCGAGTTGCGCATGCCGTGCGTGGCAATGCGCGAGCGCAGCGTCGCCCAGTCCATCGTCTCGCTCGTGTCGACTTCCACGTAGCCGCCGCGGGCTTCCTCCAAGAGCTTGAGCGTGTCTTGGGGGAGGATGCCTCGGTCCCACAGCGAGCCACGGTAGCTCGAATACCGGCCGCGCTCCTCGGAGAGTTCCGTCGACGCGTAGTAGGCGTAGTAGCAGACCGCTTCCATCGAGCGATCGGCGAACTCGACCGCTTGATCGGACGCATAAGGCACGCGCAGCAGGTGCAGGCAGTCCTGGAAGCCCATGATGCCCATACCAACCGGGCGGTGCTTCAGGTTCGAGTTGCGCGCCTTGGGCACGGCGTAGTAGTTGATGTCGATCACGTTGTCGAGCATGCGCATCGCCACGCTGACCGTGCGCTTGAGCTTGTCGTGATCGAGCGCGTAGCTGCCGTCGGCCTGCTTAACCAGGTGCGCGACGAGATTCACCGAACCCAGGTTGCAGACGGCGATCTCGGTATCGCTCGTGTTCAGCGTGATCTCGGTGCACAGATTCGACGAATGGACGACGCCCACATGTTGCTGCGGCGAGCGCAGGTTGCACGGATCCTTGAACGTGATCCAGGGGTGACCCGTCTCGAACAGCATGCCGAGCATCTTGCGCCAGAGCTGGGCGGCCGGAATCTTCTTGAAGAGCTTGATCTCGCCGCGCCCGACCTTCTCTTCATAGGCCGTGTAAGCCTTCTCGAAGTCGGCGCCGAACTTATCGTGCAGATCGGGGCAGGTCGACGGCGAGAACAGCGTCCAGTCGCCGCCTTGCATCACACGCTTCATAAACAGGTCGGGAATCCAGTTCGCCGTGTTCATGTCGTGCGTGCGGCGGCGGTCGTCGCCGGTGTTCTTGCGCAGTTCCAGGAACTCCTCGATATCGAGGTGCCACGTTTCGAGGTAGGCGCAGACAGCGCCCTTGCGCTTGCCGCCTTGATTGACGGCGACGGCTGTGTCGTTGACCACCTTCAGGAACGGCACGACGCCTTGCGACTTGCCGTTGGTGCCCTTGATGTGCGAGCCGAGGGCACGCACGCGCGTCCAGTCGTTGCCGAGGCCGCCCGCGAACTTCGAGAGCAGCGCGTTTTCCTTCAGCGCTTCGTAGATGCCATCGAGATCGTCGGCCACCGTCGTCAGATAACAGGACGACAACTGCGAGCGGCGCGTGCCTGAATTGAAGAGCGTCGGGGTCGAGCTCATGAAGTCGAACGTCGAAAGCACGTTGTAGAACTCGATCGCCCGCGCTTCGCGGTCGATTTCGTTCAAAGCGAGACCCATAGCGACACGCATAAAGAATGCCTGCGGCATTTCGATGCGCGTACCTTCGATGTGCAGGAAGTAGCGGTCGTATAGGGTCTGCAGACCGAGGTAGCCGAATTGCAGATCGCGGCTCGCGTCGAGCGCGGCCCCTAGACGCTTCATATCGAAGTGCAGCAGCTTCTCGTCGAGCAATTCCGCTTCGACGCCGCGCTTGATGAATTGCGGGAAGTATTCGACGTAACGCTCGCTCATCTCGCCTTGCGCCACTTCTTCACCGAGAATTTCGCGGCGGATCGTATGCAGCAGGATGCGGGCCGTCACTTGGCTGTAGGCCGGATCCTTTTCGATCATCGTACGCGCCGCGAGAATCGCCGAGTCGTACACCTGCGTCAACGGCACGCCGTCGTAAAGATTCTTGACCGTCTCGGCCACGATCGGCTCGGGGCTCACGGCATCGCCGAGCTTCTCGCAAGCCGACGCGATCAGCGCATGCAGCGCTTGCATATCGAGCGGGCGCGTTACGCCGTTGTCGACGACGTTCAGACCCGAGGACGGCGCGACGGCGGCTTCCTGCTCCTGACCGCGCTCTTGAGTGCGTTTTTCGCGATAGAGGACGTAAGCACGCGCGACGTTGTGCTCGCCGCCGCGCATCAGCGCGAGCTCGACCTGGTCTTGAATGTCTTCGATATGGAACGTGCCGCCGTTCGGGCGACTACGCACGAGTGCGCGCACGACGCTTTGCGTGAGCTGCTCGACGAGCTCGCGCACGCGTGCCGATGCCGCGCCTTGCCCGCCGTTGACGGCCAGGAACGCCTTCGTGACGGCGATCGCGATTTTGGACGGCTCGAACGACACGACGCTGCCATTACGGCGGATTACTTTGTAATCCGCGAAGGTCGCCTGCGGCGCCAGCGGCTGCGCATAGGCACCCTGAGCGCCGGCGCGTCCGGCTTGCGCGCCTTCGTGCTGGCTCGTCATGTTGTCGGTCGTTTGCATGTGCAAAGCTCCTGATCTTGGATGTGCGGTCAAACCGCGGATTGGAACAACCGCCGCGCCACCCCGAGCGCGAACGATGAGGGGCGGGAGAGAAAGATCCCCCGAAGGCCGAACGCCGAGCATTACCCGGCGTTCGACTCGCATGATTTACGCGCCGCTTTTTGCGGTTTCCGCGGGCGCCGCGTTGCTCGGACGCCCTGGCGTGTCGACACAATATCTAGTGAAATTTTGTCGTCTTGCTACCAAGTATAGTGGACCGACCGACCAAGTCAAAACGGTTTATTTGAGCCCAAGCGCTTGACTTTTAATTAACGGAGCCGGGGCAAGGACCAGACCGAAACGCAGCCGGCGCGCGGCTTTGCGGTGGCAGCGTAGACGCCCAGAGGGCGCGGCCGCTAGCCTCGTCGGTAGGGGAAATACCGATCGGCCAGCGCAGTGTCGCGCTGTAGACGCACCCAGTCGAAATGCGGGCCGGGATCGGTCTTGCGGCCCGGCGCGATGTCCGAATGGCCGGCGATAGCCTCGATCGGATAACGCAACCCGAGCGCCGCGACGAGCGAGGCGAGGGTCGCGTACTGCGCCGACTCGAAGATTTGCGCGTCGGCCCCTTCGAGCTCGACGCCAATCGAGAAATCGTTGCAACGCTCGCGTCCGAAGAAGCTTGAGACGCCCGCATGCCATGCGCGCGCTTCGCACGACACGAACTGCTCGAGCGCACCGTCGCGCCGAATCACGAAGTGCGAGGAAACGCGCAGGCCGCGCAGGTGCGCATCGAAGTAAGGATGCGCGTCGCAATCGAGACGATTGAGGAAGAGATCGGCGATGGCCCCGCCGCCGAATTCGCCGGGCGGCAGGCTGATGTTGTGAATGACGATCAGCGTCGGCACGGCGCCGACAGGCCGCGCCTCGAAATTCGGCGACGGCAGGACGCACGCATCGCGTACCCAGCCGTCGTCGCCGACGGCGAGCGGCGGCGTTGCGCTCATCGTCCCTCGCGGCCGCTCGCACGCGCCGCGTAGCGTTGCGCGTGTTCGGCGCTGCAGAAGTAACCCCCTCCGGCAGCGATCGAATCGCTCTTGGGCGCATGCACGCCGCAAACGGCGCAGCGCACCATCGGCTCGGCAAGCTGCCGCGGCCCGTGTGCCTGTTCGGGCCGCGCGCCGCCAGCCGCCCCGGTACGGGACGCGCCGCGCATCGAGGCTTGCATTTGGGCGGCACGCATGATCCTGACCAGCCAGCGGGCGGCCAGCACAAAAACGACGAGAAGCAAGATCTGTCGCATGAGAATCAAACCACGGGACGGTGCAGCAGCACTTCGAACACGAAGCGGCTGCCTACATAGGCAAGCAGCAAGGCCACGAACGATGCGAGCACCCAGCGCAGCGCCGCCCGCCCGCGCCAACCCGACACCTGGCGGGCCGCAAGCAGTGCGCCGAACATGAGCCACGACAACACCGCGAAGACGGTCTTGTGATCGAACGTCAGCGGACGCCCCAGCAACTGCTCGCTGAAGAGCACGCCCGATATGAGCGTGAGCGTCAGCAAAACGAAACCCGCCCCGATCAGGCGAAACAGCAGCTTCTCGAGCGTCATGAGCGGGGGCAGCGCATCGAGCCAACCCGCCAGCCAACTGCCGCCGTTGCGCTCGAGCGCGCTGCGCAGCGTATGTAAGCGGCGCTCGGCAAACAGCATCAGCACGGCATGCAGCGCGGCGATCGCGAACAGCCCGTAGGCGATGTTCGCGATGATGAAGTGCATCTTGAACAGCGGCGCGGCCGCGTACGGGAGCACATGCACACCGCCGAACGCGAGCGGCAGTAGCGACGCCCCGCATACCAGCGGCAGCACGAGCAGCCCTAGGCTCTCGAGCGGGAAGAAAAAGCTTTCGATCCAGTAAATGCAGGCGCCGAGCCAGAACATGGCCGACAGCGCGAACGCGAAGCCGAACACCATCGCATCGCGCGGGAAGATTGTCGTATGCAGCAGCAGCCCGTGGACGACGAGCGCCACGAACAAAAACGCGCGGCCGACACGCGTGCTGCCTCCGGGCGGCGCGCTTGCCGGTACGGGCATGGGCGGCACGCTCGAGAGCATCGACGGCGCGCTCTCGTACCGGTGCGCACGCCAGCCGGCCACGGCCAAGCCGCCATAAAGGAGCGCGGTGAGGGCATACAGTACAATATCCATGTTCCAAGTTTACACCAGGCTGCTTCGCCCGCCGCGCTCGCGCGTTCGGCGCGCGGCGGCCGCTGTGCCTAATCGCTCCCCATGCTCGACACACTCACCCAACGGATGGCGCGCGTCGTCAAGACGCTGCGCGGCGAAGCTCGCCTCACCGAAGCCAACACGCAAGACATGCTGCGCGAAGTGCGCCTCGCGCTGCTCGAGGCCGATGTGGCGCTGCCGGTCGTGCGCGACTTCGTCGCCAAGGTCAAGGAAAAGGCGCTCGGCGAAGAAGTATTGCAGAGCTTGTCTCCGGGCCAAGCGCTTGTCGCGGCCGTGCAGCGCGAGCTGACGGCCGTGATCGGCGGCGACTACGAAGGCCGCGCTGCTGAACTGAACCTTGCCGTCACGCCGCCCGCCGTCATCCTGATGGCCGGCCTGCAGGGCGCCGGCAAGACGACCACTTCCGGCAAGCTCGCTAAGCTCTTGCGCGAAAAGCTCAAGAAGAAGGTACTGACCGTCTCCTGCGACGTCTACCGCCCAGCCGCCATCGCGCAGCTCAAGACGGTAACGGAGCAAGTCGGCGCGGATTTCTTCCCTTCCGAGCCGAATCAAAAGCCCGTCGACATCGCGCTCGCCGCGCTCGATTGGGCCAAGCGCCACTACCACGACGTGCTCATTGTCGATACGGCCGGCCGTCTCGGCATCGACGAACCGATGATGCAGGAGATCGCCGCGCTGCACGCCGCCGTGAATCCGGTCGAAACGCTGTTCGTCGTCGACGCCATGCTCGGTCAGGACGCGGTTAACACGGCCAAGGCGTTCAACGACGCACTGCCGCTGACGGGCGTCGTGCTCACGAAGCTCGAC
Source organism: uncultured Burkholderiaceae bacterium (assembly GCA_966212065.1). GTDB lineage: Bacteria > Pseudomonadota > Gammaproteobacteria > Burkholderiales > Burkholderiaceae > Trinickia. Next base: position 77,402 of record CBIHOQ010000007.1, read on the forward strand.
GGCGATTCGCGAGGCGGTGCGGCACTGTCGGTGCGCCATGTGACCGGCAAACCGATCAAGTTCGTCGGTGTGGCCGAGAAGCTCGACGGGCTCGAGGTGTTCTACCCGGAGCGGATGGCGAACCGTATCCTCGGCATGGGCGACATTCTCGCGCTCGTCGAAGAAGCGCAGCGCAACGTCGACGTCAAGGCTGCGCAAAAGCTCGCCGACAAAGTGAAGAAAGGCGGCGACTTCGATCTGAACGATTTTCGCGCGCAGCTTTCGCAGATGAAGAACATGGGCGGCCTGTCTACCTTGATGGACAAGCTGCCCGCGCAATTTCAGCAGGCGGCGGCCGGTGCCGATATGAGCCAAGCCGAAAAGCAGATGCGGCGCATGGAGGGCATCATCAATTCGATGACACCAGCCGAGCGTGCGAAGCCCGAGCTCATCAAGGCGACGCGCAAGCGCCGCATCGCAGCGGGCGCGGGCGTGCAGGTGCAGGAGGTGAACCGGATGCTCAATCAGTACGAGCAGATGCGCACGATGATGAAAAAGCTCAAAGGCGGCAACATGCAAAAGATGATGCGCGGCATGAAAGGCATGCTTCCGGGCATGCGATAAGCACACGGGTTCATGCGGTGCGCCCGTCGGCGCGCCGCTTCATACTATGTATACAGTTACCGCTCGCCGAATGCCATGACCCGCGAAGAAGCCCTCCACATTTTTCAGCACTCCGAGGAAATCGTCTCGGCCCTCGATGTCGATACGTCGATAGCACGCATGGCCGCCGCGATCCGCGCGCAAATCAGCGAAGAGTTCCCGCTACTGCTATCGGTGATGGGCGGAGCAGCCGTCTTCACCGGCATGCTGCTGCCGCATCTCGAGTTCCCGCTCGAGTTCGATTACATTCATCTGACGCGCTACCGCAATACGACGCAAGGCAGCGCCGACATGCAATGGCGCGTCGCACCGGCCGAATCGGTGAAGGACCGGGTCGTGCTCGTGCTCGACGACATCCTCGACGAGGGCGAAACGATGGCCGCGATCCGCGACCGCATTCTCGCGATGGGCGCCAAGCGTTTCCTAAGCGCGGTGCTGTGCGAAAAACGAATCGCAAAACCCAAGCCGCTACGCCCGGATTTCTGCGGTTTCGAAGTTCCCGACCGCTATGTGTTCGGCTGCGGCATGGACGCGAAGGGCTACTGGCGCAATCTGCCTTCGATCCGCGCGCTGACCGAAGGCGCGTAATCCCGCCGGCGAGCGCGCCAAGCTAGCGGCGCGTCCCTCGCACCGGCGGGATCTTTCATCGACGGATCGACGGGCCGCTCGGGCAGCGGCCCGATAAACGACCTCAGCCCGCCAGCTCGGGATGCGCCAGCGCGGCGCGGATCTTCTCGATCGCGAAGGCGGCGGCCTCCCCCATCGGCAGCAGCGTCGCCTCGGTGTCGCGGCGGCCCTGATATTCGACCTTCCCTTCTTTGAGCCCGCGCTCGCCGATGACGAGGCGGTGCGGCACCCCGATCAGTTCCCAATCGGCAAACATGACGCCGGGTCGCTCGCCGCGATCGTCGAGGATCACGTCGATACCGGCTTCCGACAGTTGCGCATAGAGCTTGTCGGTTTCGGCGCGCACGCTCTCGCTGCGTTCGTAGCCCATCGGGCAGAGCACGACTTCGAACGGCGCAATCGCCTCGGGCCAAATGATGCCGCGCTCGTCGAAGTTCTGCTCGATGGCCGCGCCGAGAATGCGCGTGATCCCGATGCCGTAGCAGCCCATGATCATCGGCTGCGGCTTGCCGGTTTCGTCGAGAAACGTCGCACCCATCGCTTCGGAGTACTTCGCGCCGAGTTGGAACACGTGGCCGACCTCGATGCCGCGGCAGATCTCGAGCGGGCCTTTGCCGTCGGGCGAAGGATCGCCGGGGCGCACGTTGCGGATATCGGCCACCTCGGGCTCGGGCAGGTCGCGGCCCCAGTTCACGCCCGTCGTGTGGTAATCGACCTCGTTGGACCCGACGACGAAATCGCTCATGTTCGCCACCGTGCGATCGGCCACCACCTTCACAGGTTTTCTCGTGCCGATGGGCCCGAGGTAGCCGGGCGGCGTGCCGAACCATTCGACGATCTCGGCTTCGGTCGCGAAGCGAAAGCCCGCGAGGCCAGGCAGCTTGCCTACCTTCACTTCGTTCAGATCGTGGTCGCCGCGCAGCATCAACAGCCAAATCGTCGGCTCCGCGCCTTCGTTGTCGGTCGCAAGGATGATCGACTTGATCGTGCGCTCGAGCGGAATATTCAGGAGCTCGGCGACAGCCTCGCATTTGGCCTTGCCCGGCGTAGCCGTCTTTTGCATCGCCTCGCGCGGTGCGGCACGTTCGGCGTAAAGCGGCAATGCCTCGGCCGCTTCGACGTTGGCCGCGAAATCGGACGCGGGGCAATAGGCGATGTCGTCTTCGCCCGTAGCCGCGATCACGTGAAATTCCTGCGACCGATTACCGCCGATCGCCCCGCTATCGGCGTTGACGGCGCGGAATTGGAGCCCGACGCGCGTGAAGATGCGCACGTAGGCATCGAACATTTTGCGATACGACTCTTGCAGGCCGGCTTGGTCCTTGTCGAACGAGTAGGCATCCTTCATCGTGAATTCGCGGCCGCGCATGACGCCGAAGCGCGGACGGATTTCATCGCGGAACTTCGTTTGAATCTGATAGAAGTTCACGGGCAACTGCCGATAGCTCTTGATCTGATTGCGCGCAATGTCGGTCACGACTTCCTCGTGCGTCGGCCCGAGGACGAAATCGCTCTCCCTGCGATCCTTGAAGCGCAACAGCTCGGGCCCGTACTGCTCCCAGCGTCCCGACTCCTGCCATAGTTCTGCCGGCTGCACCGACGGCATCAAGAGTTCGAGCGCGCCCGCGCGGTTCATCTCCTCTCGCACGATCGCTTCCACCTTGCGAATCGAGCGCAGACCGATCGGCAAATAACTGTAGATGCCGCCCGCCGCGCGGCGAATCATGCCGGCGCGCAACATCAATTTGTGGCTGACGACTTCCGCGTCCGCCGGAGCTTCCTTCAGGGTGCCGATAAAGAAACGGGAGGCTTTCATTCAACGATTTTCCAAAAGCGGCAGCTCTCGAGGAGCCGCCCAAAGGGGGAACGAGTGATTTCGGGACATCAACGAGGGCCGCGTGCAGACAAGGCATAACCCAGTACAGCGCGCCAGCGATTCATCAGACAAGTCATCGGCGGGTGAGGCACGATCGATGCTGGACCCCGAACCCTTGTGGTGCATGCCGATGCCAAAGACTCGTTATCTGTTTATAATCAAAGCAATTTTAAAGGATTCGAAGGTGGTTGTATGCTGGATCGCGAAGGCTTTCGCCCGAACGTCGGCATCATCCTCTTGAACGCGCACAACGAGGTGTTTTGGGGCAAGCGGCTGCGTGAACATTCCTGGCAGTTTCCGCAAGGGGGCATCAAGTATGGCGAAACCCCTCTGCAAGCGATGTATCGGGAGTTACACGAAGAAACCGGGCTGCACCCGCAACACGTCAAGATCATCGGTCGCACGCGCGACTGGTTGCGTTATGAGGTGCCCGACAAGTTCATCAAGCGCGAGGTACGCGGCCATTACCGCGGACAGAAACAGATCTGGTTTTTGCTTCGGATGATCGGCCGCGACTGCGACATCTGCCTGCGCGCCACCGATCACCCGGAATTCGACGCGTGGCGCTGGAACGAGTATTGGGTGCCGCTCGACGCCGTGATCGAGTTCAAGCGGGATGTCTATCAATTGGCGTTGACCGAGTTGTCGCGCTTTTTGCGGCGCGCAGAGCCACGCATGGATAAGCCGCACGGCCCGCATCCCGGCCATCGGTATCCGCGCGTCTCGCCGTCGGCGCACGGGCCGATGCCCGATGGCACCCTGATTGACGTGGCCAACGGCAATGCGGAGGTATCGCCTTGCCCGTCGCCCGTTTTCATCTTGCCCGATTAGCGGCCGCGACGCCGGCTCGGCGATGCAACGCAACGCGACGCACTACCGCCGCGGGCTGACCGGGCGACGCAAGCAATTGATCGATTGATCGCGCAGGCACTCACGCGAGTGCCTGCGCGGGCGCTATCATTCGGGTCTCCGAATCTTTGCGCCCGCTCATCGAGGTATCCATATTGAAATCGATTGTTCTTGCGCTGACCTGCCTGGCCGGCGGCGCCATCCTAGCCGGTTGCTCGCATATGCCGGCCAACCCCAAAGACGACACCTCTTTCCAGTATCTGCTCGATCGGAACTCCGAATGGGCCGAAAACAAGGTCGAGACGTTGCCGCCTCTGCCGCGTGAACCGGGTCTGCTCTCGTTCGACGTCTCGCAGAACACGCCTCTGCATTTCGCGCTCGATCCCAGCTCGCTGACCGTGGGGTCCGACGGCGTCGTGCGCTACTCGGTCGTCATCACGAGCCCTAGCGGCGCGCATAACGTCAATTACGAAGGAATCCGCTGCGAAACATACGAGTGGCGGCTCTATGCTGGGCTGAACGCCGATCACGACGGTTGGGACCGCACGGTAGCCAACGACTGGGCGCGCATCGAAAACGGCAACCTCAATGCCTACCATGCGGCGCTCTATCAGGACTATTTTTGCGCGAACAAGCTACCGACAGGCACCGCGAAAACGATCCTCGAGAACATGCGCATGCATCGAACGGAATCGTCGCTTAATACTCGCTAGCTGCCGCGCGCGAAGTCGTCAGATGAGCACTAAGTTGTCGCGGTGGATCAACTCGGGTTCGAGCATGTAACCGAGAATCGACTCGATGTCGGCGCTCGCGTGGCGTGAAATCAGCTTGCTTTCGGCGCTGCTGTAATTCGTGAGTCCACGCGCCACCTCGCGCCCAGCGGTGCTCACGCAGGCAATCACTTCGCCACGCGCGAACGCGCCCTGCACATCGACGACGCCGATCGGCAGCAAACTCTTGCCGGCCACCGTCAACTTCTCGACCGCCCCATCGTCGATCACCACATGCCCGCGCACCTGCAGGTGATCGGCCATCCATTGCTTGCGCGCCGCAAGGCGTGCGGTGCGTGCGACGAGCTGGGTGCCGATCGCCTCGCCCGTGGCAAGCCTCGTCAGCACGTCGGCTTCTCGACCGCTCGCAATCACCGTGTTCGCCCCGCTGCCGGCCGCGCGTTTGGCGGCGAGAATCTTTGTGAGCATGCCGCCGCGACCGATCGCCGAGCCCGCGCCGCCGGCCATTGCTTCGAGATCGGATGCACCGGCGTCGGCCTCCCGCACGAGTTGCGCCGCGGGGTTCTTGCGCGGGTCGGCCGTAAACAACCCCTGCTGATCCGTGAGGATGATGAGCGCGTCGCCCTCGATTAGGTTCGCTACCAGCGCGCCGAGCGTGTCGTTGTCGCCAAATTTGATTTCGTCGGTTACGACGGTGTCGTTTTCGTTGATGATCGGGACGACGCCCAACCGTAACAGTGTGAGCAGTGCCGAACGAGCGTTGAGGTAGCGTTCGCGGTCTGCCAAGTCGGCATGGGTGAGGAGAATTTGCGCCGTCCGGATGCCGTACTCGGCGAAGCGGCTTTCGTAGACTTGCGCGAGCCCCATCTGGCCGACGGCCGCAGCCGCCTGTAATTTGGCAACTTCACGTGGGCGCTTGACCCATCCGAGACGCTGCATGCCCTCGGCAATCGCGCCTGAGCTCACGAGCACCACCTCCTTGCCGCGCTCACGCAATTGCGCGATCTGCGCCGCCCAGCGGCCGATCGCCACTTGATCGAGCCCGCGCCCATCGTTCGTGACGAGGCTCGACCCCACCTTGACCACCAAACGCTTCGAATCCGCGATGACAGAGCGCATCGTGCGAAAGTCTCCCTATGTGACCGGTATGCCCGGTTAGCCGGCCGTCGACCGCCAACGGGCAGTGGGCGCCGGCCGTGGCCGGCTCCCCATGCGCGTCAAACCTCCGGCGCAGGGCTCTCACCCGCGGGCGGCGCATCCCTGAACCGAACATCGGCCGCATGGTCCTCCGCACGTTCGGCGCGGTGAGCATCCGAGTGCTCGGTCAGATAATCGTAGATCGCATAGCACAGGCTCTCGCAACCGAGCCCTGTCAGCGCCGAGATCTGGAAAGCCGGCCCCTTCCACTCGAAGCGCTCGAGGAAATCCGCCACGCGCGCTTCGCGTTCGTCCTCGGCAACCATGTCGAGCTTGTTGAGCACGAGCCAGCGCGGCTTTTGGTAGAGCGCTTCATCGTATTTGCGCAACTCGGCCACGATCGCCTTCGCTTCGGCAACGGGATCCACGCTTTCGTCGAATGGCGCGAGATCGACGAGATGCAGCAGCAGGCCCGTGCGCTGCAAGTGGCGCAAGAATTGGTGCCCGAGCCCCGCGCCTTCCGCCGCCCCTTCGATGAGCCCCGGAATGTCGGCGATGACAAAGCTCTTGCTCGGCCCCACGCGCACGACGCCCAGATTGGGCGCGAGCGTCGTAAACGGGTAGTCGGCAATCTTCGGTTTGGCGTTCGACACCGACGAGATGAATGTGGACTTACCTGCGTTCGGCATGCCGAGCAGCCCGACGTCGGCCAGTACTTTCAATTCGAGGCGCAGCATGCGGCGCTCGCCGGGCTTGCCTTCGGTCTTTTGGCGCGGCGCGCGGTTCGTGCTCGACTTGAAATGAAGATTACCGAGCCCGCCGTGACCGCCCTGGGCAATGAGCACGGTTTGCTCGTGCTCGGTCAGATCGGCGATGATCTCGCCGGTGTCGAGATCGTTGATGATCGTGCCGACGGGCATGCGCAGGTAAACGTCGTCGCCGCCCTTGCCGTAACAATCGGAGCCCCGACCGTTTTCGCCGTTGCGCGCCTGATGTTTCTTCGCGTATCGGTAATCGATCAGCGTATTGATGTTGCGATCGGCAACTGCATAGACGCTGCCGCCTCGCCCGCCGTCGCCGCCGTCGGGACCGCCAAACGGAACGAATTTCTCGCGGCGCATCGACGCGCTGCCGTCGCCGCCGTCGCCGGCGATCACTTCGATCCGCGCTTCGTCAATGAACTTCATGTATCGCTCCGTCCCAGGTTTTCCCGATATTTTGCCGCTTGCCGCGCACCTTCACCATGCCGATGCGCTAAAGCCGCGCACAGAAGAAAAAGGCCCCGCCAACTACGCGGGGCCTTCTTGCTGTGTCGATCCCGTGTCTGATTGGATTCAGACCGCGGCCGGGAGGACGATGACCGTATGCTTCTTGTCGGCGCCTTTCGTCGTGAACTTGACGTGGCCGTCGACCAACGCGAACAGCGTATGGTCTTTACCGATACCGACGTTATCACCGGGATGCATGCGCGTGCCGCGTTGACGCACGATGATGCCGCCAGCATTGATCGCTTGGCCGCCGTACACCTTGACGCCGAGGCGCTTCGACTCGGAGTCGCGGCCGTTGCGGGAAGACCCGCCTGCTTTTTTGTGTGCCATCTGATTGCTCCTTAACCGGTGCGCTTACGCATTGATCGCGTCGATGCGCAGTTCGGTATAGTTCTGGCGGTGACCAGCGTGCTTCTGGTAGTGCTTCCGGCGACGCATCTTGAAGATCGTCACTTTGGCGTGCCGCCCATGCGATACGACGGTAGCCTTGACGGAAGCCCCACTGACCAGAGGCGTACCGAACTGAATCGATTCACCTTCGCCTACCGCGAGAACCTGGTCGAGCGTGATTTCAGCGTCAATGTCTGCCGGTATCTGTTCTACTTTCAATTTTTCGCCGACAGCAACCTTATACTGCTTGCCGCCGGTTTTTATGACCGCGTACATTGAGAACCTCACTCTGTGCGCGCCACTGACGTGACGCATTTTCAAACGCATTGTTCAAACGCATTGTTCAAACCTACCTACTGCTTCGCTTCTAGCGACGGCTTTCGCCGCCCCTCTCTTTCCAGCATTTTCCTGCATTCTTCCCACACCGAAGCGTGAAAACGCGTGATTATACATGGGGTTAGCCGCGCGGTCAAAGTCTTGCGCCGCCGGACGGGCGCGGTGCTCGTGCACGGGACGGGCGCAGCGCCCGTGCACGGCGCGACATCGGGCGCCGCAGCGCCCCTCGGAAAGCCGCATAACCCTTTATAATCCGCGGCACCACCCATTTTTTTGATCATGTCGTCGACCGCCACCTCCCCCCCCAACGCCGCCAACCTGCTTGCTCCGATTTCGGAAGATATGGAGCAGGTCAATCGCGTCATTCGGCAACGTTTGGCTTCCGAGGTGATGCTCATCAATCAGATCTCGGAATACATCATCGGTGCAGGAGGCAAGCGGCTGCGCCCTGCGCTGCTGCTGCTCGTCGCTCGTGCGCTCGGCGATTCGACCGGCCACCGGCACGAGCTCGCGGCGATCGTCGAGTTCATCCATACCGCCACGCTGCTGCACGATGACGTCGTGGACGAATCCGATCTGAGGCGCGGCCGCCAGACTGCAAACGCGCTGTTCGGCAATGCGGCGAGCGTGCTCGTTGGCGATTTTCTCTACTCGCGCTCGTTCCAGATGATGGTGGGTATCGGCAAGATACGCGTCATGGAAATCCTTGCCGAGGCGACGAACATCATCTCCGAAGGCGAGGTGCTGCAGTTGCTGAATATGCATGACGCCAATGTCGACGAAGCCCGCTACATGCAGGTGATCCGCTACAAGACTGCGAAGCTATTCGAAGCGGCGGCGCAGTTGGGTGCCGTGATCAGCGGCGCCGATGCACCGACGGAGGCCGCCGCCGCCGAGTTCGGGCGCCGCATCGGTACGGCATTTCAGATCATGGATGACTGGCTCGACTACACGGGCACCGCCGAATCGATGGGAAAAAATGCGGGCGACGACCTGCGCGAAGGCAAGCCGACGCTACCGCTGATCTATCTCATCGAGCGCGGCACCCAGGAGCAGTCCACGCTCGCGCGAGATGCCATCGAACAGGGCGGCACCGACCGCTTTGACACGATCTTCGAGGCCATCACGCACTCCGGAGCACTCGATCACACGCTTGAGTGTGCGAAGCGCGAGGCACAGGCGGCGGCACAGGCGATTTCTTTGCTTCCCGATTCCATTTACAAAGAAAGCCTGCTAGAATTATGTTTTTACTCGACGGCCCGCCAGTCTTGAATGAGACGGATAGTCCGTAAGAGTCCAAGCAGTGTCGCGGTATCAACTGCAGTATCAAATTTCGGGGTGTAGCTTAGCCTGGTAGAGCGCTACGTTCGGGACGTAGAGGCCGGAGGTTCGAATCCTCTCACCCCGACCAGATTTTCCTTGTGCTTTCCTGTGAACCAAGGCCAAAACCGTCCAGCGTGCTGGGCGGTTTTTTGTTTTGGCGAGATGGATTCGTACTGCGTTGCGCCACTGAATGAGGCCGCGCCCGCCAGCGATCGAAACAGCCGTTGATCAGCACTTTTCAGCCGAACGCTGCCGCCACTGTTTCGATAGGAAGAAACAACGTTCGGCTATCGGACGGGTACTCGACGAACTCCGCACAGGTCATATAGAAACGCTTCGCCGAATCGTCCTTGGCGTGGACTACGACGGCCCCAATGCCAATGCTGCGTGATGCGACGGCCACACGACGCAATGCATCGGCGAGCAAATCTGCGCCGAGCCCCTTGCGCGCGTGCTCGCGAGTGACGGCTAGGCGTCCGATCACCGACACGGGAATCGTAGCCGGTGCATTGCGCCGGATCCAATTCGGCGCAGCGATGCGTGCAATCGCTCCGGCCGCAATGCAGTAATAACCCACCACGCGCTTGCCCTCGCCCACTACATAAGTGCGTGAGAACCGGTTCTCGTTCTTGGTCGCGCGTTGCAGTAGCCAGTCATTGAGAAGCGGCTGACCGCAGTCGAACGTCGACAGATCATGCTCACCGGATAGCGGAACAGGTGCCGACAGCTTGGCGATGCCGCACGCAGGCAAATTGGCTACTTCGCCCATGCCGGAACCCTGCGCAGCAGCGACCGCAGCTTCGGCCCTGGAGCGGGAGGATCATCGAGCGCGTGCGCAAACGCATCGTATTGCTCGGCATCCAGCAGGAACACGCGCTGGTCGAGCACTACGTCGATCGCTTGGCGCCGCGCACTTTCGATCATGAACTCGGTGCGCGTTTTGCCCAGAATCGCAGCGGCTTCGTCGATGAGTTGACGCGAGCGTGCATCGATACGCAAATTAATGCTGTCCTTCGTTGCTGAAACCGCCGCCCCGGCGACAGCCGATTCGGACTTTTTCGAAGGGGACGAGCGAGCTTTGGACATGGCGTCGAATATGCGCTCGTGTACCCACATCGTCAATACACTCATACTGCCTCCGTAGTCGATCGGCGCTCCGTTGCCTGCTTGTGAGAACGAGGCAAGCGCTCGCGCACATCCAGCGATGTGCGGACGACGAATCTACCCGCTGCGACGGCAGTTGCTTGCAGATAACGCAAAAATCAGACGCACGGACGTCGAGCGACGCACTAACAATCGCCTACGCGCGAGGCCTAAGGTTGCTCGAAGGGTGTCGAACCGATGTGCCGGCCGAATACCGCCTCCTTCATGCGACGATGCCCACTTTGACCGTCAGCGGCCAGGCGACGACACGCCGGCTCTCGGGCTCGCCCCATTCCCGCGCGAACGCCTCGCGCATCGCCTCGACAGGGTCCTTGTGCGTTTCACGGCAGTACGCCGCGACAGCCGACCAGCTCTTCAGATAACCCAGCAAGCGCGCGAGGTCCCACGACGCGCTCAAAGTCGCCGCCGGCGCCTCGATCGTCGCGAACGGAAAAGGTATATCTCGGTATCCGGTTTCGACGTGCTTACGCTCGGCCGCCCAATACCGCCCGACGATATCGCGATAGAGCCGCCAAACGAGTGCATCGAGCTCGGGACTGATCGTGCAGACGTTGTACGAAAGCACGGCCAGCAGCGCGCCCGGTTTGGATACGCGCCGGAGCTCCTCGTAAAAGCGCTCGACGTCGAACCAGTGCAATGCCTGGCCGACGAACGTCAGATCGACGCTCGCATCGCCAAGCGAAATAGCTTCGGCGGGCTCGCATCGATAGTCGACGTTGGGCAGGACCGGTGCACGCGCGAGTTGCTCGGCACTGATATCGGTGGCGACGACGCATTCGAAATGCCGCACCAAATCGCGCGTTGCCTGTCCCGACCCACAAGCGCAGTCCCAGGCGCGAGTTGTCGCCGGGGTGCGTTGCGCCAGCCATGCGAAAAGTGCGTCGTCATAGGTGGGGCGACTGGCGCTGTAAGCATCCGATTGCGCCGAAAAAAGACCGGCGAAGCGATGTTCCATCGATCACCCCTTACGCGAAGACACTCGACGATTATCCAGTTCGCCTCGATCGGCCGCCATGGGGCATTTCTTGCTTATTGAGACCGGCGCGCGTGCACCACAGACCGCGGACACCGCTCTGCTATAGTCTTCCCATCCCCTTTTATCGCCATATCAGCACGACGCGTGGAACAAATTCCCTTGTGGGCGCAAATCGGCGCCGTTTTCGTCCTGCTTTTCTGCTCCGGCTTTTTCTCGATTTCGGAAACAGCGATGATGTCGCTCAACCGCCATCGGCTCAAGTACCTCGTCGGCAAGGGCGCGTTCGGCGCCCGCACCACGCAGCGCCTGCTCTCCCGCACGGACCAACTGCTCGGCGTCGTGCTCATTGGCAACAATGTCCTCAACACGATCGTCCCGGTGCTAACGACTTCGATTGCGCTGCGTACGTTCGGGCGCGATAACCTGGTCCTCTCGATCGCGACCGGCATCGTGGCCTTCCTCATCATCGTCTTCGCCGAGATCACGCCGAAAATCGTCGGCGCGACATATCCCGAAAAGATAGCGCTGCCGGCGAGCGTCATCATTGCGCCGCTGATGCGCGTGCTCAAGCCGGTGGTCTGGTTGGTGAATCTATTCTCGAACGCCATCCTGCTCGTGCTGCACATCAATACAAAAGGCGGACGCGACCAGCGGCTCACCACCGAAGAGTTGCGCGCGATCGTACTCGAATCGGGCAGCTTCATGCCGACCAAGCACCGTAGCATCCTGCTCAACCTATTCGACCTCGAAAACATCTCGGTCGACGACGTCATGATCCCGCGCCGCCGGATCGAATCGCTAGACTTCGACGCACCGTTCGAGGACATCCTGCATCAGCTCGAAACCTGCTACCACAATAAGCTGATCGCCTATCAAGGCGATATCGACCGCGTACTTGGCGTGCTGCACGTCCGCAAGACGCTCGCCGCCCTGCACAAGCAAGAACTCACGCGCGAGACGCTGCGCGAGTTGCTGACCGATCCGTATTTCGTGCCGTCGGGCACGCCCGTATTCCAGCAACTGCAGTACTTCCAGGAAACGCGGCAACGGACGGCGCTCGTCGTGAACGAATACGGCGAGCTCGAGGGCCTCGTCACACCGGAGGACATCCTCGAAGAGCTGATCGGCGAGTTCACGACGTCGATTCCGCGCAGCGCCGGCACACGTACCGGGTGGACCGAGAACGGCGAATGCATCGTGGCGGGCAGCATGCCGCTGCGCGAACTGAACCGCTGGCTGCACATCGGCTTGCCCACCGACGGACCGAAAACGCTGAACGGGCTCATTCTCGAAACACTGGAGGAAATCCCCGAAGGGGACGTTTGCCTGGAAATCGGCGATGTGCAGCTCGAAGTGCTGCAAAGCGACGACCAAGCCGTACGCACCGTCAAGCTATTCAAGCCGCGCGCACACGCCGCATCCAAGCCTTAGCAACAGTACGTGCGTCGCGGCGAAACATCGCCGCGTTGGCCGACCGGCTAAATGGCGCACCATCGCGGCGCGGGCGATGATTGCCCGATCGCGTTTCAAGGCGGCGCAATGCCGGTCTTCGATGTCTACCTCTTTGACTTTTCCTCCGCTTGCAGAGCCGGGCGTGCCCGATGACGGGCCCGCGGCCCGGCTCTTCGCGCAAACGCTTGATCAAGCGGCGCAGCGCGCGGCTTCCGATATCCATATCGAGCCCACCGAAGATGGCTGGCGCATTCGACTGCGGGTTGACGGCATGCTGGATGAAATGCCAAGCCCACCCTCGCATTTGCGCGACGCATTGGTCACACGCGTGAAAGTGCTAGCGCGCCTCGACATCGCGGAGCGGCGGGTGCCGCAAGACGGCCGGTTGCGGCTCGCCATTGCGCCGGGCAGGTTCGAAGACTATCGCGTGAGCGCACTGCCCACGCTGCACGGTGAAAAACTCGTGCTGCGCCGTCTCGAGGCGCTGCCCCCCGATTTGTCGCTCGCTGCGCTCGGCTTCGATGCGCAGCAAAGCGTGCTCGTCGAAGCCGCCATTCGCGCGCCGCACGGACTCGTGCTCGTCACGGGGCCCACCGGCAGCGGCAAGACGCGCTCGCTTTACGCGTTCTTGCAGAGACTCAACGAGCGCTCGCGCAACATATGTACCGTGGAAGATCCGGCGGAAATTCAACTCGCGGGCGTCAATCAGGTCAGCGTGCGCGACAAGACAGGGCTCACTTTCGCCGTGGCATTGCGGGCGCTGCTGAGACAGGACCCCGATGTCATCATGGTCGGCGAAATTCGCGACGCCGAAACAGCCGACGTCGCCCTCAAAGCCGCACAGACCGGCCACCTCGTACTCGCGACACTGCACACGAACGACGCGCCCAGCGCGATCGGGCGGCTGATCGATATCGGCGCGGCGCCGTACAGCCTCGCCGCCGCGCTCAAGCTCGTGACGGCGCAGCGGCTCGTGCGGCGCCTTTGTACCCAGTGCCGGCAGCCTGTAACGATGTCGCCGGCAGCGCTCGCCGCGGCAGGATTCGCGCCCGAGACACTTTCCTTGTGGGTGCCGTACACGGCGCGCGGATGCTCGGTTTGTCATGGGGCGGGCTATCGGGGACGCGTCGGTGTGCATCAGGTCATGCTTGCATCGCCAGCGCTATGCGAGCTCGTGAGCGATGGCGCAACTACGCAGGCGATTGCGCGCCAAGCAAGGGCCGAGGGTGTCGGATCCCTGCGCGAGGCGGCGCTCGCGCGCGTACGTGAAGGCGTGACGAGTCTGGCCGAGGCCGTCGCAGCGACGGACGCTCTATGAGCGCTGCGACGCGGCCACCGATAAACGCGACACGAGGGGTCTCGCGGGCCGTCGACTCCGTCATTACAGAGCGGCGCTTCCGCTGGCGCGGCGTCGAACTCAACGGCACGCGTCGCCGCGGTTGGCTCATCGTGCCCGACGCGGCAACGGCCCGCGCGCGCCTGCGCGAAGAGGGCATCGTCGCGGCAACGCTCGTGGCGCGGGGCCTTGCCAAGGTGCCGCGAACAAGCGCACGCGAAGTCACGGCATTTACGCGACAGCTCGCCAATCTGTTGAACGCCGGCTTGACGCTCGTCCAGGGGCTCGAGGTCCTCGCACAAACCGCCCAGCACGACGCCGCCATGCCTCGCGTGGCCCGCGGCCTCGCGCGCCGCATCGAGCGAGGCGAGCGATTCGCGGCGGCCCTCGGGGCTTACCCAGCCCAGTTCGACCGGCTTTATCGCGAGCTTTTGGCGATCGGCGAAGCCACGGGGACGCTCGTACAGGTGCTCTCGCGCCTTTCTGAGCACCGCGAGCGCGCGGCCGCTCAGCGCGCGCAGCTTCGCGCCGCGCTGGCCTATCCGTGCGCCGTACTGCTGCTTGCCACCGCGGTCACGGCCGCGCTGATGGCGTTCGTCGTGCCAACGTTCCAGCAGGTCTTCGACAGCTTCGGCGCCGCACTTCCGGGTCCGACACGCGCGGTGATGGCGCTGTCGAACCTCTTGTTGCGTTGGGGGCCGTTATCCCTTGCCGCATTGGCCGCCGCGGCGCTGGTCGGGGTGCGCATCGTTCGCCGCTCACCGCGTGCGCAGGCGGCACGCGATCGATTGCTGCTTGCTACGCCCGTGCTGGGGCCGCTCGCGCGGGCGATCGCGGCGGCCCGCTGGTCGCGCGCGCTAGGCACACTGCTAACAGCGGGCACGCCGCTCGCCGACGCCCTCGGCGCACTCTCGCACGTAACCGGCAATGCCGTATTCGATGCGGCGAATGCGCAAATCGAAGCACGCTTGCGGCGCGGCGAACGGCTCGCCTTCGCCATGCGCGCCGTCGGCTGCTTCCCGGCGGCGCTCGTCGAACCGCTCGCCATCGCGGAAGAATCGAGCGCGCTGGATTCGATGCTGCTCGATTGCGCGGCGCTAGCCGAGCGCGAGATCGACGAGAAATTAGCGCTCGCCTCGGCATGCGTCGAACCGATTATCGTAATCGTCCTGGGGCTCGCCGTCGGCTCGCTCGTCGTCGCGCTCTATCTACCCGTTATCGACCTCGGCAACGTGGTGTAGCATGCCCCCCATTCGCCACTCGGCCATGATCACGACTTCATCCGTGCACGCCTCTTTCCTCAGCGATCCGTTCGCGCGCATCTTTCTCGGCATCGGCGCCGCCTTCGGCGCGATGCCGCCTGCCTGGCAGTTCGTGTTCGCAATTGCGATCGGCCTCGTGATCGGCAGTTTCGTCAACGTGGTGGCGCACCGGCTGCCGATCATGCTCGAACGCGCTTGGCGCTTGGAGATCAGTGAGGCAACGAACACGGCCGCAGCCGATATCGATCATCTCCCCGCACGCTACAACCTCTGGCTGCCGCGCAGCGCGTGTCCGCATTGCGGCCACTCGCTGCGCGCTTACGAGAACATCCCCGTTATCAGCTACGTCTTGTTGCGCGGCCGTTGCTCGGCTTGCCGCGCGCCCATCGGCGCACGGTACCCCCTGGTCGAGCTGGCGAGCGCCGCGTTGGCCGCGGGCGCGCTCGCGGCCTTCGGTCCGACGGGGACGGGACTCGCCGCCTTCGGCCTCACCGCCGCGCTGCTGGCGATGAGCGCGATCGACGCCGAAACGCGCCTGCTGCCCGATTCGCTCACGCTGCCGCTGCTTTGGGCAGGGCTCATCGTCAATTTCGGCGATACTTTTGTAACGCTGCATGCGGCCGTTGCGGGCGCCATCGCGGGGTACCTTTTTTTGTGGTGCATCTATTGGGCGTTCCGCTTCGCCCGCGGTATCGAAGGGATGGGCTACGGCGACTTCAAGCTGCTCGCGGCACTCGGCGCATGGCTCGGATGGGCTGCGCTGCCGCAGATCGTCTTGATTGCTGCCGTGACCGGTGCCGTCGCGGGCGTCATCGCCATGGCATCGGGGCGCCTGCGGCTCGGGGAGCCGCTGCCGTTCGGCCCATTCCTCGCGCTCGGCGGCATTGCGACGCTGTTTGCCGGCACGCCGATTTTCCATCTGCTCGGGGGTTGAGACTATGTTCGCCGTTGGGCTCACGGGCGGCATCGGAAGCGGCAAGACGACCGTTGCCGATCTGTTCGCCGCCCAGGGAGCCGCCGTCGTCGATACGGACGTCATCGCGCATCGCATCACGGCGCCAGGCGGCAGCGCGATGCCGCTCATCGAAGAGGCGTTCGGGCCGCAGTTCATCGCCGCCGACGGTTCGCTCGATCGCGCCAAGATGAGAACCCTCGTGTTCTCGGACAACGCCGCCAAGGCGCGGCTCGAAGCTATCACTCACCCGCTCATTCGCGCGGAGACGGAACGCGAGCGCAACGCAGCGACGGGACCTTACATCGTCTTCGTCGTGCCGCTGCTCGTTGAATCGGGCACGTGGAAGTCGCGCGTCGATCGGGTGCTCGTCGTCGACTGCAGCGTCGAGACACAAATCGCACGGGTCATGCGCCGCAATGCGTTCTCGCGCGAAGCGGTGCTGGCGATCGTCGCGCGCCAGGCCACGCGCGAGGCGCGGCTGGCCGCGGCGGACGACGTCATCGTCAACGACAATGCGGCGCTCGACCTTCTGGCAAAGGAGGTACGCCGTTTGCACAGTTACTATCGGAAGCTCGCACGCGCGACGTCTTCCTAAAGATCGTGCATCGCGCCCGAAGCACGTCGAACGCACGATTTCCGAACACATCGCGCATGCAAACGTTCTCGAAATCTTCGTTTCGGCGGATAAGCAGTAAAAAGTGCCCAATTCTACGATTGCGGGTGACAATCTGCGGCATTAGAATGTCCTGCAATCCCATCACCGACGACGCCAGGGGCGAGTGCGCTTGATTCTTTACGAGTATCCGTTTAACGAGCGAATTCGCACGCTGCTGCGCCTCGAAGATCTGTTCGAGCGCTTCGCGTTCTTTTTGAATCAAAACGACGCGAGAGAACACCACGTCGCACTCACCACGCTGTTCGAAATCGCGGAAGTGACGGGCCGAGCCGACCTGAAGTCCGATCTGATGAAGGAGCTCGAGCGGCAGCGCCAAACACTCGCGCCGTTTCGCGGCAATCCGGGCATCGAGCAGAACGCCCTTGAAGCCGTGCTCGGCGAGATCGAGCAGACACTGGCCGGTCTGGGACAAATGCAAGGCAAGACAGGCCAGCATCTCACCGACAACGAATGGTTGGCGAGCATCCGCAGCCGCGCGATCATTCCCGGCGGCACCTGCGAATTCGACCTGCCTTCGTACTATGCGTGGCAGCAATCGCATCCCGATCACCGCCGGCAAGACATCGTGAAGTGGATCACCCCGCTGCTGCCGCTGCGCGACGCCGCGATGATCGTACTGCGGCTCGCGCGCGAGTCGGGCCAAGCGTCCAAAGTCATGGCGATGCAGGGCAGCTATCAGCAAATGTTGTCGGGCCGCACATACCAATTGATGCAAGTGCGGATCTCGCCCGAACTGCGCGTGATCCCGGAAGCAAGCGCCAATAAATACATGCTCTGGGTGCGCTTCACGGTTCAGGACGGAGATTTGCGTCCGCGTGCCGTCGATGTCGACGTGCCGTTCCATTTGACGCTTTGCAGCCTTTGACCCGGTGCGCGGCATGCGCCGTGCACGATAATTCGCCGCCGGTCCGACACTCGTCCGGACGGCTTGCGATCTAACGCCGATTAGCTGACACAATGGTTACCGTTGTCAAATGTCCCACTTGCGGGAAAGACGTACGCTGGACGCCCGAGAACCGCTTTCGCCCCTTCTGCTCGGAACGATGCAAACAGATGGACCTGGGCGCCTGGGCGAATGAAAAGTATCGGATCGGCAGCACCGACGAGGAGCCGCCATCGGACGACGATGAGCACGGCGATCTGAACTGATCGGCATCGATGCGAGTCGATTCGGTCCCGTTCCCTTAACGCCGGTCGGCCGCGAGCAGATCCAGCACAGGAATCGCGGCAGGGAGCAGCGGCGCGACTTGCACGGGTAGACGCTGCCAAGTGAATGCCTGCCCTTCGCGGCCGTGCAGTTCACCTGTCCATTCGGTCACCTTGCAAAAATAAAGCCGTACGTAAGCGTGCGGATAGTCGTGCTCGAGCGTGTGCCACAAATGACATGCCGTCATGACGATGCCGAGTTCCTCGTGCAATTCGCGCGCGAGCGCAGCCTCGACAGTCTCTCCTGGCTCGAGCTTGCCGCCCGGAAACTCCCAATACCCTTCGTACGGCTTGCCCGCGGGCCGCTGCGCCAGCAGGTACCGGCCGTCGGGCTGAACGAGTACACCGACCGCAACCGCGGTGATGGGCCTGCCGGTGGGCGAAACGTCGGCCGCCTCGATGCCGTTGGCGTTCTGCTTCATGCGCCTGCCCTACGGCCCGACCAGTCGCGAGCGAATTGCCAAGCCACGCGGCCAGAACGCGACCCGCGCTCGAGCGCCCAAACGAGCGCATCGCCGCGCGCGTTGGCGATTTGCTCGCCGGTGCAGCCGAAATGGCGCAGCCAGTGGCCGACAATCGTCAAGTAATCGTCCTGCTTGAACGGATGGAAGCTCACCCACAATCCGAAGCGCTCGGAGAGCGAGATCTTTTCCTCGACGACTTCGCCCGGATGGATTTCGCCATCGGACGTATGCTTGTACGTCTCGTTCTCGCTCATGTACTCGGGCAGCAGATGGCGGCGGTTCGATGTCGCGTAGATCAGCACGTTGTCGGACTGCGCCGAGACCGAGCCGTCGAGCGCGACCTTCAACGCCTTGTAGCCCGATTCCCCTTCTTCGAACGAGAGGTCGTCGCAAAACACGATGAACCGCTCGGGGCGCGACACGATGAGTTCGGTGATGTCTCCGAGATCGTGCAAATCGTCCTTGTCGACTTCGATGAGACGCAGGCCGTCTTTCGCGTAGGCATTCAAGCATGCCTTGATCAGCGACGACTTGCCAGTCCCACGCGCCCCCGTGAGCAGCACATTGTTGGCCGGCAGGTTATTCACGAACTGTTGCGTGTTCTGCTCGATCAGCGCCTTTTGGCGATCGATGTTCTGCAAGTCGGCGAGCGTAATCGGGGAAACAGCCGGTACCGGCTGCAGGTAGCCGCGCCCTTGACGCTTGCGCCAGCGAAATGCGACCGAGGCCGACCAGTCGATGCTGGGCGCCGCAGGCGGCAGCATGCCTTCGAGACGACCGAGCAGCGCCTCGGCGCGGGTCAAAAACTGTTCGAGCTTATCCATGGGCGATTTTTGCTGCATCATGCGCCGCGCCGAGCGGCGGGGCGCGATCGAAGAGTCGAGGCGCGCGCCGGCTCGTCTATCGGGCCGGCCCCGCGTCAGGAACGATAGTCCGCGTTGATCGACACGTACTCGTGCGATAGG
This sequence comes from uncultured Burkholderiaceae bacterium, assembly GCA_966212065.1. GTDB lineage: Bacteria > Pseudomonadota > Gammaproteobacteria > Burkholderiales > Burkholderiaceae > Trinickia. The sequence continues at coordinate 97,037 of CBIHOQ010000007.1, forward strand.
TCGCACGTCCAGATCGTCGCGTTCGCCGAACCGCGGCCGAGCAGGACGCGAATCGCGATCTCGCTTTCCTTCATCACGCGCTGGCCGTCTTCTTCGCGATAAGCGGGGTGCCGCCCGCCGGCCGTCGCAACGTGAACGTCGCCGAGATATAGATCAATCTTCGAGACGTCGAGATCGTCGATCCCCGCATAACCAATCGCCGCCAAGATACGGCCGAGGTTGGGATCGGATGCATAAAAGGCCGTCTTAACGAGCGGCGAATGACCGATGGCGTAGGCGATCTGGCGGCACTCGCCCTCGGTCGCGCCGCCCTCCACCTGCACGGTCATGAACTTCGTCGCACCTTCGCCATCGCGCACGATGAGTTGGGCGAGCGTCTGCGCCAGTCGGATCACGGCATCGCGCAGCGCCGCGTAAGCGGGTGTATCGAGCGACGTGACCGCCGGCAGGCTCGACTTGCCCGTTGCGACCAGGATGAATGAGTCGTTCGTCGACGTATCGCCATCTATCGTGATGCAGTTGAACGAGCGGTCGGCAACATCCTTGACGAGCGTATCGAGCACGTTCTGTGCGACTGCCGCATCGAACGCAAGAAACCCGAGCATCGTCGCCATGTTCGGCTTGATCATGCCGGCGCCCTTGCTGATGCCCGTCAGCGTGACCGTGTGTCCATCGATCGTCACTTGCGCCGATGCGGCCTTAGGCAGCGTATCGGTCGTCATGATCGCCTGGGCCGCCTCGTGCCAGCGCGCGGCCGCACGGCACTCGAGCGCCGCAGGCAAACCCGCCTTGAGCCGATCAATGGGAAGCGGCTCGAGAATGACGCCCGTAGAGAACGGCAGCACTTGCTCGGGCGAGATGCCGGCCAAGCGCGCCAATTCGTCACAGGTCTCGCGCGCATGCGCGAGGCCCGGCTCGCCGGTGCCCGCATTCGCATTGCCGGTATTGATCACGAGCGCGCGGATGCCCTTGCCGCCTTCGCGCACCTTCGCGAGATGCTCTCGGCAGACGGTGACGGGCGCGGCGCAAAAGCGGTTGGCGGTAAACACGCCCGCCACCGTCGCGCCTTCGTCGATCGAAACGACGAGCAGGTCCTTGCGGTTCGGCTTACGAATATTCGCCTCGGCGTAGCCTAGGGCCACACCGGCGACGGGATGAAGTTGCGCGGGATCGATCGAAGGAAAATTGACGGCCATAGTCGCGAATCGGTTAAGCCAGCTTACCGTGACATTGCTTGTACTTCTTGCCGCTGCCGCACGGACACGGATCGTTGCGGCCCACCTTCGGCATGCCGCCCATGGCAGCCGATGCGACAGCGGCCGCGGACGCATGCGTGCCGTGGCCCATCGCTTGGCCGACCATTTCGACGGCGGCATCCTGCGATCCGGCGGCCGCCGGTGCGGCCGCAGCTTCGGCGAACTCGACGTGGCGGAATTCGACGTTCTCGAGCGGGTCGCCCTGCTCTTCGTACTGTTCTGTCGCCTCTTCGAGTTGCTCCGGCGACTGGATTTGGACATTCATGACGATGCGCGTCACTTCCATCTTCACGATGTTGAGCAGCGCCTCGAACAACTCGAAGGCCTCGCGCTTGTACTCTTGCTTCGGATTCTGCTGCGCGTAGCCGCGCAAGTGAATACCCTGACGCAAATGATCGAGTGCGGCCAGATGCTCGCGCCAGCAGCGGTCAAGCGTCTGGAGCATGACCGAGCGCTCGAATGCGCTGAACGACTCCCGGCCCACGAGCGCGACCTTCGCCTCGTAACCCTCGTCGGCCGCGGCGAGCACGGCGTCGAGGATATCGTCGGCGTCGAGCGATTGCGACTCGTTGATCATTTCCTGAACGGCGAGATCGAGCTGCCAATCCCTGCGCAGGGCTTCCTCGAGCTCGGGCGCGCTCCATTGCTCTTCGATGCTGCCGGCCGGGATGAACTCGTGCACGACTTCAGTGACGACGGCATGGCGCATTGCCGTGATCGTCTCGGTGATATCGTGCGCTTCGAGCAGCTCATTGCGCTGCTGGTAGATAACCTTGCGCTGATCGTTGGCGACGTCGTCGTATTCGAGCAACTGCTTGCGGATATCGAAGTTGCGCGCTTCCACCTTGCGCTGCGCCGATTCGATCGAACGCGTAACGATGCCCGCTTCGATCGCTTCGCCTTCCGGCATGCGCAGCCGGTCCATGATCGAGCGCACGCGATCGCCGGCGAAGATGCGCAGCAGCGGATCCTCGAGCGACAAATAAAAGCGCGAGGAGCCCGGATCGCCCTGACGGCCCGCGCGCCCGCGTAGCTGATTGTCGATCCGGCGCGATTCGTGGCGCTCGGTGCCGATGATGTGCAGGCCTCCCGCGGCTTTCACTTGATCGTGCAGCGTCTGCCATTCGTCGTACAGCGCTTGAATGCGCCGCGCCTTTTCATCGGCGGGGATCGATGGGTCGAGCTCGAGCAGCGACGCCTGCTTCTCGGCATTGCCGCCTAACACGATGTCGGTCCCACGGCCGGCCATGTTCGTCGCAATAGTGATGCGCTTGGGCCGCCCGGCCTCCGCGACGATCGCCGCTTCGCGCTCGTGCTGCTTGGCGTTGAGCACCTCGTGCGGCAGGCCCGCCTGGGTCAGCAGATTCGAGAGCAGTTCGGAGTTTTCGATCGACGTCGTGCCGACGAGCACAGGCTGACCGCGCTCGTCGCAATCGCGAATGTCGCGGATGACGGCGTCGTAACGCTCCTTGGCCGTCTTGTAGATCTGGTCTTGCTTGTCGAGCCGCTTCGATGGGCGGTTCGTCGGGATGACGACCGTCTCCAGCCCGTAGATCTCGTTGAATTCGTACGCTTCGGTATCGGCCGTGCCGGTCATGCCGGACAGCTTCCCGTACATGCGGAAGTAGTTCTGGAACGTGATCGAGGCGAGGGTTTGATTCTCGCTCTGGATCTTGACGTGCTCCTTCGCTTCGACAGCTTGATGCAGCCCGTCCGACCAGCGGCGGCCCGCCATCAGGCGGCCCGTGAATTCGTCAACGATGACGACTTCGCCGTTCTGCACGACATAATGCTGATCCCGGAAGAACAGCGTATGCGCACGCAGCGCCGCATACACGTGGTGCATCAGCGTGATGTTCTGTGCCGCGTAGAGGCTCTCGCCCTCGCCGATCAAGCCCCACTCGGCGAGCAGGCGCTCGGCCTTCTCATGGCCCGATTCCGTCAGGAACACTTGGCGCGCTTTTTCATCGAGCGTGTAATCGCCGGGCTTTTCGACGCCGGTGCCGTCCGCGCGCTCCTCGCCGATTTGCCGCTCGAGCAACGGCGGCAACGCGTTCATCCGAACGTACAACTCGGTGTGATCCTCGGCTTGGCCCGAAATGATGAGCGGCGTACGCGCTTCGTCGATCAGGATCGAGTCCACCTCGTCGACGATGGCGAAATTGAGCGAACGCTGTACGCGCGCGTCGGTCTCGTAGACCATGTTGTCGCGCAGGTAATCGAAGCCGAACTCGTTATTTGTGCCGTACGTGATGTCGGCAACATAGGCCTGCTGCTTCGTCTCATGATCCATCTGCGACAGATTGATGCCGACCGACAAGCCGAGGAAATTGTAAAGCCGACCCATCCACTCGGCATCGCGCTGGGCAAGGTAATCGTTGACCGTCACCACGTGCACGCCGCGCCCCGAGAGCGCATTCAAGTAAGCCGCCAGCGTCGCGACGAGCGTCTTGCCCTCGCCCGTGCGCATTTCCGCGATCTTGCCGTAGTGCAGCACCATACCGCCGATCAACTGGACGTCGAAGTGGCGCATTTTCAGCACGCGGCGGCTCGCCTCGCGGCAGACGGCGAATGCTTCGGGCAGCAGCTTGTCGAGCGATTCGCCGCTCGCGACGCGCTGGCGGAATTCGTCCGTTTTCGCGCGCAGTTGGTCGTCCGTCAATTGCTCGATTTGCGGCTCGAGCGCATTGATCACCGCGACGGTCTTTTGATACTGCTTGACGAGACGCTGGTTGCGGCTGCCAAAGATCTTTTGGAGAAAACCGGTGGTCATCGGGTCGAGTATGCGTCGCGGCTTCGGCCAGGCGCCGGCGCGGCTTATGCGGCCACGGCGGATACCCGGATTCGGAGGGCCTCGGCGGCTTATTCCATGTGTGAATTCGAATCGAGCATTTTAGCACGCGAGCCTTAACGTACCGTGTCGTAGGGCCCGCGCGCGCGCGGCGGGTACAATCGCACCATGAGCCGCTTTTCGTCGTCTTCGAAGTTCGCCGCGCAGCGCCGCCCACAGGCCGTTGCCGAGGTGCTTGGCCGCACCGATGCATTCGCCGCGTTGCGTGCCGGTGTCGAGCAAATTGCCGCGCTCGAGCGCGATATGGCGCAGTTGTTGCCCGGCTATTTGGCGACGAACGTCGAGCCGGGATTCATTAAGGACGGAACACTGACGCTCTTTGCAGCGCACGGCGCGTTGGCCGCGCGGCTGCGACATTTGGAGCCCCGCCTGCTCTCCGACTTGCAGCAACGCGGCTGGGCCGTGCGCTCGCTAGCGATCAAGGTCCGACCCCGCTCGCTCGAGGAGCCGCCGGGACCCAAGCAGGCGCGCATGACACCGGCCGGTGCGGCGGCACTGCAGGCGCTGAGCCGATCGCTCGCGCCATCGCCGCTGCAGGCGGCGCTCGCCCAAATGGCTGCGCGCCACGGAAAACCACTCGACAAAAAATAATGAGCGGCCCGAAAGCCGCTCATCTGCGATAGCCGGTGCGCCTACGTCTACGTATTAAGCGAAGCGCAAACTTCGGCGTTCATGCAAAAGCCGTCTGCGCTTCGTAGCCGAAACCGCGCGGCGCTTGCTGCGCGTCGTCGAAAGTCAGGACTTCGTAAGCATCTTCCTGCGCGAGCAGCTCGCGCAGCAACGCGTTATTCAAACCGTGCCCCGACTTGTAGGCCGTATACGAAGCGAGCAACGGATGGCCGACGACGTAAAGATCGCCGATCGCATCGAGCATCTTATGCTTCACGAACTCGTCGTCGTAGCGCAAACCGTCGTTGTTCAGAATGCGGTATTCGTCGAGCACGATCGCGTTGTCCATGCTGCCGCCACGCGCCAAGCCGAGCTCGCGCATCATCTCGACTTCATGTGCAAAGCCGAACGTGCGCGCGCGGGCGATTTCCCGCACGTAGGAGGTCGTCGCAAAATCGACCTCGAGCGCTTGCCCCGTCTTGTCGACGGCCGGATGGCGAAAATCGATCGTAAACTTGAGTTTGAAGCCAAAAAACGGATCCAGGCGCGCAACTTTATCGCCGTCGCGCACTTCGACGGGCTTATTCACCTTGATGAATTTCTTCGGCGCGTTTTGTTCTTCGATCCCGGCCGATTGCATGAGGAAGACGAACGAGGAAGCGCTGCCGTCCATGATCGGGATTTCTTCGGCCGTGACCTCGACGTACAAATTATCGATGCCCAAGCCGGCGCATGCCGACATCAAATGCTCGACGGTCGACACCCGAGCACCGTCCTTCTGCAGCACCGAGGCAAGACGCGTATCGCCGATCGAGAGCGCCGACGCAGGAATATCCACCGGCGTCGCCAAATCGACGCGCGAAAACACGATACCGGTATTGGCGGCAGCGGGACGCAGCGTCAGCTCGACCTTGCGTCCTGAGTGCAAGCCGATACCGACGGTCTTGACGATCGATTTGATGGTGCGTTGCTTCAACATGGTCCTTTCGATTGATATTCTCAATCGGCCTTTCTAGTTCATAGCACGAATTATACTCCATCCGGCAGAAATGCTCGCTTCTGCAGACGTATCAATCTGTTTCGTTCGGTTACCGCGATCGATCAAGCCGCCGTTTACCGGCTCGCTCGCTGCCACACCCGCCTGTCGCAGGCCGAAGCGGCCACGTGCGTGCGCCCCCATGCGCTCGCTCGCGCCGCACCGCCGGGCCTTGGACGCGCCGACAGCCGATCCACCCGCTTCGCGAGAGCGTTGCGGGAACCGGCCGGGCCCGGTCGTCCGACAGGACGGAGCCGCCTGATGCCGTTGCCGTTCATGATGCCGTCCTCTCGTCGGCGCAGCGCTCCTTTCAGAGCACGCGCGACGAAATTTACCGCACTCAGTCGGCCTGCTTGCGCAGGAACGCCGGAATGTCGTACGTGTCGACGCCCTTCTCCTGCAGCGCCTGCACGTGCGAAGCCGCCGTCTCGCGCGAGTTGCGCCATACGGCCGGCGTATCGAACGCGCCGTAATCGGCCGTATTCGAATGCGACGACTGCGGCGTGTAGCCGTGCTGCATGACGGGCTGGTTGTCGGTGCCGGTGCGCAGCAGCGTCATCGGTGCCGCTTGCTGCTTCTTCGCCGCACTCGCAGCCGTGCGGCCAAGGCCCGTCGCCACGACTGTCACACGCAGCGCATCGCCCATCGCGTCGTCGTAGACGGCGCCGAAGATGACCGTCGCGTCGTCAGCCGCATAGCTCTTGATCGTGTTCATCACTTCGCGCGTTTCCGACAAGCGCAGCGAGCGGCTCGACGTGATGTTCACGAGCACGCCGCGTGCGCCCGACAGATCGACACCTTCCAGCAGCGGGCTCGCGACAGCCTGCTCGGCGGCAAGACGCGCGCGATCGACGCCGGCCACAGTGGCCGTGCCCATCATCGCTTTGCCTTGCTCGCCCATCACCGTCTTCACGTCTTCGAAGTCGACATTGACGAGACCGTCGACATTGATGATTTCGGCAATGCCCGCGACCGCGTTGTTCAGAACGTCGTCCGCGCACTGGAAGCACTTGTCCATCTCGGCGTCATCGCCCATCACCTCGAACAGCTTGTCGTTCAGAACGACGATCAGCGAGTCGACGTGATCCTCCAGTTGCTGCGAACCTGCCTCTGCCACGCGCATGCGCTTGCCGCCTTCGAATTCGAACGGCTTGCTCACGACGCCAACGGTCAGAATGCCCATCTCCTTGGCGATCTGCGCGACCACCGGCGCCGCGCCCGTGCCCGTGCCGCCGCCCATGCCGGCCGTGATGAACACCATGTGCGCGCCGCGCAGCGCATCGGCGATCCGTTCGCGCGCTTCTTCCGCCGCCGCACGTCCCATCTCCGGCTTTGCACCCGCGCCCAGCCCGGTGCTGCCGAGCTGAATGACGTGCGGGGCGCGCGAGCGAGAGAGCGCTTGAGCATCGGTGTTCATGACGACGAAATCGACGCCCTGCACCCCTTTGCTGATCATGTGCGTGACGGCATTGCCGCCTGCACCCCCAACGCCCACCACCTTGATGATGGTGCCGTTGGTTTCCGTTTCCAACATCTGGAATTCCATATTGCCTCCGTCAAGAAAAAATGCTGCTGAAATCAAAAATTGCCCAAAAACCAGTCTTTCATCCGCGAAAAAACCTGCCCCATCGAGCCCGCCTGCACCGCGACCTTGCGGCCTCGCATGCGCTGCGACGAACCTTCCACGAGCAGCCCCATCGCCGTCGAATAGCGCGGATTGCGTACGACGTCGGCCAGCCCCCCCGCGTACTCCGGCACCCCAATGCGCACCGGCTTCAAGAAAATGTCTTCACCGAGTTCGACCATGCCCGGCATCATCGACGCGCCGCCTGTCAGAACGATGCCCGAGCTCAAGAGTTCCTCGTAACCCGACTCGCGCACGACTTGATGCACGAGCGAGAAAAGCTCCTCGACGCGCGGCTCGATCACGGCCGCGAGCGCTTGGCGCGACAACGTGCGCGGCCCGCGCTCGCCAAGGCCCGGCACCTCGATCATTTCGTCGGGATCGGCCAGCGCCTGCTTCGCGATGCCGTAGCTCACCTTGATGTCCTCGGCGTCGGGCGTCGGCGTGCGCAGCGCCATCGCGATGTCGCTCGTGATCTGGTCGCCCGCGATCGGAATCACAGCCGTGTGGCGAATCGCGCCCTCGCTGAAGATCGCAATGTCGGTCGTCCCGCCGCCGATGTCGACGAGCACGACGCCCAACTCTTTTTCATCTTCCGTCAGCACGGCCAGCGACGACGCCAGCGGCTGCAGGATCAAATCGTTCACCTCGAGCCCGCAGCGCCGCACGCACTTGACGATGTTTTGCGCGGCCGACACGGCCCCCGTCACGATGTGCACTTTCACCTCGAGCCGGATGCCGCTCATGCCGATCGGCTCGCGCACGTCTTCCTGCCCATCGATGATGAATTCCTGCGTTAGGATGTGCAGCACCTGCTGGTCGGTCGGAATGTTGATCGCCTTGGCGGTCTCGATCACGCGCGCGACGTCGGTCTGCGTCACTTCCTTGTCCTTGATGGCCACCATCCCGCTCGAATTGAAGCTGCGGATATGGCTGCCCGCTATCCCCGTGAACACATTGGTGATCTTGCAGTCGGCCATCAGTTCGGCTTCTTCGAGCGCGCGCTGGATCGACTGCACCGTGGCCTCGATGTTCACCACGACGCCCTTTTTCAGCCCCTTCGATTCGCTTTGCCCGAGCCCGATCACCTCGTAGTGGCCCTCGCCGCGCAGTTCGGCGACGATCGCGACGACCTTCGCCGTGCCGATGTCCAGGGCAACCAGCAGATCTTTGTAGTCTTTGCTCATAGCATGCTCATTGCGTGTGCGTGTGATGTCATGTGTTACTTCGCCGCGGGTTTGCCCGCGGTCGCATTGCCGATGAAGCGCATCCCCGCTGCCCGAATCGCAAAACCGTTCGGATAGCGCAAATCGGCGTATTCAATGTCCTTGCCCCAGCGAGCCGTCACCGCCGTCCATGCCGCCGTCAGCCGTTGGCTGCGCTCGGCGAGCGTTTGCGGATTTCGTTCGCGGCCGTATTCGATCTGCGTGCCGTTCGACAGTTTCACCGTCCACGCATAGCGCGGCGACAGCGTCACCTCGTCGGGCGTCGCACCGAGCGGTGCGAGCCACTTCTTGAATTCGAAGTAGCGCGCAACGACTTCCTTTTCCGTGCCGGTCGGCCCGTCGAACGACGGTAGCTCGGCATCGAGCTCGCCCTGGTTCGCCGTGAAGAGTTCGCCGTCGACGCTCACAAGCTGATCGTTGCCCCACGTGCCCAGGGGTTTGTATTCCTCGAGCGTGACGGCTAGCGCATTGGGCCACACCCGCCGCACGCTCGCACGGCGCACCCACGGCATCTGCTCGAATGCCTGACGCGCGTTGTCGAGATCGACGGTGAAGAAGTTGCCCTTCAGATGGCCGACCACACCCGCGCGCACCGTCGGCGCATTGATGTGATCGATGTCGCCGCCGATCGCAATCGCACGCAGTGTGAAGGCCGGACGCTGCGTGAGCCAGTACCCGCCCGCCGCCAATAACGCGAGCGCCAACAGCGCATACAGCGCGTTGGCGGCAAGGTTCAGTTGGCGGACGTTGTTCCACATGGCTGGCGGTCAATCCTTTAGCGTCAACGCGAGCACGCCGACGACGAGCGCTTGATAGCCGATTCCGACCGCGCGCGCCGCCTTCGGCGGCAGCGAATGATCGGTCATGCCCGGCGCCGTATTCACCTCGAGGAAGTACGCGTCGCCGTTCGCATCGATCATGAAATCGGCGCGGCCCCAATCGGTGCAGCCGAGAACGTCGAACGCGCGGCGCGAGAGCGCCTTCAACCGAACTTCTTCGTCGGCGGACAAGCCGCAGGGGATCAGATACTGCGTGTCCTCGGCGACGTACTTCGCGTGGTAGTCGTAGAACTCGCCCTTCGGCACGATGCGGATGATCGGTAAATCGAGTTCGCCGGCGATGCAGGCGGTGTATTCGCCACCGCCCTCGATGCTCTTCTCGACGACGACGATCTTGTCGAACTTGGCCGCTTCCTCCAGCGCGGCCGGCAACGCATCGGCGCGCTTGACCTTGATGACGGCCACGCTCGAGCCCTCGCTGGCGGGTTTCACGAAGAGCGGCAAGCCGAGCTTCGCGACGATCTCGCCGGCGCGAGCGGCGTAATCGTCGCCGCGCAACACCGCTTCGAACCGCGGAGTCGGCACGCCCAACTGCTGCCAGACGAGCTTGGAGCGGAACTTATCCAGGCCGAGTGCCGAGCCCAGCACGCCGCTGCCCGTGTAGCGAATGCCGTAGAAGTCGAGCGCGCCCTGGATCTGGCCGTTCTCGCCGTAACCGCCATGCAGCGCGTTGAATGCACGCTCGAAGCCTTCGTCCTTGAGCGCGGACAGCGGACGCTCGGCAGGATCGAACGGATGCGCGTCGATGCCGGCGTCGCGCAGCGCCTTCAGAACGAGCGTGCCCGACTTAAGCGACACCTCGCGTTCGGCCGATTCCCCGCCTAGCAGGACGGCCACTTTGCCGAAGCTCTTGGGATCAATGCTGCTCATCTCGCACCTTCAATTCTTGAGCCAGGCGACCCGGCACCGCGCCGATCGAACCCGCACCCATCGTGATCACCACATCGCCGTCGCACACCAGCGCCGACAACGCCTGCGGCAGTTCGTCGACCGTCTCGACAAACGCCGGGTCCACCTTGCCCGCGGCGCGGATCGCACGAGCGAGCGCTTCTCCGTCTGCCGCGACGATCGGCGTCTCGCCGGCGGCATAAACCTGTGTCAATACGAGTGCATCGACACGGGAGAGGACGCCGACGAAATCCTCGAAGCAATCGCGCGTACGTGTATAGCGGTGCGGCTGGAAGGCAAGCACGAGCCGCTTGCCGGGGAATGCGCCGCGCGCGGCCGCGATCGTCGCGTCCATCTCCACGGGGTGGTGTCCGTAGTCGTCGATCAGCGTGTAAGTGCCGCCCGTGGCGACGCGCATCTCGCCGTAACGCTGGAAACGCCGGCCGACACCGGTGAATTCCGCAAGTGCACGCTGGATATCGGCATCGGCAATCTCGAGTTCGGTTGCAATCGCGATCGCCGCCAGCGCGTTCTGCACGTTATGCGTCCCGGGCATGTTCAAAACGATGTCGAGCGGCGCCGCGCCCTCGCGTATCGTCGTGAAATGCATCTTGCCTGCGCGCGCGAACACGTTGACGGCGCGCACCTGCGCATCGGGCGCAAACCCGTAGCGAATGACGGGCTTCGAAACGAACGGCAGAATCTCGCGCACGTTCGCGCAGTCGACACAGAGCACGGCGATCCCGTAAAACGGCAGCCGATGCGTGAATTCGATGAACGCCTGTTTCAGGCGCGCGAAGTCGTGCCCGTAGGTGTCCATGTGATCTTCGTCGATGTTCGTGACGACTTCGATCACAGGCAACAGATTCAGGAACGAAGCGTCCGACTCGTCGGCTTCGGCGACGATGAAATCGCCCGTGCCGAGCCGCGCGTTGGCCCCCGCGCTCGTCAAGCGGCCGCCGATCACGAAGGTCGGATCGAGCCCGCCGGCCGCGAGCACGCTCGCGACGAGGCTCGTCGTCGTCGTTTTGCCGTGCGTGCCGGCGATCGCGATGCCTTGCTTCAAGCGCATGAGTTCAGCGAGCATCACCGCGCGCGGCACGATCGGCACGCGCTTGCGGCGCGCAGCCAGCACTTCTGGGTTGTCGCTGCGCACGGCCGTCGAGACGACGACGGCGTCGGCGCCTTCGATATTGCCCGCATCGTGGCCGATTGCGATTTGAGCGCCGAGCGAGGCGAGCCGATCGGTCGATGCGCTGCGCGCGAGATCGGAACCGCTCACGTGGTATCCGAGCGTGACGAGCACCTCGGCGATGCCGCTCATGCCGGCACCGCCGACGCCGACGAAGTGAACGTGTTTGACGATGTGTTTCATTGCTTTCCTTCTTGGCGCGCGAGCGCCACGGCCGCGCATACCTGCGCGACACGATCGGTGGCTTCGGGCTTGGCGAGCAGGCGCGCGCGCTCAGCCATGTCGGCAAGCGTCTCGCGCGTCTGGCTGCGCAGCCAATCCGCGAGGTTTTCGGGCGACAGATCGCGCTGCTGCACGAGCACCGCCGCGTTTTGCGCAGCCAGGAACTCGGCGTTCGTGCTTTGGTGATCGTCGACCGCATAGGGGAACGGCACGAATACCGCCGCGACGCCAACGGCCGCGACCTCGGCCACCGTCATAGCGCCCGAGCGACAAATGACGAGATCGGCATCGCCGTACGCCGCAGCCATGTCGTCGATGAATGCGACCAACCGCAGCGACTCGCCGGGCTCGAAGCCCGCTTGCGCATAGTTGGCGCGTAACGCGTCGATGTGCTTTGCACCGGCCTGATGGACCACGTACGGACGCTCGTTCGGCGTAAGCCATTCAAGCGCGCGCGGCATGCATTCGTTGAGCGCCGCCGCGCCCAAGCTGCCGCCGACGACGAGCACGCGCAGCGGCCCGGTCCGGCTCGCGTAGCGCGCCTTCGGCTCGGCGGCGTGGCACAGTTCGTCGCGCAGCGGATTGCCGGTCCACTCGGCGCCGGGCAGCGTGTCGGGAAACGCGACGAGCACGCGCCGCGCGAGTTTGGCGAGCACCTTGTTGGCAAGCCCGGCGATCGAATTCTGCTCGTGCAGAACGAGCGGGCGCCCCGTCAGCACCGTCATGATGCCCGCCGGAAACGTGATATAGCCGCCCATGCCGAGCACGACATCGGGCTGCACGCGCCTCAGCACGCGCAAGCTTTCGAGGCACGCGCGCAGCAAATTGAGCGGCAGCATTAGTTTGGTTCTCAGCCCCTTGCCGCGTAGCCCGCCGAAGCGCACATATTCGATCGGCACGCCGTGCTTAGGCACGAGCGAGGCTTCCATGCCGGACGGATTGCCGAGCCACACGACGCGCCAACCCCAAGCACGCATGCGATGCGCGACCGCAAGCCCGGGGAACACATGCCCCCCGGTGCCGCCGGCCATAACCATCAGCGTGCGCTGCGGCGTGGCGCTCATACCTTGCCTCCACGCATCAGGACACGGTTCTCATAGTCCACGCGCATCAGCACGGCCAGCGCGACACAGTTGAGCACGATGCCCGAGCCGCCATAGCTGACGAGCGGCAGCGTCAACCCCTTGGTGGGCAGCAGGCCCAGATTGACACCCATATTGATGAACGTCTGCGCACCGAACCACAGGCCGATGCCCTTGGCCATCAGGCCCGCGAACGTGCGATCGAGCGCGAGCGCCTGGCGCCCGATTTCGAACGCGCGCCGCACGATCCAGTAAAAGAGCAGGATGACGACGAGCACGCCGACGAACCCGAGCTCCTCGCCGATCACGGCAAGGATGAAATCGGTATGGGCTTCGGGCAGATAGTTGAGCTTTTCGACGCTGCCGCCGAGGCCGACGCCGAACCACTCGCCGCGCCCGAAGGCGATCAACGAGTGCGTGAGCTGGTAAGCCTTGCCCTGCGCGTAGCGATCGTCCCATGGATCGAGGTAGGCGAAGATCCGCTCGCGCCGCCAGGGCGACGCCCAGACGAGCAGCGTGAAGGTGCCGACAGCCGTCGCGACAAGCCCGCCGAACAGCTTGCCGTTCACGCCGCCGAGGAAGAGCACCCCCATCGCGATCGCCGCGACGACCATGAACGCCCCCATGTCGGGCTCGAGCAGCAACAGGGCCCCGACGAAGCCGACGGCGAGCCCCATCGGTAGGAAGCCCTTGGCGAAACTGTGCATGTGCTCTTGCTTGCGCACCGTATAGTTCGCCACGTAGATCGTCACGGCGAGCTTCATGATTTCCGACGGCTGCATGTTCATGAGGCCGAGTGGAATCCAGCGGCGCGCGCCATTCACGCCCTTGCCGAGATGCGGAATCAGCACGATCACGAGCGCGGCCAGCGCCAGAAGGAACAGCTTGGGTGCGTATTTATCCCAGAACGAAACGGGAATCCGGAACGTGATGATCGCGGCCACCATCGCCACCGCCAGCGAAATCACGTGGCGCAGTAGGAACGCATAGCTGTGGTAAGCGGCGTACTTCGGCGAATCGGGCATGGCGATCGACGCCGAATACACCATCACGACACCGAGCGCGAGCAGCGCCATGACGACCCAAAGCAGGGCGTAATCATAGTCGAGCATGCGCGATCGCATCGGACGCATGCCGCTGACGGCGCTCGCGAGACCGCCGATGCCCGATGAAGCCGCACCGGCCGTTTTGGCCGTTTTCACCGTTTTGCCGGCGGCGGCCGCTTCGCGTTCCGGCATGAGACGCGAGCCGAGGCGATCGATCCAGTTCATAGCATCGTCCCCCGTTCGGCCGCGATCTCTTCGACCGCGCTGCGGAATACGGCAGCGCGATGCGCGTAGTTGTCGAACATGTCGAAGCTCGCGCATGCGGGCGACAGCAGCACAGCATCGCCGGGCTGCGCGAGCGCGCAAGCCGCGCGCGTCGCCGCCTCCAGCGTCGGCTGATCGGCAAGCGGCACATCGGTTTCAGCAAGCGCCGCGCGAATGGCCGGGGCATCGCGGCCGATCAGCATGACTGCGCGGCACCAGCGCGCCGCGGGCCGTGCGAGCGGCGCAAAATCCTGCCCCTTGCCGTCGCCGCCGGCGATCAGCACGACGCGCTGCGCGAGCCCGTCGAGCGCGGCAACCGTCGCGCCGACATTCGTCCCCTTGCTGTCGTCGACGTAATCGACGCCGTCGATCGACGCGATTAGTTCGACCCGATGCGGCTCGCCGCGATAGTCGCGCAAGCCGTGCAGCAACGGCGCCGCCGGCAGCCCGATCGCGCGCGCAAGGGCGAACGCCGCCAGCGCATTGGCCGCGTTGTGCAGGCCGCGGATGCGCAACGCATCGGCAGGCATCAAGCGCGTCAACGCGATGTCGACGGGCGCGGCCAGCGCTTGGCGGCGGCGGCGCGGGCTCGCCGTTTCATCGGACGGCTCGCGCTCGCACGCCTGCACGAGCCAGTTGATGCCGTTCTCGCGCAGGAGACCGTAGTCACCCAAGCGAGTCGGCTCGTTCAGGCCGAAAGTCACGCAGGAAGGTTTAGCAGCGTCCGCCGCATCGGCCTTCGGTGCAAGCGCCATCGAGCGTTCATCGTCGCGGTTGAGCACGCGCACGGTCCCCGGGCCAAAGATACGGCCCTTGGCCGCGGCATAGGCATCGAGCCCGCCGTGCCAATCCAAATGGTCCTGCGTGATGTTGAGCACGGCGGCCGCGTCGGGCACGAACGTGAGCGCCGTTTCCAATTGGAAGCTGGACAGTTCGAGCACCCAAATATCGGGCAGCGCGGTGGTGTCGATCGCGTCCATCAGACGATCGAGCATCGTCGGGCTAATGTTGCCGGCGACGGCCACTTTCTTGCCGGCGCGCTCGCACAGTTGCCCCGTCATGGTCGTCGTGGTCGTCTTGCCGTTCGTGCCCGTGATCGCAACCACTTTTGGCACGTAGCCGCTCTGGCCGAGATGCTTGAGCGCCTGCGCGAAGAACTCGACTTCGCCCCAAACGGGGATGCCGCGCTCGCGCGCACTGGCGATGAGCGGTACGAGGTCTTGCGCGAGCGGCGAGAGACCCGGGCTCAGCGCGACGAGATCGACACCGCCGTCGAGCAACGCGGGCGAAAACGCACCGCCGGCGAACTGGGCGTCGATGCCGTGCGTGGCGAGCGCGGGCAAATTCGGCGGCGCTTCACGCGTGTCGGCGATGCGCATGCGGCACCCCTGGCGCGCGCACCAGCGCGCCATCGCGAGGCCCGATTCACCGAGCCCCAGCACGAGCACCATCGGCTTTTGCCGATCCACAAACCTCTCGCCGAACATCGCTTGCTTTCCCTTTTCCTTTGCGTTTGCCTGCGCGCTAGCGCAGCTTCAACGTCGACAAACCGAACAAACAGAGCATCAACGTGATGATCCAAAAACGGACGACCACTTGCGTTTCCTTCCAGCCCGACAACTCGAAGTGGTGATGCAAGGGAGCCATCTTGAAGATGCGCCGGCCTTCGCCGTAGCGCCGCTTCGTGTACTTGAACCAGAGCACCTGCAGCATGACCGACAGCGTCTCCGCCACAAAAATACCGCCCATGATGAACAGCACGATCTCTTGTCGGACGATGACGGCGATGGTGCCGAGCGCGCCCCCAAGCGCAAGCGCGCCGACGTCGCCCATGAATACCTGTGCTGGGTGCGTGTTGTACCAGAGGAAGGCGAGGCCCGCCCCGCCCATCGCCGAGCAGAAGATCAAAAGCTCGCCGGCGCCCGGAATGTGCGGAAACAGCAAGTACTTCGAATAGACCGAACTACCCATCACGTAGGCGAACACGCCGAGCGAGGCGCCCACGAGCACGACCGGCATGATCACGAGCCCATCGAGACCGTCGGTCAGGTTGACGGCGTTGCTGGAACCGACGATGACGAAGTAAGTCAGTGCGATGAAACCCCACACGCCGAGCGGGTAGCTGATCGATTTCAAAAACGGCAGCATCAAGTCGGCACGCGCCGGCAGGCCCATCGACAAGCCGCTTCTCACCCACGCCATGAACAGATCGAAAACGCGGACGTTGTTCGCTTCGGAAACACTGAACGCGAGGTAGACAGCCGCAAAGATCCCAATGACGGACTGCCAGAAATACTTCTCGCGCGAAGACATGCCGCGCGGGTCCTTATAGACCACCTTGCGGTAATCGTCGACCCAGCCGATCACGCCGAAGCCGAACGTCACCAGCATCACGATCCAAATGAAACGGTTGGTGAGATCGGCCCAGAGCAGCGTCGAGACAGCAATGCCGATCAGAATCATCACGCCGCCCATCGTCGGCGTGCCGGATTTGACGAGATGCGTCTTCGGCCCGTCGGTGCGCACCGCCTGGCCGACCTTCAGCTCGGCCAGCTTGCGAATCACCCACGGGCCGCAAACGAGCCCGATCACGAGCGCGGTGATGGTGGCCATCACCGCGCGAAATGTCAGATAGCCGATTACGCGCAAAAAGCTTGCGTCGTTCTGCAGCCATTGCGCCAGCGCCAGCAGCATCCTCGTCCTTCTCTTTCAATGCGTGCCGGGCGAGCCGCCCGACACGTGGGGTGGTTGCGAAACGGTCAGCGCATCGACGACGCGCTCCATCCGCATAAAACGCGAGCCTTTCACGAGCACGGTCGCGCTCGATTCGAAGCCCGCTTGCAGCACATATTCCACGAGTGTCGATACGTCGTCGAAATGACGCGCCGCTCTGGTAGCCGCGCTAGCCGCGGCTCCGGCTCCCGCCGCATCGAACGCCGAGCACGAGTCGCGCGTGGCGTCGCCGAGCGCGACGAGCGCCTCGATGCCGCGCTCGCGCGCGTAGGCGCCGACTTCGCGATGAAACTCAGGGCCGCTATCGCCGACTTCGCCCATATCGCCCATGACGAGCACGCGCGGCGCCGCACATCCCGCCAGCACGTCGATCGCCGCGCGCATCGAGTCGGGATTCGCGTTGTACGTATCGTCGATGACAGTAGCGCCGACAAGCGCGCCCGCCAGCGCGCGTTTGACCTGCAGCCGTCCCTTCACCGGCGAGAACGCTTCCAGGCCGCGCACGATCGCATCGAGCGACACGTTCGCGGCGACAGCCGCCGCCGTCGCGGCCAACGCATTGCGCGCGTTGTGATCGCCGAGCACTTGCAGCGTCGCGTCGAACTCGCCAACCGGCGTACGTACGTGCAAACGGTTGCCCTGAAGCGAGCCCGTGACGGCCGCGCTCGCTGCGCCGCCCACGCGCGAAGCGTCTTCGAGTGCGAAATCGACGATACGGTTCCCCGTTGCAGCCGCGCGCCAAATGCTGGCGTAGGCGTCATCGGCCGGAAAGACCGCAGCGCCGTCGGCAGGCAGCGCGTGAATCACGCTCGCATGCTCGAGCGCGACGGCTTCTACGGTCGCCATGAATTCTTGGTGCTCGCGCTGCGCGTTGTTGACGAGCGCGATCGTCGGCAGTGCAATCCTCGCGAGAACGTCAGTCTCGCCCGGATGATTCATGCCGAGTTCGACGACGGCAAGCCGATGCGCATCGGACAGACGCAGCAGCGTCAGCGGCAGCCCGACATCGTTGTTGAAGTTGCCGGCCGTCGACAGCCGTGCCGTCTCTCCTGCTGCTTGCGCGAAGATCGACGCAATCATCTCTTTCACGGTCGTCTTGCCGTTGCTGCCCGTTACCGCGACGAGCGGCATCGTAGAGCGGCGCCGCCAGCCGCTCGCAAGCGCACCGAGCGCCGTGCGCGTGTCTGGCACGACGAGCGCCGGTAGCGTCCAATCGTCGGGCAGATGCGAAGCCAGCACGGCGCTTGCGCCGCGCGCGGCGACGTCGCGCAGAAAATCGTGTGCATCGAACCGATCGCCCTTGAGCGCGACGAACAGATCGCCGGGGCCTGCCGTGCGGCTATCCGTCCCGACGCGCTCGAACGTAACATTGCCATCGCCGCGCACCACGGCGCCCGGCATCAATTGCGCAGCTTCGATGAGCGAGAGCATCGTCATTGCTCGCCTCCGCGCGGATGCGTAGCCCGCGCGGCAAGCGCTAGGCGGGCGTGGTCCTGATCGGAAAAAACACGCTTTTTGCCCATGATTTCCTGTGTTGCTTCGTGCCCCTTGCCTGCCAGCACGACGACGTCCTCGCGCGCCGCGCCGCGCACCGCATGCAAAATCGCGTTCGCACGATCGTCGACACAGCGCGCGTTTTCCGGATGCGCCATGCCGGCGACGATCTGATCGATGATCGAGCGCGGATCTTCGCTACGCGGGTTGTCGCTCGTCACGACGACCGCGTCCGCGAGTCGCTCGGCAATCGCGCCCATGAGGGGTCGCTTGGTCGCATCGCGGTCGCCCCCACAGCCGAACAGGCAGACGAGCTTCCCGCCGCGTGCCTGCGCGATGGGGCGCAACGCGTCGAGCGTCTTCTCGAGCGCATCGGGCGTGTGCGCATAGTCGACGACGACGAGCGGTTCGTCGTTCGCGAAGCGGCCGCCGAGCCGCTGCATGCGGCCGTTGACCGGCTCGAGTTTCGCAAGCTGCGCGAGTGCATCGGCAAGCGGAACGTCGGCTGCCAGCAGCGCGCCGAGCACGCCCAGCAGATTGCTGACGTTGAATTCCCCAAGTGTGCCGACTTCGACATCGGCGACACCCCAATCCGACGACAAGTGAAATGCCGTACCGGTCGCAGTGGCGCGCACGTTGGTCGCGACGAGCGCCGCATGCGCGCTCGGCGCATCGCTGGCCGTACCGATACCGTAAGCGATAGTCGGCAGGCGCGGTTGCGTACGCGCGATGAGCCGCCGGCCCGCCAGGTCGTCGCGGTTGATGACGGCGGTTTTGAGCGTCGGCCAGTCGAACAGTTTCGCCTTGGCGGCCTCATACGCCTCGAACGTATGATGATAGTCGAGGTGATCTTGCGTCAGATTCGTGAAGACGGCGATGTCGAAGGCCGTCCCGTTCACGCGCCCTTGATGCAGCGCGTGCGACGACACTTCCATCGCACACGCGCTCGCGCCGGCCGCCGCGAGCTGCGCAAGCGAGCGCTGCGTCTGCGGTGCATCGGGCGTCGTGAAACCCGTATGCGTGAGATGGCCCCACATGCCCGTGCCGAGCGTACCGATCACAGCGCAGGGCTCGCCGAGTGCCGTCAGAGCGGCGGCGATCCATTGCGACGACGAAGTCTTGCCGTTCGTACCCGTCACGCCGATCATGCGCATCGATTCGCTCGGGCCGCCATACCAGCGGCTCGCGATTTCGCCGGCCAATTGGTCGAGCCCCGGCACGGCCAGCGCACGCGCGGGATCGACGCTGCCCGCGAATCCTTCCGGCTGATAGAGCACCGCACCGGCGCCGCGCTCGAGCGCGGCCGCGATATGCGGGCGGCTATCGGCGCCCTCCACGGCGTACGCGAAAAAGACGTCGCCGGCAGCCAGCGCGCGTGAGTCGCCGTGCATCTGCGCCCCCGCGGCAACGTGCCGGCGCAGCCAGTCGAGGGCATCGGCGATTTGCCGGCGCATGCGATCGTCGAGATGCGGTGTGCTCATCGGATCACTCCCGGATGAGCACGCATATCGGCCGATACCGTGAAGGTCCGCTCCAGCGACGGCGCCACGGCGGCGTTGCTGCCCGATGCGGCTGCGGTCTTCGCCGCGTCGTCCGACACGACGAGCTGTTTGACGGGCATGTCCGGTGGCACGTTGAGCGAGCGCAGCGTATCGCCGACGATGCCGGCGAATACGGGGCCCGACACATAGCCGCCGAAGTGACTGCCGGCAGTCGGCTCGTCGATCGACACGGCGACGACGATGCGCGGATTCGGCATCGGCGCCATGCCGACGAACGATGCGCGGTATTTCGAATGATCGTAGCCGTGAGCCGAGTGCTTGTACGCCGTACCGCTCTTGCCGCCCACGCGATAGCCGGGAACAGCCGCTTCGGGCGACGTACCCGCCGACGAGACCACCGATTCGAGCATCGTGCGCACTTCGCGAGCCGTGGTCGGTGAGAAGATTTGCGGCCCCGTCACCGGCTGGCTAGGGTCGGTCTTGAAAATCGATACGGGCATCAACTGCCCGTCGTGCGCAATGGCGGTATAGGCGCGCGCCAGTTGAAACAGCGACGCCGATAGACCGTAACCGTAAGACATCGTCGCCTGCTCGATGCGGCGCCAACTCTTCCAGGGCCGCAACCGGCCCGCGGCCGCGCCGGGAAAGCCCACTTTCGGGGCCTGCCCGAGCCCAATGCTCGTGTACATATTCCACATCTCTTCCGGCTTGAGCGTCATCGCGATCTTCGTTGCGCCGATGTTGCTCGATTTCTGAATCACGCCGCCCACGGTCAGCACGCCGAAACCGCTATCGTCGGTAATCGTCGCGCCGTCGAGCGTGAAATGCCCGTTGCCCGTGTCGACGAGCGTACTGGGCGTCACGCGATGCAGATCGAGCGCGAGCGAAACGGTGAACGGCTTCATGATCGAGCCGGGCTCGAACACGTCGGTGAGTATGCGGTTGCGCAACTGCTCGCCCGTGAGACGCGAGCGGTCATTCGGGTTGTAGGTCGGATAGTTGACCAACGCGAGCACTTCTCCGGTACGCACGTCGATGACCACGGCCGCACCCGCCTTAGCTTTCGATTTCTCGACGGCGGCTTTCAGGTTCGCGTACGCGATGTACTGGATTTTGCTGTCGATCGAGAGGTCGACGTCTTTGCCGTTGTGCGGCACGACTTGCTCGTCGACGTCCTCGATGATGTGCCCCATCCGATCCTTGATGACACGTCGCATCCCGGGCACGCCCGCGAGGATTCTTTGATCGCCGAGCTCGACCCCTTCCTGCCCCTCGTCCTCGACGTTCGTGAAGCCGATCAGGTGGGCCGTGATTTCGCCCTCGGGATAAAAGCGCTTGTATTCGTCGCGTTGATAAATGCCCTGGATACGGAGGGCAGCGACTTTTTCGGCGACGTCCACCGGCACCTGGCGCTTCACGTAGACGAACGTCTTGTCCTCGGACAGCTTCGCGCGCAGC
Source organism: uncultured Burkholderiaceae bacterium (assembly GCA_966212065.1). Lineage (GTDB taxonomy): Bacteria > Pseudomonadota > Gammaproteobacteria > Burkholderiales > Burkholderiaceae > Trinickia. Next base: position 118,359 of record CBIHOQ010000007.1, read on the forward strand.
TCTTTCTGCGTCATGCCGAGCAGCTTGCCGAGCGCCGCGATCTTGGCCGGATCGAGATCCTCCGGCACCGATTCGGGAATGGCCCAAATGGCCCGCACCGGCAGGCTGGTCGCGAGTACGAGACCGTTGCGGTCGAGGATCTTGCCGCGCGTCGCGGGCAGATCGAGCGTGCGCTGATAGCGGCTTTCGCCTTGCTTCTGATAGAAAGCGTTGCCGGGGCCCTGAATCCAGAACGCACGGCCGGTAAGCGCGACGAACGCCATGAACAGCAGGAAGACGACGAGCTTCGAGCGCCACATCGGCAAGCGCACGGACAGCACCGGGCTCGACGCGAAGGTGACGCTCTTGCGTTTCGGCGCTTGCTTCATCGTGCGCCTCCGCGATTGGCAGACTTCGCCTGCGTCTTGGCTTCGGTGCGCGAGGCGGTCTTGCCCGGGCGCTTCTCGGCACGCGTACCGGCGCGGGCGGCCGGTGCGAGCGCGCTTGCCGGCATCGTGAGTATCGGTGCGTTCTCCGCCACGCTTGCGCCGGGCGCGAGCGTCAGGAATTGCGTGTCGCCCGTCGACGCCGGCTGCATTTTTAGCGTAGCGGTGGCGAGTTGCTCGATGCGGGAAGTCTTGGACAACGCGCTTTGCTGATACTGCAATTGCGCGTAATCCTGCTGTAGTTGACGCTCTTCCGACTGCGCCCGCTCGAGCCGCACGAACAGTTGCCGCTGCTGATTGGTGGCATTGACGACGGAAAGCGCACAACCGAGAACGATGATGAGCAGAAAGATATTCAGGCGGCTCATGGCGCGACGCGCTCCGCGACGCGCATGACCGCCGAGCGGGCACGCGGATTGGCCTCGAGCTCAGAAGCGCTCGCGAAGACGCGCCCGATGATTTTCATGGGCGCGGCGGGCAGATCGACGGCGCGAATCGGCAAGCGACGATCGATCGCAGGGGCACTCGCGTGCGCCTGCATGAATCGCTTCACGATTCGGTCCTCGAGCGAATGAAAGCTGATGACCACCAGCCGCCCCCCTTGCTCCAACGATGACAACGCCGCTTCTAAAACGACCGGCAACTCCGCAAGCTCTTGATTGACGTGAATCCGTATAGCCTGAAAGGTGCGGGTGGCCGGATCCTTGCCCTTCTCACGGGTCTTGACTGCGCGAGCCACGATTTCGGCAAGCTCGGCCGTACTGTCGAGAGGCCCAAGACGGTCGGACTCTGCCCGGCGAGCAACAAGCGCCTTTGCAATCTGAACAGCAAACCGTTCTTCCCCATGATTTCGAATAACCTCCGTCAGTTCCTGCTGGCTTGCCCGCGCCAGCCACTGCGCCGCGGATTCGCCGCGTGTCGGGTCCATCCGCATATCGAGCGGGCCGTTGGCGCGAAAGCTGAAACCGCGCGCGGGATCGTCGAGCTGCGGCGAAGACACGCCCAAATCCAGCAATACCCCGGCGACCCGCCCGATACCGCGTGCCGCGAGCGCCGGGGCCAACGACGTAAAGCTCTCATGCACGATCTCGAAGCGAGCATCCTTGACCGCGCGCGCCGTCGCGATCGCCTGCGGATCCTTGTCGAACGCGATGAGGCGCCCGGTTTCGGCAAGCCGCGCGAGTACCGCGCGGCTATGACCGCCACGCCCGAAGGTGCCGTCGACATAGACACCGTCCACGCGCGTAACCAGCGCATTCACCGCTTCGTCCAACAGCACCGTGCGGTGCTGCAATTCGTTTTCCATCGCAGCGCCCTATTTCAACCCGCGATCAAAACGTGAAATTCTTCAACGCGTCCGGCATGCCTTGCGCCATCGCCGCCTGCTCCTTGGCCGCGTACGTCTGCGCATCCCACAGTTCGAAGTGGCTTCCCATGCCGAGCAACATGATTTCCTTTTCCAGCCCCGCGGCCATACGCAATTCCGGCGAGACGAGAATGCGTCCCGCGCTATCGAGTTCGACGTCGGAGGCATTACCGAGAAAAATGCGCCGCCACCAGTGCGCGTCCATCGGCAATGCGGCGATCTTCGTGCGAAAGACTTCCCATTCGGGACGGGGGAACAGCAATAGGCAGCCGTCCGGGTGCTTCGTCAGCGTCACCCGTCCTTGTGCCTCGCCTTGCAGCGCCTCGCGATAGCGAGAGGGCACGGACATGCGCCCCTTCGCATCGAGCGTCAGCGCCGACGCCCCTTGAAACACCTTTCTCTCCCCTTCGGAGCCCGATGCTCCATCCCTTTAAAAACTGGCCGGAATAATCCGAACAATCCACAAAAATACACTTTCTCACACTGTCTCCCACTTTAGAGGAAGCCCCAAAGCGGGTCAAGGGAGAAAACGGTTTTTCCGGAGAATTTTGTTTGTAAGAACAAGGACTTACGCGCACACGTTCATGCGCGACGGCAAAAATGGAAAAACGTTAAAAAAGAAAGAACTAGTGCATCTTGTGAATGTGATACCTGAGAAGCTCGCAGCAACACCGGCGCGCCAGGCGCGAAGCGCGAAAGGCGGAATGGGGAAGTGGATAGGACCGGGGGCGATCGACGGGCGACGCGAGCGCGCCGCTCCCACTGCGACAGTTACACGTAATAGGCCGTTTGGGTCATGACTTTCGAAGCGGCTCGCATCAGCGCCTTGACGGGCATGGGCAGCGCTACGCCGCCCGCATTTGCAGCCGACTGGCCATGCGTGCGTTCGTCGTCGCGCATTTGCTCGACGATCGCGCGCGAGTGCAGATCGGCTTCGGGCAAGACCGTCAGATGCGCTTCCAAATGACGCTCGACTTGGCGCTCCGTCTCAGCCATGAAGCCGAGGCTAGCCTTGTCGCCCAAACAGCCGGCGGCAAAACCGATGGCGAGTGCGCCTGTGTACCAAAGCGGATTGAGCAGGCTCGGGCGCGAATCGAGTTCGCGCAGCCGGGCCGCGGTCCATGCGAGGTGATCCTCCTCTTCGCGCGCGGCATGCTCGAACGCAGCCTTCAGTTCCGGCGAACGCGTGGCAAGCTTTTGGGCTTGATAGAGCGCCTGCGCACAGATCTCTCCGACGTGATTGACGCGCATGAGCCCGGCCGAATGCGCGCGCTCGGGAAGCGTCATGTCGGTCGGAGCTGGCGCAGCGGCGGCGGCGGGCGCGGGTTGCGGGACGGGGCGGCTCATGCGGCTTACGCCCGCAATGGACCGCAGCCCACGGTCAAATTCGGTAATCAACTCATCAAGCGTCATTGCACTCTCCATGCCGCGCATCGGGGTGACGCTCGCGCGCGCCCAACCGCGTCGTACCGTGGCTGCACCGAAAGGCATGGCTCGCATGCCGCGTTCGGCGCCGAACGGCGACTAATCGTGCATTTTAGACGATGTTGCATGGCGCATACAGGACCGTCGCTCGTCCCGGTCCTTGTCGACGCTTTCGCCGCACCGCGGCGCTACTCGGCGCTTACTCGCTACCTTCGTGAGCAAGCGGCACAGCGGGAGGCGCGATGGGTGCGTCGCGCAGTTCGCGGCGCAAGATCTTGCCGACGTTCGTCTTCGGCAGATCCGTGCGGAACTCGACGATTTTGGGCCGCTTATACCCTGTCAGTTGCTCCTTGCAGAAAGCGATGACGTCGGCTTGCGTCAGCGACGGGTCTTTCTTGACGATGACAAGCTTGACCGCCTCGCCGGAGGTTTCGTCGGGTACACCGACGGCCGCCACCTCGAGCACGCCCGGATGCTTGGCGACGACGTCTTCGATCTCGTTCGGATATACGTTGAATCCCGAAACCAGAATCATGTCCTTTTTCCGGTCGATGATCTTGAAATAGCCGCGCTCGTCCATGATGCCGATGTCGCCGCTTTTGAAGAACCCGTCGGCCGTCAACACTTTCGCCGTCTCGTCGGGACGATTCCAATAGCCAGCCATGACTTGCGGCCCGCGGATGCAGATTTCGCCCGGCTGCCCGACGGGCATTTCATTACCGTCGTCATCGCGAATCGACAGTTCCGTCGAGGGAAGCGGCAAGCCGATCGTGCCGTTGAACTCCGTAGCTATGACGGGATTGCAGCAAGCGGCGGGGGACGTTTCCGACAAACCATATCCCTCGATCACAGGCGCATGCGTGCGCTCGTACCAGCGTTTGGCGACGGCCTCCTGCAGCGCCATCCCCCCCGCATTGGCCACCATCAGCTTTGAAAAGTCGAGCTGGCCGAAATCGGGGTGATTCAGCATCGCGTTGTACAGCGTGTTGACGGCGGGGAACGTATTGATCTTGAAGCCTTGCAACTGCTTGATCATGCCTTTGATGTCGCGCGGATTCGGAATCAACACGCCGAGCCCACCCATGCGGATGGTGAGCAGCGCGCAGACCGTCAGCGCGTAGATGTGATAGAGCGGCAACGCGATGACGTTGACCATCTGCTCGACGTCGGGGTGCAGCCCATGCGCCGGCTCGTCCCAAGCGGCCGATTGCAGCACGTTGGCGACGATGTTCCCGTGCGTAAGCGTCGCCCCCTTCGCGACGCCTGTCGTGCCGCCCGTGTACTGCAGGAAAGCAACGTCGCTGTGCGTAAGCGTAGCGGCGGCAAAGGGCAGCCGCGAACCTTGTGCGAGCACATCGTTGAATTTGACGTGACCGGGCAGATTCCACGCCGGCACCATCTTCTTCACGCGCCGCACGACGAAATTCACGATCAACCCCTTCGCGCCCAAGAGATCGCCCATCGACGCCACGATCACGTGCTTAATCGCCGTATTGCGTACGACAGCTTGGACCGTCGCCGCGAAATTCTCGAGCACGACGATCGCCTCCGCCCCGCTGTCCTTGAGCTGGTGCGCGAGCTCGCGCGGCGTGTACAGCGGATTGACATTGACGACGATGTAGCCCGCGCGCAGCACGGCGGCCAGCACGACGGGATACTGAAGCACGTTGGGCATCATGATCGCGATCCGCGCGCCGCGCAGCAGCCCCTTCGATTGAAACCACGCACCTACTTTCCTCGAAAGCTCATCGAGCTCGCCGTACGTGATCGACTTGCCCATGCACGAAAACGCGGGCGAAGCGCGATGTTGCCTGAAGCTCTCTTCCAGTAATTCGCCGACCGACGCGTAAGCGGACGCGTCGATTTCGGCGGGAACGCCCGGCGGATAGGATTTCAACCAGATTTTTTCCATGCGGCGTCTCCCTGTCATTTTCGAATGGTCGTGCTAAAAAGCGCATCCTAGCCGGTCGCCGCGCTCGAAACAACCGGATTAGTCCCCGACTTCGAACTTCAAGAAACCGCTTGCATTACAGTCAGGCATTAAAGTCCGATCTCGGCGCGCTCGACTTCGACGAGACAATCGTAGAACGTTGCCGAGCCGCCGAGATCAGTGAGCGCCTGACTCGTCACCTCGTTCGCATTGCAGCCGTCCGGCGCAAGCTTCTTCCACCAAATCGACAAACCTACGACGAGCCCCTCGCGCGCGCGGTCGGTCACGCGTGCGCGCGCAACGAACGCGCCGCGATCGTTGCGAATACGGACACTGTCGCCCTCGGCGATACCGCGGGCGGCCGCATCGGCCGGATGGATATCGAGGTGTGGCTCGCGCTCGCTGCCGCGCAGGCTATCGATGTTGACGAAGGTGCTGTTCAAGAAGTGGCGTGCGGGCGGCGAGATCATGGCGAGCGGATAGCGCGCCGCGAGTTCCGGGGAGCCGTCGGCCGATTCATAGGGCGGCAGGTAATCGGGGAGCGGGTCGACGCCTTCGCGTTCGAGCAGAGAACTCACGAACTCGCATTTGCCCGAGGGCGTGCGGAAACCGCCTTCGGCGAAAGGTGCATCGGGCACATTCAACTTCGCCCAGCCCTTCTCATTCAGCTTTTCCCAGTCGATGCCTTCGAGTGCAGGGTCGTCCCAGCGCAGCGCGTTTTGGCCGATCGCTTCGTCGCTCTCGAAAAGCGCCGGGTCGTCTAGTCCCATGTGGCGCGCGAGGCCGCGGAAGATTTCGGTGTTGGGGCGGGCTTGCCCCACCGGCGGGATCGCTGGCCGATTGACCATCACGTACGTATGACCGTACGACCGGTGCACGTCGAAATGCTCGAGTTGCGTCGTCGCAGGCAGTACGAGGTCGGCGTAATCGGCCGTATCCGTTTGAAAGTGCTCGAGGACGATCGTAAATAGATCTTCGCGAGCGAAACCCGCTGCGACACGGGGCGAGTCGGGCGCAACGGCGACCGGATTGGAGTTGTAGACAATCAGCGCCTCGATCTTCGGGCCGAACGCGGCATCGCCCTCATGCAGCAGCGCGTCGCCGATCGCATTCATATTGACGACGCGTGGCAAGTTTGTCGGCCAACCGGGAATCAAATCGGGGCGCTGCAGTGCAGCGGTATCGAAAGGGGTCCACCCCGACGACGAGAGCAGCAACCCGCCCGCGCGATCGCGCCAAGCGCCTGTCAGCGACGGCAAACAGGCGATGGCACGGGTGGCGTTGCCTCCGCCGCGCACGCGCTGCATGCCGTAGTTAAGCCGAATGGCCGCTTTGCGCGTCTTGCCGTAGAGCCTTGCAAGTTCAACGATCTCGTGTTCATCGACACCGCAGATCTGCGCGACGCGCGCGGGCGGATAGTTCGCCGCACGGGCCTTCAGCGCGTCGAACCCCACCGTGTGGGCGGCAACGTAGGCATGATCGATGAGATCCTCGGCGATGAGGACGTGCATCATGCCGAGCGCGAATGCGCCATCGGTCCCGGGGCGCAGCGCAATGTGTTGGTGGCACTTTTCTGCCGTGAGAGAGCGATAGGGGTCGATAGCGACGAGGCGCGCGCCGCGCCGCTTGGCTTCCTGCGCACGCGCCCAGAAATGCACGCTCGACGTAATCGGATTGGCGCCCCAGATCAGAATGAGATCGCTCTCCTCGAAGAATTCGAAATGCATCCCGAGCGAACCACCGTAGGTATATTTGAGCCCAGCCATGCCGGCTGCCGCGCAGATCGTGCGATCAAGGCGCGACGCACCGAGCTTATGAAAGAAGCGCTGTGCGATGCTTTCGCCTTGAACCAGCCCCATCGTTCCGGCGTAGCTGTAGGGCAGCAGCGCCTGCGGCTCGCGTTGCACGATCTCGGAGAGACGCCCGGCGGCGAGCGAGAGCGCCTCATCCCAGCCGATCGGCTCGAACTTGCCTTCACCTTTTCGGCCGACGCGCTTCAGTGGCGCCGTCAGGCGCTGCGCGTGATGCACGCGCTCGGGATAGCGGCTCACCTTCGTGCAAAGCACGCCTTGAGTGGGCGCGTGATCGGGGTCGCCCACGACCTTGATCGCTCGGCCGTCTGCGATGGTGACGCGCAATGCGCACGTGTCGGGACAATCGTGAGGGCAAACTGCGCGGGCAAAGTCGAGAGGCGCGTTCATGGCTGCGTTCGGTTAGAGGCCATTTAGAGGCGGTTTAGAGGCCGTTACAGGCTGCGGCGTGGGGGCAGGCCAACAATTCTATTACGTTTGCGTCCGCGAGCCGCACCAAATTGGCGAGCGCGGGTTCGGCGTAGAATGGTTCGTTCGATAGCAGTTCCTACATTCTCGAACTCATCCCACAGCCCAAAGCATCATGAAACTCATTCCTGAAGTCTTGGCCGCGCGAGACGAAATCCAGTCCCTCCGACGAAGCATCCACGCCCATCCCGAGTTGCGCTATGAAGAAACGCGCACGGCCGATCTCGTCGCACAATCCCTTGAAAAGTGGGGATTGCGCGTACACCGCGGATTGGGCAAAACGGGCGTGGTCGGTGTGCTTCAACGAGGCACGGGGCCGCGATCGATCGGCCTACGGGCGGATATGGACGCGTTGCCGATTCAGGAACTGAACACCTTCGAGCACCGTTCTCAAGCGCCCGGAAAAATGCATGCATGCGGCCACGACGGTCATACCGCCATGCTGCTGGGTGCGGCCCGGCATCTGGCCGAGCATGGCGAGTTCGACGGTACGATTGTCTTTATCTTCCAACCGGCGGAAGAAGGCGGCGCGGGTGCTCGGGCGATGATTGAAGACGGCTTGTTCTCGCAGTTCCCTGTCGATGTCGTCTTCGGCATTCATAATTGGCCCGGGATGCCGGCCGGTACCTTCGGGGTAACCGAAGGGCCGATCATGGCCTCGAGCAATGAGTTTCGTATCGACGTGAAAGGTGTGGGTGCGCATGCGGCGATGCCGCACAACGGGCACGATCCCATTTTTGCGGCCATTCAGATCGGCAACGCATTGCAAAGCATCATCACTCGCAATAAGAAACCCATCGACACCGCGGTGCTGTCGATCACGCAGATCCACGCCGGCGACGCCGTCAACGTCATTCCGAACGACGCATGGCTGGCCGGTACGGTGCGCACATTTACGACCGAGACGCTCGACCTCATCGAGTCGAAGATGGCGAAGATCGCCGAAGCGACTGCGGCGGCATTCGATTGCACGGCGACAGTGGCGTTTAACCGCAACTATCCGCCGACGATCAATAGCGCAGAAGAAACTCGTTTTGCCGTGAGTGTCATGCGCGAGATCGTGGGAGCTCAGAACGTCGAGGATCGCGCCGAGCCGACGATGGGCGCCGAAGATTTCGCGTTCATGCTGCAAGCGAAGCCGGGCTGTTACGCGTTCCTCGGCAACGGCGACGGCGGGCATCGCGATGCAGGCCACGGCGCGGGACCGTGCATGCTTCATAACGCCAGCTACGACTTCAACGATGAATTGCTGCCGGTGGGGACCACGTACTGGGTACGGCTCGCTCAGCGGTATCTGGCAGAGGGGCTCGGCGCTAGGTGAGTTGTCTTGGGGGATGGGGCCGGCCGCATGCGGTATGCGGGTGC
>CBIHOQ010000008.1:0-121769 GCA_966212065.1 uncultured Burkholderiaceae bacterium
CCGGTGGTGGCTCCGGTGGTGGCTCCGGTGGTGGCTCGGGCGGTGGCTCCGGTGGTGGCTCCGGTGGTGGCTCGGGCGGTGGCTCCGGTGGCGGTTCCGGTGGTGGCTCGGGCGGTGGCTCCGGTGGTGGCTCGGGCGGTGGCTCGGGCGGTGGCTCCGGTGGTGGCTCCGGTGGTGGCTCGGGCGGTGGCTCCGGTGGCGGTTCCGGTGGGCACGGCGGTGGTGGGCACGGCGGTGGTGGCTCGGGCGGTGGCTCCGGCGGGCACGGTGGTGGCTCGGGGTCTGGTGGCTCTGGTGGGCACGGCGGCTCTGGCGGAAGTGGCCACGGCTCGGGTAGCGGAAACGGTAATGGCTCCGGCGGTGGAAACGGAAGCGGCGGCGGCCACGGTCACTAAGTGCACCGGTATCGACTTCCCACACGCGTGCGAACGACCGCACGCGTGTGGAGCGGAGGAACCTTTAGCCGCCGTCAGCCGACGACGTTATTGACACCTCCGACCTTCGCTTAACCGACCTCGGCACACAAAATTCCCCCACGTCCGAGCAGAGCCGTTGTCCCCTCACGGCGACCGCTCGCGTCCATCACAGCAGGCCCCAATCACTCAGTTCACGGACCCGCGGCATCCGTCTCAAAGATGCGCCATCGCCGACAACTTCCGCAGCCAAAATCCGATTCCAGGAATGTCCGCCAGCGCACCGACGCACATCGCGCACCATGGAGCCAGTAAGCACGCCGCGTGTACGCGACCGCTCACAACCGCTCACAACATATCGAGCGGCGCCTTTTTTCGCGGCGGCTTGAACTCCCCATCGATTGCCGAACGTTCGTGGTCGGTAAGCTCGAGGTCGAGCGCTCGGCGATTCGCATGCACGTGCTCGACGCTGCCCGCCTTCGGAATCGCGCAGACACCCGGGCGCGCGAGCACCCATGCGAGCGCGACTTGAACGGCTGACAGCCCGCGCACCCGAGCGATCTCGTCGAGCACAGAGCGCTTCGGCAAACGCATGTGATCGATCGGGCTATAGGCCATCGCGGGCATCTTGTGCACCTTCATCCAAGGCAGCAGAGCGAACTCGGGCCCGCGACGCGCCACGTTGTAGAGAATTTGATTGGTCGCACATGCCTGCCCGCCGGCGCCGAGCAACTCGTCCATATCGCCGACGTCGAAGTTGCTCACGCCCCAGTGCCGAATCTTGCCGTCGCGGCGCAACGCCTCGAACCCTTCGACGGTCTCCTCGAGAGGGATGCCGCCGCGCCAATGCAACAAATACAAATCGAGCCGGTCGGTCTTCAATCGCTTCAGACTCGCCTCGCATGAAGCGACAACGCCACGCCGGCTGGCATTGTGCGGATAAACCTTGCTGACGAGAAAAACCTGTTCGCGCAACCCGGCGAGCGCTTGGGCGAGCAGCGTTTCGGTCGCGCCCTCGCCATACATCTCAGCCGTGTCGATCACCGTCATGCCGAGCTCGATGCCGGCGCGCAGCGCGTCGATCTCGGCGCCGCGCCGCTCGGCGTGCTCGCCCATCTCCCAAGTGCCCTGCCCCAAGCGGGCGATGCGCTCGCCGTCGGGCAAGGTGACGAATGCTGCATCCTCACGCGTCATGCTGGGCTCTCCTTTCAACGATTGGCAATGCCATGCAGTTTAGTCGCCGACGGCACGGTTTGCGCCCGCATCCGCCAATGCCCCCCATTCGGCTACGCACGGCCGGCATACCCCTAGCGACACCGCGATGACTTAGAATTGCCGCTTGCCCCTCGCCGCGCACATCCCATGAACAACGCTTCCCCGGAAGACCGCTGGCGCGATTTGCGCCCCGACCCGGACAACGACACGCCGCTTTATCTGCAACTCGCACGAAAGCTCGGCCAAGCGATCCACGAGAATCGCTGGAACGCAGGCGAAGCCCTGCCCTCCGAGCGGGTGCTATCCGAGGCGCTCGGCATATCGCGCATCACCGCCCGCAAGGCTATCGCGCTACTTGTAGAACGAGGCCTGATCCGCCGCACGCAGGGCGCGGGCAGCTTCATCACGCCGCGCTACGACGATCCCCTCTCGCGCCTCTCGAGCTTCAGCGAAATGTTGCGCCGGCGCGGCTTCACGCCGAGCTCCAAATGGATCTCGCGTGAGATCCAACCGGCTAACCGCGACGAGGTGATACAGCTCGGGCTGTCTCCGGCCGCCGCCGTTACACGGCTTAAACGCCTCCGGCTCGCGAACGGCATCGTCATGGCCGTTGAGGATTCCACGCTGCCCGCATCTATCATTCCCGACCCGAACGCGATCGGCGATTCGCTCTATAGCTATCTCGAACAACGGGGGCTCGCGATCGTGCGCGCCTTGCAGCATTTCCGCGCCGTCAATGCGAGCGACGAAATCGCGCAGCAAATGGGCATCGCGCCGCACGATGCCCTGCTGCTGATTACGCGTATCGGGTATACGGCCGATCAGCGCGCGATCGAGTTGACCGATACCTATTGCCGCAACGACTACTACGATTTCGTTGCCGAGTTGCGCAAGTAAGTAGTCGCGGCCCAGCGCGCCTCATCGGTCCCGAGCGGCACGGGCGGGCGATCGAATCGAGGCGGCGTCGCCGACATCGTCTCGGCCGGCGCCGCCGCCAGCACTTTGCCAAATGGCGAATCCATCGTTTGCATGAGGTCGCGCACGTCGTCGAGGCCGACGTCGGGCGTGCGCCAGCCGTCGGCGATCGTTCCTAGCGATTGCAGCCAGCGGCCCGTCTGCGCGAGCGAGACGCGCACGTGCCAACTGCCGCCTTCCGCCGCGCGGCGCATCAACGCAACCATCGCGCCGAACGCGGCGAGATATCCCGTCGCATGATCGAGCGCCTGACACGGCAGATGCTTAGGCGCCGACGCACCCGCCGCCTCGCGCTCGGTCCAAGCAATGCCGCTCGCCGATTGCACCAGGCTGTCGAAGCCGCGCCGCTGCGCCCACGGTCCCGTCCGCCCGTACGCGCAAATCGATACATAGACGATCCCCGGTTTCGCTTGCGCAAGCGCTTCGGGCGAAAATCCGTGTTCCGCGAGCGCGCCGGGACGATAGGCTTGCAGAAAAACATCGGCCTCTTGCGCAAGCGTGTGCAACGCCGCGCCCTGTTCTTCGCGGCGCAGATCGAGGAACGCCGAGCGCTTGCCTCGGCCGTTGTCGATGACGAGCGGTGCGATGTTCGGCAAATGCGGGCCATTGATCAGCAATACGTCGGCGCCATGCTGCGCGAGCGTGCGGCCCGCTACGGGGCCGGCGATGATGCGGCTCAACTCGAGCACGCGCACGCCGCCGAGCGCACGCGTATCGACTGCGCCGGCCGTACCTCGCGTGTCGAAGGCCGCTCGCCCAATCGGCTGCGGCGGCGCATCGCCTATCCGTTCGACCTCGAACAGCGGCAACGACGCAAGCGCCGCGGCCTGCGGCAGCGCAGCCCATTCACCGGGACTTCTAATCAATGCGGCACACAGGCCCGCGTCCGCGAGCGCCTGATCGAGCGCTGCACCGTCCCACTCGCGAATCGCCGCGCGTACGGCCGCGAGGTCATCCGCGCAACCGAGCAGCCTGATCACACCCTGCCGATGATGCGGAAAATTCGTGTGCAGTTGGATCCATCGTCCGTCATGGGTTTCGTAAAACCCCATCAACGGATCGCGCAACTCCGGCGCCGCGCCGTTGTCGATGCGCAGATATCGCTCGCTGCGAAACACGGCGAGCGCACGGCGCTGCTCAACTTCGACCCGCTGACGGCGCCCCGTGCGCAGCCGATGACACTGCGCCGCGGCAAGCGCGGCCGCGCCGATCGTCGCGCTAGCCAGCGCGCCGACACGGTAGACCGACGGCAGGCCCGGATCGTCTCCGGTCAAGCGAATGTCCTCCAACGCCGCGGCATCGCAGCCGGCTAGCGACCAAAGATGTTCGAGTGCCCTGAAAGCGGTCATGATCTGAAAAAATCGAAGTGCCGATGCCGGTAAGTTTAGATCGCCCTCGCCCCGGTCACTGCTTGCGCCTCAAGCCGCGGCTTGACGCCAGCGCCGTGTCGACAGGCCTACCGCGCGGCCCCCTGTCGACTCAAACCGCGGGCAAGCGAGCGTCGTCTTGCTGCAAGCCGCCCTCAAAGAACCGGCATCGGTGACCGTCATGCGCACGTCATCACGCCCGGAGCCGACCCACGCCTTCACCCCGGCCGGCAACAGGAACGACTGACCGGGATCGAGCCAGTAGTCTTGCGCATCGCCCTCGATCGTCAGCCAAAGGGCGCCGTGCGCCACTTCGACGACGAGCGCACGATCCACGCGCCATGCAGTCGCAGGTTCGTCGTATCCCATTTCGTACGTTCGGATTTCGCGCATCGCTCTACTCCCTCAAAAATGTTCCGTCTAGGCATTATTGCGACCGCACGACTACAATCACATGCACACTACCGAACAGTTTCAGGGAGACTGTTCAGTCGAAATGCCGAACAGTTGGGAGTGACGATGAAGATTGCGATCGATCGTGAAAGCCGAGTGCCGATGACCGAGCAGATCGTCTCGGCGATAGAGCAATGGATTCGCTCGCGAGAGGCTCACGCGGGCGCCAAGCTGCCGTCGATCCGGCAGTTGGCGCTTGAATGCGGCATCAGCCGCTTTCCCGTGATCGAGGCTTATGACCGTCTGGTCTCGCTCGGCTATATCGAATCGCGGCACGGCTCGGGCTTCTATGTGAGCGCGCGCACGCACGCGGCGCTCGATCGCTGCGGCGCCTCGGACCCGCGCCGCGCCGAGGGCGAGTCGAACTACATCCTGGCGCAGTTCAATCACCCCGGCGACACGCTCAAGCTCGGGAGCGGCTTCGTCCCCGAATCGTGGCGCGACATGGACGGCATCGCGCAAGCCGTACGCCATGTCGCGCGCTCCGATCGCGGCGCGCTGATCGACTATGGGACACCGCTGGGCAATGTCACGCTGCGCGAGCACCTGCAGGCACGGCTCTCGCCGCTCGGCATTCGCGCCGACGCCGCCCAGATCTTGATCACCTCCGGCGCGAGCCAAGCCGTCGACCTGCTCGTACGCTACATGCTCAAGGCAGGCGACACGATGTTCGTCGAGGACCCGGGCTACTACAACTTGTTCGGGCTCCTAAAGTTGCACGGCATCAACGTCGTCGGCATTCCACGCACAGCGTCGGGGCCCGACATCGATGTACTGCAAGCCGAACTGCAGCGGCATCGGCCGCGCGGCTTCTTTATCAATACGGTGTTTCACAATCCGACGGGCACTGTCGTCGCGCCGTCCGTCGCGTTCCGTCTGCTGCAGCTCGCGCATGAGCACGACTTTACGATCGTCGAAGACGACATCTATGCCGACTTTCAAGCCGACATCACCGATCGCCTTGCGGCGCTCGATCAACTCGAGCGTGTCGTCTATATCGGCGGGCTGTCGAAGACGCTGTCCTCGTCGCTGCGTATCGGCTTTGTCGCCGCTAGCCGCAAGATCGTCAAGGATCTCGGCGACATCAAGATGCTCACGAGCATCAGCGGATCGCCTTTTGCCGAATCGGTCGCGCTCACGATGCTCGAGCGAGGCGCCTACCGCAAATTCTTGGAACGGGTGCGCCGCCGTATGACCGATGCGCTCGGCGCCACGACGCGGACGCTGGAAGCGAACGGCTGGCAGCTCTTCGCGCCGCCGGTCGGCGGCAAGTTCATCTGGGCGCGCGTGCCGCACATCGACGATCCGCAGCAACTCATGGATTGCGCGGGCACCTGCGGTGTGACGATCGCACCAGGCAGCTACTTCCGTCCGCATAGCGAGCCCAGCCCGTGGATTCGCATCAATGCGGCCTACGCGCAGGATCGCCGCGCGCAAGTGTTTTTCGAACGGGCGGCGCAGTTGGAGCCGCTCGACGGCGGCGCTGGCCTGCGCGAGCAGGCACTGACCGATTGACTGTCGATCGACGCTTGCAGCCCGCGCGCGCCTCGACCTGGCGTGCGCGAGCGCCGCTATGGGGCGGCGCACCAATCCCGTGCGCTGCTTGAGCGCGCGTTTCGCTACGTGCAGTGCCACGACACGCGTGCGCGCGGGGGTCTGTCACCTTGCATGAATCTTGCTGTCCTATGCTATACAGTTAGTGATGCGCCGATGCGCATTAGGCAGTGCGCATCGCTGGTTGCAAGCACATCGCTACGCCAGTTTTTCATTTCGATCCGAATTCCAATGAACATGATCGACCTCGATCCTCCCGGCTTTCAGCCGCCGCGTCCCGTTGCGGACGACGCGGGCAGCCGCCGCACCGTCGTCTACGGCGGCTACACCGTGTTCAGCGTCTTCCAGCCGGTGTTTTCAGTCTCGCATCGCCGCGCGATCGGCTATCACGCGTCGCTGCGCGCCAACGACGAGCAGGAACAGCAGGCGCTTTCGCGCGACGTCTTCGCGCAGGCCGCCCGGCGCGGCGATCTGCTGGAACTCGGGCGACTGGCCGAGTCGCTGCACCTCGGCAATTTCAGCGCTATCGACGGTCACGACGAATGGCTGTTCTTGAGTCTGCATCCTGCCGCGCTGATGGACACGAGCTACGGCGATGCCCTGCTCGCCAATCTGAAGTCGCTCGGCTTGCCGCCGCAGCGCGTCGTGCTCGAGGTGCCCGAGCAGGCCGGCGGCGAAACGAGCCGCTTCGGAGAAATCGTCGACGGGCTGCGCAAGTCCGGATTCCTAATCGCGCTCGGTGGCTTCGGCGCCAAGCATTCGAACATCGACCGCGTGTGGCATCTGCACCCGGACATTGTCTCGCTCGATCGCGGCATTCTTGCGCAAGCGAGTGAACACTCGCACTTCGAGCGCGTCCTGCCGGGGCTCGTTTCGCTGCTGCACGAGTCAGGACAACTCGTGCTGATGAGCGGGCTCGCCACCGAGCGCGATGCGTTAATCGCCCTTGAGTGCAACGTCGATTTCGTGCAGGGCAGCTATTTCGCCGGCCCCAGCGTGGAGCCCGTGCAACGGCAGGCCGCGGCCGGGCTCATCGACGCGTTGTCGGCCGCCCTGCGCAAGCGCGTGGCCACACGCGAGCGCGCGCAAGCCGCGCGCCTCGCGCCGTACGTGAAATCGCTCGAAGAAGCATGCGTGCGCTTCGTGGCGGGTACGCCGGTCGAGACGGCTTGCGATGCACTGCTTGCCCTGCCGGACACGGCGCGCTGCTTCGTGCTCGATGCGCACGGTAAGCAGATCGGCGATAACATCATGCCGAGCGGCCGCGTCGTCTCGCGGCGCGCGAAGCGCTTCAGTCCGCTGCTGCATTCGGAAGGCGCGAGTTGGGCGCATCGGCCTTACTTTACGGCGGCCGTCCGGGCACCCGGGCCAGTCCATGTCACGGCGCCGTATCTCTCGCTCAACGAAGCTCACTTGTGCGTCACGGCGTCGATCGCCGCGCAAACCGCGCATGGACTGCAAGTATTTTGCGTCGACATCGATTGGGAAGCAGCCTCATCCGGGCGGTAAGCGTAAGCGGCTTGTCAGCGTTGCGTGCGCCGCGAGTCGAGCAATGAAGCGTCATGATCGGTGACGGCCGGATTCGAGTATCCTCGATGAACGGCCATCGTCGACTTCATACGAGGAACGC
This sequence comes from uncultured Burkholderiaceae bacterium, assembly GCA_966212065.1. Taxonomy (GTDB): domain Bacteria; phylum Pseudomonadota; class Gammaproteobacteria; order Burkholderiales; family Burkholderiaceae; genus Trinickia. The sequence goes on from CBIHOQ010000008.1 coordinate 7,608, forward strand.
CCATGCCTTCTTACCCCCACAGCCAGCTCGTGCCGACGGTCATCGAACAGTCGGGCCGCGGCGAGCGTGCGTACGACATTTATTCACGCTTGCTACGCGAGCGGATCGTCTTTCTGGTCGGCCCCGTCACCGATCAGACGTCGAGCCTCATCGTCGCGCAAATGCTGTTTCTCGAATCCGAGAACCCTGACAAAGATATCTTTTTCTACATCAATTCGCCGGGCGGCTCCGTCTATGACGGGCTCGCGATCTACGACACCATGCAGTTCATCAAGCCGCAAGTCTCGACGCTGTGCACGGGATTCGCGGCGAGCATGGGAACCTTCCTGCTCACGGCCGGCGCCAAAGGCAAACGCTTTGCGTTGCCCAACGCGCGCATCATGATTCACCAACCCTCCGGCGGCAGCCAAGGCACGGCGGCCGACATCGAGATTCAAGCGAAGGAAGTGCTGTTCTTGCGCGAGCGGCTCAATCAGGTCATGGCTGAACGGACAGGACAGCCAATCGAACAGATCGCCAAGGACACGGATCGCGACAACTTCATGTCGGCGGTGGCGGCAAAAGAATACGGGCTCATCGACGAAGTGTTGACTGATCGCGTGGCGCTCGCGGACGTCGCACGGCGCACGTCCCTCTAACCGCGCCCGTCACGGGCGGATAGCGGCCACGTTCGCACGCCCTGCCAGCATAAAAAAGGCTCTCCGCACTGGAGAGCCTTTTGGATCGAGCCGGATCGAGCCGGACGCGAATACACGCGTCCGACCTTGCGCGAAAAACGCCGGATTTACGCGAAATTCTTCGCCGCGAAATCCCAGTTCGCGAGGTTCCAAAACGCTTCGACGAACTTCGGACGCGCGTTGCGGTAGTCGATGTAGTAAGCGTGCTCCCAGACGTCGATCGTCAAGAGCGGCTTCGCATCCGTCGTGAGCGGCGTGGCGGCATTGCTCGTCGAAACGATATCGAGCGAGCCGTCGGCTTTCTTCACGAGCCACGTCCAGCCCGAACCGAAGTTGCCGACCGCAGCCTTCGAGAAGGCTTCCTTGAACGCGTCGAACGAACCCCATTTGGCGTTGATTGCGTCGCCGAGCGCACCGCTCGGTGCGCCGCCGCCTTGCGGCTTCAGGCAGTTCCAGAAGAACGTATGGTTCCAGACTTGCGCCGAGTTGTTGAAGACGCCGCCCGACGACTTCTTGATGATCTCTTCAAGCGGCAGGCTTTCGAACTCGGTGCCCTTGATGAGATTGTTCAAGTTGGTGACGTAGGCTTGATGGTGCTTGCCGTAATGAAACTCGAGCGTTTCTTCCGACATATGCGGAGCGAGTGCGGTCTTTGCGTACGGCAGCGGCGGGAGCGTATGTTCCATGGTGCTGTTCCTTCTATGGTGTGGGGATGTAGGCGGCTGACGCTTAGAGGATTGGATTGTAGGCGAGTTGGAATAACCCCGCAAACAAGCGGCCTTTATGCGCAGCATTGACCACCGAGCGCCGGAATTGGCGTAAAAAATGCTGTCTCAACGCGCCTTTTGCCACACCGAACGGCGAAGATGACCGATGATCCGGCAACCTGCGACTCTTCGCCGCACCGCAGCGTTCGTGCGCGCTCACCGAGCGCCGAGTCCTTTCCCGCATCGAGCCCGCATCGCGCCATACATCGAGCCATGCCGCGCTCATCGGCTCATCGCTCAAAAACCGTCGGTCAATCGCGGCTGCACGCCTTTGAGCGTCACGTCGGCGGCGCCTTCCGCGAGATGGACCGTGAGCCGCTTGTCCCGCTCGAGCGCCGACGGCGAGCGCACCGCGCGGCCCGTTTGCGCGTCGATGAGCGCCGCATAGCCGCGCTCCAGCGTGCGCCGCGGGCTCAATACTTCGAGCCTCGAACCGAGCGCCGACACTTTCGCCGTGCGGCGCTCGCACTGCCGCGCGAAGGCGCTGTCGAGCCGCCTCGACAGCGCGAGCACTGTCGAGCGAGGCGCCGCCAAATCGGGGCGCCAGCGCTGCCAGCGCAAGCGCACGATCGCGAGACGCGCCTGCGCGTCGCGCAATGGACGTGTCCCCGCCGACGCGAGGCGCGCCTGCAGTTGCTGCAGGTGTGCGCGCTGCCGCCGCAAGCGCTCGGCCGGGCTCACGAGCCGGCGCGCCAGCCAATCGAGCTGCTGCGCGCGCCGCTCCATGAGCCTGCCGAAGCCGCGCGCAAGCGCGGCGGTGCGGTGGTCGAGCTCGCGCAGCAGCATCGTGCGCTGCGGGCTCACCAATTCGGCGGCCCCCGTGGGCGTCGGGGCGCGCATGTCGGCCGCGAAGTCGGCGATCGTGAAATCCGTCTCGTGCCCGACACCGCTCACGATCGGCAACTCGCTCGCGGCGATCGCACGTGCCAGCCCCTCTTCATTGAACGCCCATAAATCTTCGATCGAGCCGCCGCCGCGACAGACGATCAGCACATCGACTTCGCGGCGCGCGTTCGCCGCACGAATCATCTCCGCGAGCTTTTCGCCTGCGCCCGCGCCTTGCACGGGCGCAGGATAGACGATCACGGGAATATGCGGCGCGCGGCGCGCGAGCGTTGTCAGCACGTCGCGCAGCGCCGCGGCCTGCAGCGACGTCACGAGGCCGATCGCATGCGGATGCGTCGGCAGCGGCCGCTTGCGATCGGGCGCGAACAACCCTTCCGCCTCCAGTTGCGCCTTGAGCCGCAGGAACATTTCGTAAAGGCGGCCCATGCCGGTCCGGCGCACGGCCTCGATGTTCAGCTGCAGCTCGCCGCGCGGCTCGTACATCGTGACGAGCGCGCGCACTTCGATCTTGTCGCCCTCGCGCGGGACGAATTCGGCGTATTGCGCGCGGCCGCGGAACATCACACAGCGCATTTGCGCTTGCGCGTCCTTGATCGAGAAGTACCAATGGCCACTCGCGGCCCGGGTGAAATTCGATACTTCGCCGGCCACCCAAACGAGCGGAAACGAACGCTCGAGCATCGTGCCGATCGCACGATTGAGCACGGACACGGGGACAGCCGCATCGGCCTCGAACGAAGCGGCCCCGAGCGGCGGAACCGAGCCCGTGGGGGGAAAGGAAGAACGAGATTGCATGCGTCACCTTGTTTTGGGCCGGTCAGACAATAGACCGCCGCGCGACCGGCGTCCAGTATGCTCGCGCTCGCCCGCAAGGTTTCCCACATAGCGAGGCGCAGATCCGCTTGGCCGAGAACGACGAACGAATCTACAGAAGAGCGCGAACCTTCGTTATAGCTTATTGATTTTTAAGGATATTTTTTAGTACGATTTTAGTCGTCGCCGATGAGACGCTTGATTTATCGGCATTTCCGGCCACGATGGCCGAACTTTTTCACAGAGTTATCCACAGGCACGCATCGTGGCCGCCGATGCGTCGAGCCCGCGGAGTCCATGGATCCGGCTTGCCGCGGGCTCCCCCGCCAAGCTACAGTGCCGGTCCATCCTCCGATCTTTCGACGAGCTGACGCTCTCTCGCACCATGGACCGCTTCGCCGACCGACTCAAAGCACGCGCCGAAGCCTATGTGACGCGCGAATGGCAACGCCGCGGCGCATTTGCCTGGGCCATGACACCGGCCGCCTGCGTTTTCGGCGCCATCGCCGCCATCCGGCGCGCCACCTTTGCGCTCGGCTGGCGCGAGCGAACGGCCATCGGCATACCCGTCGTCGTGGTCGGCAACGTCACGGTCGGCGGCACGGGCAAGACGCCGACCGTCATCGCGCTCGTACAAGCGCTGCGCGCGGCCGGGTTCACGCCCGGCGTAGTGTCCCGCGGCTACGGGGCGAAGGGCCGCGAGCCGCGCCCCGTCACGTCCGCGTCGCCGCCCGATCAAGTCGGCGACGAGCCCGTGCTGATCGCACGGCGCACGAGCGCGCCGGTCTGGGTTTCACCGGATCGCGTAGCGTGCGCGCAAGTGCTGCGCGAGGCGCACGTCGACGTCGACGTCATCGTGAGCGACGACGGCCTGCAGCACTACCGCCTTGCGCGCGATGTCGAACTCGTCGTTTTCGATCAGCGCTTGGCGGGAAACGGCTTCCTACTGCCTGCCGGGCCCCTGCGCGAGCCGCTTTCGCGACGGCGCGACGCCACGCTCGTGAACAACCCGTTCGACCGCGCGCTGCCTGCGTGGCCCGACACGTTCGCGCTGACGCTAGCGCCCGGCGATGCCTGGCATCTCGACGATCCAAGCCTGCGCCGTCCGCTCGCGCAATTCGCCGGCGCGCGTGTGCTGGCAGCGGCCGGCATCGGCTCGCCGGAGCGCTTTTTCGCGACACTGCGTGCAGCCGGGCTGTCGCCCGCCACGCGAGCGCTGCCCGATCACTATGCCTTTCACGACAACCCGTTCGTCAACGAACCCGTCGATGCAATCCTGGTGACGGAGAAGGATGCAGTAAAATTGGGCGCTTGGCGTGATGCTCGAATCTGGGTTGTACCGGTCGAAGCCACGCTCCCCGCTCGCCTCATCGCTTTGGTTGTGGAGAAACTCCGTGGACGCTCGCCTGCTTGAAATCCTGGTTTGCCCGATCTGCAAGGGTCCGCTCGCGTACGACCGCGCACAGCAAGAACTCATCTGCCATGCCGACAAGCTAGCCTATCCGATTCGCGACGGCATCCCGGTCATGCTGGTAGACGAAGCGCGCCAGACCGTCGAAGGCACGCCCGTCGAGCCGCTAGGTCCGGCCGGCAACGCTTGACGCCTCAGTTGCGACGCACCACGCGAATTCACTCTGTTTGACTCCCAATCCGATGACCGCTTCCGCTCGTCTCGACGCGCCGCCTTTCGTGGCCGTCGTTCCCGCCCGCCTTGCGTCGACTCGCCTGCCTGAAAAACCGCTGGCCGATATTGCGGGCAAACCGATGGTCGTACGCGTGGCCGAGCGCGCGCGCGAAGCGGGCGCAGAGCGCGTGCTGATCGCCACCGACGACATGCGAGTGCTTCAGGCCGCGCAAGCACACGGCTTCGACGCGCTGCTCACGCGTGCCGATCATCCGTCGGGCACGGATCGTCTCGCCGAAGTCGCGACGCTGCTTGACTTGCCCGACGACACCATCGTCGTCAACCTGCAAGGCGACGAGCCGCTGATCGATCCCGCGCTCGTGCGCGACGTTGCGTCGCACCTGGCCGCGCACCCCGACTGCGCGATTGCCACGGCCGCTCACCCGATCACGGACGCGGCCGACGTCTTCAACCCGAACGTCGTGAAGGTCGTGGTCGATGCGCGCGCGATCGCGCTGTACTTTTCGCGTGCGCCGATCCCTTGGCTGCGCGATGCCTATCAGCCCCATGCCGGCGGGCAAGCGATCGCAGTCGGCGCAATGCCGGCGCCGCCTGCCGATACGGTGTTCCGGCACATCGGCCTTTACGCTTACCGCGCGCGCTTCCTGCGCACGTATCCGACGCTCGCGCAGGCGCCGATCGAGCGAGCCGAGATGCTCGAACAATTGCGGGCGATGTGGCACGGCGAGCGCATCGCGGTGCGCCTCACGCACGAGGCGCCGGCGCCTGGTGTCGACACGCCCGCCGATCTCGAGCGCGTGCGCGCGCTATTCCTGTCGAAGCCCTAACGTTTTCTAGTCTACGGCCTAACGCATGGCATAATCAGGGCCGATTGCGCGAGCATTCGCACTATTCGCTTCCGATTCCCGTTCGTCTGCCGTATCGCCCGCCTGCGGGCTTGCGCGTCGTCCCCGATGATGCGGCAAGCCTCCAAGGCGCGCCGAAGCGCCTTTGCGCCGCCGGCGCCGGAATTCGTCGAAGCGTATTGCGTCTGGCATGTTGCGTTTTGCTTTTCGCGCCGCAGCATTCATACATCGATTCGGAGAGACAGCATGCGTTTGATCCTGTTGGGCGCACCGGGCGCCGGCAAGGGTACCCAGGCTAACTACATCAAAGAACAATTTGGGATTCCGCAGATTTCGACGGGCGACATGCTGCGCGCGGCCGTCAAGGCAGGCTCGCCGCTCGGCGTCGAAGCCAAGCGCTACATGGGCGCAGGCGAGCTCGTACCGGATACGCTCATCATCAATCTGGTGAAAGAGCGGCTGCTCGAAGCCGATTGCGAGAACGGCTATCTGTTCGACGGTTTCCCGCGCACGCTGCCGCAAGCGGAGGCGATGAAAGAAGCCGGCGTGGCGATCGATTACGTGCTTGAGATCGATGTCCCCTTCGACGAGATCATCGTTCGCATGAGCGGGCGCCGCACGCATCCGGCATCCGGCCGCACCTATCACGTTGTGTTCAATCCGCCGAAGGTGGAAGGCCGGGACGATGTCACCGGCGAGCCGCTGATCCAGCGTGACGACGATAAGGAAGAGACCGTGAAGAAGCGTCTCGACGTCTATGTCGCCCAAACTAAGCCGCTCATCGATTACTACCAACAATGGGCGCAGCGCGGCGTCGAAAACGGCCTTGCAGCACCGCAGTACCGCCGCATTTCCGGCCTTGGCAGCGTGGACGAAATTCGTCAGCGCGTGTTCGAAGCGCTGAAGTAACGCACGCATTCACCGCTCGCCGAACCTGGTCGATAACACCCCACCGGCGTTCAAAAAGCCGTTCAGTCCCGTACTGAACGGCTTTTTTGTTGCACGGCATTGCGGGGAGTACCCGTGGCTACCGCCGCGCGCACGAACGGCACACGTTGAACAGCCAGCGAGTTTCAGTAGCTAGCACGACTGCCTGCAGACGAGCGCGCTTTGCGACCCCTCTCGATCAACGCCCCCTATACTCCGCAAAGGCGTACGTCCCAATGTGGAGGTGTCCTCGCATGACATTCGGTTCGTTGATTCCCGTAGCCAATGCGCGCGCAGTGCGCACTGCGGAGCATGCCCCCACGCCACGGGCTGCCATGCGACGCCGCGCGTGCCTGAGGGGAAATGCGTCGAGCGCGGAGCACGAAGAGCCATATCGCGCGCGCATAGCGCAACGCAACGCGGAACTCGGTGGAATGCTGCAGCGAGGAGCCGAGGCGCGCGGGGTCGATGCACTCGAGGAAGATCTGCGTGCGTATCTCACGTACTGCGCGTTCAATGAGGAAATCATCGAGACAGACGAACTCGAGCCGCTGCGCCGAGGGAACCGGATCGTCAACGAGGTACGACAGCACTTGACCGGCGGCCGAGGCAACGTCAAAACGGATTTGGCACGGACCGGCCACGAATCGTATCAGCGGATGAGAGCCGGGCGCGAACTATTCAGGAAGGCAATATCCGATCTTTCACCGCCAACAGCGGAAAAGTTCGAAACGGTTCGAGCCTCCTGCGCCATGGAGATGCGCGCCGGCAATTGCTCCGAGTACGCGACGGTGGCAATGCTGTTCACCTTGCCCACCATGGGATCCGGGGAAACGGTTCATAAAGCGGCGGGACGCAAGCACAACTGGTCGGAGCTGTGGCTGAATGGGGCCAGACGCAGCAATGCCGATGTCATCATCGACCCGTGGGCAGCCGGATCATCGGTACGGCGCGAGCATTCGGCCTACGGGCGCAATGCCAACAAGGCGCCCCCGGTGGCCTCCTTCGATGCCGGGATGGCAAACGCGCACGACGACTTTAGGCGCCATTTCTCTGACGTGATTGGCGGCGACCCCGGCTACCAGGATTTAATCCGCGAAAAGCTCGCCGTTTATCGCGACCGCAAGCTGTCGTGGCTCAACAGATGGGACGAGACGCCGGTCCTGAACAAGCGCTTCGTTAAGCGGGCGAAAGGAAAGATGAAAGCGCTCGAGCGAGCGCCAAACCGGCGCATATTGAGGCAGGTAGCTGCCGCTCGGACGGACCAGCCGCTCGCGCGGGACGCCGCGCAGGCCGCCCGATACGCCGAGGAACTGACAAGCAACCTGCAAGCGCTAAAACAAGCGCGAAACGGACGTCTATTGCAGCAGATCGTTGCAGTCGGGCCCGCGCGGCAGCTGGGGGCGAATGTCGTGCAGGCAGCGCAGAAGGCGGATGAATTTTTTCCGGCATTCCGCCGGCCCGTGCCCGAAGCCCGTCAGCCACGGGCGCATCCTCTTGGACTGCGAGCTGTCCGATCGCTTCGATACATCGGCAACCTCGCTGCTCGAGCAAGCTCGGACGCTTTCGCAAGTCACGGGGCTTTCCATCCGTTCGCAGGCCGTGCTTTAAGCAAACCGCCCGGCTAGCGCGCCATGAGGGACGGCACGCCAACAACATCGCAACACCGTCCCGCGAGCGATTACAATCGTCGGCGGCCCGCAGTCCAATCGGCCATAAGCCGCGCGGAAGCGGGAATGCCCCTATCAAAACACGTAAGGAGTTTGAGCATGGAAATTCGCGGCAACGCATTTTTAGTCACCGGCGGTGCGTCGGGCCTCGGCGCTGCAACGGCGCGCCTATTCGCCGAACACGGCGGCAAGGTCGCGATCGCCGATCTGAACGAAGACGCAGGTAAAGCGCTCGCAAACGAGCTCGGTGGCGTCTTCGTCAAATGCGACGTCAGCCGCGAAGCCGATGCCAAGGCGGCGGTCGAGGCCGCGACGCGGCTCGGGCCGCTCGTCGGGCTCGTGAACTGCGCGGGCGTCGCGCCGGCAATCAAGACGGTGGGCAAAGACGGCCCCCATCCGCTCGACAAGTTCCAGCGCACGATCGAGATCAACCTCATCGGGACCTTCAACATGCTGCGGCTTGCGGCCGCTGAGATGTCGAAGAACGAGCCCAACGCGAACGGCGAGCGCGGCGTTATCGTCAATACCGCCTCGGTCGCCGCTTTCGACGGACAAATCGGCCAAGCGGCTTACGCGGCGTCCAAGAGCGGTGTCGCCGGCATGACGTTGCCCATCGCGCGCGACCTCTCGCGCAACGCGATCCGTGTAATGACGATCGCACCCGGCATCTTCGAGACGCCAATGCTGCTCGGCATGCCTAAGGAGGTGCAGGACGCGCTCGGCGCGATGGTCCCGTTCCCTCCTCGCCTCGGCAAGCCGAACGAGTACGCGATGCTGGTCAAGCAGATCTTCGATAACCCGATGCTCAACGGCGAAGTGATTCGCCTCGACGGCGCAATTCGGATGCAGCCGAAGTAGTCGCTTAGTCGCTGCCGTGATCGGTACGCTGGCGTAATTCGTTCAGTTGCGTTTCGACAATGGTCGCGTCTTCGGCCTCGGGCCGAATGTCGAGATAGCGTTCGAGATCCTCGAGCGCCGGCCGCAGGTAATCGAGCCGCGCGTAGGCGAACCCGCGATCGCGAACCTCTTCGATGTTCTCGGGCAATAGCACGACGAGCCGCTGCTGGATCGCCAGCAGCCGCTGCCAGCGTTCCGTCTGCAAATAGACTGCCTTCAGGTTCCGCAGCATGCGCGCGACGATCTCGCGCCGCGTGGCCGGCTGCAGCAGCATGCGCAGCGCGTTGCCGACCGATTGCTCCGTGTGCGAAATATACGGCTCGAGCATGTCGACCATCTGCACCTCGGACAACGACTGCCCCGTGGTGGGATCGAGCATGACGTCGCCTTCGGGCAGTGTAATGCGCAGCAGGAAGTGTCCCGGAAACGAGACGCCCTTCACCGGCACGCCGATCTGCTCGGCGAGCTCGAGATAGAGCACCGCAAGCGAAATCGGAATGCCGCGCCTGCGCTTGAGCACAACGTTCAGATGGCTGTTGTCGGGGTCGTAGTAGTCATTGAGATTGCCGGCGAAGCCGAGTTCTCGGAAGAAGAAGCGGTTCAGCGCGCTGATCTTCTCAGGCAGATCGGCGGCCTCCGGCAGGCGCCGCTTGACGCGCAGCGCGAGTTCATCGAGCTCGGAGAGCACCGCTTCAAGGTCGAGATCGGGGTACGCATCCTGCGCGAGCGAAACCGCTGTCTCTGTGAGCGGAAGGCTTTCGTCGTCGGCAACGAGGGTGGCGAAGTAATCGAGAACGGATGTCATGGCCGTCACTTGGCACGCCTTCTGAAGTACGCGTATTTGAAGCCCATCAACCCAAGCATACTGAAATATAGCGCGGCAAACAAAACGATACACGCGGCGAGTAGCGCAATGCGCGCAACGGGCCGCGCGTGCAGCCCAACCCAGTCGAAATTGATCGAGCACCAGTGCATGGCGCCGGCCAGCATCAACGAGGCGCCGGTCAACTGCACGAAAAAGCGCAGCCACCCGCTCGACGGAGTATAGATCCCACGCCGACGCAAACCGATGAACAACAATGAAGCGTTGACGCAAGCACCGAGCCCGATGCTAAGCGTCAATCCGGCATGGGCGAACACCGGCACGAAAACGTAATTCGAGAGCTGCGTGACGATCAGTACCGCGATGCCGATCTTCACGGGCGTCTTGATATCCTGCTTGGCGTAAAAGCCCGGCGCGAGGATCTTAATGAGGATGAGCCCGATCAGGCCGACACCGTATGCCGCGAGCGCCCGCGCAACCATGACGACCGAGTGCGCGTCGAAGCGGCCGTAGTTAAATAGGCTGGCCGCCAACGGTTCGGCGAAGAAAAAGAGCGCGAGCGCGCTGGGCACGGCGAGCAGGAACGTGACACGCAGGCCCCAGTCCAGCAGCGCCGAATATTCGTGCGGGTCTTCGTCGACGTGCGCCTTCGACAGGCTCGGCAGCAAGATGGTGCCGAGCGCGACGCCGAGCAGCGCGGTCGGAAACTCCATCAGCCGGTCGGCATAGTAGATCCACGAGACGGCGCCGGGGCCAAGGCGCGAGGCGATGTTCGTGTTGATGATGAGGCTTAGCTGCGCGACGGAAACGGCGAACGTCGCCGGCACCATTTTCCAGAGCACCCGCTTGACGCCGCGATGCGCGAGCGCGGCGAACGGGTTGAGCCGGATGCGCGGCGCCATATCCACTTTCCCGAGTCCGGGCAGTTGCACGAGAAATTGCAGCACCCCGCCGACAACGACGGCCCACGCCAACGCGTAGACAGGCACCTTCATGTGCGGCGCGACGAATGCGGCCGCGATGATGAAGACGATGTTCAGCAATACCGGTGCGAACGCGGGCAGCGAGAAGCTGCCATACGCGTTGAGCACGCCGGAGGCGAGCGTCGTCAACGAGATGAAGATGATGTAGGGAAACATGATCCGCGTCATCGTGACGGCTAACGCGAACGCTTGGCCGTCGGCGCGCAGCCCGGAAGCCACGACGTAGACGACCCAGGAGGAGCCCAGCACGCCGAGCACGGACACTAACGCCAGCGCCCAGGCGAGTACGGTCGACATGGCGTCGACGAGTGCTTTGGTCGCGTCGTGCCCTTGCTGGTTCTTGAATTCGGCCAGGATCGGGACGAAGGCTTGCGAGAATGCGCCTTCGGCCGATAAGCGCCGCAACAGGTTCGGAATGCGGAAGGCGACGTAGAAGGCGTCGGTGAATTGGCTGGCGCCGAACGCGCGGGCGATCAGCGTTTCGCGGGCCAGTCCGGTCACGCGCGACAGCAGCGTGAAGCCGCTGACCGTCAGCAGGGCTCGGAAGAGATTCATGGGGCGCCTATTATACGGATACCGATGGCGCCTTCGGCCCAATCGGGGCCCGGTCGGGGCAAAATCGGGGCAAAATCAGCCGCGTCGCCGCAGATCGGGGCGGTTTTTCGAGACGTCGGCGACCGCGCGCAAGCCCGGCCGAACGGAGATCCGGGCCTTTCGACCGTCTTCGCGGCGGCAGGTTGCACGTGTGTCCGATTCTTCCCGCGATTCTCCCGCGCTTGCCATGTGCCTGATTTCGTTGCTATACTCGCGCGTTTCGAAGCTCGACATCGGTCGCCCGCCGGCTTTTCTCGTTTAGCCTGCGTAGGTTCGCGGAAACCGCAAACACGCTTCGTCGATGTTTTTTGCGCCTCTGGGCAATCGCTTCCAGAGGTACGGACCAAAAAGCGGCACTCGATGGGCTCACCGGCCGGCCGCCGAAACAGTACAGGACAAGGAACTCTCTCATGGCTAACTCCGCACAAGCACGCAAGCGCGCCCGCCAGGCCGCGAAGGCGAACTCGCATAACTCGGCGCTGCGCTCGAAGTACCGCACGGCGGTCAAGGCCGTCCGCAAGGCGATCGAAGCCGGCGACCAAGCCAAGGCAGCCGAGCTTTTCCGCGCGTCGTCGAAGACGATCGACATCATCGCCGATAAGAAGATCGTTCATAAGAACAAGGCCGCTCGCCATAAGAGCCGCCTGGCTGCAGCCATCAAGGGCCTGCAAGCCGCTGCTGCACAGTAAGTTCGGAGATGCTAAAGCGGGGCGCCCGCCCTGCTTGCGAGATGCGGTGACAGGCTGGCTGTGACAGGCTGTGACACGCGTCGCATTGCACTGATCGGACTTCGACGACCTGATCGCCCCGGCGGTCGGGTCGTTTTCTATTGGGCGTCGGTTCGACCTTGGTCGTCAGCCTACCTCGGGCGCGCCGCGCCGTGATCGACAGGCAACTCGCACGCCTCGGTCACCACGAGATCGTTGTCTTTAGCGAAGTTCATCACGAAGTCGAACGCCATCGGCTCGATGTCGCGCAAGCGCGAATCGACAATGACGCATTTCAGATCGCCGAGAAGAACGGGGCGCACGTAGCGCGAATATTTCAATCGCGCGTTGGGGCCTTGCGCCCCGGGGCCGTAAGCAGACATGACCCCCGCAAGGCGCTCGGACCAATCACTCGGCCGAAATTTCTTTCCGCCCTTGGTGACGCCTTGAATGAAGTATTCAGTGTGGGATGCTTCGGCCATGCAAAAAACCCATGTGACTTGCCCGAAGCCTGCCCGCCGGGCTTGGGAAAACCGGTCAATTATAGCACCGCGAGGTCATTTTTCCGCACTGCACACAAACGGGGCAGGCCCGTGCGGCGGCCCTCTGCCCGGCTCGTCAAACGGAAGAAAATCCTTTATGCTGCCTGCAGTTACCACATCCGACGGCGGCGCCGTCCGGTGCAGGCGCACCGGGTCAAGCCCGCCGTATTTGTTTTATGGCCGCCAAACAAATTCGCCACTACCTACAGTTCAACGACTTCTCCCGGGACGACTACGAGTACGTGCTGGAGCGTGCCCGCATCCTCAAACGCAAGTTCAAGAACTACGAGACGTACCACCCGCTGCACGATCGCACGCTCGCGATGATTTTCGAGAAGAACTCGACGCGCACGCGCCTCTCGTTCGAAGCCGGCATCTTCCAGCTCGGCGGCCATGCCGTCTTCATGAGCACACGGGATACCCAACTCGGCCGAGGGGAACCGATCGAAGACGCCGCGCAAGTGATCTCGCGCATGGTCGACATCATCATGATCCGGACGTTTGGGCAGGATATCCTGCGCCGGTTCGCCGATAACTCGCGCGTCCCAGTCATCAACGGCCTGACGAACGAATATCACCCGTGCCAGGTGCTCGCCGATATTTTCACGTTCTACGAGCATCGAGGCCCGATCGCCGGCAAGACGGTGGCCTGGGTGGGCGACGCGAACAACATGCTCTACACGTGGATCGAAGCCGCGCACATCCTCGGCTTCAAGCTACGCGTGTCCACGCCGGCCGGCTATAAGTTCGATCCGGCGCTCGTCGCCCCCGAGAGCGAGCCGAGTTTCCAGGAGTTCGACGATCCGAACGATGCATGCGAAGGGGCCGATCTCGTCACGACGGATGTCTGGACCAGCATGGGCTTCGAAGCCGAGAACGAGGCACGTAAGGCGGCCTTCGCCGATTGGTGTGTCGATGCCCGGATGATGGGCCGCGCGCGCGCTGACGCCCTGTTCATGCACTGCCTGCCCGCACACCGCGGCGAGGAAGTCACCGCCGAAGTCATCGACGGCCCGCAAAGTGTCGTATGGGACGAAGCCGAGAACAGGCTGCACGTTCAGAAGGCTTTGATGGAGTTCTTGCTACTCGGCAAGCTCAATCACTGATCGACGGTTAGATCACCACGGGCTCGGGCTCGAGTCGGACACCGAAGCAATCGTGTACATCGTCCTGAATGGCTCGGGCGAGCGCGAGCACCTGTGCGCCCGTCGCGCCGCCCAGATTCACAAGCACCAGCGCTTGGCGTTCGTGTACCGCGGCGGCGCCCATCGCCCGCCCCTTCCAGCCGCAACGATCGATGAGCCACCCTGCCGCGAGCTTGACGTTGCCGTCAGGCTGCCGGTACGACACGATCTGCGGCTCGCGCGCGCGCAGGGCGTCGAACGTCGCTTCATCGACGACGGGGTTTTTGAAAAAACTGCCGGCGTTACCGAGCACGGTCGGATCGGGCAGTTTCGCGCGACGCACGGCCACGACAGCATCGAAGATTGCCTGCGGCGATGCATCCCCACCGCTCGCTTCGAGCACGCGCGCGATGTCGGCATACTCCGCACGCGGCGCCCATGTTTTTGGCAAGCGGAACGTGACGGACGTGATCGCAAACCGCTCGCGCCCTTCCCGCTTGAAAAAGCTGTCGCGATAACCGAAGCGGCATTGCACCGCATCGAACTCGTGCGTCTCGCCCGTCGCGAGTTCGACTGCGCGCAGCGACGCGAAGCGCTCGGCCATCTCGAGCCCGTAGGCACCGATATTCTGGATCGGCGCCGCGCCCACGGTGCCCGGGATCAACGCCAAATTCTCGAGTCCCGGCAGGCTATTCGCGAGGGTCCATGCGACGAACGCATGCCAGTTCTCGCCAGCGGCAGCTTCGACGTACCATGCTTGATCGTCTTCGCGCACGAGGCGCTTGCCGGCAAGCGCGACGAGCATCGCGACGCCGTCGAAGTCGCGCGTGAGCACAATGTTGCTGCCGCCGCCGAGCACGAGATGCGCCAAGCCGCGCACGCGCGGATCACGCAATACCTCCGCAAATTGCTCGGGCGATTCGATACGGCAGAACCAGCGCGTACGCGCGTCGAAACCGAACGTGTTATACGGGCGGAGCGAATAGTCGGGAGCGAGTACCACGGAGTTCGGGTCGGACATCGGCAAAAGGCGCACTAGCGCTGTGCTGCGGGGAAAAAGGGCACCGCACGATGCGGTGCGGGGCATTGCGCGGCCGCAGCCCGGCGTTTCCTCGGAAGAACCGCATCGGTACGAACGGTAAGCATCGGTAAAATGGCGATCGGTCGTGATTATAGCGATTGCCTCGAGCGCGAAGGCCGCAAGGCACGCAAGAAACCCTGGGCGAGGCAGGCGCATCGCCGCCGCCCTATAACTAGTCGGGAGAAATGAATATGCCGTCGTTCGATGTCGTCTGCGAAGCCAACATGGTCGAAGTCAAAAACGCGATCGAGCAATCCAACAAGGAGATCTCCACGCGATTCGACTTCAAGGGGTCGGACGCGAGAGTCGAGCAAAAAGAGGGCGAACTGACGATGTTCGCCGACGATGACTTCAAGCTGGGACAGGTCAAGGACGTGGTGGTGTCGAAGATGGCCAAGCGCAGTGTCGACGTGCGGTTTCTCGACTACGGCAAGATCGAGAAGATCGGCGGGGACAAGGTTAAGCAGGTCGTCACGATCAAGAAGGGTGTCTCAGGCGATCTCGCGAAAAAAATCGTCAAGCTCATCAAGGACAGCAAGAGCAAAGTGCAGGCGAGCATTCAAGGCGACGCCGTGCGTGTGACGGGCGCCAAGCGCGACGATCTGCAAAGCGTCATCGCCATGTTGCGCAAGGAAGTGACCGATACGCCGCTCGACTTCAACAACTTTCGCGATTGACGGCCGCGGCGGGACGTTCCGCCGCTGAATGTCAATGCTTACGTGCGTGCGCGGCGCCGGCGTCGCGCTTCGCTTCGGCCGGCGTGCCTGTCTTCGTCTTCTTTTCACCGATGCGGCTTTCCTTGCCGGCGATCAGCTTGGCAATGTTGCCGCGGTGCCGCCAAACGAGCAGCGCGCTCATCGCAAAGACGGCCCACGCGATGTCGTTGGGGCCAAAAAGAAAAAGGTCGAACAGCGGCGCAAACACGGCGGACACGAGCGCGGCAAACGACGAATAGCGGAAGAAGAACGCGATGATGAGCCATGTCAGCGCTGTGGCGAGGCCAAGCGCGGGATGAATCGCAAGGAGAACGCCCGCGGCCGTTGCCACCCCCTTGCCGCCTTTGAACTTGAAGAAGATCGGATACAGGTGGCCGAGAAAGACCGCGATCGCCGCCAAGGCGACGGCCGTATCGTCGAGGCCATAGCGCGGGCCAAAGCGGGCAACGAGCCAAACGGCCAGCCAGCCTTTGAACGCGTCGCCGAACAGCGTAAGGATCGCGGCGGCTTTATTGCCGCTGCGCAGCACGTTCGTGGCGCCGGGGTTCTTCGATCCGTACGAACGCGGATCGGCCAGCCCCATGGCGGCGCTGACGATCACGGCAAACGAGATCGATCCGATCAGATAGGCGGCGACGGTGGCGATCAACATAGACATAATCGGGACTCTTTCGACTTGGCTGGCATAGCGCGAAAACGCGCGGGGCGGCTCATTCTACAGAAGGCGCGCGCCTACTCGACGCTCGCGCACTGGACGGGGCGCGCGCCCAGCAGAGAGGTCAGCACTGCTGGTGCGAGGCTGACGAGGTAGCCGCGGCGTCCGCCGTTCACATAAATCAAATCGAGATCGAGGATGCTCGACTCGACATAGAGGGGCAGGGCCTTTTTCGTGCCAAAGGGCGACGTGCCGCCGACGAGATATCCGGAGTGACGACTGGCCACATCGGGCTGACACGGTGCCACGCGTTTCGCATCGATCTGGCGGGCGAGGTTCTTCGTCGACACCGTGCGGTCGCCGTGCATCAGAACGATCAGTGGCTTCGCGTTTTCATCCTCCATCACGAGCGTCTTGACGACACGATGTTCGTCGACGCCGAGCTGGCGTGCCGATTCGGCGGTGCCGCCGTGCTCGACGTAGTCGTAGGCGTGTTCGCCGAAACTCACGTTGTGGCGACGCAGGAACTGCGTGGCCTGGGTCTCCGAAACATGTTTGGTTTTGCTCATCGGCGCATTGTAAGCGCAACGCGGCCTTCATTTCACGCCGTGCGTGTAGGGCGACGCGACGCCCTCAACGCCGGCCCCCGCCTTTCGTCATCCCCGCGGGTGATGGGCCGCGTGCAGTGTCTTCAAGCGCTCGCGCGCGACGTGCGTGTAGATTTGCGTGGTCGAGATGTCGGCATGACCGAGCAGCAATTGCACGACACGCAGATCGGCGCCGTGATTGATGAGGTGTGTCGCGAACGCGTGACGCAGCGTATGCGGCGAGAGCGGCGTTCGGACATCCGCCGCGCGCGCGTGCCGCTTGATGATGTTCCAGAACTGCTGCCGCGTCATCCCTTCGCCGCGGGCGGTGACGAACAGTGCGTCGGCCGCACGTGCGCCGATCAGCGCAGGCCGCCCCTCGCGCAGATAGCGTTCGATCCAGCCGCGCGCCTCTTCGCCGAACGGCACTAGGCGCTCCTTCGATCCTTTGCCCATGACGCGCACGACACCGTCGTTCAAGCTGACTTCGACGGTCTTGAGCGTCACGAGTTCGCTCACGCGCAGCCCGCTCGCGTACATGAGTTCGAGCATCGTGCGGTCGCGCAGGCCCAGCGTCGTGTCGATATCGGGTGCCGCCAGCAGCGCCTCGACCTGCGCCTCGCTCAACGTCGAGGGAAAGCGCGGCGGCTGCTTCGCGGACCGGATCCGCATCGTCGGGTCGGCGCTCACGCGGTGCTCGCGCAGCGCCCAGGCGTAATAGCGGCGGAAGACGGAAAGCCGCCGGTTCGCCGAAGTCGGCTTGCCGTCGCTGCGCGCCGCGAGATAACCGTTGATATGCCCCTCGTCCGCCGCATCAAGGCCGACGCCCGCCGTACGGCTCAGCCAATCCGCGAACAACCGCAAGTCACGCCCGTAGGCATCGAGCGTGTTGCGCGCGAGGCCGTGCTCGAGCCAGACGGCATCGCTAAAGCCATCGATCGATCGTGCGTTCGCCGCCTGCAGTGCGAGCATTGCAGGATCGACCGGTGGCTCGCGCTCCGAAGTCGCTAATAACGCAGATGTCGCGGATGCCGCTGATGCCGGAGCTGCGGCCGATTGCACCGCCGCCTGCATGTCGAGCGCGTTCGTTTCGCTCATTTCGCCCATTTCGCTCATAGCGCGAGCGCCAATTGATTGCTCTCGTGCGCGAGCAGCCAGCGTTTGACGCGGGGATAGAAGCCGTCGCCGCCGTGATGCGAGAATCCGCCGAGCCCGTTCGCCGCCACGACGCGATGACACGGAATCACGAGCGGAAAGGGATTGTCGCCGCACGCCTGTCCAACCGCGCGCGGCACGCCGCCCACCTGCCGCGCAAGCGCGCCGTAAGTCAGCACGCTGCCGCGGGGGATCTCGCACATTGCTTGCCAAACGCGACGCTGAAACGGCGTGCCGACATCGGCGAGCGGCAAGTCGAACGGCGCGGCGGCGTCGGCAAGATAGCGCTCGATCTGACGCGCAGCGCACTCGGCGAGCGCCGAATCCGGCGCCGATGCGGGCACCGAATCCTCGAGATAGACGATCTCGCGCACGAAACCGGCCTCGGGATCGACTTCGATTCCGACCTTGCCGAACGGTGCGCTCACGACGGCGTTGTACATCGATTCTCTCCGGTAGGTAGCGCTCACGCTGCGCGATAGCTTACGCCGCTTTTACGCCGCTTTGAGCGCCCATTGCACGTGCTCGCGCACGAGCGGCGAAGGATCGTCGGCGCGCGAGCGCAGCGACGCGACGATGCGCGCTCGTTCATCGGCCGCGAGCGGGCGCGCAGGACTGACCCGCGCTTTCTCCGCGCTTCCCGCTTCGCCTGCGTTAAGCGCGGCCGGCGAGACGCGCAGCGCGTTGCCCATCGCCACCGCCAGATTGCGCAGCCATCGTTCGTGACCGATTCGCCGAATCGCGCTGCCTTGCATGCGGGTGTCGAATTGTTCGGCACTCCAGGCGAAAAGTTCGACGAGCTGCGCTCGATCGAGCCCGTGACGCACGTCGAAATCGTCGACGGGTGCCGCCGTCGCGAACTTATTCCACGGGCACACGAGCTGGCAGTCGTCGCAGCCATATATGCGGTTGCCGATCAGCGGACGCATGTCCTCTGGGATGCTGCCTTTCAATTCGATCGTCAGATAGGAGATGCACCGGCGTGCATCGACCCGAAAAGGCGCAACAATCGCGCCGGTCGGGCATGCGTCGATGCAGCGCGTGCACTGCCCGCAATGCGCGCCGGCCTCACGCGTGGCGCTGGGCGCCGTCTGCGCATCGGTGGGCAACGGAATGTCGACGTAGATCTCGCCCAGAAAGAACAGCGAGCCGGCGTCGCGTTCGAGCAGCAGCGTGTGCTTGCCGCGCCAGCCGATTCCGGCCTTTTGCGCGAGCGCAACCTCGAGTACCGGCGCCGAATCGGTGAACACGCGGTAGCCGTACTCGCCCACCTCGCGCTCGATGCGCTCCGCCAACTGCTGCAGCCGCTGACGCAACACTTTGTGGTAATCGCGGCCGCGCGCGTAGACCGAGACGACGGCCGCCGACGGATCGGCAAGGCGCTCGAACTCGCGCGTGCGCCAATCGCCGCCCGCACCGCTCGAGCCGCTCGCACCACCGACGCCGCGCCTGCCGGAAGGCGCACCTGACGATGCGCTTTCATCGCGCACGCTATCGAGCGTCGCGGCGGGCAAATAAGCCATGCGCGCCGTGATCACGCGTCGCGTGCCGGCCACAAGCTCGGCCGGACGCGCGCGTTTGGCGCCATGTTTGGCCATATAATCCATCTCGCCGTGGCAGCCCGCATCGAGCCAAGCGGCAAGCGCCGCTTCGGCATCGGAAAGATCGGTATCGCTGATACCGACAGCGCCGAAGCCCAGTTCGCGGCCCCATGCCTTGATGCGCTGCGCGAGTTCGGCGAGCGCCGCATCGTCGAGCGCTCGGGCACCATCGCCGGCCGTACTGCATACGCCGGCATTGCCGAGCGTGTTGCTCGCGCCGGGGGCGGCCTGTTCCGAACTGTGTTTCATTCCGCTATTTTACGAGAATGCCCGTGGTGCCCGATCCGTCGTTTGTTCCGCATGCGAAAACGTTGCTCGAGCGCCGTTTCACGCTCGACAATCTCGCGGCCACCGACACCTTCGGTGCGCGTTTTGCGCACGCCGTAGATTACGTGCGCACCACGCCCGATTTCAACGGCCTGCACGTACAGTTGCTCGGCGATCTCGGCGCCGGCAAGACCACACTTGTGCGGGCGACCCTTGCGGGCCTCGGTCATTCCGGCCGAGTGCGCAGCCCTACCTACACGCTCGTCGAGCCGTACGCGCTTGAGCGCGAGCGCGGTGAACTCCAGGTCTACCACTTCGACCTTTACCGCTTCGCCGATCCGGCGGAGTGGGCCGACGCCGGCTTTCGCGAATACTTCGATTCGGGCGCGATCTGCCTCGTCGAATGGCCGCAAAAGGCCGGTGTGTTGCTCGGTACGCCCGATCTCGTCCTCGCACTCGAGACCGGCGACGGCGACCGGCGCCTGCTCGACGCACGCGCATACAGCGATTCAGGAAAAGCATGTCTCGAAAGATGTTGATCAAGCCGTTCAGGTCGATCGAATCGGCCGCGACGGCGACACATAACTGGCGCCGCCGCCAAATGCTGCGCGCGGGCGCGTCGACGCTCATCGTGGGCCTTGCCGCTTCGTTCGGGCTCCCTCGGCAGGCGCTCGCGAGCTCCGTGCTCGGCGTGCGCGTCTGGCCGGCGCGCGATTACACGCGCGTGACGATCGAGTCCGACCAGCCGCTGCAAACCACGCAGCAGTTGCTGCAGGGGCCGGATCGGCTCGTCGTCGATCTGAACGGCCTGGATCTCGATCAAGCGCTGCGCGATCTCGTCTCGAAGATCACGCCGAACGATCCGCAGATCCGCACCGTGCGCGTGGGCCAATTCCAACCGCACGTCGTCCGCCTCGTGTTCGATTTGAAGGATTCGGTGAAGCCCCAGGTATTCTCGCTTCCGCCTGTCGGCACCTATCGGTATCGGCTCGTCCTCGATCTTTATCCGACGGTCGCGCCCGATCCGCTGATGGAGCTGCTGGCCGAGACGGAGCGCAAGGAAAAGCGCTTGAACGAAAGCGAGCATAGTGAAGACGCCCTGCAGCAGGCGCCCGCGCCGCTCGCGGGGCCGGCCATGCCGCCGTCGCCGCCGGCCTCGCCGTCCTTGCCCCCCGATAGCAGCGATGCGTTCTTCGAGCGCTACGCGCAGAACGCACCGGCCGCCGGCGCGCCGAGGTCGAGTTCGAACCCGGATGGCAACCCGGACGCCGGCGGGAGCCGCAAGCCTCCCAAGCCGTCCGGTGCGCCGCCCGCGCTCGCGCAGCGGAAGGGCGAGCCCGAGAAACGCCTTGGCGCAGGCAGCGACGGCCTAGCTACCGGCGACGACGACACCTACGCGTTCACGGCGCCCAAGCCGGGCAGAACCGTGCGTCTGCTGACGGTCGCGATCGACCCCGGGCACGGCGGGGAAGATCCCGGCGCGATCGGCAGCGCGGGCACCTATGAGAAGCACGTCGCGCTCGATATCGCCAAGAAACTGCGCGCGCTAGTCGATGCCCAGCCGAACATGCGGGCGATGATGACGCGCGATGCCGACTTCTTCGTGCCGCTGAACGTGCGCGTGCAGAAGGCGCGGCGCGTCGGCGCCGATTTGTTCGTTTCGATTCATGCCGACGCCTTCACGACGCCTCAGGCGCGTGGCTCGTCGGTTTTCGCGCTGTCCCAGCATGGCGCGTCGAGCGCGGCGGCGCGCTGGATGGCCAACAAAGAGAACTCGGCCGACGTCATTGGCGGGATCAATGTGAAAACCCAGGACGAATCGGTGAATCGCGCGCTGTTCGATATGTCGACGACGGCCCAAATCCGCGACTCGCTGCGCTACGGCTCGCTCGTGCTGAACGAGGTGGGGGAGATCAACAAGCTGCACAAGGGCTCGGTGGAACAAGCAGGTTTCGCCGTGCTAAAAGCCCCCGATATTCCCTCGATCCTCGTTGAAACCGCCTTCATCAGCAATCCCGAGGAAGAAACGCGCTTGAACGACGACGGCTACCGCGCGCAAATGGCCAGCGCGATCCTGAAGGGGATCAAGCGCTATTTCGCGGCCAATCCGCCGCTCGCCAAGAACCGCATGACCTAGCGGCTGTGGGCGCAGCGAAACGACGGTGCGGCGGCGCAGGCTGCCGCACCGCTTGGCTCAGTGGCGCGTTGGCGCGCTCCAACCGCTCGGTGCCAGTCCGCCGCGGCGACGTACAATGGTCCGCCCACGACCCCTGAAGGGAGCGCGCAGTGTCGACGTCCATCAAAGCCATTCTCAAGCCCTCGATACGCGACATCGGCAGCCTCGAGGTTCGCCGCGTCCTGCCCGCCCTCGCGGCTCGCCTCGTCGGCCCGTTCATTTTCTTCGATCACATGGGCCCCGCGCGCTATGCGCCCGGTACGGGCGTCGACGTGCGGCCGCATCCGCACATCGGTCTCGCCACTGTCACCTACCTGTTCGAAGGCGCTATGCTGCACCGCGACAGCCTCGGCTCCGTGCAGCGCATCACGCCCGGCGACGTCAATTGGATGACCGCCGGGCACGGCATCGTCCACTCCGAACGCACGCCCGACGACGAGCGGCGCCGCGGGCAGGTGATGCACGGCATCCAAACATGGGTGGCGCTGCCGCTCGCCCACGAGGATGCGGAGCCGTCGTTCGAACACCATGCGGCCGCCACGCTGCCGCAACTCGAGCGCAACGGCGTCACGCTGACCGTCATCGCCGGCAGCGCGTTCGGCGCGCAAGCGCCGACGCGCACGTTTTCGCCGACGCTCTACGTGGCAGCGAGCTTTGCCCCCGACGGCGCACTCGCGCTGACGCCCGAACACGAGGAGCGCGGCGTGTATCTCGTCGACGGCGATCTCGCGATCGACGGCGAGCCGCTTGCCGTCGCCCACATGGCCGTGCTCATGCCCGGCGAAACGGTGACGCTTGCGAGCCGCGCCGGTGCGACGGTCATGCTGCTCGGCGGGGCCAAGCTCGACGGCGAGCGTTTCATCGAATGGAATTTTGTGGCGAGTTCGCGCGAAAAAATTGCACAGGCGAAACACGCATGGGTCGAGCAGACCATGGGCAAAGTGCCCGGCGAGACGGAATGGATTCCGCTGCCCGAACGTCCGGCGCATTAACGCAGCCCCCTCAGCGGGCTCGGGCCGCCGCGTCATCCCACCATTTGGGCCGCCCGGCGGCTGAGCGGTTGAAATGACGCACGCCGCCCCCATGTGCTGCATGGGTAATGTTCACGAGGAAGCGCAATGAACACGACTTTGGCCACTTTCGAACAAGACGTGATCGACGCCTCCGGGCTCGCCCCCGTTCTCGTCGATTTTTGGGCGCCGTGGTGCGGCCCCTGCAAGTCGCTCGGCCCCCTACTGGAAAAGCTCGAGCACGAATACGCAGGCCGCTGGCGGCTCGTGAAAGTCAATGTCGACGAAAACCCCCAGCTCGCCGCGCACTTTCAGGTGCGCAGCATCCCGCACGTCGTCGCCTTCGCGGGCGGGCGGCCCGTCGATCAGTTCATCGGCGTACTGCCCGAAAGCCAGTTGCGCGCCTTCATCGAACGGCTTGTGCCCGATCCGGCGCAATCCGAACATCGCGCGGCCTTGCACGCGCTCGAAGAGGGCCAGCGCGGCGTCGCACGCGATCACCTGCAGGCGGCGCTCGCACTCGATCCCGGCTTCGACGAGGCGCGGCTCGATCTGATCGAACTGTTGCTCGACGACGACCAAATCGACGAGGCGCGCCGTGAGGCCGAGCTGCTCTCGCCGAAGACGACGCAAGGCATCGACGTGCGCTACAACGCGCTCAAGACGCGGCTCGACGCATTGGATGCCGCCGCGGCGCTGCCGCCCACGGATGACCTGGAAGCGGCCGTCGCGGCCGATCCCGGCAACTTGGAAGCGCGACTCGCCTTGGCCAATGCATTCATCGCGCGGCGCGCCTACGAGCCGGCGCTCGAGCATTTACTCGAGATCGTCAAGCGCGATCGCGCGTTCCGCGACGATGTCGGCCGCAAGACGATGCTGTCGGTATTCGACTTGGCGTCGCACCAACACGAGCTTGTCGCGCAGTGGCGCCGCAAGCTGAGCGCGCTCCTGCATTGACGCTTGACGCGCGTGAAAGCCGCCGGCGCAGGCTCGTCCGGGGCCGGCGGCGCACCCCATTAAATCGCAATGGCCAGTAGGCGGCGCCCCCCTCAACCCGAAGCGTTTGCCGTCTTCGCCAATGCCCGCAGTACGTGGGCGGCCGCGGCGAACCCGAAGCTCGCCGTCACGCAGACGCTCGAGCCGAACCCCGCGCAATTCAAGCCGACGGGGCCTGCGTGGCCCGGGGACGTGACCAGATGCTGCGCGATGTTGTCTATCTCGCAGACGGCCGCTTCGGGGTAAATCAGCGGTTCGTCGGAGTAGACGGCGCTGACTTTGAACTTCGCTTTGGGCCCGCGCGGAAAGCCGTGCTGTTTGCGCAATTGCGCGCGCACTTTCGAGAGCAGCGGATCTTGAATCGTCACGGCGAGATCGTCGATGCGAATGCGCGTCGGATCAAGCTGGCCGCCCGCCCCGCCCACGGTGATGAGCGGCTGCTCCCGCGCGACACACCAGGCGACCAGCGCGGTCTTCGTGCGCACGCTGTCGATCGCGTCGATGACATAGTCGAAGCCGCCGCCAAGCAGCGCGTCGAAATTGCCCGGATCGACGAAATCTTCAACGCGCCGCACCTCGCACTGGCGATCGATCAAGGCGATCCGTTCGGCCATCGCGTCGACTTTCGGTTTGCCGTAGTTGCCGTCGAGCGCATGGATCTGCCGGTTCGTATTACTTTCAGCCACATTATCGAGGTCGATCAGCGTCAGCTTGCCGATGGCGCTGCGCGCCAACGCTTCAGCCACCCAGGAGCCGACGCCGCCAATCCCGATCACGGCCACGTGCGCGCGCTCAAACGCGGCTAGGCCGCTGGGCCCGTACAGCCGAGCAATCCCGCCGAACCGGCGCTCGCGGTCCGCCTGCTCGGCACTGCCGACATGGGCAGGTGCCGAAGTAACATCGAAAGTGTTCGCCGCGGTGGCGCTAGGGCTGGACATGATGCGAGGCAATGGTACGGGGGAGGCGTGTATTGTGCCTCATCGGCCCGTCTAGAGCCCGCCGAACCGCGGCAAGGCGGCGCGTGTGCGCCCCCGCACGGCGGTCGCGCCACACGCGGCACGTTTTTCGCGGGTTGGCTATACTGACCCCGACTGCAGCGGTCGCATAAGAAAGAACATGACTACCCTCGCCGATCTCCGTAAAGACTATGCCTGCGGCTCGCTCGATGAAACGAGCGTCGACGCCGACCCGATCCGTCAATTCGAGGCTTGGTTCAAGCAAGCGCTCGACGCACGGCTGCCCGAGCCGAACACGATGGCGCTCGCCACCGTGGACGCACGCGGCTATCCGTCCGTCCGGATCGTGCTGATCAAGGCCGTCGACGAGCGCGGCTTCGTCTTCTTCACGAATTACGAAAGTCGAAAAGGGCAAGATCTGGCCGCCAATCCCCACGCAAGCTTGCTCTTCTACTGGATCGAGCTCGAACGCCAAGTACGCATTGAAGGCACTGTCGTCAAGACGAGCGCCGAGGAAAGCGACGCATACTTCAACTCGCGCCCGCTGGGCTCGCGGATCGGCGCATGGGCGTCGGATCAGAGCCGGCCGCTCGAGCGCCGCGCGCTGCTGGAAATGCGCGAGAAGTCGTTTTCGGAGCGCTTCGGCGAAAACCCGCCGCGGCCGCCGCATTGGGGCGGCTACCGTCTGGTGCCCGAAACCATCGAATTCTGGCAAGGACGTCCATCGCGACTGCACGACCGAATTCTCTACACGCGCCAGGGCACCGGCGCCTGGCGCACCTCGCGACTATCGCCCTGACGGAAACTCGAGCGTCAACCGTTGCGTAGGGGAGCAACTGCCCGATCGTCCCCACCGCAGCTACGCCGCTCGAGCATCGATGCAAGAAAACGCCGCCTGCGTAGCACGCGATGCGCGGACGGCCGCTTGGGCTCTGCTTTGCATTTTCAACGAATACGGAGAAAACGCATGTTCTGGGAGAAAAAGCTAGCGCAATGGGTGGATGAAGTACGCAACCAGACGAACCTTCCGGCGCGCCTCGTGTTATGGAACGGCCAGCAACTCGACTTCGGCAGCTTCGCGGCGCCGCAAGTCACGCTGAAGATCAAATCGGCATCGGCACTGCCGCTATTGCTCGAGCCGAGCCTCGACAATCTCGGCGAAGCCTACGTGAAAGGCAAAATCGACATCGAGGGCAAGCTGTCCGACATCATCTCGGTCGGCTATTCGCTCGCGAGAAGCACGGTGACTCATGCAAGCAAACTTGCCCGTGTGCGACGTTATTTCAATCATACGAAAGCGTCGGACAAGAAAGCGATCCAGTATCACTACGATGTCTCGAACGAGTTCTACCGGCTTTGGCTCGACGAGAACATGGTCTATTCGTGTGCCTACTTCGAGAACGGCAATGAAGATATCGGCACGGCGCAACTCAAAAAAATCGACCACATCCTGACGAAAATCCAGGTGCAACCGGGCCAGCGCCTGCTCGACATCGGCTGCGGCTGGGGGGCGCTCGTGCTGCGCGCGGCGAGTCAGTTCGGCGCACATTGTGTCGGCGTCACGCTTTCGCAGAATCAATTCGATCTCGCGACAGAACGCGTGAAAGCCGCGGGTCTCGCCGAGAAGATCGACATTCGCCTACAGGACTATCGCGACGTCGAAGGCCAATTCGACCGAATCACGAGCGTGGGCATGTTCGAGCACGTGGGACGCAAGAACCTGCCCACCTACTTCGGCAAGATTCGCGACCTGCTGACGGACGACGGTATCGCGATGAACCACGGCATCACGTCGACCGACTACAACAGCGGCGAAACCGCGCTCGGCGGCGGCGAGTTCATCGACCGCTATGTATTCCCGGACGGCGAACTGCCGCATATCAGCCTGGCGCTCGAATCGATGCAGCGCGGCGGGCTCGAGGCCGTCGACATCGAAAGCTTGCGCCGCCATTACGCGCGCACACTCGAGATTTGGACCGAAAACTTCGAGACGCACAGCGAAACGCTGAAAACGCTCGTCGATGACGAAAAATTCCGGATCTGGCGCGTCTATCTGGCCGGCTGCGCCTATGCGTTCGAAAACGACGATGTCTCACTGTTTCAAGTTGTCTGCCGCAAGGCGGGCCGCAGCGCGCAGACGTTGCCTTGGTCGCGCCGCTATATGTATGAGCGGCCGCTCGGCGTATAGCGCGCGGTTCGGTGCAGCGCGCCCGGCCGGCATCCGTCCCATGGCAGTCGGCAAAGATGATTCGCCACTCGCTACGTTCGGGGATATAGGCACCGGCTAGTCGCCGCCGGTGCCGTGCCGTCGCGCCGTTATTGCATGCCCGCTACGTGCCCGGCCGCATCCAACTGGCGAACTTCGCGCGGAACTTGGCCACCTTCGGCGCGACGACGACCGCGCAGTAACCCTGCTCGGGATGCTGCGCGAAATACCGCTGATGGTAGCCCTCGGCGGGCCAGTAACGGTTCGGCTCGAGCGGCGTCACCTGAGTGACGATCGGAGCGTCATAGACGTTATCGCGTTCGAACTCGCGAATCGCCTCGAGCGCAATCTCGCGCTGACGGTCGTCATGCGTAAAGATGACCGACCGGTACTGCTCGCCCACGTCGTTGCCCTGGCGGTTGAGTTGCGTCGGATCGTGGATCGAGAAAAAAATCTTCAAAATCTCGTGGTAGCTGATCCGCGCCGGATCGAACTCAATTTTGACGACCTCGGCGTGGCCCGTCCCGCCGTCGCAGACCCGCTCGTAGGTCGGGTGCTCGAGCGTTCCGCCCGCGTAGCCCGATTCGACGCTTTTCACGCCCTCCACGTCCGCATAGACGGCTTCGAGGCACCAGAAGCATCCGCCGCCCAGCGTGGCGGTCTCGCTCGTCTGATTCATGGCTCTCCCTCTCCTGTTTCAAGCTCGATCCCGTGCGGTGCGCGACGCTCGCGCACTGCGAAAGTCAAGCTTAGTGCGTTTTTAAACAAGATGTGAGCCAGCGTGCGCAGCGGTTCCGCCGCACGGGCTATCGCGCTTGCGCGGCAAGATTGGCCGAATCCATTAAAATCTCGGCTACTCGCCGACTCACGCAACGATTATCTCGACTTTGGACTTCCTTCTTTTGCCCACCTTCCCGCATGCGGCGCACGCGGCCGCCCACCCGCATGCCGGCGCGCTGGCACGATGAAGCGCGCGACCCCTCCGAATTTCGATGTCGCCGCATTCCGGCACGCGCTGGGTCAGTTCGCCACCGGCGTAACGGTCATCACGACGCGTGCACCGTCGGGACAGCCGATCGGCATCACCGCAAGCTCGTTCAATTCCGTCTCGCTCAATCCGCCGCTGGTGTTATGGAGCCTGGCGACGAAGTCCGCATCGATGCCCGTGTTTCAGACGAACAGCCATTACGTTGTGAACGTGCTGGCCGCCTCGCAACTCGATATATGCAAGCGTTTTGCCACAGTGAAGGGCGACCGTTTCGCCGGCGTCCCACATGCGGCCGGCGATACGGGTATGCCCGTCATTGAGGGCGCGCTGGCGTGGTTCGAGTGCCATAACAGAAGCCGCTACGAGGAAGGCGATCATGTGATCTTCGTGGGCGAGGTGGAGCGTTGCGGCGTGCACCCGGAAGCAGAAGACATCGCCCCGCTCATTTTCCATAGCGGCGCATTTCATGGCGTCAAGCCGCTTTAACGCGGCTCCTCCTGCCCCGAAACCGGCACGCCCGAGTCCTCCTTCAGCGTCTGCAGCACGATGTTCGAACGAATGTCCATGACGCCGGGCGCTTTGTACAGCTTGTTCAGCACGAACTCCGAGTAATACTTGAGATTGCGCGCAAGCACGTGCAGCAGGTAATGACTCTCCCCTGTGATGACGAACGCGCCGACTACCTCCGGCCAGTCCCGCACGGCTTGCGCGAAGCGTTCATGCCAGTTCTCTTGATCGTTTCGCATCGAAACTTGCACGAACGCTTCGAGCTCGAAGCCGAGCGCTTCCCGATTCAAGCATGCGCGGTAGCGTTCGATGACGCCTTGCTCTTCGAGCAGGCGCAAGCGCCGCAGACACGCGGACGGCGATAGCGAGATACGGTCAGCGAGGTCGAGATTGCTAATCCGACCTTCGTTCTGCAGGACGCTTAGGATGCGGCAATCGGTTGCATCAAGCGAGATCGCGTTCATTTTTGGCCCCCTTTTTGGATTTATCTCGAATTATGTTCTAGTCGGTTCGTTCTGTGGCGACAATTTCGCAAGCACTTTGCGCGCGAAGTTGCCTATCATCGACGCAAGCTTCCCGACGAGTGACGACACATGCAAGAGACGATCTGGGACATTTCGCCGCCCATCTACGCCGATACGCCGGTCTGGCCAGGCGATACGCCCGTCGGCATTGAACGCGTTTGGCGCATGGAAGCGGGCTCGCCGGTCAACGTCGCACGGCTGACCTGCTCGCCGCACACGGGCGCACATGCCGACGCGCCGTTGCACTACGACCCGAACGGCGACGCGATCGGAGCCGTGCCGCTTGCACCCTATCTTGGCGCGTGCCGCGTCATACATTGCATCGGCGCGTCTCCGCTCGTGTTGCCCGAGCACCTGGCGCCGCATGCCGATGCCCTTCCGCCGCGCGTATTGCTGCGCACTTACGAACGCGCACCGACGACACGCTGGGATAGCACTTTTTGCGCCGTCGCCCCGGAAACGATCGACTTCCTCGCCCGGCGCGGCGTCATGCTGATCGGGATCGACACGCCTTCGCTCGATCCTCAGGAGTCGAAGACGATGGATGCCCATGGGCGCGTGCGTGCGCACCGCATGTCGATCCTGGAAGGACTCGCGCTCGATGCCGTCGCGCCCGGCGATTACGAATTGATTGCATTGCCGCTCAAATTCACCACCCTGGATGCGAGCCCCGTGCGGGCGGTGCTGCGACCGCTCCGATCGGGCGTCGATCGCAGGTAGTGCCCGCCGCACGGGTAACGCCTCCCTATTCGATCTCTTCTGCTTGTAATTTTCGACCCACTTTATGAAAACACGTGCCGATGCGATCGCGTTCGATCGCGACGATTCTCTAGCTGCGCTGCGCGAACGATTCACGTTAGCGCCCGACGTCATCTATCTCGACGGCAACTCGCTCGGCGTGCCGCCCGTCGCCGCTTGCGCACGCGCGCAAGCCGTCATCGCTCAAGAATGGACCCAAGGGCTCATCCGCAGTTGGAACGCTGCGGGCTGGTTTGCACTGCCGCGCCGGCTCGGCGATAAGCTCGCGCCGCTCGTCGGCGCTGCACCCGGTGAGATCGTCGTCACCGATACGATCTCCGTCAACTTATTCAAACTGCTGTCGGCCGCGCTCAGGATGGCCGACGATCGCGGTTCGCGCCGGCGCGTGATCGTCTCCGAGCGCGCGAACTTCCCGACCGATCTCTATATCGCGCAAGGGCTCATCGAGCAGCTCGATCGCGGCTATTCGCTGCGGCTCGTCGACGACCCCGCCGAGCTGCCAGACGCGATCGACGAAGACACCGCCGTCGCGATGATCACGCACGTGAACTATCGAACCGGCTACATGCACGACATGGCCGCGCTCACGCAGGTCATTCAACGCGCCGGCGCGCTCGCGCTATGGGATCTTGCACACTCGGCGGGTGCCGTCCCCATCGATCTGAACGGCGTGCATGCGGATTTCGCCGTCGGCTGCACGTACAAATATCTGAACGGGGGCCCGGGCTCGCCGGCCTTCGCCTGGATCGCGAAGCGCCATCAGGATGCGCTTGCTCAACCGCTGTCCGGCTGGTGGGGCCACCGCGCACCGTTCGAGATGGACCCCGTCTATACGCCTGGCCAAGGGATCGGCCGGTTTCTCTGCGGCACGCAGCCGATCGTCTCGATGTCGCTCGTCGAAGCGGGGCTGGACGTGTTTCTTGAAACCGACATGCAGACGATTCGACGCAAATCGCTTGCGCTGACCGATGCATTCATCGATCTCGTGCACAGGCGCTGCGCGGGCCAGCCGCTCACGCTCGTGACGCCGCGCGCGCATGGGCAGCGCGGCTCGCACGTGAGCATCGAACATCCGCACGGCTATGAAGTCATGCAAGCGCTGATCGCACGCGGCGTGATCGGCGATTACCGCGAGCCGCACGTGCTGCGCTTCGGCTTCACGCCGCTTTACACCCGCTTTGTCGATGTATGGGATGCCGTCGAGATACTGCGTGAGGTGCTCGAGACCCATGCCTGGCGCGCGCCCGAATTCGCCGCGCGGCACTCGGTTACTTGACCATGCTTGACGATGCGAAGGGGCCCAACATGACTGAACATATGCGCTTATCCGAAATGCCCGAGGTGCCCGAGCCGACACCGCACGCCGCTCCGGGCGGCTGCCCGTTCGGGCACGGCGGCCAGCAAGGCGCGAGTGATGCCCCGGCCGAAGCGGCTGCAGACAAACCCGCCGCCGACACACCAACGAGCGATGCCGGCTGGCACGAAGCGCAACTCGACTTCTCGAAGTCGATGAGCTACGGCGACTATCTCTCGCTCGAATCGATTCTGCATGCGCAACACCCGCTATCGCCCGATCACAACGAGATGCTGTTCATCATCCAGCATCAGACGAGCGAGCTGTGGATGAAGCTCGCGCTCTACGAGCTACGCGCGGCGCTCGCGCGCGTGCAGCGCGACGAACTCCCGCCGGCGTTCAAGATGCTGGCGCGCGTGTCGCGCGTCATGGAGCAGCTGGTGCAAGCGTGGAACGTCCTCGCGACGATGACGCCTTCGGAATATACGGCGATGCGGCCTTACCTCGGGTCTTCGTCGGGCTTTCAGTCGTATCAGTATCGGCAGATCGAGTTCGTGCTCGGCAATAAGAACGCGCAGATGCTGAAACCCTATGCGCATCGGCCGGATGTGCTTGCCGAAGTGGAAGCGACACTCGAAGCCCCTTCGTTCTACGATGAAGTGGTACGGCTGCTCGCGCGGCGCGGGTTCGCAATTTCGGCCGAACGGCTCGATCGCGATTGGACTCAACCCACTGTCTACGACGCATCGGTCGAAGCGGCCTGGCTAGCGGTGTATCGCAATCCGTCCCAGCATTGGGAGCTGTACGAGATGGCGGAAGAGCTCGTCGATCTCGAAGACGCGTTCCGGCAATGGCGCTTCAGACACGTGACGACGGTCGAAAGAATCATCGGCTACAAGCCGGGCACGGGTGGCACGAGCGGCGCGCCGTATCTGCGCAAGATGTTCGACGTGGTGCTCTTTCCGGAGCTTTGGCACGTGCGAACGGTGTTGTGAAGGGCAGGCGGCGCAGAGAGCGGATACGTTATATCATCTCGTCGTTGAGACTCTCCTAACGAAGCTTATGTCTGCCGATACGCTAACGTTAAATGATCGCCTTGCTCGCGCGGATGCGTACGCCGCTGAACACCGCTTAGCGCTTACGCAGCTGCGGCGCCAGGTGTACGCGCTCGTCGCCGCCGCCGGCAAGCCCATCGGCGCCTACGATCTGCTCGCCGCACTCGAGCCTGAACGCGGGCGCGTACCGCCCACAACCGTTTACCGCGCGCTCGATTTTCTCGTCGAGCACGGTTTCGTGCATCGCATCGAATCGCGCAACGCCTTCGTCGCCTGTTGCGAAATCGGCAAACCGCATCAAAGCCAATTTCTCATCTGCGAGCGCTGCGGAGACACGCTTGAAATTCCCGGAGAAGAGCTCGCCGAGCGCCTGTCGGGCACCCCGCCCGCGCACGGTTTCGAGGTCCATAAACAAGTCGTCGAATTGAGCGGGCTTTGCGGCGATTGCCAACACGAGCGCGGCGAGAAAACGCACCGGCATTGACGCGTCCGACAGCGGCGCTTACTTTCAAATAATCAGGAGAACGAATGAATTCGATTCATCGGAGCGCTTACGCGACCGCACGCGTCGGGCTTGCGCTAACCGTGTTGATTCTTGCGGTATTCGCGCCCTGTCGCCTCGCGTTTGCACAGCAAACGAGCGTCAGCGTCGTCGCCGCGGAGAACTTCTACGGCGACGTCGTCAAGCAGTTGGGAGGCCATTACGTCAACGTGACGAGTATCCTCAGCAACCCGGACGAAGACCCCCATCTGTTCGAGGCCAGCCCGAAAACGGCGCGCGCGCTGCAACACGCGACAGTCGTCGTCTATAACGGCGTGGATTACGATCCGTGGATGACCAAGCTGCTCGCGGCGTCGCCGAACGCCAAGCGCACCGAAATCGTTGCGGCGAGCCTCATCGGGGCGAAACCCGGCGACAACCCTCACCTTTGGTATAAGCCGCAGACGATGCCGGCCGTCGCGCGCGCCGTCACTGCGGCGCTCAGCGCGGCCGATCCGGCCCACCAAGCACAGTACGCAGCGAATCTCGCTCGCTTCGTCGAATCCTTGGCGCCTACCGAGGCGCGCATCGCGAGCTTGCGCAAGTCTTACGCGGGCGTACCCGTGACCGCGACGGAGCCCGTCGCCGGTTATCTTTGCGACGCGATCGGCCTCACGACACGCAATGCGCGATTCCAGTTGTCGGTCATGAACGACACGGAACCGGCCGCCTCCGATATCGCTGCCTTCGAGCAGGACCTACGCGGCAAACGCGTGCGCGTGCTGCTTTATAACGCGCAGGCCGTTAGCAAATTGACCGAGCGGATGCTGGCACTGGCGAAGCAGTCGCAAGTGCCAGTCGTCAGCGTGACCGAAACGGAGCCGGCCGGCAAAACGTATCAGCAGTGGATGAGCGCGCAAGTCGATGCACTCGCCAAAGCGCTCGGAGAGCATTGACGATGAACGACGACAGCGAACGACGCGCGTCGTCATCGGCGATCGCGTCCGTCGATCGCCGCGGGTACGGCCCTGCCCTCGAACTCGACCATGTGTCACTCGAGTTGGGCGGACGCAACATCTTGAAAGAGGCGAGTCTCAGTATCGACGAAGGCGAATTTATCGGCGTGCTCGGGCCCAACGGCGCAGGAAAGACGACGCTGATGCGTGCCGTGCTCGGGCTCGTGCCCGTTGCACACGGCGCCATTCGCATCGGCGGAGAGAGCGTCGCGCGCGGCAACCCCTTCATCGGCTACATGCCGCAGACGCGCAGTGCGCTCGCAAGCCGGCGCGTGCTCGGGCGAGAGTTCGTGGCGATGGCCGCCGACGGCCACCGATGGGGCCTGCCGATCGCCGATGCGGCGACACGCGAGGATGTCGAGCGCGTGCTCGATCTCGTCGGCGCGCGTGCCCTCGCCGCCCGGCCGTTGTCGGAACTCTCGGGCGGCGAACGCCAGCGCCTGCTGCTCGCTCAGTGCTTGCTCGGCAAGCCGCGGCTGCTGCTGCTCGACGAGCCGCTCATCAGCCTCGATCCGCACCGTCAACGCATCGTCGTCGAACTCGTGCGCCGTGTGCAGCGCGAACTCGGCATCACCGTGCTGTTCTCGGCGCACGAACTCAATCCTCTGCTTAATGCGATCGATCGCGTCCTTTACCTCGGCAACGGCGCGGCGGCCCTGGGCACCGTCGACGAAGTTATCACGCGGCCCGTGCTGTCGCGGCTGTACGGCTCCCCCATCGACGTCATGCGCGTGAACGGCCGCATCTTCGTGATGTCCGGCGACGTCGAAGTCGAAAAGCACGATCACGAGCACGAACACGACGACGGCGCGGCAGGCCGTGCGCATTCCCACGGGCACCCTCACGGGCACGGCGGCCATGGCGGCGATTCACACGGACACGGACACACACACGATGTTTGAATACGACTTCATGGTGAACGCGTTCGCGGCGTCGGGGATCGTCGCCGTGCTCGCCGGCATCGTCGGCTATTTCCTCGTCCTGCGGCAGCAGACTTTCGCGGGACACGCGCTGTCGCACGTCGGCTTCACGGGTGCGACGGGCGCGGTGCTCATCGGCGTCTCGCCGCTATGGGGCATGATCGGCTTCACGCTCGCGGCGGGTGTGTCGATGGGTGCGCTCGGCGAGCGCTTGGCCGGCCGCGATGTCGCGATCGGCGTGGTCCTGTCGCTCTCGCTCGGCTGCGGCTTGCTGTTCCTGCACTTCTTTACGGCGTATGCGACACAAGTCACGGCGCTGCTGTTCGGCAATGTGCTCGGCGTGACGAACTCGACGCTCGTTGTCCTCGCGGGCATCGGTGCAGCCAGCCTCATTGCACTCGGCTCGATCATGCGCCCGTTACTGTTCGCAACGCTGCAGCCTGAACTCGCCGAAGCCAAGGGCGTCCCGCTGCGGCTTGTATCGATGCTGTTTCTCGCGATCGCGGCGCTCGCCGTGGCCGCTTGCACGCAAATCGTCGGCGTGTTGCTCGTCTTCACGCTGATGGTCGGGCCGGCCGCCGCCGCACAAAACCTATCGAGCCGGCTTGCGACCGGCGTTGGCCTCGCCGCTCTGTTTGCGCTCGCCCAGGCGTGGCTCGGCGTCACGCTGGCCTTCTACACCGATTGGCCGACCAGCTTCTGGATCACGGCCCTCTCCGCGCTCGTGTACAGCGCGAGCTTGATGCGCCGGCGCTGAAAAGGCGGCGCTTTAACGATCCTCGCGGGCGCAGCGAACGGCCTGCGACTCGCGGCGCCTTCTTCGAGGCGCCCATTTCCTACCCCGTTTTTTTCACCCGCCGCTGTTGCCCGCTTCGCTGCACCACAGCTTGACTTTCGCGCGCCGCAAACAGATCATTCGCTCACCAGGAGAACAAAAGCTCCAACTTGGAGCGGGAGACAGGCGATGGCCAATGCGCGCAGCAGCGGTTCGAATTTCATCTTGCACTTGGGTGTCGGGTCGTTTCATCGAGCCCATCAGGCGTGGTATCTGCACCGGCTCGCCGCCGCGGCAGCGCCCGGCGAGCCGCGTTGGTCGCTGACGGTCGGCAACATTCGCAGCGATATGAATGCCACGCTCGACGCGCTGGCGAAACAGCGAGGCGTCTACACGCTCGAGACGGTCACGCCCCAGGGCGAGCGCGCCTACGAGACGATCCGCTCGATCGATCGAGTACTGCCTTGGTCGCCGACGCTCGCGCCGCTCGTCGAAGTCGGGGCCGATCCGGCATGCAAGATCATTTCCTTCACGGTGACCGAAGGCGGCTACTACCTCGACGAACACGATCGGCTCGACACCCTAAATCCCGATCTCGCCGCAGACCTGGCCGGCGCGCACACGACGATCTACGGGGCACTGGCCGCCATTCTCGATGCGCGGCGCGCGAGCGGCGCGGGCCCCGTGACGCTGCAAACCTGCGACAACCTGCGCAGCAACGGCGAGCGCTTCGAAGCGGGCATGCGCGCGTTTCTCGCTGCGCGCGGCGAGACCGCGCTTGCGCTCTGGTTCGAAGCAAACACCGCCTGCCCAAATTCGATGGTCGATCGCATCACGCCACGGCCCACCGAGGACGTGCGCACGCGCGTACTCGAAGCCACCGGTGTGCCCGATGCTTGTCCCGTCATGGGCGAAGCGTTCATCCAGTGGGTCATCGAAGACCGCTTCAAGGCGGGCCGCCCGGCCTGGGAGCGCGTTGGGGCCGAACTCGTCGAATCGGTACTGCCCTACGAGGAAGCCAAGATCCGCATCCTGAACGCGAGCCATAGCTGTATCGCGTGGGCGGGCACGCTCGCCGGCCACGCCTACATCCACGAAGGCACGCTCGATCCCGACATACGCCGTTTCGCGTTCGAGTATGTGACGCAAGACGTCATCCCCTGCTTGACGCCGAGCCCGCTCGATCTGGCGCGTTACCGCGATGTCGTGCTCGACCGTTTCAGCAACCCGTACATTCAAGACACGAATCAACGCGTGGCGGCCGATGGCTTCTCGAAGATTCCCGGCTTCATCGCGCCGACGCTCGCCGAATGCTTCGCGCGCAATGCGCAGCCCAACGCGACGGCCATGTTGCCGGCCCTGTTCTTCCGCTTCCTCGATCGCTGGCGGCAAGGCACACTGCCTTACGCGTACCAGGACGGCCTACTCGACGAGGCCGCGGTCCGCGCATGGTTTGCGGCGCCCAATCCGCTCGCCCAGTTTTGCGGATCGCGCACGCTCTGGGGCAGCCTGGCGCAGGACGCGCGGCTATTGCATGTCATTGAAGCGGCACTCGCACGCGTCGACGCCTGGCTGGCATTGCGGCTAAAGTAGCGCATTCCCGTTTTTGTCTTGTCACGTCACGTCACGTCACGTCTCGTCACGGATCGCATCGACCAAGGGGCCGCCCGCCATGTATCTCGGCATCGACCTAGGCACGTCCGAAGTAAAAGTCTTGCTGCTCTCGCCCGAGGCCCGCGTGCTCGCCACCGCGGGCTCGCCGTTCCATGTGTCGCGCCCGCATCCCCGCTGGTCCGAGCAGGACCCCGCCGACTGGTGGCGCGGCACCTGCGAAGCCATTTCGAAGCTGCGCGCCGTTTGCCCCGACGCGTTCGCGCAGGTGCGCGGCATCGGCCTCTCCGGGCAAATGCACGGCGCGGTGCTGCTCGATGCCGCCGATCGCGTGCTGCGGCCGGCCATCCTGTGGAATGACATGCGCAGCGTAGAGGAATGCGATGCGCTGACCGAGCGCGCCCCCGAACTGCACGCCATAGCCGGCAATCTGGCGATGCCGGGCTTTACCGCGCCCAAGCTGCTGTGGGTCGCGCGGCACGAACCTGACATCTTCCGCCGCACCGCATGCGTGCTCCTGCCCAAGGATTATTTACGGCTGCGCATGACGGGCGACAAGGTATCCGATCCTTCGGATGCGGCAGGCACGCTTTGGCTCGACGTGGCACGGCGCGATTGGTCCGATGCGCTGCTCGACGCCTGCGGCATGAGCCGCGCGCAGATGCCCGCCCTAGCCGAAGGCAGTGCACCGTCGGGCGTCCTGCGCCCCGAACTCGCGCGCGAATGGGGGCTGCCCGGCGAAGTCGTCGTCGCAGCCGGGGGCGGCGATAACGCGACAAGCGCGATTGGAATCGGCGCGACGGAACCGGGCGACGGCTTCGTCTCGCTGGGCACGTCCGGCGTACTGTGCGTCGTCGGCGATCGTTTTTCTCCGAACCCGGCGTCAGCCGTGCATGCGTTCTGCCATGCCATTCCCGACCGCTGGCATCAAATGAGCGTCGTGCTCTCGGCCGCGAGCTGCCTGCGCTGGGTCTGCAAGCTGACCGGCACGGATGAGCCGACGCTCGTGGCCGAAGCCGCCGCGCTGACACCCGAGGCAACCGATTCGGCGCCGATCTTTCTGCCGTATCTGTCGGGCGAGCGCACACCGCATAACGATCCCTATGCGCAGGGGGTATTCTTCGGCATGACTCACGCGACCGACCGTGCGCTCTTAGGTTACGCGGTGCTCGAGGGCGTGACGCTTGCACTGACCGACGGGCTCGATGCGCTCGCCGCGGTCGGAACGGCGCCGCGCGCACTCTCGCTGCTCGGCGGCGGCGCGCGCAGCGCGTTTTGGGCGCAGATGCTGGCCGATGCATTGGCAACGCCCACGCGCCAGCACGGCGGCGGCGAAACGGGCGCGGCGCTCGGCGCGGCTCGCCTCGGCTGGCTCGCGGCCGGCGGCGATCCGCAAGCGGTGTTGGCAAAGCCGCCTATCGTCGCGCAATTTACGCCGGACGCGCAGCGTCATGCACAATTGCGGGCGCGCCTGACCGCATACCGCGAGCTTTACCGCCATGTGCGACCGCTGTTCGAGCCCTCGCGCGCGCGGCTCGCTTGAGTTCGTGCCCAGCAGCTTCACCCGTACCGTTTCTACCGCAGCCACCACCGCCTCTACCGCCGTGACCAAATCCAACGAAAAACTCGACCTGGCCACGCGCGCCGCGTGGCTTTATTACGTCGCGGGGAATACGCAGAACGAGATTGCCGAAAAGCTGCAGGTGTCGCGACCTGTCGCGCAGCGTCTCGTCGCATTTGCCGTCGAAAAGAACCTCGTGCGCGTGCGCATCGAGCATCGGCTCGCCGATTGCCTCACGCTGGCCGAGCAGTTGAAGGCCCGCTACGGGCTATCGATGTGCGAGGTCGTCCCCGTCGACGACGATACGCCGGAAGCCGTCGACCGCAAGCTAGCCGTCGCCGGCGCGCAAGTGATGGAGCGCTATCTGAGCGAAGAGAAGCCGATGATCATCTCGGTGAGCAGCGGCCGGACGCTGAAAGCGGCCGTCGATCAACTGGGGCAGACCGATCGCCCCCAGCACCGGCTCGTATCGATGGTCGGCGCCATCGCTCAAGACGGCTCGTCCAACCGATACGACGTTGCGCTGCACATCTCGGAGAAAACCGGCGGCAAGCATTTTCTGCTGCCCGCCCCGCTGATCGCGGACAGCGAAGCCGAGCGCGCGCAGTGGGTCAATCACCGGCTCTATCGCATCGTCGAATCGCTGACGGCGAAGGCCGACGTGTCGTTTGTCGGCATCGGCGACATCGGGCCGAAGTGTCCGCTGCATGTCGACGGCTTTATCACGGCCGGCGAGGTGGGCGAATTGATGAAGCGCGGCGCCGTGGCGGAAATGTTGGGGCTGCAAATCGATGCGACAGGCAAGCACGTCGAATCGCCGACGGGGCGGCGTGTCACGAGCGTGCCGCTCGAGTCTCCGCCCAAGCGGCCGACGATCGGCTTTGCCGGCGGGGTCCGCAAGCACGGCGCCGTGCTCGCGGTGCTCAAGGGCGGCTGGCTATCGGGGCTTGTAACCGATGAGGCATGTGCCCGCGCAGCGCTCGCAGATGAAGAGCCCGCGGGACAGCGCGCCAAGGGACGCGGGGCGCACGCCCGCGCGTGAAGTCAATCGGGGCGTCTTCCCGCGATGCCCGTCGACCTGGGACGCCTGCCGGATGCGGGGCGCTCCCCTGCGCTGCGCTTGGCCTGTGCGCGCCTTAGCTTGCGCATCGTCCCCGCTGCGCAATCTTGATCTCGATCCCCCCGGTTTCTCGGCGTCCGGTTACGTCCGGTTAAATCGTTGACCTGCTCGTCCGACCGATTGCGTACTGCATAGTCCCTTCCGTCTACGTCATGCAGTGCGGGGCATACGGCCGGTCAGCAATGACCGAGCCCGGCGAGTGGTGGCGCGTCAACACAAATGTCAATACAATGCCGAAACGGGTGAACTGTGCAGTTCGAGTGGGACGAAGGGAAGAATCACCTCAACATCAGGAAACACGGGATCGATTTCATCGATGCGATCGACGTATTCAACCATCCAGTGCTAACGACCCTAGACGGGAGGGAAGACTATGGCGAGGAGCGTTGGATCGCCCTCGGATGGATGAGAGCGACGATGGCCGTCGTAGTGTATGTCGAACGCTGCGGGCCGATCATACGGATAGTGTCCGCCCGCAAAGCGACGAAACACGAGGCAAAACGATATGAGCAAAGCGTCAAAAACTGACTGGAAGCGGCTCGAGGCGCTCAAAGACGAGCAGATCGATACTAGCGACATTCCTGAACTGGGCGACGAGTTCTTCACCCGTGCCGAGCTTCACGTCCCGCCCAAGCAGGCGGTCACGATGCGGCTCGACGTCGATGTACTGACCTGGTTCAAAGCCCAAGGACAGGGCTATCAGACCCGCATCAATAAACTGCTGCGTGCCTATATGCTGGCGCACCAGCGCCAGCATTCTTGACCGCCTTCACGCCGACGAACGGTGTGCTCGTGGGGCGCGCGCAACAAGCGAACGCGCCGCCAAGCCCTAGCCGATGCTCGGGGCTCCGGCGCGGTTGCGCGACTTTCTTCCACGCGTTAGCGCATCGTTCCTATTGCCGAACCTCCGCTTCGACGAGCAGCTTCAGCAGCGCCAGCGATTCCTGCCAGCCTAGATAACACGCTTGCACCGGAATCACCTCAGGTATGCCCTCCTGAACGACATTTAATTCCGTTCCGAACGGGGTCTGCCCGAGCGACACCGTCGTCTGCATTTCGCCGGGAAGATTCGGATCGTCGAACTTGCCGGTATAACGAATACGTTCGTGCGGCACGAGTTCGAGATAGTCGCCGCCGAACGAATGTCGCTCACCCGTCGTGAAGTTCGAGAACGACATTTTGTAACTCCCGCCGACTTCCGCCCGCAACTCATGAACGGTGCCCGTAAAACCGTTCGGCGGAAGCCATTTGAGCAGAGCGCTTGCGTCGAGGAAAGCACGGTAGACGCGCTCGGGCGTGGAACGCAGAACGCGGTGAAGGCGGACGGTATTCGTAGGCATGGCTCACTCCGAAAGAGAAGGGACGGCCCCTTCGATCCTATTCGACGAATGACACGCGCAGAAATCGACATCGTGTCACGTCCCTATCGATCATGCAAAAGCCGTGCTCGCGTCCCGCACGGGTCAGGCTCGGGTCGCACTTAAGCCGCGCTCGCTGATTGCAATTACACAACAACGGAATCCTCTCGCCCACACAATCGTCGAACATCACTTTTAGCGTGCTCGACACCAATTAAAAAGCCGCAAACGTTTGCGACCTCCCAATTCATTCAAAAATCGCACCGCCACCAAATCCGAGATGAACGACGCTATCTTCTCCGCAGCGCCATTAAATGATTTTTAACAATTCGATGCCCAAAGCTCGGATAGATTGCGGTTCCGAGCGAAGCGTCTGCATTCAGCGTTTCAAATATTGAAACAAAAAATCGACAAAGACATATGCCAAAAGAATCTCGCTTTCTACTCGCCGCGGGCCCTCATGCCGGGCCGGGTCCGTTTCCGATCCGCCGTACTCACGCGGCGCCGAGCGCTCGCCCGAAGGCGACCGCGCTCGCCGTCCTCGGCTACGTTGCGCTGATTCCCGCGCTCGCTCACGCAAACTGCACGACCGTCGGTTTGACGACGACCTGCGACACGAGCGCGCCATCGCCTTGGACCACGACCATCGGTACGGGGCCGACTACCGCATCCGGCTCGAATGTGACGGTCGGCCCCAACGCGCAGATCATCGTCGGCGACAGTAGCGCGATTGCGCTGTCGGACAACGCGAACATCGTGGTGCAGTCCGGCGCGCTCGTACAGAACAGCGCGGTCACCTCGAGCGGCACCTATCCCGGCTCGGGCGGCAACACGATCGATTTTCGCAACAACAGTACGCTGACCGTGGAACAAGGCGCAACGGTGCTGTCGAACGGAACGCAGGGCAGCGCCGAGGCCGTCAACCCCGAGGGTACCGGCAACACGATCGTCAACAACGGCACCATCCGCGGCGTCAACGCCGCGGCCATCTGGTTTCAAAACACATCGGGCTCGAACACCGTCATTAATAACGCGACGGGCATCATTCAGGCGCCCGGCAACGTGATGGGCGCATCGGGCAACGGCGCCGTCGTATTCACCAATTTCGGCCAAGTGATCGGCAATCTGGTGTTTGCGGGCGGCAACGATACGCTGAACCTGGAGACAGGATCGAGCGTGACCGGCACGATCAATGGCGGCGGCGGCAGTAACTTGCTGACGCTCGGCGGGACAGGCGCCGACACGCTGCCCACGAAGATCACGAATTTCCAGACGCTGCAGAAAACCGACAGCGGCACGTGGACGATCACAAATTCCCTCGGCGGCATGGGCCTGACATCGGCCGAAGTCCAGCAAGGCACGCTGGTTCTGACAGGGGCCAACGCTAGCTATACCGGCACCATGCTCGTAGACGCAGCCGGTACGCTGCGCGCGAATGCGCAAAGCCTGCCTTCGGCCGTGACGGATAACGGTCTCGTTCAGTTTCAGCAAGACACCGCCGGCACCTACACCGGCCTCCTCAGCGGCTCGGGCGCCGTCGAGAAAGACGGAACCGGCACGCTCACGCTCGCGCCTGCAGCGGCAGGCGGCAACACTTATACCGGCGGCACGGTCCTCAAACAGGGAGCGCTGTCGATTTCCGCCGACAAGGCGCTCGGTGGGGCGTCAGGCAGCCTCACATTCGACGGCGGCGCTTTGCAGCTAGGCAGCAGCTTCAATCTTGCGGCCACGCGGGCGGTTTCCATTACCGCGAACGGCGGCACGATCGACACGCAGGGTTTTCAGACGACGATCGCACAAAACATCGCGGGGGCCGGCGCGCTGACCAAGGCCGGTAGCGGCACGCTCGTCCTCGACGGCGTCAACGCGTACTCCGGTGGCACCTCGGTTTCCGCCGGCACACTCGTCGTTGGCGATGCGCGCAATTCGCAGGCCTCGGTCGTCGGCCCGACGACAGTCGCAACGGGCGCCGTGCTCGGAGGGTACGGCACGGTCAACGGCGACGTAACGAATAACGGGACCATTGCGGTGGCCAACGCATTGGCGTCCGCCATTGCCGGCGCGCAAGGCGGCTTCACGATCAACGGCACATTGACGAATGCAGGCTTGGTGCAAGTGGGCGGCGGGGGGGCTGCGGGCAACACGTTGACCGTGAACAGCTACGCCGGCAACAACGGGACGATTGCGCTGAACACCGTGCTCGCCGCGGACAACTCGGCCTCGGATAAGCTCGTCGTCAACGGCGGCACCGCAACGGGCTCGACGACGCTCAAGGTGACGAACGTTGGCGGAACGGGCGCGCGCACGGTGTCGAACGGCATTCAGGTCGTGCAAGCGACCAACGGCGCCACGACCAATGCGAGCGCGTTCACGCTGGCGGGCCGCTTCGCGAAGGCCGGGGCATACGACTACTACTTGGCGAAGGGCGGCGTAACGGCAGGCACATCGGAGGATTGGTTTTTGCGCAATACGGTGCCCGCGACGACCGGCGCGGGGGCGGACAGCGCGTCGGTGGCCGCGGCGGCCGGGACGAACTTGCCTGCCGCGGGCTCGACCCCGATCACGCTGTATCGTCCCGAGGTGTCGCTGTACGCCCAGATCCCGAACGTGATGCGCGAACTCGACTGGCTGCAAGTCGACGAGTTTCACCTGCGGCAGGGCGATCAACTGCTTCTTAGCGAGCAAGGCCGCCTGCCCGCCGGGTGGGGCCGCGTTTGGGGCGCGCATAGCGTGCTATCCGCAGGCGGCGACGTGAGCCCGCAATTCGACGGCTCGATCGGCGGTGCGCAGGTGGGTCAAGACATCTACGCGGACGGCGCCGTGGGTGGCCAGCGTAACCACTATGGCTTTTACCTCGGCATGGCCCGCGCAACGGGCGGAGTCAGCGGCACGGCCGCGGGCATCGCGGGCACGGACGTCGGGCATCTTGCGGTCAACGCCTACAGCCTCGCGGGCTACTGGACGCATATCGGCCCGAGCGGCTGGTACACAGACACCGTCGTGTCGGGCAGCTCGCTCGTCGCGGATACGACTTCAACCGACAACGTCCACGCCACGGCGCACGGCACCGCAGTCACGGCATCGATCGAAGCCGGCATGCCGATCGCGATAGGGCGCGGGCTCACGATGGAGCCCGAGGCGCAGGTGGTCTATCAGCATCTGTCGGTCGGCAACTTGAACGACGGCATCTCCAACGTCGGATTCGACAGCGGCAATACGGTGCTCGCTCGATTCGGCGTACGATTCGCCGGCGCTTGGGACGCGCTAGGGGTCGCGTGGCAGCCCTATATGGGGTTCAACGTGTTGCACGCGTTCGCCAATGGCGATCATCAGACCTACGATGGCGTGACGTCGAT
This sequence comes from uncultured Burkholderiaceae bacterium, assembly GCA_966212065.1. Taxonomy (GTDB): domain Bacteria; phylum Pseudomonadota; class Gammaproteobacteria; order Burkholderiales; family Burkholderiaceae; genus Trinickia. The sequence goes on from CBIHOQ010000008.1 coordinate 52,199, forward strand.
CGCGACGCCCGTCAACCAGACCACCGGTCGGATCGACGCGGGGCTGGTGACGAAGCTCTCCAAGCATGGCAGCGCGTTCGCCTCGGTGAGCTGGAGCACGAATCTCGACGGTGAACACGTACGCACGATCGGCGGAAATGCGGGCGTGCGCTGGTCGTGGTAACGCGCCTTCAGGCGGCCGATAAGACCTCGACGATCTTTCGCTCGTAAGCCAGTCCGTCTTCATCGAACAGATGGCAATGCTCGGGGTCGGCGCCAAGCACGAGCGTTTCGCCGCGCTCATGCCGTTCGAGTGGCGCGATACGCGCAATGAGCACGTCGGCCGCGACCGACGCTTCCGCATACAGATAAGCCGCATCGCCGAGCGACTCGACCGTTGTCGTGCTGGCAGCCACGCCATAGACGGCGCCGCCGCCCGCTGTCGCGCTTGGCCGTGCATGCAAGTGCTCGGGCCGGATCCCCACCGTGACGCGCGCGCCTAGCTGCAGCGCTCGCGCGTTCGACGACGCCGCCCCACGCGTCTCCACGGCAACACGCTGCGCCTCTCCCGTCGCATAGCGCACGAGCACGCCTTCGCCGTCTACCTGCTCGACCACGCCGTCGAGAAAATTCATCTTCGGCGATCCGATGAAACCCGCGACGAACCGATTCGCCGGGGCATGATAAAGGCGATTCGGACTGCCGACTTGTTCGACGTTACCCGCCGACATCACGACGATCTTGTCCGCGAGCGTCATCGCCTCGACCTGGTCGTGCGTCACGTAGACCATCGTCGTCTTCAACTCGTCGTGCAGCCGCGCGAATTCGAGCCGCATTTTCACGCGCAAGGCCGCGTCGAGATTCGATAGCGGCTCGTCGAACAAGAACACCTTCGGCTTACGCGTGATGGCCCGGCCGATCGCCACGCGCTGACGCTGTCCACCCGACAGCTGTTTGGGCTTGCGCTCCAGCAAGTGATCGATATGCAAGATCTTCGCCGCATTGCGTACGGCTTCCTCGATCTCCGCCTTCTTGGCGCCGGCCAGCTTCAAACCGAACGCCATGTTGTCGTACAGCGACATATGCGGGTAGAGCGCATACGACTGAAACACCATCGCAATCCCGCGTTTGGCCGGCGGCACGTCGTTCACGCGCGCGGCGTCGATCAACAGCTCGCCGCCGCTGATCGCTTCGAGCCCCGCGATCATCCGCAGCAGCGTCGACTTGCCGCAGCCGCTCGGTCCGACGAACACGACGAACTCGCCGTCGGCGATGTCGAGGTTCACGTTACGCAATACCTCGTGTTCGTCATAACGTTTTGCAATGCCTCGCAACGTCAAGCTTGCCATGATGCGTCTCCTTTCTCATTCGTCGCCGTACGCGCCGTATCGGCGGTACCGGCCATCCATTGCTCGACGAGCGCAGGTAATACACGCATGTCGTCGAATACTTGCTGTGCCCCGGCTTGCATGAGCGCATCGATGTGAGCGCGGCCCGCATGTCCCGCATGCGTGCCGCCCGCGAAGCCCAGCACGACCATCCCCGCCGCACTGGCGGCCGCGACGCCCGCAACGCTGTCTTCGACGACGAGGCATGCTTCGCTCGGCACGGCGAGCGCGTCCGCCGCGGCGATGTAGATGTCGGGCGCCGGCTTCGGCCGCGGCACGCGATCGGCACAAAACACCCGCGCGCCGAAGAAGCGGGCGAGCCCCGTGCGGGCGAGCACGGCGTCGACATACGCCGTATAGCTGTTGCTCGCGCAGGCTTTGGTCAGCGCGATTTGAGCCAGCGCCGCCTCGACGCCCGCGACGATCGGCGCTTGCTGCGCTGCCGCCTCCACGCTGCGCCGGATCGCATCCATCTCGATGGGAGCAAGGGTCTCGCCGAGCGCCGCGGCGCTCGCATCGAGCACGTGCTCGATCCTCAACCCTAGCAGCGGCAACACGACGGGCTCGACATCGGCTTGCGGCCAGCGCGCCTGTAACTCGCGCACGAGCATCTGTGCCGCAACCGCTTCGCTGTCGATCAGCACACCGTCGCAATCGCAAATGAGGACGCGCTCGTGCAACCGCTCCCCCGTCCTCGCTGTGGATGCGGTCGATGCGATCGATGCCGTCATTTGACCGCTCCGAACGTGAGCCCACGCACGAGCTGCTTCTGCGATACCCAGCCCACGAGCAGAATCGGCGCGACCGCAAGCAGCGATGCCGCCGACAACTTCGCCCAGAACAACCCTTCAGGGCTCGAGTAAGACGCGATGAATACCGTCAGCGGCGCGGCGTTCGAACTCGACAGGTTGATGCTCCAAAACGCTTCGTTCCACGAGAGGATTACGAGCAGCAGCGCCGTCGATGCGAGCCCCGGCAGCGCCATCGGCATCAACAGGTAGACGATTTCCTGCCACGTCGCCGCCCCGTCGATGCGGCCCGCTTCGAGAATGTCCCGCGGGATCTCGTTGAAGTAAGTGAACGCCATCCATACGGCAATGGGCAGGTTCATCAACGCATAGACGATGATGAGCCCGGAGACGGTATCGAGGAGGCCCGCGTTCTTCCAGATCAAATAGATGGGCACCAGCACGCCCACCGACGGCATCATCTTCGTCGACAGCATCCACAGCAGCACCTGTTGCGTGCGACGCGTCGGGAAGAACGCCATCGTGTAAGCCGCCGGTACGGCCAGCAGCAGGCAGAGCACCGTCACGCCCACTGAAATCAGAATCGAATTGCGGGCGAACATGAAGTAGTCGCTGCGCGCGAAGACCTCCCGAAAGCTGTCGAACGTCGGCGTGAAGATCAGCGACATCGAATACGCGTCGCGCTCGGTCTTGAACGCGGTGATCGTCATCCAGAAGATCGGGAAGAACAGGGCGAGCGCGATAATCCACGCAAGTAGGCCAGGCAGCGCGCGCTTCACGGCGTCGAGCGCATGCCCGAGGGCAGGGCCGCGCAACGGTTGCGCGGCAGGGACGGTCGGATGGCTCATGCTTCGTACTCCCCTTTCAGATTCTTCGCGAGCATACGCACGAGGAAGAACGCGACGATATTCGCGAGCACGACGGCGAGAATGCCGCCCGCCGATGCAAGGCCGATATCGAACTGCTGCAGCCCGAGCGCATAGATCAAGTAAGAGAGAATCGTGGTGGCATCGCCAGGGCCGCCCGAAGTCGTCGTATAGATCTCCGCGAAAATCGACAGCAGGAAGATCGTCTCCATCATCACGACGACGGCAATCGCGCGCCTCAAGTGCGGCAGCGTGATGTAAAAGAACATGGATATAGGGCCGGCGCCGTCGATGCGGGCAGCCTCCTTTTGCTCTTCGTCGAGCGATTGAATCGCCGTGAACAGAATGAGAAACGCGAACGGCAGCCATTGCCACGCGACGATGACGACGATCGCCGACAACGGATAAGTCGCGAACCAATCGATCGGCTGCAGGCCGACCGCCCGCATGACGGCAGAGACGACGCCGTACACCGGATGCAGCATCATGTTTTTCCAGATCAGCGCGCTCACGGTCGGCATGACGAAGAACGGGCCAATCGCCAACAGGCGCGCGATGCCTTGCCCGGCAAACTTGCGGTCGAACAAGATGGCCATGAGGATGCCGCCCACGACCGTGATGACGAGCACTGAGCCGATCAACTCCAGCGTGTGAAAAATCGACGGGCCGAATGAAGGATCGGTGATCAGGTAGCGGTAATTGTCGAATCCCGTGAAGCCCTTTTGATCGGGATTGAGCAGGTTGTAGCGCGAGAACGAATACCAGATTGTCATCGCGAGCGGGATCGTCATCCACAAGACGAGGACGATGACCGAAGGTGCGGCGAGCCAGCGCGTCGAGCCGGCACGACGCTCGTCGGTCGGCAGCGCGCTGTTCTCAGCGGCGTGCGAGAGCGGCATATGAAGATGTCCCATCGTTTCGGACTCCTAATCAATCTCTGTCATCGCATGGATGACATCGAGGGCGCGGCCGCCTGCATCCATGCCCAGGAGGGGCGGCGCGCACGGGGCGGTGCGCGCGGATAGGGCGCACCGCCTGCCGGCTTGCCTTACTTCTGGTAGCCCGCTTGACGCACGGCGCGATCGGCTGCCGCGTTGCCGGCGGCCAACGCTTGGTCAACACTCATCTGGCCCGCAAGCGCGCCGGAAATGCTCTGCCCGACGACCGTCCCGAACGATTGGAATTCGGGGATGCCGACGAACTGCACACCAGTGTACGGAACCGGCTTGGCCGTCGGATGGTTCGGATCCGCCGTCTTGATCGCGTTTTCCACGAACTCGGAGAACGGCGCCGCTTGCTTGTACTCGGGACGGTTATAGGTCGACTCGCGCGTGCCGGGAGGCACCGAAGCCCAGCCTTCGTCCTTCGCGACGAGTTCGATGTAAGGCTTGCCCGTTGCCCATTCGATGAACTTTTTCGCCTCGTCCTGCTTCTTCGATGTCTTCGGGACCGCAAGCGCCCACGCCCAGAGCCAGTGCGAACCGTTCGGCGTGGCTTCGACAGGCGCCGCCGCAAAACCGATCTTGTCGGCGACCTGCGACTGATTCTTGTTATAGAGCATGCCGGCCGCCACCGTCGCGTCGACCCACATCGCGCACTTGCCCGAGGACATCAGCGTCAGGTTTTCGTTGAAACCGTTGGAGCTCGCTCCAGGGGGACCGTCTTTTCTCATCATGTCGACGTACGTGCCGACCGCCTTTTTCCATTCGGGGGTGGTCAGCTGCGCTTTCCACTTATCGTCGAACCAACGGCCGCCGTAAGTATTCACGCGCGTCGTCAAGTAAGCCATGTTCTCGCCCCAGCCCGCCTTGCCGCGCAAGCAAATACCGTAGATGCCGGCCGACTTGTCTGTCAGCTTGTCGGCGAATTCGGAGATCTGGTCATAGGTGGGCTTGGCCGGCATCGTGAGCCCCTTCGCCGCGAACAAGTCCTTGCGATAGAAGGTCATCGAGCTTTCCGCGTAGAACGGCAGCGCATACAGCGTGCCGTTATACGAGAGGCTGTCGCGCACCGGCTTCATGACGTCGTTCACGTCGTAGTCGGCGGGCAGATTCGTCATCGGCGAGATCCAGCCGCGCTTGCCCCATTGCGGCGCTTCATAGGCGCCAATCATCATGACGTCGAATTGCCCGCTGCCCGTCGTGATGTCGGTCGTCGCGCGTTGACGCAGCACGTTCTCTTCGAGCACGACCCAGTTCAGCTTGATGTCGGGATGGTTCTTTTCGAAGTCCGCGGACAACTTCTTCATCTCGATCATGTCGGGATTGTTCACTACCGCGATCGTGATCGTCGCGGCCGACGCGGCCGTCGCCGTCAACGCGAGGGCACCGACGGCGATCGCGCGCCGAGTCAGTCGAACGGCAGAGCCGGAATTGCGTTGCATCGCTTGTCTCCTTAAGTCTTGTACGTTGTGGTGGAAATGCACGTGCGCTTCAGTCAAAAGCGCGGTTCGTACTCAGCTCATCCAGTTGCCGCCGTCGACATTGAGCGTCTGCGCCGTGATGTAATCGGCATCGCTCGAGGCGAGAAAGAGCGCCGCCCCCGTCAGATCCGCCGGCAGGCCCATGCGCCCGAGCGGCACAGCCTCGCCCACGAGACGTTTCTTCTCGCCGGGCGCGTGGCCTTCGTAGCGCGCGAACAGCGCATCGACTTCGTTCCACATCGGCGTATCGATCACCCCCGGTGCAATGCCATTCACGTTGATGCGGTGCGGCGCAAGCGCGAGCGCAGCCGATTGCGTGTAGCTCAGCACCGCGGCCTTCGTGGCGCAGTAGTGCGAAACGAGCGCCTCGCCGCGGCGGCCGGCCTGCGACGACATGTTGACGATTTTGCCGCCGCGCGCTTGCTCGACCATGCGCTGGGCGACGGCCTGCATCAGAAAGAACATGCCCTTGACGTTGACTGCAAAGAGCTTGTCGAAGACGTCCCACGATTCGTCGAGCAGCGGACGCATGTCGAAGATCGCCGCGTTGTTGAAGAGAATGTCGATGCCGCCAAAGCGCTCGATCGCCTGCGCGACGATGCGCGCAATGTCTTCGCGCTGCGTGACGTCGGCTTGCACGACATGCACGCGCTCGGCATGGCGCTTGGCGAGATCGGCGCAAATGGCGTCGGGCGATTTGACGTCCACAAGGACGCAGCGCGCGCCTTCTTGCAGGTAGCGTTCGGCGACGGCTTCGCCGATGCCGCTCGCGGCGCCGGTCAGGATCGCGACTTTGTCGTGCAGTCTCACGAACTTGTCTCCAAAGGGTGAAAGAAACCCGTTTTTCGGTTCTTGCTTTAATAGAGCAATTGCTCTGTCAGTGATCGAATGATCGGATACGAGTCGTAGCCTGTCAAGGCAAGGCCGGGGATTTCGATGGTGCAGTGCGAAAGATCGCGTTGGCCGTTCGGCCTATTGATGATTTGAGCTAAACTAACGAAACTTAGTCCACCCAAACGCCTGCCATGAAAATCGTGAACATCCATGAAGCGAAGACCCACCTTTCCCGGCTCGTCGATGAAGCCTTGCTAGGCGAGGCATTCATCATTGCGAAGTCGGGCAAGCCTTTGGTCAAGGTCGCAGCGCTACCCAAGCCGGGGGCGGAAGAACCTCGCCGCCTCGGGTTCCTCGCAGGGGAAATCGCCGTCCCGGACGACTTCGATCGAATGGCCACGGGCGAAATCGAACACCTCTTTTCGGGATCGGATACATGAAGCTACTGCTCGACACGCATTTGCTGTTATGGGCGGCCGCGCAGCCGCAGCGGCTGTCGCCCGCTGCGCGCGCGTTGCTCGAAGACGAAGCGAACGCGCTCATTTTCAGCGCTGCGAGCCTTTGGGAAATTACGATCAAGAGCGATCTAGGAAGGGCCGATTTCCGCGTCGATCCGCGCCTGCTGCGCCGGGGCCTAATCGATAACGGCTATCTCGAATTGCCGATCACAAACCTACACGTGCTCGCGCTCAAGGGCATGGCGGCGCACCACAAGGACCCGTTCGATCGGCTACTCGTCGCGCAGTCGATCGCGGAAGGCATCGCGCTCGTGACGACCGACCCGGTGCTCGCCCAGTACTCGGGGCCGATCAAGCACGTTTGAGGCAACGCCTCATAGCCGCTGGCCGAGCATATCGTCCAGTAACGGCACGGCGGCAAGCGCGACGAGCACTATCGCAAGCGGCACGGTTGCAATGAAGCCCATATGCTTGAAGCCCACGGCGCCCGCTAGCGCGCCGCAGAAAAACGCCGCCAGCAGCGACGCAAGCAGCGCGAGGCGCCCGCGGTCGGCCAGCACCGGGGATCTCTCGCGCATTTCGCCTGCGAGCGGGCCATTCCAATAGACGAGCTTGCCGAGCTCGATCCCCATGTCGGTCACGAGCCCTGTTACGTGCGTTGTGCGAATCTCGGCTTTCGAAATCTTCGTGATCATCGCGTTTTGCAGGCCCATGACAAAGCACAGCAGCGCCACCGTCGCGGGCACGAACAGCACCCGGTGCGCCTCGAGATTCGCGCCGAGAAAGCCGAATGCGAGGAGCAGCACCGCCTCGAGCATCAACGGCATCGCATATAAGCTGCGCAGTGCTCGCCGCCTGCCCCAATTGATCATCAAGGCCGAGGTCGCCGCGCCGGACATGAACGACAGCAGCGATGCGAATCCCGCTCCTGCAAGACCGATATCGCCCAGCGCTAAATTGTCGGCTGTCGACGAAACGATCCCCGACATATGCGATGTGTATTGTCCGACCGCGACGAACCCACCGGCATTGGCGGCGCCCGCCACGAACGCGAGCGAGCGCCCCAGGCGGCGATTGGATTCGCCCGTCCGCTCGGGAGTGGTCAATGCGCGAAGGTATTGAATAGGCATGCTGGCTCGCTGGTTGCGGGTGCGCAAGCGGCCAAGCGCTTGCCCCCTAGAACTCGGGGTCATTCGCATCCGCGAATTGCAGGGTAGCACTGCCGCGCACGGATCGCTTGCGCTACGTCAAAGCGCGTGCGTGATGCGCGATGTGGCGCCGGTGTTGCGAGGACTTGCGCCGTCGATAGCCCTCATTCATCAGATCTTAGAATCGATCGAATTAGACCAATTTCTGCCCTCATATCGACGCATGGTCCGGCGTTTAATCTCTTTAGGATTCAATGTACCGAGAGGTTCGGGTGTCCGGAAGATGTCATGGATTTCCCGAATCTCGCTAAAGCGTTGGCGCGCGACGGCCGTAAACGAGTCGAGAGGCCCGGTCGGTCTCTTGGTGTGCACTCGCACGGCGATATGCGCCGATCACTTCGGATTCCTAACTTTATTTGGAGCTCCAAATGCTGCGTTTCCTCATGTCTCTGTCGCGCGACGAGCGCGGCGTTAGCGCGCTCGAATATGCCATCTTGGCGGCGATCATCGTTACGGCAGTCGCTGCGGCCGGCACCGTCTTCTCGGACGCCGGGTCCGGCTTGCCGAGCCTCTTCACCAAGCTGCTTACTACGGTCACCGCCGCCATCAAATAAGGCGTCGGCCATCAGACGGATCTGACCCGCTGCTGCATACAGTAAGGGAGCCTCCCTTCCGGTACATCCGTCTGCTGCCAGAGACATCGCCATGGATCCGATCAAACTGATGGCATACCTCACCCTCGCCATCCTTGCGCTCTCGGATCTGCGCTGGCGACGGCTGCCCAATGTCTGGGTCTCTGCCTTCGCCGTCCTCTATTTGCTTGAAGCGGCACTGAACGGCAGCACGCTTAGGGAATGTGCGGCGCACGCCGTGCTCGGCGCGTTCTCGCTCGCACTTGCCGCGGTGCTGTTTCGGCTGCGGTGGCTGGGCGGCGGCGACGTGAAGCTGGGCGCGGCCGTATTCCTTTGGTGCGGCCCTGCCTACGCGATCGCGCTGCTCGTCATTGTTTCAGTATCCGGTGCCCTACTCGGCCTGTCGATGCTCGCGCTCACGTTGGCGCTTCGGCACCCCGCTTGCAGCGGTTTAGTGCGACGGACGACCTGGATCTCGTCCGCGCGCGGCGTGCCATATGGTGTCGCGCTCGCGCTGGGAGGCGCTATTGCGGTTCTGCTGCAGCCGGCCGCAAGCTTTCGCGCGGCGACCGCCTTGCTGACATTCTCGTTCGGTCACCCCCTCGGCCTCGCGCTCGTCGGCCATGCACGCTTTGCCTAACGAGAACCCGCCGTCCCTATGCATAACATCCTGAAGCTTGGCGCGCTCATCGCCGTTGCCGCCATTGGCGCTTTCGTCATTCGCGCGCTATTCATCGCGGCCTCGACCCCCGGCGCTGTAAAGCCCGCCGCGCTCGCGCACGTGCGCGTGGCAGCGGATGACCTGCCCGACGGTCTCTTGTTGAGAGAATCCGATCTCGTATGGAAAGCGGTGCCGCGCGACCGAGTACCGGCCGGCGCGCTGTTGGAAGACTCGCCCGACGCTACCGCCAACAGCGATCTGAAAGGCGACTTGTTGCGTCACGCCGTGCACGCGGGCACGCCGCTGGGCCTCACCGATGTGATCTTGCCCAGCGCGCCCGGCTTCCTCGCCGCCGCGCTCAAGCCCGGCATGCGCGCCATTTCGGTCGCGGTCGACGACGTCTCGGGCAACGCCGGACTCATCCAGCCCGGCGACTATGTGGACGTGCTGCTCACTCAGCAGATTCGTGCCGACGCCGGCATGAGCGTCCCCCCCGCCCGGGCAGTGGAATCGGAAACGGTCGCCGAACGAGTCCGCGTGCTGGCGGTCGGTTCCGCCTTGAAGCGCCCCAAGGACGACGCCGCGGCCACGAACACGAACGTGAGAACCGCAACCTTCGAAGTCACCCCGACCGGCGCCCAGTCCATTACAGTGGCCGCACACCTCGGCACGCTTTCGCTCGCGCTTCGCAGCTTTGCGACGCGCGACAAGCACGTCTCCGATGCCGAAGACGTCTCGCGCGCACAAACGCCGCCCGTCTGGGCCGGCGACGTTTCGCGCGCGCTGAGGGCCGTGACGACACGCGCGGCGGCACCCGGCAGGCCCGCGGCGGCGCAAGCCCCGCAAGTCATCATCTACCGCGGCTCGAAAGTCGATCAGGCAGGCGGCTCGACGCAAGGCGGCGCATCGCTGGGCATGCAAGCGCTGCCGCCGTTGCCCACGGGCACGCCACCGGCCGCACCCGCCCGTACTGCGAACGAACCCGCCACACCCGCAGGAACATAGGACTCACATGGCCAGCCTCACACGCGCCAATCCGTTCGCACGCCGCGAGCGCCGTCGCCCGGCCACCGCCGACGCGCTCGCGACGCGGCGCCTCGCGCATTTCGCAGCGCTCGCCGCGTTCTTTTGCCTGGCGATGCTCGTCGGCACGCATGCGGCATCGGCCGGGGAAACCGATGTGCTGTCCGTTGCAGCGGGCGGCGGCACCATGATCTCCCTGCCAGAGCCCGCCGTAGCCGTCTTCGTTGCGGATCCCGATATCGCCGATGTTCAGGTGCCCACGCCGCGTTCGGTCTTCGTGCTCGGCAAGAAGGCCGGCACGACAACGCTCTTTGCACTCGGCGCAAACAACCGGCAGATCCTGCGCAAGACGATCAGCGTGGCGACCGATACCGCTTCCGTCCAGCGGCTTTTGGATACCCGTTTTCCGCAGCTCGCCGTGCACGTGACGAGCGCCCCGGGATCGCTGATGGTGAGCGGCTCAGTACCGAGCGCGGCGGATGCGGACGCTGTCGTGCAGACACTGCAGCCCTACCTTCATGCGAAGGAGCAACTGGTCAACCGGATGACGGTAGCGCATCCGATTCAGGTGCTGCTGCGCGTTCGGATCACCGAAGTCGATCGCAACATCACGCATCAGCTCGGCGTCGATTGGAACGCGTTGGGCAGAAACGGCAACTTCTTGGGCGGGCTGTTCAACGGCCGGGCGATCTTCGATGCCACCACGAACCTCTTCAACCTGTCGTCCACAGGCGCCTACTCCGTGCTCGGCGGTTTCAAGGCGGGCGGCACGCAGATCCAGGGCGTGCTGGACGCACTCGACAGGGAAGGGTTGATCACCATGCTGGCCGAACCCAATCTGACCGCCGTCTCGGGGCAGACCGCCAGCTTCCTTGCGGGGGGTGAGTTGCCGATTCCGGTTCCGCAAAGCGGCACGACGAGCACGATCACCGTCGAATACAAGCCCTACGGCGTTTCGCTCAATTTCACGCCGACCGTGATGGCCGACAACCGCATCAGCCTCAATGTGCGCCCCGAAGTGAGCCAAATCGACCCGAGCAACAGCATCACGCTGAACACGATCGTCGTGCCCGCGCTGACGGTGCGCCGTATGGAAACCACCGTCGAGCTGTCGAGCGGACAGAGCTTCGCCATCGGCGGTTTGTTGCAGAGCACGTCGAGCGATGTGCTGTCCGAACTGCCGGGCCTTGGCCGGCTGCCGGTCCTCGGCAAGTTGTTCTCTTCGAAGAACTACCAGAACAACAAGACCGAGCTCGTCGTGATCGTCACGCCGTACATCGTCGGACCGACTGGGCCCGGGCAGCTCCACGGCGCGCTCGACGACATCATGCGCGCGAGCAACGATGTGGAATTCGCCGTCGAGCATTCGCTCGGCGCGGACCCGCTGTCGGGCCAGTCGCCTCGCCTCGTCGGCGCGGCTGGCTTCGTCTATTGAGCAGGAGAAAGCGGATCATGATGAACTCACGGCTCGTCCTCATTGTTACCGTGCTCGCCGGCGCGGCAAGCGTCGGCCTCACGTCCTGCATGGCGGTGCCGCTCGGCATGCCTGATGCGTCGGTGATCGGCTACGTTCCGGGCGAAAACGGTGGGCACGCCGTGCCGCCCTCGTGTGAGGCGCTGAGTGAGGCAGCGCCGATGCGCGATGCCGGAATGCGGCGCCCGAGCGTGGCGTTTGGCTGTGCCACGTACTCGAACCTCGCAGCCATGGTCGCGCGCCCCGCCGATTTCGTGAGCCCACGGCCGTACGCCGGGGCCGACGCACCCCTGGCCGCAAGCGCTGTGCGGCGCTATGAAGAAGGCCGCGCGATGCCGTTGAGCGGGGCATACAGCAGTAGTTCCGCGTCTTCTTCGCCCGCATCGCCGGCGGGGTCACAGTAACGGAGATGGCAAGCATGGGCGCTTACGAATCCAACCTTTTGAAACGCCAAGGACGGCCATCCGGCGCGGAAAAACTCATTGCCGTCGTCGCCGACTCCGCCAGCGCGGACGTCATCAACAGCGTCGTCGTCGATCAAGGCATTGCGACCTCGCATGTCACGCAAGGTTCGCTCGACGACGCGGTAGCCGTCATGACTTCTCTCAGGGAGTCGCCGCACTATCTGATCATCGATGTATCGAATTCTGCGATGCCGATTTCCGATTTGATGCGGCTCGCAGACGTCGTGGATCCGTCGGTCACCGTGGTAGCTATCGGCGAGCGCAATGACGTCGGGCTGTTCCGGAGCCTGCTGCACGTGGGCGTACAGGACTATCTCGTCAAGCCGCTCACGGTCGAACTCCTAAGGCGTGCGCTCGCGTCGAACGACGCGAACGCCTCGCCGCGGATGGGTAAAGCGCTGAGCTTCGTGGGCACCCGAGGCGGCGTCGGCGTGACGACGATCGCCACCGCGCTCGCGAGCCATCTCGCGGCCAAAACGCGCCGCCGCATCGCGTACATCGACCTAGACCCATACGGCGGTGCCGCGGCCTCGATGCTCGGCGTCTCGGCGACGAGCGGTTTGATCGAACTGCTGCAACACTCGCAGCGGATCGACCAACAATTGATCAACCAGGCCTTCGTCGCGCATGGCGATCGTTTGTTCATCCTGGCCTCGGAGTTGCCGTACAACCAGGATCTTTCGTTGCGCGCGGGCGCACTCTCCGAGCTCATCGCGATGCTCAAGCGCCACTTCCACTACATCGTGATGGATTTGCCCGAGCGGGGCGGCGTGCTTGTCGACGAAGCATTCGAGGCGAGCGCAATGATTCAGGTCGTGGCCGACCTATCGGTGCACTCGACGCGCGAAGCAGCGCGCCTATGCGAGTTCGCCGAAACGCGCGATGCAAATCCCGCGATATCGGTTCTCGTGAACGAGTCGAGACAGCCGGTGGCCGGCCGCGTGAATTCGAAGGATTTCATCGGCGCGCTCGGGCGCGGATCGGTTCATTCGCTGCCCTACGAACCGCAGACACTGGCGCTTGCGGAGAACCTCGGAGAAGCCGCCGCCGGCACGCAACGGACCCTGTTCGCCGCGGCGATCGTCGCGCTTGCCAACTCGATCACGGGTAACGAAGAGACGGCGGCACCCGCGCGCGCGCCGTGGTACCGGCGTCTCGCGCCCGCGCGGAGGGCATGATGTTCGGCCGCCGCAACGGGTCAGTGGGCGCCGATCCGGCGACGGAGGCGGAGGAGTCGCTCGCCTCGCCGGCCGAGGCCGCATTCCCGGCGCCGGCAGCGGGCGCGAGCTTGCGCGAGCCGGGCACGGCGGCGTCGACAGCGGCTCACGCCCCGTCGAACGCAAGCATCTCGGACCGCCACGAGGCGGTCATCCGCTCCGAGACGTTCAAGACGATACGCTCGGCCGTGTTCTCATCGATGAACATGTCCGCGGCGCTAATGATGTCGCGCAGCAATGTACGCGCCGGCATCGAGCAGATCGCGGCCGAGACGATCGCGCGGGATCGGCTGACGCTGACGCTCAGCGAACAGACACTGATCGTCGACGAGATCGTCAACGACATGTTCGGCATCGGGCCGATCGAGCCGCTCTTGGCCGACGAACGCGTGACCGACATCCTCGTGAATGGGCCCGATCAAGTCTACGTCGAACGCGGCGGACGTCTCGAGCTGACGCCCTTGAAGTTCCGCGACAATGCGCACGTCGTCAACGTTGCGCAGCGTATCGCGGCCGCCGTCGGACGGCGTGTGGACGAAAGCAGTCCGATGGTCGATGCGCGTCTTGCCGACGGTAGCCGCGTCAACGTCGTGCTGCCGCCGATCGCGCTGCGCGGCGCCTCCATCTCGATCCGGAAGTTCGCCAAGCGCAATATCACGCTCGGTCGCATGGCGCAGCAGGGCAACATCTCGTCGACCATGGTCGACGTGCTGCGCATCGCCACCGCATGCCGGCTGAACGTCGTCATTTCGGGCGGCACGGGCTCCGGCAAGACGACGCTGCTCAATGCCCTATCGCGCTTCATCGACGAAACCGAGCGGGTCGTCACGATCGAAGACGCGGCCGAACTGCAGTTGCAGCAGCCCCACGTAGTCAGCCTCGAAACGCGGCCCGAGAACAGCGAAGGGCTCGGAGGCGTTTCTCAACGCGACCTCGTGCGCAACGCGCTGCGGATGCGCCCGGATCGCATCATTCTCGGCGAGACGCGCGGCACGGAGGCGTTCGACGTGTTGCAGGCGATGAACACCGGCCACGACGGATCGATGACGACGGTCCATGCGAACACGCCTCGCGATGCGATCACGCGATTGGAAAGCATGGTGATGATGGCCAACGGCAATTTGCCGTTGATGTCGATTCGACGACAGATTGCGAGCGCCGTCCATCTCATCCTGCAAATCGAGCGCATGCGCGATGGCGTGCGGCGCGTGACGCATGTGACCGAGATTGCCGGCATGGAAGGCGATGTGGTCATGACACAGGATCTATTCACGTTTCGCTATAGCGCAAGCGCCTACGAAGAACAGGTGCGCGGTGCGTTCGAATGCTCGTCGCTGCGGCCGGTTTTCGCCCAACGGGCCGCGTACTATGGACTCGAAGAGGCGCTGCTCGCAGCGATGCAGTCATGAGGCCCGCAGATGTCGTTACGATCGGCGCCTTCTTTGCGCTCGTGGTGGTGGGCCTCATCGCGCGGTCCTTGCGCCAATTTGCGCGGGAGCAGCCGGGTACGCGCATTCGAACGCGCATTGCGGCGCTGCGCGACGAGCAGCAGGCCGGCACGGCCCGACGCGCCAACACGCCAGGGCAGGACAAGCAGCACGAACTGCTGCAGCGCAAACGCCGCTTGCCCGATCAAGCCCAGCTCCTGGCGCCGTTCGTGGCGAAGTACGAACGCGTGCGCACTGTCGGCGGTTCCGGCGGCATACGGCTCATCTGCGTTGTCGCAATCGTGGCGATTGTCGCGTCGTTCATCGGAACGGCGTCGTTCTCGTTTGCGCCTTTCACACGTTTTATGATTTCACTCGGCGCGATGCTTTTTTCCGTGCGCGCCGCTTATCGGTGGATCATCGGTCGCTTTCGGCTGCGCTTTCTCGCGGCTTTTCCCGACACGCTCGACCTGATCATTCGCGCGGTGCGTGCAGGCATCCCTGCCGTCCAGGCGATCTGCATCGCGGGCGCCGAAAGCGAGGAACCCGTTCGGGCGACGTTTCGCACCATGGGCGACGCGCTGCTCGTGGGCGCGGAGCTGAAGGAAGTGCTCGAGCAGGCGGCAGTGCGTTTGCAGCTTGCCGATTTCTCCTTCTTCACCGTCTGCCTGATTCTGCAGCGCGAAACAGGCGGCAACCTCGGCGACACACTTGAAACGCTGGCGGCCATCGTGCGCTCACGGCGCGACATCCGCGCGAAAAGCAAGGCGCTGACCGCTGAAGGCAAGCTTGCGAGCAAGATGATCGCCGCCGTCCCGTTCGTGATCATGGGCATCTTTTACCTCACGAATCGTCCGTATCTCGAGACGCTCACGAACACGCATGCCGGCCACAAGATACTCGCGCTCGCGGCCGGATTGATGACGGTCGGTTTGTGGCTCATCAACAAGATTGCCAACCTGGACACCTCGCGATGATGAACGCCGATCTCTGGCGCAACGCTGCTTTGCTGCTGTTGCTTGCCGTCATCACGTTGTGGCTCGTCTTGCGCGGCACGAGCAAACGCGCGCGCATCGCGCAACGCGTCCGGCAAAGCGCGGTACGCGGCAGCAGCAACGCCGCGGCCGGCGCGGGTGCGATGAATGTGCCGCAACGCCTCGCCACGCGTGTGGCCACGATCGGCGAACGCATGCCGGTCGTCCAGGCGGAGGACCGTGCGAAGCTTGCGGGACGTCTTGCGAGCGCGGGTTTTCGCGACCGGCGGGCCGTAGCGGCGATGTCCGGGCTGAAGGTCGTCGTCGGCGCCAGCTTTGCGCTGAGCGCAATAGCGCTCGGCGGACATCTGCCGAAGTTCGGTCAATTCTTTGCCTTTCGCGTGCTGCTGATGGCGGGTACCTTCGTGATTGGAATGATGCTGCCCGAGTACGCCATCGGCTTCCTTATACGGCACCGCCGTAAGGCGATCGCCGTCGCGCTGCCCGATGCGCTCGATCTGCTTGTCATCTGCACGAATGCCGGCAACAGCCTGGTGGTAGCGATCAAGCGTGTCGCCACCGAGCTGCGGGCCATCTGCCCGCCGCTTGCCGACGAACTCACGGTGACCGCTGACGAACTGAGTATGGGCGGCGATAGCGGGCTCGCGCTGCACAGCATGGCGGCCCGTATCGGCCTGCCCTCCGTGCGCGCGCTGGTGACCACGCTCGTCCAGGCCCAGAAATACGGCACACCGATCACCCAGGCGCTGCGGACGTTGTCGCGCACCGAGCGCTCGATGCAGATGATCGCGCTGGAGGAAAAGGCCGCGAAGCTCGCGCCCAAGATGACGCTGCCGATGATGCTCTTCATCATGCCGACGGTGGCGCTCATTTCGGCCGGCCCGGCCGTGATTCGGCTCATGGCTGTGTTTCGTCATCATTGAATGTTCGTTTCTGTTTCTGTTTCTGTTTCTGTTTCTGGAGGTGGCATGACCACACCCCGCCCCATCCCGATGCATCGCGCCTTGTTGGCTTTCTGTACGTCAGTCGCTGCCGCGATGCTCATGGCGGGCTGCGCGAGCAACCACTATGTGGTGCCGCAGCCTGTGCCCGTTACTCAGATTCCCGACGCGAACGCCGATCTGCATATCGCCGAAAGCGCGCTCGGAGCGGGCGATACGCAGTTGGCCCTCTCGCTGTTCGAGAAGCTCTTGAAGGCTGACCCGCAATCGAGACCCGCGCAATTGGGCCTCGCCGACGCGATGTATCAAACGGGCGATCTTGCTCGAGCCGGCGTGCTGTACGCACGGATCGCGGCGTCGGCCCCCGACGATCCGCGCGCACAGTTGGGGCTCGCCCGCATCGCACTGCGCGAACGGCATCTGGAGGACGCGCAGCAGCGTTACCGCAAATTGGTCTCGGCGTATCCGGATAACGCGGTGGCGGCCGAAGGGCTCGGTGCCACGCTCGACCTGCTGGGCCGGCACGAGGAGGCGCAAAGCATCTATCGATCCGCGCTGGAGCTTCATCCCGAGGTTCAGGGGCTGAAGGCGGACCTCGGCTTGTCGCTCGCGCTCTCGGGCAAGGCGCGAGCCGGTGTCAACGTATTGCTCGATATTGCGAGCCTGGCCGATGCCCCCCCGCAAGCGCGCGAGAATTTGGCGCTCGCTTATGGTTTGTTGGGCAACGGCGAGGCCGCCAAGCGCATCCTCGTTTCGGAAATGCCGGCCGAATCGGCGGAAGACAACCTGCGGTTCTACCGGGACTTGCGCGAACGACTGACGGCACGGGCGGCGGCCGGGGCGCAGGCGGTTCCGGTAGCCGGCGCCGGCGTTGCAGCGGGCGGAGCGGGAGGCGCAATCCGATGAAACTGCGTCGGCATGTCGGCAGGCATGGGCGTACACGAGCGCGTGGCATCGTCTCGCTCGAGTTCGTGCTGATGCTGCCGTTTATGCTGATGGTGATGTTCGGCATCATCGACATGAGCTTGCTGCTTTGCGATAAGGCGGTCATTACGAATGCCGCGGGGCAAGCGGCGCGTCAGGGCGTCGTCTTGCGCGCAACGCCCTATACGACAACTCAGATTCAAAACGTCGCGCTCGCCTACACGCAAAGCAGCCTCGTGGCCGGCGGCACGGTCACGACGCCGACTGTCACTCCATCGGGCAGTTGTTCGACACTCCCCGTCGGCACCCCCCTAACTGTGACCATCAACTACACGTATAACGGGCTCATGGTTGGCTCGGCGTTCAGCGCACTGACAGGCCCTGTCACCCTAACGGCCACAGCGGTGATGTACTGTGAAAAATGAGCGAGCCAACTCGAGCGCGTCGAGCTCGGCCCCGAAGCGGCCGCCACGAACAAGCCGCGGCAACTCCCGACGCTGGCCGAGCCGAGCGAACGGCCGCGGCTCCGCTACGCTCTGGTTCCTGTTTACGTTAACGCTATTGCTAATGTTCGGGGCGTTCGCGGTCGACGTGCCGCGCGTTTTCGCCGTCAGCCATGAATTGCAGAATGCCGCCGATGCGGCGGCGCTCGCCGGTGCCGGCGCGCTCACGACGGGTTCGAGTGTGCCGAACTGGTCGGCCGCCGCCGCATCGGCAACGGCCGCGGTGCCGCTGAACGGATCGGACGGCGTTAAGCTATCGACCGGCACTGTGAAGGCAGGGTACTGGGATGTCGCAGCGGCGTCGCCGACATTGGTTGCGCCGAGCGCTGTCACGCTGCCGGCTCCCGCCGGACAGATGCCCGAGCCAGCCGTGCAGGTCACGATTACGCGAGACACGAACAATAACGGAGGCCTCGTCGCGCTTTTACTCGGCCCGCTACTCGGCACAGCGTCCACTTCCGACAGCGCGACGTCCGTCGCGGTCATCACGCCGCCGTCGGCGGTCCCGGCCGGCGGGCTGTTTCCTGTCGTGATGGACCAGTGCGTCTTCAATCAATACTGGAACAGCCAGACGAATCAGCCGAAGCTCGATCCGACGGGCCTACCTCACGCATTCCAGATCGGGAACGGCATGACATATGGCGGGTCATGCGCAGCCGGCCAGTGGACTTCGTTCAAAACCGTTGCAAACGATACGCCCACCATCCGCGGCCTGATTACGAACGGCAACCCCACCGCGTTAGGCATCGGCGACAGCATCTACATCCAGCCAGGCGTCAAGGACACCATCTACAGCAGCGTGCCGATCGGCGTCACCGTTGTCATGCCCGTCGGCACTAATGTCTCGACGAGCGGCACAACGCCGATCGTCGCATTCGCCGCCTTCTACATCGATACCTCGACCGGCGGAAGCAGCAAGTACATCTCAGGCCATTTCGTCGCCGGCTATAAGATACCGACGCAAGCAACCGGGATTGGCACCGGCTATGGCAGCTATGTCGCGCCGCGTATCGCGTATTAAGGCCTGCGACCCGTAAGCATTAGCCGGAAGTCTTCACCGATGCTGAACCGGATGCCGGTGCCGACGCCGCAACCGGCACTGACGCGGCGCCATAAGTAGCAGGCGCATCGGCCGGCCTCGGGGCCTCGCCCGTGTTCGCGATCCAACCGCCGCCCAGCGCGACATACAGATTCACGAGATTCTCCAGCCGGGCCACGCGCGCATTGATCAACGATTGCTGCGCCGTGTAGAGATTCGTCTGTGCGGTCAGGACCTGCAAGTAACTGTCGACGCCACTCTTATAGCGCAACTGAGACAGTTCGAGCGTGCGCGATTGGGCGAACGTATTGCGTTCCAGCGCACCGATCTGTCCATCGTAGGTGCTGCGCGCAGCGAGATCGTCGGCCACTTCCCGGAATGCCGATTGGATCGCCTTCTCGTACTGCGCGATTTCGATCCGCTTCTGCACGTGAGCAAGATCGAGATTAGCCAGGTTCTGCCCGCCTTCAAAAATCGGCATCGTAATCTGCGGCGCAAAACTCCAAGCGGCGGAGCCGGCCTTAAAGAGTCCACCCAGCGTCGGGCTAGCCGTACCGAGCGAGCTCGTCAGCGAGATCGTCGGGAAAAATGCCGCCCGCGCCGCGCCGATGTTCGCATTCGCCGCGCGCAGCGTCGCCTCGGCCTGCATGATGTCGGGCCGGCGCGTGAGCAGATCCGACGGCAGCCCCGCCGGAATATCCGTCAAGAGACGCTGGTCGCCCAACCCATGGCCGGCCGGCAAATCTTCAGGCAGCGGCTCGCCGACGAGCAGCACGAGCGCATTCTCGGCCTGCGCCCGCGCGCGCGCTTGCGCTTCGCGATTCGCGCGCGCCTGCTCGACGACCGTCTCGGCCTGACGCAGATCGAGTTCCGAGCCTGTGCCGTTGTCGAACTGCAGCTTCGTGAGCGAGTACGACGCCTCGGCGTTCTTCAATGTGTCGTCGGTGATCTTGAGCAGATCGTCGACGGCGAGCATCTGCAGATATTGATCGGCCACTTGCGAGACGAGCGAGATCTCGGCCGCCTTGCGCGCCTGCGCGGTCGACAAGTATCGCTCGAGCGCTTGATCCTTCAGGCTGCGAATGCGCCCCCAGAAGTCGATTTCCCAGGATGCATTGACCCCGACTTGATACTGGCGCTGGATCGTCTGCCCCGAGGGCGACAAATTTCGCGGCAAGCGCTGCGTCGTATCGGCCGCTTTTGCGCCGATAGCGGGGAACAATTCCGCGCGCGTGATGCGGTATTGCGCCCGCGCCGCATCGACGTTCAACACGGCGACGCGCAAGTCGCGGTTGTTCGCGAGCGCTATTTCGATGATGCGCTGCAGGCGAGGATCGGCGAAGAATTCGCGCCAGCCGATGTCGGCGGCCGCGCGCCCGTTCGCCGTATCGTTTGCGGTCGTGGCCGGCTGCGTCGCATAGACGCCCGACGCCGGGAACGCCGCCGCGACCGGCGCGGCCGGCCGCTCGTATTTCGGCTCGAATGTGCAGCCGGCCGCGATGCAGGCGACGGCGATCGCGATCAAGGAAGCGTGTCGGATATACATGTCAGTGTCCTTCGTCGCCGTTGTTTTGGCCGCCCTCGCCCGCCGAGTGGCTTCGCGAATGATGCTCCTCGGCTAGACGCGCGGCTTCGTCGACGTCTTCCGATTCGCTTGCGAACTTCGCGCGAATGACGACGAAGAACATCGGGATGAAGAAGATCGCGAGGAACGTCGCCGTCAACATGCCGCCGATCACGCCGGTACCGATCGCGTGCTGGCTGGCCGACCCTGCGCCGTTGCTGATCGCGAGCGGCAGCACGCCGAGAATGAACGCCATCGACGTCATCAAGATAGGCCGCAGCCGCAGCCGCGCCGCTTCCATTGCCGCCTCGACCGGCCCCATGCCTTGGCGGTGCTGCAGCTCGCGAGCGAATTCGACGATCAGAATCGCATTCTTGGCGGACAAGCCCACCGTCGTCAGCAGACCGACTTGGAAGAACACGTCGTTCTCGAGCCCGCGGACCGTCGCCGCCAGCAGCGCACCGATCACGCCGAGCGGCACGACCATGATGACCGAGAACGGGATCGACCAGCTCTCATAGAGCGCGGCCAAGCACAGGAACACGACAAGGATCGACACGCCGTAGAGGATCGGCGCTTGCGAGCCCGATTGGATTTCCTGATACGACAAGCCCGTCCAGGAGTAGCCAATGCCGGCCGGTAGCTTCGCCGCAATCTTTTGCATCGCCTGCATGGCTTGGCCCGTGCTCTTGCCCTGCGCGGCGGCGCCTTGGATTTCCATCGAGGAAATGCCGTTATAGCGCTCGAGCTTCGGCGAGCCGACGGTCCAGTGCCCCGTCGAGAACGACGTGAACGGAACCATCGAACCGGAACCATTGCGCACATACCAGTGGTCCAAATCCTCGGGCGACATGCGGAACGGCGCATCGGCCATGACGTACACCTTCTTGATCCGGTTGTCCGTATCGAGGAAGTTGTCCACGTACTGCGATGCCCATGCCACCGAGAACGTCTGGTCGATCGCCTGCGGCGATACGCCGAGCGCTTGCGCCTTCTCGCGATCGATGTCGATCTTGAACTGCGGTGTATCGTTGAGCCCGTTGGGCCGAACGAGTGCGAGCGTCGGATCCTTCGCCGCCATCCCCAGCAGTTGGTTACGCGCGGCCATCAACGTGTCGTGGCCGAGCCCACCGTTGTCCGTCAGCTCGAAGTCGAAGCCCGATGCCGTACCGAGCTCAGGAATCGAGGGCGGATTGAACGGAATCACCATCGCGTCTTTGTAGCTCGAATAGTGCGTGAACATCCGGTGAATGATGGCCTGCACCTTCTGATCGGAATGCTGGCGCAGCCCGAAGTCTTTCAACCGCACGAACACAAGGCCCGAATTCTGGCCTCGGCCCGCGAAGCTGAAGCCGTTCACCGTGAACACCGATTCGACGAGCGATTTCTCCTGCGTGAGCAAATAGTTGGAGATATTCGAGAGCGTGCGCTCCGTCGTCTCCTGCGTCGAGCCGGTCGGCGTCTGCACGAGGACGAACATCAAGCCTTGATCTTCGTCGGGCAGGAACGATTTCGGTAGCCGCACGAACAACATGCCCACTGCGACAATCACCGCGAGATAGATCACCAGCCACCGCCCGGAGCGGCGGATCACATGGTGCACGCCGCTGTGGTACTTGTCGCGGCTCCTCTCGAACGTACGATTGAACCAGCCGAAGAAGCCCGTCGTGGCCGCATGTTGACCAGGGGTGACCGGCTTGAGCAGCGTGGCGCAAAGCGCCGGCGTCAGAACCAGTGCGACGAGAATCGACAGCACCATCGCCGAGACGATCGTCAGCGAGAACTGGCGGTAAATCGCACCCACCGAGCCCCCGGATAGCGCCACCGGCACGAATACGGCCGAGAGCACCAACGCCACGCCAATGAGTGCGCCCGTGATCTGCTCCATCGCCTTGCGCGTCGCGTCGCGAGGGGATAGCCCCTCCTCGCTCATCACGCGCTCGACGTTTTCGACGACGACGATCGCATCGTCAACGAGCAGACCGATGGCCAGCACGAGGCCGAACATCGAGAGCACGTTGATCGAAAAGCCCGCCGCGCTCATGATCGCGAATGTGCCGAGCAGCACGACCGGCACCGCGATGGTCGGAATCAGCGTCGCGCGCAGATTCTGCAGGAACAGGTACATCACGAGGAAGACGAGCACGACGCCTTCGAGCAGCGTCTTGACCACTTCCTCGATCGACAAGCGTACGAACGGTGTCGTGTCGTAGGGGTACTTAACGACAAGGCCGTGCGGGAAGTACTTCGACAACTCGTCGATCTTCGCGCGAACTTCCTTCGCCGTCTGCAGCGCGTTCGCGCCCGTGGCGAGCTGGATGCCCATACCGGCGGTCGGACTGCCGTTGTACTTCGTATCGACGTTGTAGTTTTCCCCGCCGAGCTCGATGCGCGCGACATCCTTCATGCGCACCTGCGAGCCGTCCGGGTTTACCTTCAGCAAGATAGCGCCGAAGTCCTGCGGCGTGCGCAGCAGCGTCTGCTCGGTGATCGTCGCCTGCAGCATCTGCCCCGGCACCGAGGGCGTACCGCCGAGTTGGCCGCCCGCGATCTGCACGTTTTGCTGCTGCAACGCCGTGACGACGTCGACCGGCGTCAAGCCGTAGTTCGTGAGCTTGTGCGGATCGAGCCAGACGCGCATGGCGTACTGCGTGCCGAACACCGTCACGGTACCGACACCGTTTTGCCGGCTGATCGGATCCTGAATATGCGACGCGACGTAGTTGGCAAGGTCGTACTTGCTCATGCTGCCGTCTTCGGAAACGAACGCGAGCACGAGCAAGAAGCTGCTACTCGATTTCGTCACCTTCGTGCCGAGCTGCTGCACGACCGTCGGCAACAGCGGCGTTGCAAGCGACAACTTGTTTTGCACCTGCACCTGTGCGATGTCGGGATTCGTCCCGGCATCGAAGGTCAGCGTGATCGTGGCCGTGCCGGCATCGTCGCTCGTCGAGGATAGATACAGCAGATGGTCGAGCCCGCTCATCTGCTGCTCGATGACCTGCGTGACGGTATTTTCGACAGTCTTGGCCGATGCGCCCGGATACTGCGCGCTGATCTGGATCGACGGCGGGGCGATCGTCGGGTACTGCGCGATCGGTAGCCTGAAGATCGACGTAATCCCCGCGAGCATCAGGATGATCGCAATCACCCACGCGAAGATCGGCCGATCGATAAAGAACTTAGCCATGTAACGGGCTCTCCGTGATCAACTAGCAGACGCGCCCGACGCCGGCGCGCCGGAGGCACCCGTCGCTGCGGCGGAGGCGCCGCCCGAAGCGGCCGAAGCGCCCGAAGCGGCCGAAGCGCCCGAAGCGGCCGAAGCGCCCGAAGCGGCCGAAGCGCCCGAAGCGGCGGCCGCCGGCAACTGCGCCGGTATGGCCTTCACTTGCATGCCGGGGTGCACCTTCTCGGTGCCCTGCACGATCACGCGATCGCCCGGCTCCAAGCCGCCGTCGACGACCCAGTCGGGCCCCCGCATGCTGGCGGTGACAAGCGTACGCGGGACGACCTTGCCGTCCGCGCCCACGACGAGTGCGATTGCCGCGCCCTTCTGATCGTGCGTAACGCCGATCTGCGGCACGAGCATCGCGCGCTCGTTCACCCCTTCCTCGATTCGCGCGCGGACGAACATGCCCGGCAGCAGCACCCGGTTCGGGTTCGGGAACGTGGCGCGAATCGTCACTGAGCCCGTCGATTGGTCGACGGTCACATCGGAGAACTGGAGCTTGCCCGGTAGCGGATAAGGCCGGCCGTCTTCGAGAATCAGCGTGACTTTGGCGGCGCCGGGGCCGTTCGTCTTCAGCCGGCCTTCTTGCGCGGCGCGGCGCAGCTTCAGGCCGTCCAAGCTCGATTGCGTCAAATCGACATAGACGGGATCGAGCTGCTGGATGGTATCCATGAGGGTCGCTTGGCTCGCCTGCACATAGGCGCCCGGCGTGACCTGCGAGACGCCCGTGCGGCCGGAAATCGGCGCGACGACGTCGGTGTAGCCCAGGTTGATCTGGGCGCTTTCCACGGATGCCTTGCCCGCGGCGACGTCGGCTGCGGCCTGCCCCTGCGCGGCCACGGCGTTGTCGTAGTCCTGCTTACTGACGGCGTTAGCGGCGACGAGCACCTTGTAGCGGTTCGCTTGCGCCGTCGTCGTCGCGAGATTGGCTTGGGCCTTGGCGAGTGTCGCCTTCGCGCTGGCGAGCGCGGCCTGATACTGCGCCGGGTCGATCTTATAAAGCCGCTGGCCCGCCTTCACTTCGCTGCCTTCCGTGAACTCCCGGCGCTGCACGATACCGTCCACGCGTGCGCGCACTTGGGCGACGAGGAACGCGCTCGTGCGGCCCGGCAGTTCCGTGACAACGGGCACCGGGCTCGGCTGCACGGTGACGACACCGACTTCGGGCGTTTGCGGCGGCGGCGCCGATTGTTTTTGTCCGCAGGCCGCGAACGCCACGACCACCGTCGCGGCGCAGATTAAGCGAAATGGAACCGGTTGGACACGCATGTGAGCGACCTCTGGTCTATGTCGGTGAACAAAATGATCCTGCCGCGCCTCTTCCCCGCGAGGCGCGCGGCGCGACGTTCGTCGCAAACGCTTGATGCTTGATGTAAGCCGATGGGCGCCGGCCGTGACGTCCCAATTCAGAAGCGACGCGGCCCGCGCAAGAAGCGCGAGCAACGCCACGCTGCAGCCGGCTCGCGCACAAACGACTGACGATATTACCCGCCATTTCGCTTAAGGGCTTCAAACGGGCTTCAAACGCTGGCGCGTATTGTACATACGTACGCGACTGTATGTAAAATGGCCTCTGTTACATAACATTCCAATCCCTCGCCGTGCTTGCGTCTTTTCGCAAAGTCGCGGCTGCGGGACCGGCCGGCGGCCCGATGTCCGCCCAGAAGCCCGCACGACGGGCCGCGCAAAATGGTCAGACGAACGAAGGAAGAGGCCCTGCAGACGCGCAACCGCATTCTCGATGCGGCCGAGCAGGTTTTTTACGATAAGGGGGTATCGCGCACGTCGCTCGCGGATATCGCGGCGCACGCGGGTGTGACCCGCGGCGCGATTTATTGGCATTTCGCCAACAAGGGCGATCTATTTACGGCGATGTTCGACCGCGTGCTGCTGCCGCTCGACGAACTCAATACACGGCCGGCCGATGCCAACGAGGACGATCCGCTCGCGCGCCTCGCCACGGTCCTCAAATGGTGTCTGCACGCGGCGTCGAACGATGCAAGGCGCCGGCGCGTGTTCGACATTCTGTTTTTGAAATGCGAGTTCGTCGAAGAGATGGGGCCTGTCAAAGAACGCCATCAAACGAGCATGCACGAAGGCGTCGGCAAGATCGAGGCCGATCTGATTCTGGCCGTCGAGAAGGGGCAGTTGCCGCCCGATCTCGACACGCGCCGCAGCGCGCTGTATCTGCATGCATTTATCGGCGGGTGCCTGCGCGACGCGCTGCTGTTGCCGGCGTCAGTGCAATTCGCCTCGCACACCGACGCGTTCGTCGACGCCTGCATCGAGGCGCTGCGCGCGAGCCCGGCGCTGCGCAAGGCGCAAGCCGAGCCTAGATAGCCGGGTGTCCGTCAAGCCGCAGCGGCCGCCCGCGCACGCGCCTTCCGGTTCGATGATCCGATCGATCCGCGCTCCAGCGGCTTGCCTGCATGGACGGCGGCGATCCACTCATCGGTGCACGCGACCGCCGCAAAGCGCGAATGCAGAACGACGGTGAAGGCACGGTGAATTTCCTCGGCGCTTGCATAGCCGGCGTCGTTCTCGTACGAGAGGGAGCCCGTTGCATCCTTCAGGTATTCGACGTTCATGCCCGCGTGCGATGAGTGAAGCGCCGTGGACACGTTGCAGTTGTGCGTCATGTAACCGACGATCGACAGCGTGTCGATCTCGCGTGCGGCGAGCCAATCGGCTAAGTCCGTACCCGCGAACGAGCTTGGCAGCTCCTTCTCCACCCGATGGTCGTACTGCCGGCTCGCGACGACCGGATGCAGCGCGCCGCCGTGGGAGCCGCGCGCGAACAACGGTGCATCGGACGGCGAGATCTGTTGGACGACGACGACGGGCACCGAGTGCGCCCGTGCGGCGTCGATCGCCCGGCCGATGGTCGCCAGCGAATCTTGCACGGGAGGGTATTCAATCGGCAGATCGCCGGTCACATATTCGTTTTGGACATCGATGACAATCAGCGCGCGGCGCGGGGACGGGGACATGACATGACTCCTTCGATCTTTTGGCTTCGGGACCGCCGGCGCTTTTGCTCGCAGGTGCCTTTCGCTCGCTTCTACCGGCGCGGCGGCGGGATGGAGGCTATTTTTCCCTGATCGACGGCCGATCGATAGCGGCCCTAATGCCATATATCGATATAATCGGGCCATACATGAGTTCGCCCTTGCGGGGCGCCGCATCCCCCTTCTCGCCGAAACGCTAACGCCGCCGTGATACCCGCACCGTCTTCAGCCGATCGCCCACCCGTCGTCGCCATCGTCGCCTTCGACGGGATCAGCCCATTCCATCTGTCCGTGCCGTGCATCGTTTTCGGTGAGGATTACAGTGCGGGCGGCGTGCCGCGCTTCGAGGTGCGCGTATGTGCCGCCGAGCCCGATGCGCTGCGCACCACGGCCGGCTTCACGATCGCCGCGCCGCACGGCCTCGAGGCGATCGCCGCGGCCGATATCGTCATCGTGCCGAGTTGGCGCGACGTACTCCAAGCGCCGAACGCGGCTCTGGTCGACGCACTGCGCGCCGCTCACGGGCGCGGCGCCCAAATGATCGGGCTGTGCCTCGGCGCATTCGTCCTGGCTGCGGCGGGCATCCTGGACGGACGGCCCGCGACCACGCATTGGGCGTGGGCCGAAACGTTCGCGCGCCGCTATCCGGCCGTCCGCGTCGATGCCGCCGTGCTGTACGTCGACGACGGCGATGTGCTGACCTCGGCCGGCACCGCCGCCAGCCTCGATTGCTGCCTGCACTTCCTGCGCCGCCGCTGCGGGGGGCGCGCGGCCAATTACGTGGCTAGGCGCCTCGTCGTGCCGCCGCATCGCCAAGGCAGCCAAGCGCAATTCGTCGAGCAGCCTATCGGCATCAATGCGCGCGACGAGCGCCTCGCTGCCCTGCTGGAGTGGGTGCGGCAGAATCTGCGCGAATCTCATTCGCTCGATTCGCTCGCGCAGCGCGTCCTGATGAGTCGCCGCACGTTTACGCGGCGCTTCAGACAAGCTACCGGCACGACGGTCGGCGCATGGCTGCTGGGGGCACGGCTCGCGCGCGCGCAGCATTTGCTCGAGACGACGGACGAGAACGTCGAGCGCATCGCCGAGACAGCGGGCTTCGGCTCGGCCGTCTCGCTGCGCCAGCATTTCGCCGAAGCGCTCAAGACATCGCCGTCCAACTATCGTCGCGAATTCCGCGGGGTTTGATGCGGGGTTTAATGCGTCATTTCAATTAGCACCGCTGCTTGGCGGGCATCGCGCCCTCGGCTCATCCGAGCCAATGCGACGCGTAGAGCAGCGCGGCGACGAGCACGACCGCAATCGCCCACGCCCATGCGGGCATCGCCTGCGGAGAGGAAGCGCGATGCAGTCCGTCTGCCGCGCGCGGCGACGCGAGCGTGCCCTCGGCTCGGCCACCGAGCGCGGCCGCCGCGTGGTGTTCCCAGCGCCTGCGGCCAAGGCCGGCGACATTGATCGGCCTCAAAAAAACATGATGACGGCGCGCGCCCCCCGTCACCGCCAGATTCACCCGCTTACCGTGCTTGGCCTCGACCACAGCGCAGAATTCGGCGAAGAAGTCATCGGCGAGCTCGTGCAGCGCATTCTCGATTTGCCGCGGGGGCAGCGCAGCCAGCGGCCCAGTCAGGGTCGCCCAGACCGAATAGTCGATGCGCGTCGAACCGGCCTCGCCGCCATCCTCGGCCGGGCCGTCGTCGCTGAGCATGACGTCGATCTGGCCGCGCAGCGATCCGATTCCCGTCGCGCAAGCCTTGAAATTCAACGTGCGATGCAGTGCATGAGCGTGCGTATCGGCGTCGGCGTCGGCGTCGGCCTCGGAGTCGCCGGCCGCGAGCCGCGCTTCGGCACTCGCCAAATGCGCCCGCACCTCATAGTGCGCACGCAGCGGCCCGAGCGGGACCGTCAGTGTCACGGCGTATTCGCCGCTCGGCAACCGGCTGAACGACTCGCAGTTCTCGAGGCTCGCGCGCAGCAGCGCAATGTCTTGCAAAGCATCGCGGACCGCAGACGGAGCGAGCGGAATGCGCAGCGCGTCGGTCAGTTCCATGGCGGTATCCTCGATGCCTCTCGCGTTTCGCCTAGGAGGTCTGGTCGATGCGGTCGACGCGCGACGAATAGAACGCGAGACAGCCGGCGATCGCTTCGGCGCCCGGCAGCGGAGCTTCGTAGCTCCACGCTGCGTCCACCACGGGCCCGTCCTCTTCGGTGAGTAGGCTGAAATAGGACGCGTCGCCTTTGTACGGACAGTGCGAGATCGTCTCGGAACGCTGCAGGCGCGACATGTTCACGTCTTCACGCGGAAAGTAGAAGACGTCCGGCAAGCCCGTTTCCCGGAGCGTCACGCCGCGGCTCGTGTCGGCAATCGTGATGCCGCCGTGAATGACGCGAAGGCGATGATGGTTGGGCTCGATTTCGATTCGATGTAAGGCAGCGGCAGTCGTCATAGCCATCCCCTTGCAAGGCATATGCAGGGTGCCCATGTGCATTGCACAAAAAAGCCACGAGCGGGCGCCCGTGGCTTCATTATCGACGAAAGTCAGGCTGCGTGCGCAATCTCTGCGCGGATCACTGGGTATTCCAGTGAAAGTCTGCGCGCGCCCCCGCTGCCTTCCCGACCGTGACCTCTCGCGTCTGATCCTCGTCTTTGTACTGCGCGTGCACCGTATACCGGCCGGGCGGCAGCTTAACGAGCATATACGGCCCGCGGGAATCGGCCTTCAACACCTCGGTGTCGTGCGAGCCAACGATACGCACGTGAACGTCCGCCAGGTAGTCGGCGCCCGGGCCGGTAAAGCGCAGCGCGAGCGGCCAGCCGTGCGCGGCGCTTTTTAGCGCAGCCGATTCGTCGCTGCCTACGCCACCCGACACATAAGCGATTTCCCCTTGGTGCTGGATTTGCGGCATGCCGCCGCCGCTCTCGTTGCCCGCGCTCGTCATGTCGGTCGTCGTGCCGCCCACGACCCCCGACGCCTGTGCAAAAGCGCCGCCCGTCAAGCCAAGCGCCAGCGCCGCTAAGCCCGCGGCGAATAGGGTTTTCTTAGTGGTTCGCGGTTTCATTGCATCGCTCCTTGAAGTTGCGCGCCGCCGCTCGTTGATCCAACGACCGCGGTGCTCACGGGGAACAGGCGAGCAATGCCCGTTCCCGCAGCGCCGCGCGTTTGCCGGGCGGCGCACGTCGAGCCGACGCGCGCAAGCGTCAGCCCAAATCGACCGGTACGAAGATTTGCGCGTTGTCGCGCTGGATCAGCAGCGCGACGCTGTTGCCCGCCTTGGCGATGACTTCTCGCAACTGCTCCACCGAAGTGACCGGACGACCGTTCACGGCAAGAATGACATCGCCGGGCTGAATGCCGGCGCTAGCCGCCGCACCGCTCGACTGCTGCACGAGCAGGCCGTGCGAGAGCGACGTGCCGCTGCGCTCTTGCGGCGTCAGCGGACGCACTGCCACGCCAAGGCGCCCCTGTTCGGAGGTTGCCCCGCCCTTATCGGCCAGCTTCTTATCGGACACAGAGCCGA
This sequence comes from uncultured Burkholderiaceae bacterium, assembly GCA_966212065.1. Lineage (GTDB taxonomy): Bacteria > Pseudomonadota > Gammaproteobacteria > Burkholderiales > Burkholderiaceae > Trinickia. Next base: position 82,660 of record CBIHOQ010000008.1, read on the forward strand.
GCGTCACGGTCAACTGCTTCTTGCTCTTATCGCGCCAGACGTCAAGCGTGGCCTTCGTACCCGGCTTCATGCCCGCGATCTGAGAGGGCAGATCGGTCGAATCGTTCACGGGCGTGCCGTTCACGGCCAAGATGACGTCGCCCGCTTGCAGGCCGGCCTTCGCCGCCGGGCCACCCGGATCGACCGAACTCACGAGCGCGCCGACGGGCTTTTGCAACCCGAAGGAATCGGCCAGGGTCTGGTTCACGCCTTGCACCGCCACGCCAAGCCGGCCGCGGCTCACGTGCCCCGTCTTCACGAGTTCATCCTTCACGCGCATGGCTTCGTCGATCGGAATCGCGAACGACAGCCCTTGGAAGCCGCCCGTCTGCGAGTAGATCATCGAGTTGATGCCGATCACCTGCCCTTGCAGGTTGAACAGCGGCCCGCCCGAGTTGCCCGGGTTCACCGGCACGTCCGTCTGGATGAACGGCGTGTAGTTCTCGTTCGGCAGCGAGCGCGCCTTCGCGCTGATGATGCCCGACGTGACCGTATTGTCGAACCCGTACGGCGAACCGATAGCGACGACCCACTGGCCGACCTTGCTCTGGTTCGGATCGCCGATCTTCACCGTCGGCAGGTTCGATGCGCTGATCTTGAGAACGGCGACGTCCGACTGTTTATCGGTACCCACGACCTTCGCGCGGAACTCGCGCTTGTCGGTCAGCTTGACGGTGACGACGTTCGCACCGTCGACGACGTGCGCGTTGGTCAGAATGTAGCCATCGTTGCTGATGATGAAGCCCGAGCCCAAGCTCGCGCTGGGTGTGTCGTCTTGCCCGCCGCCTTCGTCGCCCCCACCGCCGTTGAAACCCGGGAACTGGCCGTAGAAGCGCTTGAAGAATTGATAGAAAGGATCGCTCGGATCGACGGGTAGCTGCTGCATCGAGCGGTGCGCCGTCTGCTTCACGACATGCTTCGCGCTGATGTTGACAACTGCCGGACCGTACGTTTCGACGAGCCCGGAAAAGTCGGGGATACCCGTTTTGGCGGCCGCCTCGGCCGGCATCATCGCAGCGGCTTGCGCCGCCGGGATGATCTGGGGATCGGCGTGACGCGTACCGGCCACGTAGCCGGCGGAGAGCGCGGCGGCGACGGCAATCGCCACGGCGCCGCGGGAAAGCGTTCTTGCGTTCATGGGAAAAGCCTCCTTGCGTGATGTGACGCAGAGTAAGTGGGCTGACTTAAAGGAGTCTTAACCGTGAAACGGTCCGATCTATTCGCCGTCGCGCTACCTCAAAACCGTATGGTGACGAGCAGGCCGCCTAGCGGTGCGTCGCCGAGCTCGACCGCCGCTCCGTGCTGCGTGGCGACGCGCTTGACGATCGCGAGTCCTAGGCCGCTGCCCGCCACGTCGGTCCGCGCGCGTGCCGCGGCATCGCGGTAGAAGCGGTCGAACACGCGGTCGCGCTCCGCCTGCACGATGCCCGGGCCGCTATCGGCAATCTGCACGCAGGCATGGCTGCCGTCGGCATCGGCCGAGAGCGTCACGTCGATGCGCCCGCCGGGCGGCGTGTATTTGACGGCATTGTCGAGCAGGTTGCCGAACATGACGCGCAGCGAATCGGCATCGGCCGCCACCGTGGCCGGCTGCGCCTGCTCGAAGCCGAGATCGATGCCGCGGCGCTGGGCGATCGGCGCCTGAGCCGCGACGCACTCGGCCAGCAGCGTGCGCAGATCGACGGCCTCCTTGACGGCGCCCGCATCGGGTTCCGCCCGCGCGAGCGCGAGTAGTTGCTCCGCCAGACGCGTTGCCCGCGTAATGCCGGCTTGCAAATCGGCCAGCGCCTCGCGGCGACCTTCCGCATCTTGCGCGCGCGCAACGAGCTGAGATTGGATCTGCACCGCGGCGAGCGGCGTGCGCAACTCGTGCGCGGCATCGGCGACGAACGCGCGTTGGGTATCGAGCGCCGCCGACAAGCGCGCGAGCAGCCCGTTGAGCGCGCGCACGAGCGGGCGTACTTCGAGCGGAAGCCGCGCATCGGGCAGCGGGTCGAGCGCCTCCGGGCGGCGCGCGTCGAGCGCGCGCGTCACCCGCGCAAGCGGTGCGAGCCCGCGCCCGACGATTCCCCAGACGGCCACGCCCAAGAACGGCAGCAGCACGATGAGCGGCCATAGCGTACGCAATGCGACATTGGCCGCGAGACGATTGCGCACGGACAGCGGCTGGCCGAGCTGCACGACGTTGTCGCCGACGATGGCCCCGTACACGCGCCAATCGCCGCGATCGGTGCGCTCGGTCGAAAACCCGAGCTCCGCGCGCGGCGCAAGCGGCGCCCGCGGATGCGAGTAGTACATCAGCGCGCCCGTGCGGCTCCAAATCTGGATGACGATGCCTTCGTCCGCATCGTTGTGGGCACCGAAGATCTGTGCGAACGGCTCGGACGGCAGCGCGGCAGCGATCTCCTGCAACTGATAGTCGAAGAGCTCATTGGCTTCGGCGAGCGCCTGCCGGTAGATGAGCCAGCCCGCGAGGCCCACGCCCGCGAGAACGATTCCGAGCAGCCAGAACAGCAATTGACGGCGAATGGATTGCATTGATGCTTTGGGTTCCTTCCTTCTGCGTCCTTCAATGACCTGATGGTCTAGCGGCCCGACGGCCTGCTCCGCCGATCGCGGCGCTATTGCTTCGCGATCATATAGCCGAGGCCGCGTACGTTGCGGATCAGATCGGCGCCGAGCTTCTTGCGCAGCGCGTGAATGTAGACCTCCACCGTGTTACTGCCGATCTCCTCGCCCCAGCCGTACATCTTCTCTTCGAGCTGGCTTTTAGACAGCACGGCGCCGGGACGGGCCAGCAGCGCTTCCAGCAGCGCAAACTCGCGCGCCGACAGGGCGACCGGCTCACCGTCGAGCGTCACTTGATGCGCGGCCGGATCCAGCGTGAGCGGGCCGTGCCGGATCAGCGACTCGCTGCGGCCGGCCTGGCGCCGAATCAGCGCGCGCATGCGGGCGCCGAGTTCATCGAGGTCGAACGGCTTGACGAGGTAGTCGTCGGCGCCGGCATCGAGCCCCTTCACGCGGTCGGCCACGGCGTCGCGCGCCGTGACGATCAATACCGGCAGCGCGTTGCCGCGCGAGCGCAGCGTACGCAACACGTCGAGCCCGTCGCGCTTGGGCAGGCCGAGGTCGAGCAGGACGAGGTCGTACGTCTCGGTGCCGGCCGCCGTCAGCGCGGCTTCCCCATCCTGCACCCAGTCGACGGCGAACCCTTCGCCGCGCAACGCCTTGCGCACGCCTTCCGCGATCATGCGATCGTCTTCGACTAACAGTATCCGCATCGCCTCGCCCAGTCCATTCGCGTCCGAATTCGAAATTCGAAATTGACTCACTCGCGCATTCTAGCGGGTCCGATGTCGAAAGTTCGCGCGCAGTTCCCGCAGCATGGGCCCTACAATGTGCGCTTGCCGCGCCGCCTGCCGCGCGCACCCCTCTCGTCCTCGGCCCTTTACACATTCATTCATGACGTTCGCCGCCTCGTCTTTTCCGTCGCCACGCCGCCGCATCGCTTCCGTGTTGTCCCGCTTCACCGCTCGCTTCGCCGCTCGATTCACCGTTCGCTTCGTCCCGTTGGCTTCGTCCGCGGCCCCCCCGCGGCCCGGCGTCGCCCGTTGGCGCCCACTCTGCGCGCTCGTCGCGGCTTGCGCGCTCGTTGCCTCCGCGCCCGCCGATGCGGGCAAGCCTCGGCATCACGCGCAGCGCGCGGCGGCCACACAGCAGTTGCCCATATCGGTTTCGCGTGCGCTGCAGCGCGCCAACGTGCCGCTGTCGTCGATGAGCGTCGTCGTCGAGCGCATCGGCGATCGCACGCCGGTCGTCGCCGTCAACGCGCAGACGCCGATGCTGCCGGCTTCCACGATGAAGCTCGTTACGACCTACGCGGGCCTCTCGATTCTCGGCCCCGACTACCGCTGGCGCACGAGCGCCTATGCCGACGGCGAAGTGGACGCAAGCGGCGTGCTGCACGGCAACTTGTATATCCAGGGGACGGGCGATCCGAAGCTCGTGCCCGAGGAGCTCATCGATCTCGTCGATAAAATCCAAAAAACAGGCATTAACGGAATCGACGGCGCCCTTGTCCTCGATAAGCGATTCTTCGATCCGTCGACGCGCGACCTGCCGCCGTTCGACGACGATGCCAACGCACCGTACAACGTCGGCCCGGACCCGCTCCTTTACGCGTTCAAGTCGCTCTCGTTCACGCTCACGCCTTCGCCCGACGGCACGGTCGCGATCGACGTCATCCCCGCCCTCGCGCAACTGCAGATCGACAATACGCTGCGCGCAAAGGCGGGCGCTTGCGTCGGCGTCGACACCGCATTGACGCCAAGCGTCACGCCGCAGCCGAACGGCACCGTCGAGGCGCTGTTTTCCGGCGAGTACCCGCTGCGTTGCGGCCCGCGCACCATCAACCTAGCCGTGCTCGACCACACCGCCTTTTTTGCGGGCGGCTTTCTTGCCTTATGGCGCTCCGTCGGCGGCTCGTTCAACGGCACGACGCACGAAGGGCCGGTGCCCGCGGGCGCGCGCCTCGTGGCCGTCCATCGGGGCCCGGTACTGTCCGACATCGTTCGGGACATCAATAAGTTCAGCAACAACGTGATGGCGCGCAACCTGTTCCTCACGATCGGCGCCGCCGTGGACAAACCGCCCGCCACACCCGCGAAGTCGGCCGCCGTTATCGACCGCTTCCTGCACACGCAGGCGCTCGACATGCCCGAGCTCACGCTCGCGAACGGCTCCGGCCTCTCGCGCGAGGAGCATGTGAGCGCGCGCTCGCTCGCCGATCTCCTGCAAAACGCGAACGCGAGCCCCGTCGCGCAAGTCTTCGTCGCGTCGTTGCCGGTGGCCGGCGTCGACGGGACGATGCGCAACCGGCTGCGCAGCGAACCCGTCCTCGGCAATGCTCACATCAAGACCGGCACGCTCAACGACGTGCGCGCGATCGCAGGCTATGTGGCAGCGGCCAACGGCCAAAGCTACGTCGTCGTCAGCTTCATCAACGATCGGCACGCCGCCGCCGCCCGCGCGGCGCACGATGCGCTCCTCGAGTGGGTCTATCGGGGATTGCGCTAAGCCGTCCGGCACACCGGCGCCGCTGCGGGGGCGCCGGTCATCGAATATTTCTTCTAGGATCGAATGCGGCCGGGCACGGCGCTAGCGTGTACGCTGTCGTCCAACAACCGTACAGGGGGCTGGCGCGAGCGCAACGCCCCATTAGATCACGGCCATGCCGCATACACGAGGAGATGAATTCGATGGAAAACGGTAAGAAAACACCAAGCACTCTCTGGCTGCGCGTAGCGCGAGGCTCGATCGCGGCCGCCGCGCTCGCGCTGCTCGCGGCCTGCGGCGGTGGCGGTGGCGGCAGCTCGGCGCCGGCCAGCACGACGCCACCGGGCGGCGTGGCGCTGCAAGCCGTCTCGTTCGGCGACAGTCTCTCCGATGTGGGCACCTACGCCTGGTATGCGCGCGCGAACTTCGGCGGCGGCGAGTTCACGACGAACAGCAGCACCAGCACGATCTGGACTCAGAATGTCGCCGCCTACTACGGCGGTTCGTTGACCCCGGCACGCAACGGCGGCTTCGGCTTGGCGGCCGAGACCGACGCCGGCGGGCTCGGTTTCGCGGAAGGCGGCGCGCGCGTGACGACTCAGCCCGGCGTAGGCAGTCCGACGCTGAGCACGACGCCCGTCACGACGCAGATCGCAAACTATCTCGCCCAATACAAGAGCTTCAACGCGAATCAGCTCGTGATGATTCAAGGCGGGCCGAACGATATCTTCGTGGCAGCGACGACGATCGCGGCTTCGGGTGGCAATGCAACGGTCGTCGCCGCGCAGGTGGTCAATATCCAGAACGCCGCGATCGCGATGGCAGGCGCCGTGGGCACGCTGCTGCAAAACGGTGCGACGAAGGTCGTGCTCGTCAACGTACCGGACATCGGCAAGACGCCGCAGGGCCTCGCTTCGGCCGACGGCGGCGCATTGCTGACGCAACTGAGCCAAGCGTTCAATCTGACGCTGACCGGCGCATTGGCGGCGGGGGGCCTGACGAACAAGGTGATCCTGATCGATGCGTATTCGTTCATCGACAACCTGTTCGTCGGTACGAACGCCGCAGCGGCCGGCTTCTCGGTCACGAACACGGGCACGGGCTGCAATCTCGCACAGATGCAGGCGTCGGCGACCGCCTATGGTCAAGCCAACCCGAGCGTGCTGAACGGTGCCACGCCCGCGCAGTTCGGCGCATCGCTCGCGTCGTCGCTGTTCTGCTCGCCGCAGATGTATACGGTGGCAGGCGCCGATCAGACGTACATGTTTGCCGACGGCGTCCATCCGACGACAAAGCTGCATGCGCTGTTCGCGCAACAGGTTGAGAGGCAGATCGCCGCGGCGGGGATCGGTAAGTAACGGGTGGTACGCAGGCGGCGTGCGACGCATGGGGTTACGCGCCGCCCACCGCCCGCCGTTCGGGCCGCAGCCGGTCTCGATCACCGGTCTCGATCACCGGTCTCGATCACCGGTCTCGATCACCGGTCGCTAATTAGGGGCGCTTAGTCGACCCGCTAAGTGGGTCCGGCAACTGCGCCGCTATGTCCCGGCCGTGAAAGCAGCGGCCGCGCGACCGAGCCGATCGTTGACCGCGCTCCACTCGGGCGTGTCCGGCAGCCGTTCGACGAAGATGCGAGCCACTTCCGCCCGATCAAGCGCGCGCAACAAGCCGTACAACTCGCGCGCGTAGATATGCGGGTCTTCCGGCGCTGCGGTGAAGTGCACATTGGGCGCGTCAGCCCAAGCGCCGGCGCGGGAGAGACGCGCAACCAGGGCGACACGTGCCCCGGCCACACCCGCAGCAGCCAGCTCCCGCTCAAGCGCATCGAACGGCAACAGCACGAGCGGCGTGCGCGGCGCGTAGTGCGCCTTTAATGTGCCCGATGCGCGCGGCGCCGTCGCGTCGCTGCCATCGGGCAGACGCGGCGCGACGCCCAGCACGTCGGCGATTTGATGCGGCGTCACGCGCCCCGGCCGCAGCAGCGCCGGAAAACCGCGCGACAAATCGAGAATCGTCGATTCGATCCCCACTTCGCAAGCCCCGCCGTCGAGCACGCGAATCGCGTTGCCGAACTCGTCGCGCACGTGTTGCGCCGTCGTGGGGCTCACGTGGCCAAAGCGATTCGCAGAAGGCGCCGCGACGCCGCCGTGCCCGCTCCGGCGCGCGGCGAATGCATCGAGCAGCCGCTGAGCAACCGGATGCGACGGGCAGCGCAGACCAACGGATGTCTGCCCGCCGCTCACGGCATCGGGAATGCGCGCGGCCCGCTCCAGGATCAACGTAAGCGGCCCCGGCCAGAATGCGTCGATGAGCTTTTGCGCGTCGGCGGGCAAGTGCTCGACCCAGTAGTGCGGATCGCCGTGCGGCGAGAGATGCACGATGACGGGATGATTGGCCGGCCGGCCTTTCGCCGCATAGATGCGCGCGACGGCAACCGGGCTCTCGGCATCGCCGCCGAGCCCGTAGACCGTCTCGGTCGGAAACGCGACGAGTTCCCCCGCGTCAAGCAGCGCGGCGGCCTCGTCGATCTGCGCATCTGAAACGGTAGGCACGGCAGGATCGGCGGGCGCGGCGAATGGAGCAGATGCGGCTGAGGTTGTCGGACGGTCGGACATCGTCGATGAGCCTTGACGCAACGCCGGCCTAAGCGAGCGGGATATGCAGCAGCCGCGCGCAGTCGCGCGCGGCCGTGCGCGCTTCGTCGAGCGTCGCGGCGGTGAAGTTCACGTGCCCCATCTTACGCCCGGGGCGCGCCTCTTCCTTGCCGTACAGATGCAGGCGCGCGGTCGGCATCGCAGCCACCTCGTGCCAGGGCGGCGTGACGGGTGCCGGACCCGCCGCGCTTTTCGGGCCGACAGGGAACCAGACGTCGCCCAAAATGTTGAGCATGGCGGCCGGCGAATGCTGACGCGTGTCGCCAAGCGGCATGCCTGTCATCGCGCGCACCTGCTGCTCGAACTGGCTTGCCGCGCAGGCATCGACCGTATAGTGGCCCGAATTATGCGGCCGCGGCGCCATTTCGTTGGCGACCAGCGAGCCGTCTTCCAGCACGAAAAATTCGACGCAGAGTACGCCCACATAGTCGAGTTTCTCGGCGATGCTGGCGGCAGCCAGTTGGGCCTGCTCGACGAGCCCCGGTGACGCGTCGGGCGCGGGCACGACCGTGACCGCCAACACCCCGCCGCGGTGCAGGTTCTGCGCGAGCGGATAGACGGCCGTCGCACCGTTCGTGCCGCGCGCGATCAGCGCCGAAACTTCGAACTTCAACGGCAAACGCTTCTCGAGCACGCACCGCACGCCGCCGAGCGAACTGTAGGCGTCGCGCACCTCGTCGGCGCTTGCCACGCGCACCTGGCCCTTGCCGTCGTACCCAAGCCGAGCCGTTTTGAGAATACCGGGCAGCACGGCTGCGAGCGCCGCATCGTCGATCGCCGCGAGCGCGTCGGACGATTCGATTACGACGTGCGGGGCGACCGGCACGCCGGCTTCGGCGATGAACTGTTTCTCGGCGATGCGGTCTTGCGCGATGGCGACGCAACGCCCGGCCGGGCTCACGAACGTGGTACGCGCAAGAAAATCCAGGCTCGCCGCCGGCACGTTCTCGAATTCCGTCGACACGGCCGCGCACAGGCGCGCAAGTTCGGTCAGCGCGGCTTCGTCGGTGTAGGCGGCGCGCAAATGCCGATCGGCCACGCTGCCCGCGGGGCTCAATTCGTCGGGATCGAGCACGGCCACGCGGTAGCCCATCGCCTGGGCCGCGAAGCAGAACATGCGGCCGAGTTGGCCGCCGCCGACCATCCCGAGCCAAGCGCCGGGCATGATCGGTGAAACGGGAGTGTTTTCTTGCTTCATCGTAGTGATCTCACGCCCTTCACAAAGCCGGCAGCACCATCGCATGAGCCGCTTCGTTCTGCCGCACACGGAACGCCGCGAGCCGATTCGCGTAGTCTGTCGACGTACCGGCAAGTATCGACACGGCGAAGAGCCCCGCATTGGCCGCGCCGGCCTCACCAATCGCAAACGTCGCCACCGGCACGCCCTTCGGCATCTGGACGATGGAATGCAGGGAGTCGACGCCCTTCAAATACTTGCTCGCCACCGGCACGCCGAGCACAGGCACGGTTGTCTTCGCGGCGAGCATGCCCGGAAGATGCGCCGCACCGCCTGCGCCGGCGATGATCGCCCGCAAACCGCGCTCGCGCGCGCGTTCGGCATAGTCGAACATTTCGTCCGGCATGCGGTGCGCCGATACGACCTTCGCTTCGTACGGCACCCCGAACTCCTGCAACATCGCCACCGCGTGCTTCATGACGTCCCAATCGGAACTCGAGCCCATCAGCACGCCGATGAGCGGCGCGCTATGCGTATGGGCGGTTTGGAGAACTTCGCTCATCGTGCGGATTCCTTGGTCTGCGATCGGATCGCTCGCTTAGGCGAGCTTCTGTCCCGTGAGCCGCTCGAGCGCTTCCCGGTACTTCTCGCTCGTCTTGGCGATGACGTCCTCGGGCAACTCCGGCGCCGGCGGCGCCTTGCCCCAGTTCTGGGCTTCGAGCCAGTCGCGCACGAACTGCTTGTCGAACGACGGCGGGTTGGTGCCGACTTGGTACTGATCCGCCGGCCAGAAGCGTGACGAATCGGCCGTCAGCGCTTCGTCCATGAGGAACAGATTGCCATGGTTGTCCAAGCCGAACTCGAACTTCGTGTCGGCAATGATGATGCCGCGCGTGGCCGCATACTCCGCCGCTTCCTGGTACAGCTTGATCGAGATATCGCGAACGGTTGCGGAAAGCTCGGTGCCGATGCGGCGCTCGCACTCCTCGAACGTGATGTTTTCGTCGTGATGGCCCATCTCGGCCTTCGCGGCCGGCGTGAAGATCGGCTCGGCCAGCTTCTGCGCGTTCTGCAAGCCCGGCGGCAGCGCGACGCCGCACACGGCGCCCGTCGCTTGATAATCCTTCCAACCGCTGCCGGCGAGATACCCGCGCACGACCGCTTCAACGAGAATCGGCTCGAGCCGTTTGACGACGACCGCGCGCCCCTTTACCTGCTCGACTTCATCCTCGGCGACGACGGTTTCGGGCGCAACATCCGTCATATGGTTCGGCACGATATGCTTCAAGCGTTCGAACCAGAAATTCGCCATCTGATTGAGCACTTCGCCCTTGCGCGGAATCGGCTCGCCCATGATGACGTCGAACGCCGACAGACGATCGGTTGTGACGATCAGCAACTTGTCGTTGCCGACGGCATAGTTGTCGCGGACCTTGCCGCGGCCAAGCAGCGGCAGCGAGCGGAGCGAGGATTCGTAAAGGGTAGACATCGTCGTGAGCCGTCAGTCAAAAAAGTGATGAACGAATGAAACGCAAGGCGCATGAAGCGCCGTGCCGCAAGCGGCCGAAACGGGAGCCGCTCGATCTACGCAACAACAAACTTCGAAACAACAAAAGACTACAAATCGACAAAAGGCAAACGCCGTTCCCATCGATGGATCGGGAACGGCGATCGATTCGCAACGGCCGCGCATAAAGCGCGGCCTAGGGCGAGCAGCGGATCAGCGCACGACTTGCGCGAGTTCGCCCGCCTTGTACTTCTCGGCCATCTTGTCGAGCGCGATCGACTTGATCTTGGCCGCTTGACCTTCGCAGCCGAACGCAAGATAGCGGTCGACGCAAATCTTCTTCGCGGCTTCGCGCGCGGGCTTCAGGTAGTCGCGCGGGTCGAACTTGCTCGGGTTCTCGAACAGATAACGGCGGATCGCACCGGTGATCGCGAGGCGCAGGTCGGTATCGATGTTGATCTTGCGCACGCCGTGCTTGATCCCTTCCTGAATTTCCTCGACGGGCACCCCGTACGTTTCCTTCATATCGCCGCCGAACTCGCGGATTTCGGCCAACAAATCCTGCGGCACCGACGACGAACCATGCATCACGAGGTGCGTGTTCGGGATGCGCGCGTGAATTTGCTTGATGCGGTCGATTGCGAGGATATCGCCCGTCGGCTTCTTCGTGAACTTGTACGCACCGTGCGACGTACCGATGGCAATCGCGAGCGCATCACACTGCGTCTTCTTCACGAAATCGGCCGCTTGCTCGACGTCGGTCAAGAGCTGCTCGCGCGTCATCGTGCCTTCGGCGCCGTGGCCGTCTTCCTTGTCGCCCTTCATCGTCTCGAGCGAGCCGAGCACGCCGAGCTCGGCTTCGACCGTCACGCCGATCGAATGCGCCATCTCGACGACCTTGCGCGACACGTCGACATTGTATTCGTACGATGCAACGCTCTTGCCGTCGGCCTGCAGCGAACCGTCCATCATGACGCTCGTGAAGCCGCTGCGAATCGCGGCCATGCAGACGGCCGGCGACTGCCCGTGGTCCTGGTGCATCACGATCGGAATATGCGGATACGACTCGATCGCCGCCTCGATCAGATGGCGCAGGAACGGCTCGCCTGCGTATTTGCGGGCGCCGGCCGACGCTTGCATGATGACCGGCGCGCCCACCTGATCCGCCGCGGCCATGATCGCTTGCACTTGCTCGAGGTTGTTCACGTTGAACGCCGGCAGTCCATAGCCGTGCTCGGCCGCATGGTCCAGCAGTTGACGCATTGATACGAGAGGCATGCTGTACTCCTTGGATTGAAATCTGGGGTGCTCGGTCGGCACTTCTCTGTGCGAATGCGCGATTTTATCGCGAAGCGGGGGTCTCACCCGCACCTAGGGTCCGCAAGGGCACCGCGACGCGCCGGCCGATGGCCCGACGCGCCGCTTTCAATCGGTGGTGCCGACCGTCGTCAATAGGGGTCGCCGACGCGCACGATCTTTAGCGTATTCGTGCCGCCCGCCTGGCCCATCGGCTCGCCGACGGTCAGCACGACCATATCGCCGCGCGCAGCGAAGCCCTTCGAGACGACGACTTCGACCGCCTGCTTGAGCGCCTGATCGCGATCGCTGTTCGGCTCGACCGACAGCGGCGTCACGTTGCGGAATAGCGCCATCCCGCGCTCGCTCGCCACGCGCGAGGTCAGCGCGAAAATCGGCACGTGCGACCAGTGACGCGAGAGCCAGAGCGCCGTCGCGCCCGATTCGGTCAACGCCACGATCGCTTTCGCGCCCAAGTGATAGGCCGTGAACAGGGCGCCCATCGCAATCGATTGGTCGATGCGCGTGAAAGTGCGGTCGAGGAAGTCCTTGTCGAGCTCGACGTGCTCCGACTTTTCGGCTTCGATGCAGATCGCAGCCATCGCCTCGATCGTCTGAACCGGATACTTGCCCGCGGCTGTCTCCGCCGACAGCATCACGGCATCGGTACCGTCGAGCACCGCGTTCGCGACGTCAGACACCTCGGCGCGCGTCGGCACGGGCGCGTGGATCATCGATTCCATCATCTGCGTCGCCGTGATGACGAGCTTGTTCGATTCGCGCGCCATGCGGATCATGCGCTTTTGCAGCGCGGGCACGGCCGCATTGCCGACTTCGACGGCCAGATCGCCGCGCGCGACCATGATGCCGTCCGATGCGTCCAAAATGCCTTGCAGCGCCGGAATGGCCTCGGCACGCTCGATCTTCGCGATCATCTTCGGCTTAATGCCGTATTGCATGCCGGCGATGTTCGCGAGTTGGCGCGCCATCTCCATATCGGTCGCGTTCTTCGGGAACGACACGGCGATGTAGTCAACGCCGAGCGACATGGCCGTGCGGATATCTTCCATGTCCTTGGCGGTCAGCGCCGGCGCCGTGAGCCCGCCGCCTTGGCGGTTGATGCCCTTGTTGTTCGACAGCTCGCCGCCCACTTTGACGACCGTGTGTATCTCTTCGCCGACGACGCGCGACACCGTGAGCACGATGAGCCCGTCGTTGAGCAGCAGCACATCGCCCGGCCTCAAGTCGCGCGGCAAGTCGCGATAGTCGAGGCCCACGCGCTCGTCGTTGCCGAGCGTGCAGTTCGCGTCGAGGATGAACGGCTGGCCGGGCTCGAGCATCGTCTTGCCTTGCTCGAACTTGCCCACGCGAATCTTCGGGCCCTGCAGATCGGCCATGATGGCGACCTCACGCCCTGTCTGGCGCGCCGCCTCGCGCACGTACTCGGCGCGCTGGCGGTGATCGTCGGCCGTGCCGTGCGAAAAATTCAGGCGTACGACGTCGACGCCCGCCTGCATCATCTGCAAAAGGACCTCGGGCGAACTCGATGCCGGCCCGATGGTGGCGACAATCTTGGTGGCGCGATGCATGTATCTCCTCGTCTGAGTGGTGTCGCTGTTAAACGGGCTGCGAGACGATGCGTCGGGCGCCTGGGGCTGGGGCAAAGCGCTCGTGTTAGGTTGCGCGCCGGATCGTGCCGGCATCGCTTTATTGGAAACATCAGGAAAGGAAACGGCTGGAGCTGCAGCGGTCGTGGCGCGGCGCACCGAGCGGGCCGGCCGTGCCGAGCTTTTTTCCGACTTCGGAGCGCGCGTGCCCACAATCAAGCCCGCGATTCGAGCACTTCGACCGCCGGCAGCGTCTTGCCCTCGAGGAACTCAAGGAATGCGCCGCCGCCCGTCGAGATATAGCTGACCTTGTCGTGAATGCCGTACTTGGCGATCGCGGCAAGCGTGTCGCCGCCGCCGGCAATCGAGAACGCCGACGATTTGGCGATCGCCTCGGCCAGCACCTTCGTACCGTTGCCGAACTGATCGAATTCGAACACCCCGACCGGGCCGTTCCAGACGATCGTGCCGGCGCTCGCCAGCTGCGAGGCCAGCGCCTTGGCCGTTTGCGGGCCGATGTCTAGGATCATGTCATCGGCTTCGATGTCCGCCACAGGCTTGGTCACGGCGGTGGCCGAAGCCGAGAACGCCTTCGCGACGACGACGTCGGACGGGATCGGCACCGATGCGCCACGCGCACGCGCGCCTTCGATAATGGCCTTCGCGTCGTTCACGAGATCGGGCTCGGCGAGCGATTTTCCAATGTTCAACCCCGCGGCGAGCATGAACGTATTGGCGATGCCGCCGCCAACGATCAGTTGATCGACCTTTTCGGCCAGCGACTTGAGGATCGTGAGCTTGGTCGACACCTTCGAGCCCGCGACGATCGCAACGAGCGGGCGCTTCGGGTTGCCGAGCGCCTTGCCGAGCGCGTCGAGCTCCGCCGCGAGCAGCGGACCCGCGCAGGCGATCTTTGCGTACTTGGCGATGCCGTGCGTCGTGGCCTCGGCGCGGTGGGCGGTGCCGAACGCGTCGTTCACGTAGACGTCGCACAGTTGCGCCATCTTCTGCGCGAGCTCGTCGCTGTTCTTCTTCTCGCCCTTGTTCACACGGCAGTTCTCGAGCAGCACGACCTGCCCCGGCGCGACGTTCACGCCGTTCTCGACCCAATTGGCGACGAGCGGCACCTCGCGGCCGAGCAGTTCGGCCAGCCGTGTGGCAACGGGCGCAAGCGAATCCTCGGGCTTGAACTCACCTTCGATCGGGCGGCCCAGATGCGACGTGACCATGACGGCCGCGCCCGCGGCAAGCGCGGCTTCGATGGCCGGCACCGAGGCGCGAATGCGCGTGTCCTCGGTAATATTGCCTTGGTCGTCCTGCGGGACGTTGAGATCGGCGCGGATGAAGACGCGCTTGCCGGACAGCAAGCCCTTTGCGATCAGATCGGAGAGACGCAATACTTGGCTCATGGGAATGTACGCATGCAGGTTGGTTGGCGGGCGAGTGCGCGCGCGGGGAGCGGGTCGTTCGGCTCACCGCACGGGCGGCAGTCGTGCATTTTAGCCGATCGGCCCCGCCTCCATGCCGATACGCGACGAATGTCGCGTATTCGGGGAACGTATGTCGTAATTGGGTGAGTTTGGGGCGCTAAAGGCCGGGCGATGAGGTAATCCGGCATTCCGGCCATTCCGGCCACTCCGCGATCAAGCCGCCAGCAGTCAGCCATCACGCCCAAAGCCGCAACAGCGTGTAAGCGAGCATGCCAACGACGATCGTGCCGAGCATGCTGCGGCGCCAAAGGAACCATCCCAATCCGGCCAGCGTGCCGTAGAACGCGTGATTGGACAGCGCGATCGAGAGCCCGTGCGGCGTGTCGAGCACGTCGGGCAGTACGACGGCGACAAGCGCCGCGGCCGGTGCATAGCGCAGCGCGCGCTGTACGCGCTCGGGCAGCACGGCACGCTCGCCGCCCAGCAAAAAGAACGCGCGGGTGGCGGCCGTCACGAGCGTCATCCCGACGATGGAAAGCCAGATCTGAGTAGCCGACATCGCTCAACGCTCCTTGCCGAAATCCGCCGGACGCGCCGCGGGCCGCCCGCCGCGAATGCGGCGTAGGTCGGCGCGCTCGGCGATGGCATCGGCGATGCTGCCCGCCGCGATCGCCGCAAATACGGCAAGCGGCAGCGCGAGCCGATACGGCAGATCGATCGCGAGCAATGCCACGACGCCGGCGGCAGCGACGGCCACGAGCGTCGAGCGGTTCATGACTGCGCTGACGATGAGCGGCACGAGCGCAAGCGTGCCGGCGAGCTCGAGTCCCCAGTCGTCCGGCACGGCGCTTGCCAGCAGGATGCCGGCGATCGACGACGCTTGCCAGAACACCCAACTCACCACCGACATCCCCCAGAAATACGCTTCCTTGCCTGGCACGTAGCCCGTCGCGAACGCCTTCTTCTGAAACAGCAGGTAGATCACGTCGCCGTCGAAATAGCCGAGCAGCAGCCGGCGCCAAAACGGCAGATACGAGAAATGCGGCGTCAACCCTGCGCTGAAGATGATGAATCGCACGTTCACCATGGCTGCCGTGAGGAGCACGGTCCAGATCGGCAGCTTGGCCGCCATGAGCGGCAGGACGGCGAGCTGCGACGAGCCCGCGTAGACGAGCAGCGACATCCCCAGCGCCTGCGGCACGGTGAGCACCGATTTGCTCATCGCGACGCCCGTGACCAGGCCCCAGGAGAACATCGCCATCAGCGTGGGCGAGTAGTCGCGCGCGCCGCTCATGAAGGCGGCGCGGTCGGCGGGGCTGAGGCGAGAGAGCATGTGGGCGGCGCGGCAGCGGGCTTCGCGCGCCCCGCCGCTTAGTGGGATCTGAAGGTGTTCGATTATAAAGGCCGATCGCTCCAAGGTGCCTCGACCCTGCCCGGGAACGGGGCAAAAGACGCTAAAATAGCGCACTCGACGGGGTTGGCCCCGCCCCACTGCAACGCTAGGAGACTCGTATGTCAATGGCCGATCGTGACGGCAAGATCTGGATGGACGGCAAGCTGATCGACTGGCGCGATGCCACGATCCACGTCCTCACGCATACGCTGCACTATGGCATGGGCGTTTTCGAGGGCGTGCGCGCCTACAAGACCGTCGACGGCAGCAGCGCCATCTTCCGCCTGAAAGAGCACACGAAGCGCCTGCTCAATTCGGCGAAGATCTTCCAGATGAACGTGCCGTTCGATCACGAGACACTGGCCGCCGCGCAATGCGAAGTCGTGCGCGAGAACAAGCTCGAGACCGCCTATCTGCGCCCGATCGTTTGGGTCGGCTCGGAAAAGCTCGGCGTGTCGGCGCGCGGCAACACGATCCACGTGGCGATCGCGGCCTGGCCCTGGGGCGCTTATCTCGGCGAAGAAGGCATGGCGAAGGGCATCCGCGTGAAGACTTCGTCGTTCACGCGCCATCACGTGAACGTCTCGATGGTGCGCGCCAAGGCATCGGGCTGGTACGTGAACTCGATTCTCGCAAACCAGGAAGCCACGGCCGACGGCTACGACGAGGCCCTGTTGCTCGACGTGGACGGTTACGTGTCGGAAGGCTCGGGCGAGAACTTCTTCCTCGTCAACAACGGCAAGCTCTATACCCCCGATCTGGCCTCGTGCCTCGACGGCATCACGCGCGACACCGTGATCACGCTGGCACGCGACGCAGGGATCGAAGTCATCGAGAAGCGCATCACGCGCGACGAGGTCTACACGGCCGACGAAGCCTTCTTCACGGGCACCGCCGCCGAAGTCACCCCGATCCGCGAGCTGGACAACCGCACGATCGGCGCGGGCTCGCGCGGCCCCATCACCGAAAAACTGCAGTCGGCGTTCTTCGATGTCATCGCGGGCAAGAACCCCAAGTACAGGCACTGGCTCACGAAGATCTGAAGCGCCTCAATTCAAACGCCGCACGCCATACCGTCTATAACGAGAATCCGTCTCATGAGCGAAATAAAAGAAATGCCGGTGGTCGAACTCTCGGCCAGCGATTTGCCCGCCTACTGCCCCAACCCGGCGATGCCTCGGTGGAGCACGCACCCGCGCGTGTTCATCGACGTCACGCACGGCGAGGCACGCTGCCCGTACTGCAGCACGCGCTACAAGCTGCGCGACGGCGAGATCGTCAAGCACCACTGATTCCGACTCGTTCCGTCCCCGAAGCGCCGCCCGCGCTGGGCGCCAGGCTTGGCGCCTGCGCGCTCGCGGGCGACGCCCATGGCCTCATCGCCGCATGCGGCGCGCATCGCGCGCTGCGCCAGCCCACTCTCGGATATACACACTGATGCGTCGCGCGTTGGTTATCGCACCGAATTGGATCGGTGACGCATTGATGGCGCAGCCGCTGTTCGCGCTGCTCAAGCAACTTCATCCGCGTGTCGTCATCGATGCGCTCGCACCCGCCTGGGTCGCGCCTGTGCTCGAGCGAATGCCCGAAATCGGTACGGTGCACGCCACCGACCTCGCGCACGGCAAGCTGCAGCTCCTCAGGCGCTGGCAGCTTTCGAGCGATCTGCGCGAGAACGCCTACGACGCCGCCTACGTTCTGCCCAATTCGCTGAAATCGGCGCTGATCCCCTGGCTGGCCGGCATTCGCCTGCGCATCGGCTACACGGGTGAAGGGCGTGTCGGCCTGCTCAACGTGCGCCATCCGAATCCGAGCAAAGATGCGCGCGGACCGATGGCACTGCGCTATGCCGCGCTCGCCTATACGCCGGGCGCTAAGGTACCCGATCTTGAAGCGCGCCTGCCTATGCCGCGCCTCGAACCCGATCCGAACGAGTCGGTGCGCGTCTCGGCGCGCTTTCATCTCGACACGCGCGTGCCGCTCGTCGTGTTCTGTCCCGGCGCGGAATACGGCAGCGCCAAACGCTGGCCGGTCGAGCATTTTGCTGCGCTCGCGCGGATGGTGGGCCAGTCGTTTCCTTATACGCAAATCGTCGCGCTCGGTTCGAACAAGGATGCGCCGCTCGCCCAGGCCATCGCAAGCCAAGCGCCAAACGTGCGCAACCTGTGCGGACAGACTTCGCTCGGCGAGGCCTGCGCCCTGATCGGACGCGCGGGCGCCGTGGTCAGCAACGATTCCGGCCTCATGCACGTGGCGGCGGCGCTGCGCCGTCCGCTGGTTGCAATCTACGGATCGAGCGATCCGCGCCACACACCGCCGTTGTCGGACTTAGCGAAGGTACAATGGCTGCATCTCGAGTGCAGTCCTTGCTTTGCGCGCGAGTGTCCGCTCGGCCATTTGCGCTGCCTGCGCGAGCTGTCGCCGGAACAAGTGTTCGCCG
Source organism: uncultured Burkholderiaceae bacterium (assembly GCA_966212065.1). Classification (GTDB taxonomy): domain Bacteria; phylum Pseudomonadota; class Gammaproteobacteria; order Burkholderiales; family Burkholderiaceae; genus Trinickia. The sequence goes on from CBIHOQ010000008.1 coordinate 101,258, forward strand.
ATTTGCGGGCCATGTTGCTCGGCGAGCGCTGACGCACGGAAGGTGCTCGGGCTTTATGCGTTCATTGTTCGTGGACGCCGTTTGCCGAGCGCGAAAAACGGAACGTCGGTGCATCGCGAGGTTCTCGCGCGGTGCACGAGTTAGCTTCACGGCGCGTTATTTGCGCGCTACCTACGAGCCCGGAGAGCCATGCCACGTTTTGCCCGCTTGTTCGAAGCCGCAGCCGATACGCTCAACGCGTTCTATCAAGCCGTCGCCGACGGCAACATCGATGCGTTGATGGCCCTTTGGATCGACGAGGAGTTCGCAAGCTATATCAATGCGGGCGGAGCGCACTGGCACGGTGTGGATCAAATCCGCGCGGGTCTCGTCGCACTCGGGGATACACGCGCGCTGCCGGGATCGATCGAGCCGCTCGACGTGCGGGTCTACGACAGCCTGGGGACGGTCGTCTACACGGTCGCGGAGGCGCATCGGCTCGAAGAGCCGTTCGCGGCGCCGCGGATGGTCTATGCAACTTACGTGATGGTTCACGAGCGCGGCGAATGGCGGATCGCGCATATTCATGCGAGCCCGATGCCGGAACAAACGGCCAACGAGTTCGCCGCCAGAATTCGACACGGGCAAGGTGCATTGCATTAGGCCGGCGTGAAGCCGGCAGCACGCAGGATGCGTTTTTGGGGATGGTCATGAGCACGACACATGACAAATCGGGTTCGTCACCGGCCGCGGGCGCCGCGGCGTCCATGGCCTCCGATAGGCTCGTCCAGTTGCTCTACGATCCGCCCCGATGGCTGCCCACCAGCCACGCCCAAACCATCATTCCAGCGCTGTTCGCGCGCCGCCCTAGCGTCGAGTACCGACGCGAGCGCTGGGACACGCCCGACGGCGATTTCATCGATCTCGATTGGCTCGCCTATCCGGGTAGCGGGGCCGTGGGGCCCGCGCCCGACGCCCCGCTGTTCGTCTTGTTTCACGGGCTCGAGGGCAATTCCGATTCGCATTACGCCCGCGTGCTGATGGCGTCGGCGCGAACGCTTGGCTGGCACGGCGTCGTCCCGCATTTTCGCAGTTGCAGCGGCCCGATCAACCTCGCGCCGCGGTTTTACCATCTTGCCGACAGCGCGGAAGCCGATTGGGTGCTGCGCCGGCTGCATGCCTCGCACAAAGGGACCATCGTCGTGGCGGGCGTCTCGCTCGGGGGCAACGTCTTGCTGCGCTGGCTCGGCGAGCGCGGCACGGACGCCGCGTTCGTCGCCGCGGCCGCGGCCATTTCGACGCCGCTCGACGTGCATGCCGGGGGCCGCGCGCTCTCGCAAGGGTTCGCGCTCGTCTACACCATGAGTTTTTTGAAGACGCTCAAACGAAAGGCGCTGTATAAGCTCGATCAGTATCCGGGGCTTTTCGACCGTGACGCGATGCTGGCGTGCCGCACGATGTACGAGTACGACAACGTGGTCACGGCGCCGCTTCATGGTTTCCGCGATACGGAAGATTACTGGACGCGTGCGACGACGCGCCCGTTGCTGCCCGACATCGTCGTGCCGACGCTCGTCCTGAACGCACGCAACGATCCGTTTCTGCCCAGCGCGGCGCTGCCAACGCTCGCTGAGGTCTCGCCCGCGGTCGAGCTCGATCAGCCCGAGGCCGGCGGACACGTAGGCTTCATGACGGGCCCGTTTCCGGGGCGCATCGATTGGCTGCCACGGCGCGTCTTCAGTTTTCTCGAACCGCACGCACGCAATGGATGACATCGTCAAAGCCGCGCTCGCTAAATGGCCCAACGTCCCGCATTGCACGGGCTGGCTTCTGTTGGACCGGCGCGGTCAATGGCGCATGCGTGACGAGGGCGCACAGGCGCGCGGCGAGCTTGGCACACCGATTCGTCATGCCGCGCTCGTGGGCTTCATCGAACGCAATTACGAGCGCGACGAAGACGGCTGCTGGTTCTTTCAAAACGGGCCGCAGCGCGTATTCGTCGAATTGGCTTACACGCCGTGGGTCGCGCGGCTCGCGCTGTCCTCCGAGGCTGGCGAACCCACGCTGACCGACCAAACGGGCGCGCCCTTCGTCCCTGCGGCGTCGCTGATCGACGACGAAGGCGGCGTGCTGTTCGTCGACGCGGCGCAAGTCCCCCGCGTGGCGGTACTGCACGACCACGACCTTGACCTCTTCGCGGACCTGGCGAGGCTCGAGGACGACGGGCTTGCCGGCACTCTGGCTTGGCGGCCCGACACCCGGCTGACGATCGAAGCGGTGCGCCGCGCCGACGTGCCCAGACGCTTTCAATTCGTGGCCAGTCCGGCAGCGACGCGGGCGAGCTGAGCCGCTTTGCGCGGAGATCGGCAAGCCTACTCTCCCCCTCGGTCTCTCGTCCTTTGCCCCTTCAGCGGGGTCTACCCCGATTGCGTCGACGTCCGAGTCATATAAACATATAGATGACTAGTTGACTGTATGTGTTGCGCCCCCTCTGCGGCCGCAAGGACATCTTGATGCAAGCCGACGACCGCCTGCCCCGCTATCAACGTCTGCGCGACGAACTCGCCGCCGAAATCGGGCAGCATCGATGGCGCCCTGGCGAAGCCATTCCGACCGAGCAGGAACTCGCGCGCTTGCACGGCGTCGCTGTCGGCACGGTGCGCAAAGCTGTCGATCAGCTCGTGGCGGAAGGGATGCTCGAGCGATTCCAAGGCCGCGGTACCTTCGTGCGGCGAGCCACGTTCGACGGATCGCTGTTCCGCTTCTTCCGTTTTCAGAATCGCCGCGGCGAGCGGCGTATCCCAGCGAGCCGCATGCTCATGCGCGAGGTCGTCGGGGCGCCTTCGGCCGTCAGTGCGGCGCTGCAGATCGATGCCGATGCCCGCGTCATCCATATGTCGCGGCTGCGGCTGATCGACGAGCATCCGATCCTCGCCGAGGAGATCTGGCTGCCGTACGAACGCTTCGCCGCTTTCGCCACCCTGGCGGCCGAAGACATCGGCGACCTGCTCTATCCAGTCTATGAAGCCCAGTGCGACCAGGTGATTGCCTCGGCGAGCGAGACGCTGACGGTCGAAACGGTCGACGTCATGTACGGGCGATTGCTGCGCATCAATCCGGGCACACCCGTCGTCGTCATCGAACGGTTGGCGTACGGCTATGATCGCCGGCCGCTCGAGTGGCGGCGCTCGCGCGGGCCAGCGAGCGAGTTTATTTATCAGGTTGAGATTCGGTGATCGCCGCGGGCGATCGCGAGGCATGGAGACACCCGATGTTTAGCTGGTTCAAGGAAATTTCTTCGACTGAGCGACGCACCTTCTGGGCGTGCTTCGGCGGGGAACGGGCAGCCGGCGCCGTGCAGATGGCCGAGTCGCTCGGCCATCTGCAAACGAATCGGAACGGCTGAGGTGTGGGCGGCCTATCGAGCAGCGACTGCTAAGATAGATGCCGTTCGAAGGAGCATGAGATGTCTCAATTGACCCATTTCGACGCGGCCGGGCAAGCGCACATGGTCGACGTCGCCGGCAAAGACGAAACGAAGCGGATCGCGGTGGCTCGCGGCTCGATTCGGATGAAGGTAGAGACGTTCGCACTGATTCGCGACGGTCACGCCAAGAAGGGCGACGTGCTGGGCGTCGCGCGTATCGCCGCCATTCAAGGCGCAAAACGCACGGCCGATTTAATCCCGCTGTGCCATCCGCTGGCGCTCACGCGCGTAGCCGTGGAATTCGCGCTCGACGAAGCGTTGCCTGGCGTGCACTGTTCGGTTCAAGTCGAAACGCTCGGCCGCACGGGCGTGGAGATGGAAGCGCTCACCGCCGTGCAAATCGGCCTGCTGACGATCTACGATATGTGCAAGGCCGTTGATCGGGGGATGATCATCACCGATGTGAAGGTGATGGAGAAGCACGGGGGGAAATCGGGGGATTGGGTGGCGCAGGGCTAGACTCACTCCCGCACCCATCCCAGCGCGATCAACCTGCCGAAGCACCTTCGATGGATGCCAGTGGCAAGCCGGTAGCTCACCCCCAGGTACCAGCGCGTTCCATGCAACGTCAGCCAGGCACTGAGCGCAGCGACCGCGGCCGCTCCGAGCATGTCGAATGGAAAGTGAACGCCCAAATAGATGCGCGCCCAGGCGATCGGGACACCCAACAAGGCCAGCGCAACGCCTAAGCTTCGCGTGCCTCGCTGTAGCAGGAGACTGAAGGCAACCGCCCACCACAGCGTCAGGTGATCACTTGGGAATGACGAGTCGGCAACATGGGGGATGAAAGTGTGTCCTAGGCCAATCACGAAAGGCCGCGGATGCGACCACGCCAAGGCGATAAGTTGGTTGACGAGCAGGCCCATCAGTCCCGATGCGGCAGCGATCAGCATCGTCTTGCGCCGGTCCTCGCTGCCGCGCAGCCAGCCGATACCGATCAGCAGCGGAACCGCCCAGACGAGCCGCTCGGCGGAGAAGATGGCCACGGACAACGCCAGCGCGCTGGGATGCGCGGGTGCATTGAGCCAGAGAAAGAGTGTTTCGTTGAACGATTCCATAAGGTCTTCGGGCCGGATCGTCTCACAGCGGACGGTCCGACCATGCCGAGGGGATTTGAAAGTGGAGAAGCTACACGGCCAACCTTAGCTGCTGCTGAGGAGCCAAACGGGGCGTTCGTCGCGAGCTAGTGGCGCCGCGACTCAATCGTCGCCGTCATCCTCATCGTCGGCCGTCTTCGGTGCCGGCCCGTAGCGCTTGAGCAGTTCCGCCCTGAAGCCGGCAAGCTTGGGCTCGTCGTCGCACAACTGATATAGCGCCGACAACTGCGCCGGCCAGTCATGCAACACGCCCGCAAAGATCTTCAGCCGGTCGACCGTGTCGAACGCCTGATCTTGCTTACCGTCAAGCGCCAACAGCACTGCGTAACGCCGCAGCACGGTTTCACCCGGTAACAGCGCAAGCGCCTGTTCGTGCATGGCCAACTTCGTCTTCAGGTTGCTACTGTCGATCGGCAGCAGCGTGGCCATACCGTACTCGCCCCATGCGCCAAACAGCACCGACGGCGCAGCCCGATATTCGTCGGCCGGATGCGCACCGTAGTACAGCACTTCGGCGCGCGCGTAGTCGCGATAGATCGGATGGAGCGCAGCCAACCCTCCCGCGACCAGCAATGCCTGCCAGCCGAGTGCAAGCCGCGGCGGCACAAACCCGAGCGGCTTCGTCTCCAAGATGCCGAAGACGAACATCGCCGGCAGCAGAAAAAACATGTACTGCTGCGGATACTCGACGAGCGCATGCATCAGCAACGCACCGATCAGCGCAAGACCGAACACGCGCTCGGCCGTATGCGGTGCGCGCAGCACACGCCAAAGCCATGCCAGCAAGCCAAGCAGCACGATCGCAATGCCGACGATGCCTGTCTTCGCGAGCAAGTCGATCACGATGTCGTGCGAATTGTTAGCGATTTCGACTTCGCCAAGCTGCTTCACGAGCGCAAATTCGAAACGCGGAAACTCGCCCCAGCCAACGCCGAGCAGCGGATGCTGAACGAACATCGTCCAGCCGTATTTCCACATCGCCAGACGCAACACGAACTGCCCTTTGTCCTGGAAACGGTGCGCGGCCGATACGTCGAGACCCAGGTGGTAACGCGTGTTCGCCCAACGCACGGCCACGTTCACGGCAAAAAACAGCACGACGAGCCCCACCGGAATCATCCACGCCCGCAAGCTGCGCCGATAGGCACCATCACGGCGCGGCACAACGAGCGCCATCCAAAATCCAGCGACGACGATGACGGCCGTCTGCAGCCAAGGCCCGCGCGATACGGTTAACGCCTGCCCGAGCGTGCAGATGGCCGAAACAGCCACCCATAGAAGTAAGTTCAAGCGGCGAGTCTGCACGAGATACATGGCCCCCGCCAGGCCGAAAGCGATGACCGTCGCGAGATGATTGGCCTGCGCCATGTTGCCGAACGGTCGCCGCTCCGTCACCACGTTATAGGCCACGACGAACGGCGCGAACCGCGCTTCCACATGAAAAAGCTGCACGATCTGACAAAAAACGGCGAACAGCCCACCCACGACGAATGCGCCCGCCATCCAGCGCAGAGCGTGCTCTGCCTCGCCCGCGCGAACGAACCCGTAGCCGGCCTGTGCGGCCATGACGGCTGCCAACAGAAAGCCCGCGCCGAGCCAAGCCATCGAAGGCTGCGCAAGCGGCAGCACGAACGTTTGCAGCAGGAGCAAGGCGCCGAACGCGAGCGGGACGAGCGCGACGGCCGGCACGGCGTACGGGACGCGCGGCCTAGCCGAGACCGTCATCAGCAATACCGACGCGCCGACGAGCAAATAAAGCGAGAGCGCCGTGAACTCCGCGTAGAAGGTCGGAATCGGGTACGTGTGATTCGTGACGGCATACGGCAGCATCGCCGCAAAAGCCAGCGACGTGAACGACAGATAACGAGTAAATGGAGATGTCATGAGGATAGGGGCCGACGGCAACCGGCGCACTATACAAAAATTCGTGTCAGTGTGCGCAGCTATCTGTCTGCCGCAGGTCCACCGCACGCCTGTTGCTCGCCCTCAGGCCCGGCATTCGGGTGGCGCAAGCTTGCCCGGCAACGTCGCGGCCACGATCGGGCTCGGCCCCGAACCCGGCGCCGGTAACGATGACGATTCCTTACCCGATACGAAGCATTCCCAAGTCAGCGCCCCTCCCTGCACGACACCCGGCTCGAGCGCGATGCGCGCGGTTGGCGGATCGGACGCATCGGGCAACGACGGAACGAGCACTAGCGTTTCCGTGCCCGCGGGCGCTACGCGCGTCGTATAGCGAATCGCGATCTCTCCCGTTTCATTGTCGACCGCGATGGTTTCGACGTTGCGGGTGCCGGGCGGCCCAACGTAGCCGCTGCTAAACGCATTGCCGGCGGCAGCGTTTTCGGCCACCGCGAGCCGCGCGCCCGATGCAAGCGACAGGCCCTCGCCGACACGGCTGCGCGCCAGATAATCCTGATAGGCCGGCACCGCATAGGCAGCGACGATGCCGACGATCGCCAACACGATCATCAGTTCGATCAGCGAAAAACCGCATCGGCCGGTTCGATGCGGCACCGGGGACGGTGCTTCGTTCGGCACTCGGTGCGACAAAACATGCGTCAGGGCGCGGAACCATAGACGACGGGCAAGGGAAACAACGAAGGCTGACATCGGCGAATACGCTCCGTGAACGATGGCCCGCCAACGAAGGGACGAGCAACGTATCGAAGCGTATGCGCGAGCGCCGCCGCGGGACAGTCGGCCGAACGGCCAGGTGCGAGCGTGGCCGCGAGCGTACCCGCGGACCGGCGTGATAACGGGCCGGGGCGGGGCCGGAGCCGGTGGCGCTCGCTTCGCTCAATGAGTGCGATGCGATCCCGAGGCGTCGGCTGCCTCGCGCCTCAGCGCACGGCGCTTGAGCCAATAGCCGATGCCCACGACGAACAACACGCCGGCGATGTGCGCGCCATACTCGGCAGGCGGCGCGTCGAGCAGCGGCCAGCGGTCGCCTGCCGGATCGTTGATGATGAGTCCGCCCGCGATCCAGCCAAGCAAGGCTGCACCGAATGTGACGATGATGGGAAAGCGATCGAGCATGCGCAGCACGAGCGTGCTGCCCCAGACGATTAGCGGAATGCTCACCACGAGGCCGAATATCACGAGCGCGATGCGGTGCTCGGGATCGGCCGTTTCGGCCGCGCCCGCGATCGCGATCACGTTGTCGAGACTCATGACGGCGTCGGCGATGATGATCGTTTTGATGGCAGCGATCAGTTTGTCGGCCGGTTTGATGTTCTCGTGCGCATCGTGGCTCGGCGCCATCAGGCGTACGCCGATCCACAACAGCAGCAGCCCGCCGCCGAACTTGAGGAACGGAACGTCGAGCAACGCGACCGCGAACGCGATCAGCACGACACGCAGGATGATCGCGCCCGCCGTGCCCCACAGCACACCCTGCATGCGCTGGGAATCGGGCAGCTTGCGGCAGGCAAGTGCGATGACGACGGCGTTATCGCCGCCGAGCAGAATGTCGATGACGACGATCTGGAAAACCGCACCCCAATGGAGCGTCGAAAAGAAGTCGAGCATGGCGTCGAGTGTGATGGCAATCCCCGTTCCAGGATCAAAAGCGGGCCGATCGCGCAGATAAAAAAGCGAGGGAGCATTGTCTGCTCCCTCGCTTCTGTTCGTCTTCGGCCGCCTTACGAAAGAATTACGCAAGGATACCAAAAACGCTTACCGTTCGCGCGCACGTACCGCAATACCGCCGGTGCGTGCGCTGCCGATTACAAAATCGACTTCAGCAGGCGGGCCATCTCCGACGGGTTCTTCGTCACTTTGATGCCACAGGCTTCCATGATTTCGAGCTTTGCGTCAGCCGTATCGGCACCGCCCGAGATCAGTGCGCCGGCGTGGCCCATGCGCTTGCCCGGAGGCGCCGTTACACCGGCGATGAAGCCGACGACCGGCTTCTTCATGTTGTCTTTGATCCAGTAAGCGGCGTTGGCCTCGTCCGGGCCACCGATCTCGCCGATCATGATCACGGCGTCCGTCTCCGGATCGTCGTTGAACATCTGCATGACGTCGATGTGCTTCAGACCGTTGATCGGATCGCCGCCGATACCGACCGCCGACGATTGGCCAAGGCCAAGCGCCGTCAATTGCGCCACGGCTTCATACGTCAGCGTGCCCGAACGCGACACGACGCCGATACGGCCTTTGCGGTGGATGTGGCCCGGCATGATGCCGATCTTGAGCTCATCCGGCGTGATCGTGCCCGGGCAGTTCGGCCCGAGCAGCAGCGTCTTGCGATTTTCGCGGCGCATGCGATCGCGCACTTCGATCATGTCGCGAACCGGAATACCTTCCGTAATGCAGATGGCCAAATCGAGATCGGCCTCGACGGCTTCCCAGATCGCCGCTGCGGCGCCTGCGGGCGGCACGTAAATGACCGATACCGTTGCACCCGTTTCGGCCTTCGCTTCCTTGACGCTCGCGTAGATCGGAATGCCTTCGAAATCTTCGCCGGCCTTCTTCGGATTCACGCCCGCGACAAACGCTTCGCGGCCGTTAGCGTACTCACGGCATGCGCGCGTATGGAACTGACCGGTCTTGCCGGTAATGCCCTGCGTGATGACCTTTGTGTCTTTGTTGATCAGAATCGACATGTATTGACCTCTGTTCGTTCGGCGTCGCGCTGCGTCCCCTTGCGTGCGATGGCACACTCCGGGGCGCACACGCGCCGCCATGCGTATCCTTGAAGCGAAGCGCGCTTATTTGCCCGCGGCAGCCGCGACGACCTTCTGGGCCGCTTCTTCCATGCTGTCCGCCGCGATGATCGGCAGGCCGGATTCGGCGAGCATCTTCTTGCCCAGATCTTCGTTGGTGCCCTTCATGCGCACGACGAGCGGAACATTCAGGTTCACCGCCTTCGAGCCGGCGATCACGCCTTCCGCGATCACGTCGCAGCGCATGATGCCGCCGAAGATGTTCACGAGGATCGCCTTCAGGCCGGGGTTCTTCAGCATCAGCTTGAACGCTTCGGTGACCTTCTCGGTCGTCGCGCCGCCGCCGACATCGAGGAAGTTGGCCGGCTCGCCGCCGAACAGCTTGATCGTGTCCATCGTTGCCATGGCCAGGCCCGCACCGTTCACGAGGCAGCCGATGTTGCCGTCGAGCGAGATGTACGCGAGGTCGAACTTGGATGCCTCGACTTCAGCCGGATCTTCTTCGTCCAGATCGCGATACGCGACGATTTCCGGATGACGGAACAGGGCGTTCGAATCGAAGTTGAACTTGGCGTCGAGTGCGATCACCTTGCCGTCGCCCGTGACGATCAGCGGGTTGATTTCGGCGAGCGATGCGTCGGTTTCCCACGTGGCCTTGTAAAGACCCTGCAGGATCGCGCGCGCTTGCGGGATTGATGCATCGGGCACGCCGATCTTCTTTGCAAGATCGTCTGCGTCCGAATCGAGCAGCCCCTTCGACGGATCGACCGCTACCTTATGAATTGCTTCCGGCGTCTTCGCGGCGACTTCCTCGACGTCCATCCCGCCTTCGCTCGACGCCATGACGACGACCTTTTGCGACACGCGGTCGATCACGAGGCCGACATAGAGTTCCTTCTTGATGTCCGCGCCTTCTTCGACCAGCAGGCGGTTCACCTTCTGGCCTTCCGGACCGGTTTGGTGCGTGACGAGCTGCATGCCGAGGATCTGGTTCGCGTACTCGCGAACTTGCTCGAGCGACTTGGCCACCTTCACGCCGCCGCCCTTGCCGCGGCCGCCCGCATGGATCTGCGCCTTGACGACCCAGACCGGGCCGCCGAGCTCTTCAGCGGCCTTGACCGCGTCATCCACCGAAAACACCGGCTTGCCGCGCGGTACCGCGACACCGAATTTCCGCAGGATTTCCTTACCCTGGTACTCGTGAATCTTCATGCGTGATTCCCTTCAGTCTGAGAGTTGGATTGAACTTCGTGATCGTGATCGTGCAATGGCCTCGAGCCGACCGTATCGGACTTCGTCGTCCGGGTCACGGCCACCGGCGCCTCGCCTGCCGACGCGTCGCTCGTTGCGGCGCCGCGCGGCGCGTGAGCGTACCAGCGCGGATAGAAATGTTGCACCGCCTCGCCGTCGAACCGCAGCGCGTGGCAGCGGCCGAGCTGAAAAGGTGGCTCCGCGAGCTGGGCGCCGGTAGCGGTAGACGTATCGCCGGCGCTGTCGGTGTCTGTTGCGCTGTCTCGCGTGTTCCACACATCGCCGGAGAACGCTTGGATCGCGGCGGTCGGCAAAACGGCGCAGAGTTCGGTGAGATGCGTGCAGCCTGCCGTTCCGGCGAGCAAGCGCCGGGCGTGGCGGCGGAAATCGTTGAAGAGGTTGAGACCGATGAGGGCGCGGTAGGCGGGATTGGCGGCTTCGCAGTGACCGGGATAAGGCACCCATTCCGACGACGCTTCGGCGTCGACGATGGTGAGCTTGCGGTCGATGGTGATGCGGAGCCAGAGTTCATGGATCGGTAGGCCTTTGGGCCGGACACCGGGTGCCAATGCGACGTCGCGCGGCTTATGATCGGTCAGACACGCCTCGATATCCCACAGGCCGTCGTCTCGTTCGAAGGCTTCCACTCGAATTACGCGGCGATGGCGCAACTGACGGGAAACGGGCGACGAAAGCGGCATGCGAGGGGGGCGGCTGGAGAGAAAACCGGCCGATTTTAACATACTGAGTATGTGAGGACGCCGGCCCCTTTTCTCGGCCGGCCTCTCAGCCTCAGTGGCTCCTCAGCCCGCTCCTCAGTCGTTCTCTTCGCCCTGGCCGTTCGCTCAGTTCTTCTTCCTAGCCTTCTTCTTAGCGTGGTTCCGGCGTTTACTCATCGCTCCAATCGTCCTCGCCCTTCAGGATGTGCGAAATCGTTGCGTGCGAGAAACCGCGCATGGCGAGAAAGCGCGCCTGCTTGGCGCGATCGGCCGGCGATTGCGGCAGTTGACCAAACTTCTTACGCCATACCGCCTGGGCGCGGGCCCGCTCGGTGTCGCGCAACTTGGACGCGACCGATTCGACGAGGGTGTCGTCAAGCCGGTGCTGCCGTAGCTCGCTGACGATGCGGCTCGCGCCCATGCGGGCCGAACGCCGGTTCATGACGCTTTCGGCGAAACGCGCGTCGGATAACAAGCCTTCACGCTCGAGGGCATCGAGAAGCGGATCGAGTGTGTCGCCCTCGTCGACGAACGGCGCCAGCTTGCGGCTTAATTCGGTGCGGCTGTATTCGCGCCGCGAGAGGTAGTCGATCGCTCGCATTTTAAGCGAACGCGTGGGCCGCCGCGAGCGGCCGGCCTGCTGGAACGCGGAAGACGATGAATCCGGTGCAGCGTAATCCGACGACGGATCGAGCGGATCGCCGCCCGGCGGATTGCCGCCCGGCAGGTCGCCGCCCGACGCATCGGCGCCGAACACATTGACGCCCGATGCCTCGACGCCGGACGGATCAGAGCCGGACCCCGCCCCGATATCCGCTTTAGCGCCCGGCCGATCCCAGCGCCGCCCATCACGGACGCCGAAGCGGCGCCCGTCAGGCTGACCGCCCGGCACGGACCGGCCTTTGCGTATCACGCGGCTTACTTCTCTTCGCCGGCCACTTCAACAGCGTCGCCACGGCCAGCCGGCATCGCGCTGACGCCAAGCGACTCGCGGATCCGGTTTTCGATCTCGCGCGCAATGTCGGGGTTCTCACGCAGAAACTCGCGTGCGTTGTCCTTGCCCTGGCCGATTCGCTCACCGCTGTAGCTATACCAAGCGCCGGCCTTGTCGACGATCTTCGCCTGCACGCCGAGATCGATGACTTCGCCTTGGCGAGAAATGCCTTCGCCGTAGAGAATGTCGAAGATCGCTTCGCGGAACGGCGGCGCCACCTTGTTCTTGACGACCTTCACACGCGTTTCGTTGCCGATCACTTCGTCGTTCTTCTTGATCGAGCCGATACGGCGGATATCGAGCCGCACCGAAGCGTAGAACTTCAGCGCATTGCCGCCCGTCGTGGTTTCGGGGTTGCCGAACATCACGCCGATCTTCATCCGGATCTGATTGATGAAGATGACGAGACAGTTCGTGCGCTTGATCGTGCCGGTGAGCTTGCGCAGCGCCTGCGACATCAGCCGCGCTTGCAGGCCCGGCAGCGAATCGCCCATTTCGCCTTCGATTTCGGCCTTGGGCACGAGCGCCGCGACCGAATCGATGACGATCATGTCGATCGAGCCCGAGCGCACGAGCGCATCGGCAATTTCGAGCGCCTGCTCACCCGTATCGGGCTGTGAGACGAGCAGATCGTTGACGTTTACGCCTAGCTTCGATGCATATTGGATATCGAGCGCGTGCTCGGCATCGATGAACGCCGCGGTGCCGCCGATCTTTTGCATTTCGGCGATGACTTGCAGCGTCAGCGTCGTCTTACCCGACGATTCCGGCCCGTAGATTTCGACCACGCGCCCGCGCGGCAGGCCGCCGACGCCGAGTGCGATGTCAAGGCCCAGCGAGCCCGTCGACACGACTTGAATGTCCTCGGCCACCTCGCCATCGCCGAGCCGCATGACCGCCCCTTTGCCGAACTGCTTCTCGATCTGCGCGAGCGCAGCGGCGAGCGCTTTGCTTTTTTCGGCAGTCAGTCCAGCCGGGCCTTTCTTGCTTTCTTCCATGAATCGTCCTTTGCTATGATGAGCGGGCGTCTGAGGCGGGCGGGCCGGCCGGCGGAGCGCGAAGGCCACTTGCTAGTTACTGGCTAGTTACTGGCTAGTGGCGCACGCTCGCGGCATATCTTCCGGCTGGCGCACGAAACGCAGACACTGTATAAAAAAACAGGGTTTTGTGCAAGCCCGCCGGGGCGGATTTGCGTTGCGGCAACGGAAACGCTGCGGCGCCTCGCGAACCGTCTCACCTCAGATCCCTATAAGACCAGCGGAGACACCCGCCCAGCGCCGGCACGCAAGTACCGGCGGGCCGCGCGGCGCACCATGCGAATACTCATTGCCGAAGACGACAGCATACTCGCGGACGGCCTCGTCCGATCACTCCGCCAATCGGGCTATGCGGTCGATCACGTCAAGGGGGGGAGCGAGGCCGATGCCGCGCTGACGATGCAGTCGTTCGACCTCTTGATTCTCGATCTGGGCCTGCCCCGCATGTCCGGGCTCGAAGTCCTGCGCCGCTTGCGCGCGCGCAATTCGAGCTTGCCCGTGCTGATTCTGACAGCCGCCGACGGCGTCGACGAGCGCGTCAAGGGGCTTGATCTGGGCGCCGACGATTACATGAGCAAGCCGTTTCATCTGAACGAGCTCGAGGCGCGCGTGCGCGCGCTCACGCGGCGCGGCAGCGGCGGCGGCCCAACCGTCGTGCGGCATGGCTCCCTGGCCTACGATCAGGTCGGACGCGTTGCGTCGGTCAACGATCAAGTGATCGACCTTTCGGCGCGCGAGCTCGGCGTGCTCGAAGTGCTGCTGCAGCGCATCGGGCGGCTCGTCTCTAAAGAGCAGCTCGTCGACCACCTCTGCGAGTGGGGCGAGGAGGTCAGCAACAACGCGATCGAAGTCTACGTCCACCGCCTGCGCAAGAAAATCGAGCCGAGCGGCGTGCACATCATCACCGTGCGGGGCCTCGGCTACTGTTTAGAGAAACCCGCCGCGAACTGCGCAGGCGCACCGGCAGCCACAGCCTCGGCGGTCGATGGCGCCGCGCCCGACGTCCCGACAGTGACCGTGCCTCCCCCGGCACAGCCCGGTGCGATCGCGAACACCCGGCCAAAGTAGGCATACCGTGGCTTCGCCCGTTTCCGCGAAAGACGACGCTCAGCCCGAGCACGCGTCCGGCCCGCCGCTACACGCACCGCGCGCGCTGCACACGCAGCAGAGTGCCGACGCCGACGCCGAACGCGACGCCGTCTACGCGAACCCGTTCGCGCCGCCCGACGAAGCCGAGGCGGCAACGGCTCGCCGTCCCCGTTCGCTATTCGGCGAAATCCTCGACTGGATGCTCGCGCCGCTATTGCTGCTGTGGCCGATGAGTATCGCCGTGACCTATCTGGTCGCCAAGACGATCGCGAACGGACCGTTCGATCGCGGGCTCGAAACCGACGCCTACGTGCTCGCGCGGCAAATTCATCCGGTGAATGGCATCGCCACGCTGAGCTTGCCGCAAGCCGCCCGTGATTTTCTGAGCGGCGATAACGTCGATAAAGTCTTCTACCAGGTGCTCGGCACGCGCGGCGAGCTCGTCGCCGGGGTGAGCGACATGCCGCTGCCGCCCGAGGATGACCGCCCACAGCCGGGCCTCGTCGAATTTCGCGACGCCACGCTGCACGGCAACGACATCCGCATCGCCTATACGACGGTGGAGCTTGCGCCAGGCGGCGAGAAGCAGGCGGTGCTCGTCCAAGTGGCCGAAACGTTCGACAAGCGCAGCGCACTCGCCAACGACATCATCAAAGGCGTGATCCTGCCGCAGTTCGTCATTTTGCCGTTGGCGATCGTGCTCGTCTGGTTCGGGCTCTCGCGGGGGCTCGCGCCGCTGACGATGCTGCAGGAGAACCTGCGCGCTCGCCGGCCCGACGACCTTTCGCCGCTCGAAGCGTCGAGCGCGCCGCCGGAAATCGAGCCCCTCGTCACTTCGTTCAACGACTTGCTCACGCGGCTCGAGCAGAACATCGATTTGCAAAAGCGGTTCATCGCCGATGCTGCGCACCAGATGAAGACGCCGCTCGCCGGGCTGCATATGCAGGCGGAGCTTGCGCTACGCGACGATGTTTCGCCCGAGGTGCGCCGCTCGCTCGAGCAGATTGCCACTGGAGCGGATCAAGCCGCTCGCCTCGTCACCCAACTGCTGGCGCTCGCGCGCGCCGAGAACCGGATGTCGGGGCAAGTCTTCACACACGTGGAAGTGACGCACTTGGCACGCCTGGCTGTGCGCGATTGGGTGCGCGCGGCACTCGCCAAGCAGATGGATCTCGGCTATGAAGGCCCCGACGAGCCGGTTTTCGTCGAAGGCAATCGGGTAATGCTGCGGGAAATGCTGTCGAACGTCATCGACAACGCGATCCGCTACACGCCGGCCGGTGGCCAGATCACCGTTCGCGTGGCGGCACGGCGGGACACGAATCAAGTGCATCTCGAGGTCGAAGATACGGGGCCCGGTATCGCGCCGGCCGAGCGCCCGAGGGTGGTCGAGCGGTTCTACCGGATTCTTGGGCGCGAAGGCGACGGCAGCGGCCTGGGCCTTTCGATCGTTCGTGAAATCGCGACAATGCACGGCGGCACGCTGACGCTCGAAGATCACATCTATCAGGCATCGCCCCGCCTGGCCGGCACGCTCGTGCGCATCGAGCTACCGCTTTCGCACAGCACCCCGGAGTTACCCTAAGACGCCGGGGCCGCAAGAGCGCTCGCAGCATCGGAAAATCGACGATGGCGGCTGTATCGCCGGCATTGACCGATTTTTCGAAACGAACGCTGCAAAACGGATTCCCTTCGTTTCTAACGAATAGACAACGAAAGTGTCTCGGGCGTCAGTGCGCCGTAAGTTTGCCTTCCAATAATCGACGACGGGGATGCGCCGAGTCCGGCCGTCTGCGAACTTATTATCAAAATTATTTGGAGACGACTCATGGCAACCGTTGGCGGGCAAATTTCGCGCGGGCGGATGACGAGTGACGAGAAGCGGGTGATCTTCGCGTCGTCGCTCGGCACCGTGTTCGAGTGGTACGACTTCTATCTAGCGGGTTCGCTCGCGGCGTACATCAGCAAGAGCTTCTTCTCCGGTATCAATCCGACAGCCGCTTTCATCTTTACGCTGCTGGGCTTTGCGGCGGGCTTCGCCGTGCGTCCGTTCGGCGCGCTCGTGTTCGGGCGGCTCGGCGATATGGTTGGCCGCAAGTACACGTTTTTGATCACGATCGTGATCATGGGCTTGTCGACCTTCGTCGTCGGCTTCTTGCCCGGTTACGCGGCGATCGGCTTTGCCTCTCCGGTCATCTTCATTGCCATGCGGCTCTTGCAGGGCCTCGCGCTGGGCGGCGAGTACGGCGGCGCGGCCACGTATGTCGCCGAGCATGCGCCGGCGAATCGTCGCGGCTACTACACGTCTTGGATTCAGACGACGGCGACGCTTGGCCTCTTCCTGTCGCTGCTCGTGATCTTGGGCGTGCGCACGTCGATCGGCGAAGAAGCATTCGGTGCTTGGGGTTGGCGCATTCCGTTCCTTGCATCGTTGATTCTGCTGGGCATTTCGGTCTGGATTCGCCTGCAACTGTCCGAATCGCCGGCGTTCGAACGCATCAAGGCTGAAGGCAAGACGTCGAAGGCGCCGCTGACGGAATCGTTCGGTCAGTGGAGCAATCTGAAGATCGTGATTTTGGCGCTGATCGGCTTGACGGCCGGCCAAGCTGTGGTCTGGTACACGGGCCAGTTCTACGCCCTGTTCTTCTTGACGCAGACGCTGAAGGTGGATGGCGCGAGCGCCAACATCCTGATTGCGTTGGCCCTTTTGATCGGTACGCCGTTCTTCGTGTTCTTCGGCTCGCTGTCCGACCGGATCGGGCGCAAGCCTGTGATCATGGTGGGCTGCCTGATCGCCGCGCTGACCTACTTCCCGCTGTTTAAGGCGCTGACGCACTATGCGAATCCGGCGCTGGAAGCGGCCGGGCAAAAATCGCCGATCGTCGTCGTGGCGAACCCGGACGAGTGCTCGTTCCAGTTCAATCCGGTGGGCACGGCGAAGTTCACGAGTTCATGCGATATCGCCAAGAGCTCGCTGGCCAAGTCTGGCTTGAACTACGCGAACGTGGCTGCGCCAGCCGGGACGCAGGCGCAGATCAAGGTAGGCGATACGGTAATCGACACGTTCGACGGCAAGGCCGCCGATGCGAAGGACAAGGCTAAGGCGTTCGAGAAGACGCTTTCGGGGGCGCTCAAGAGCGCGGGCTATCCGCCGAAGGCCGATCCTTCGCAGTTGAACTGGCCGATGACGGTGGCGATCCTGGCGGTGCTCGTGATTTACGTGACGATGGTGTACGGACCGATCGCGGCGATGTTGGTGGAGATGTTCCCGACTCGGATTCGGTATACGTCGATGTCGCTGCCGTATCACATCGGCAACGGCTGGTTCGGGGGCTTCCTGCCGGCGACGGCGTTTGCGATTGTCGCGGCGCAGGGCAACATCTACTCGGGGCTGTGGTATCCGGTCGCGGTGGCGCTTGGGACGTTCGTGATCGGGATGTTGTTCGTGAAGGAGACCAAGGACTCGGATATCTATTCGAGGGATTAGGGGGAGGATGGCGGGCCGAGCGCGTGTAGCCGTCCGAGGCGGGTCGCGGATTGCACCGGGGAGTTGACAGCGCGGCCCGTCGTCGTCATAATCCGGCTTCTTTCGGCGAATTAGCTCAGTTGGTTAGAGCGACGGAATCATAATCCGCAGGTCCGGGGTTCGAGTCCCTGATTCGCCACCAGCTTCAAGAAAAAGCCGCTGTTCCGCAAGGTTCAGCGGCTTTTTTGTTCTGAAACGCCGGTAATGCGCATTCCATTACACACAAGTCTGCAGCCCAACGTCGCGCATATATCTGATGCCAGCAACGAAGTCCACGATTCGCTGCATGCCTAGCCAGATGGTTTTGACGCCAGGCTCGCCATCGCCTTTGCGCGCGAGGAAGCCCCCGAGCCTGGCGACGAGCCGTACCACTTCATTGAGTTGCGGCGGGTTGTCGGGCGGGGTCTTCTTGTTGAGGATGAAGGCCGCCTTCCATTCGTCTGGCTCAAACAGCAGTCCGGCATCGAGGTCCGGGCAAGTGCGGCCTAACCGCATGAGACGCGCAATGCGCCACGCCATCACCATGAACACCGCCAGTGCGCGCTCGATGCGTTCGCTCGTGCTCAGTTGTAGCGCCTCGACTCGGCAACCGTTTTTTAGCACATGAAAGAAGGTTTCCACCTCCCAGCGGGCACGATACCAATCGATCAGCTGCGCAGCCTCGGCCAGATCCGGCACGTCGCGATTGGTCAGCAAGCGCCATTCGATCGGTGTCACGCCGGTCGGCGCGTCTATCTCGCGCGCGACCAGGCAACTAATCGACACCACACCACCATGGGCATCGGGCAGATCGATCCGTCGACTCCATATTTGCTGGTGAACTTCCCGCGCCTTCTGTCGCTGGCGACCCGGCAACGTGAAGCGGATTTCACCAAGCGGCTCGGCTTGCGTGGCGTGATCCCAGAGTCTTTGACCCGCGGGCAACACGCGATTGTGCTGGGCACGAATCAACCAGTCTGCCGGACAGCCGAGATCGTGCGCTCGGCGCATCAGCGCATCAGCGCATCAGCGCGATGATGTCCGACTCTCGGTCAGCGACATACACCAACCGTGTGCCGGGCAGATCCGCCGCCTGCTCAGCCACCCGTTCGTATCCTTCGATCCAGCGCGTGCTTTCTTTCTCGCCGCCACGCACCCCATCAGCGCCCTTGCGCTCACGCGCCAACATCCAGGCATTGAGCACGCCCAACGGTTCACGCTGTGGCGTGACCGCGTAGGTCGCGTGAACGTACGTGCCGCGCTGTGCTTCATACGACAACGGCCCCAGTCCGGCGATGTCCTGCCCGTTGAAGTTCAACTCCGTCGTGTCATCCAGGCACAGCACCACCTCGCATGCCCGCATCCGCTCAGCCGAGCACACTGCCAGTGTGGCTCCATGACGTCGGTCCAGTCCAGCTTGTCCTGCGCGAAGAACCGATAAGCCGCGGCCGTCTCGGCCCAGCCGCCGCACGCCTGCGGAATGCTCGCCGTCGGATTGCCCGACAGTTGTTCGGCCAGCAGGATCGACCGCCGGTTCAGCCGCTTGTCGCCCAGATCGATTCCCTTGAATTCCATTGCCGCCCAGCTCTCCGTTGCTCCTGCCATTCGTCCGTCGCGCAAAAAGCAAGAGTAAACGACAAGCCGCGGAAGTTTACAAGCCGCTCACGCCGACTTGTGTGTAATGGAATGGGTCAAACCTTCCGCCAAAGTCTTGCACTGTTATACGGCTATTCTGGTGCATGCCTTCTGTTTATGCTTTTTTCGATTCTGCACATAGATAGCACAATCGGAAAATCCTTCTTTTTGCTGTCTTTCGTGTGCGGGTTGCCTTCCTTCCTGCTGATACGCAAGATTCGCAAGGTATCAGCAGACCACTCGTACTGAAATCCTGTTATCTGGAAGATTTTAAATATAAAAGCACCATGGCAGGTGCTTTTATATTTTGCAGACTCAAAATAACGGCAATCTAGCTCGAATCCAATCCCACTTTGTTGGGGGGATACTCAAGCGTTTTTCGAACCCTGAATTTTCAGCCACATCAATATACCGAACAAACTCGCCTTCGTATGTCAAAGGCTCGTGAAAGCTACTGCCCGCATACCAATTAACTGAAAAATACCGTCTGGCGAGAAGCTCGCCCTTATCGCTAAAAACCTTTAGCTCGATTTTATCGTCCGTCCCGTCCTGATCGTTGCCACCAGTGCCACACATTTGGAATCGGTATGAAACTCCGTTCAGGAGCTTTACGCCACCGTCCAACGTGTCCGGCCGGTTGTAAAAATCGCAGCGACCATAATGGGGCCGAGTGAAATGAACAACCAAACCCACCGCAATATAAATCAAAAGAGCTAGGCCAATGAACTTGAGGGCTCTAATCCGCATATCTCACCAAGTTTGAGGTCGATTGGTTTCTTCAATTTCAGGTAAACGGGCTTTGAGTACACCATAAAGTCGCCGCCCCTATGGTGTTTCTCTCGCCAGCGATTGTAGTCTGCGTTGAACACCGGAAAGTAGACGTCGGGCTCCTTGAATTTCCCGAACAAACTTTTACGCGTATCCACTGGTTTGTTGATCGCCTTCACCCAAATGTCGACATCTGAGTCACTCTTGGGCGAGCCAGATCCTGTAAGGGCGGTCTCAAGAGTCAAGTGCAACGTTTAGCTAATTTGTTTTGTTCCAATTCT
>CBIHOQ010000009.1:0-115752 GCA_966212065.1 uncultured Burkholderiaceae bacterium
TCATCACCGCCATGATCTTCGGCCCCTCGGCCAGCGCGAGGCGCAGGCGCTTTTGAGGACGACGGGGTTGCAGGGCAGCCCTTCCGTCGGCAGCGTAACCGCGCCGCTGTGGTCGGACACCTGCGCGTCGCCCTTCGCATTGCCCCGGCTGTGCACGAGCACGCGTACGACATCCGTGCCAGTCGCGCTGCCACCGGCGGCATCGTGCTCCCTACCCTGCGCCCCGCTGCCCGTGGCGGCCAGTGCATATTCGAGCTCCGTTTGCGGCGCGACACCGCGCATGTGGTCGGTCGTGAAAACGAGCTGCTCGGCCGGCGTAATCTCCGGCGAGGGCTTCGCTTCGGCATCCGAAGACGCCATGCCATCGGCCGCTCGCGCTGCACCGAGCGCAAGCAGGCACGCACCGGCCAGCACGGCCAGCACGGCCAGCGGTACTCGGCGCCGGGCGCGAAACAAGCGCGCGATCATTGCGATCCGCCCGATGCGGGGACTTGCGCGGAATCGACGGGCTGCAGCAGCGGGACGTCGTAGCCCGTCAAAATGGCGTCGATTTTATCCTGATGCCCGCCAATCCATTGATCGATCTTGTCGTGCCATTGCTTCTCGCCATAGCGCACACCCATCGAGATCTCGTAATCGAAGCGAATATCCTTTTGCGGCGGAAACGCCACGACGCGCACGGCGTCGCCGGCCCGTTTCGCGAAATAGCCGGCGATCGGCCCCCACAGAAAAGCCACGTCGATATTGCCCGCCACAAGATCGCGCTCCACGATCTCACCGGGATAGGCCTGCGGGTCGCCCGACTGAATCTGATACGAGTGGGCTTGCTCGATCAGACCGTTTGTCAGCAGCCAGTCGACGGCAGGGGTTTGCGTGAAGATCCCGAACCGCAGTTTGTGCAACGCGTCGGGCGGCAATTTCAACAGATCCTCGGGCGTCTTGACGCCCGCGAATTCGGGCTTGTTCGGCAGCACCATCGCATAGGTGGAGCGCAGATACGGATGCGTGGTGGAGGTAAGGTCATAGCCCTTCGGCACGCCGATGATGAGGTCGCACTTGTAGGCGCCGCCATCGGCCAGCTTTTCGCGCAGCGTATGACGGACGAAGCCGATACGCTGCGGAAAATAGGTGTACTCGACCTTATAACCGAAGTCTTGCGCCATCGCGTTCGCGATTTTGTTCTCGTAGCCTTCGCCCTTGTCGTTGGAAAGGGGCATGTTGTTCGGGTCGGCGCAGACGCGCAGCACACCGTCGGCGCCGTCGTTGTGCGGCAGCACGGCGGCATCCGCACGCACGGCGGCGCTCGCGAGCGCCGCGCAACCCAAAGCGACAGCCATCAGCATGACATGCGCGGACATTCGTTTGCTCGATCGCATCGCAGACCTCCGGATCAGTGGCGCCGCTCGCATCAATTACCTTCCATCAAGGTCAAATCGCCGGGCTTGATCTTCCCGTCGGAACGACCCTTCAAGTACGTATAGAGATCTTCCCAATGCTGTTGCATCCTAGGGCTCGAACTGAAGTCGGGCATCCCCTTGGCAAGACGGCCGCCGAAGATCGTCCGCTTGAACTCGTCTTTGTCGATGGTCTTCAGCGCATCCACCAGCGAAGGGCCGACGAGACCCTGCTGCTGCGCCCCGTGACAACGCTCGCAATCGAGCGCGCGCCAGGTATGCCATCCATCGAACGTATGCTTGTCGACCTTGTTGCCATCGACGACCTTGTATGTCACCTGCTGCGCCAGCGCCGGCTGATTCTGGGCGAAGACAACGGGCAGTGCGACTACAGCTCCAATTGTCGCCAGCAACAAGATTGAACGGCCTTTCATACGAGCGTCTCCTTCGATATGTCATGGCCCGCGACGCTTCCCATGCGAGAGACTGCGTCACGGGCGGGTACAACCTCTGAATGGGTCGAATGTCGCGGCATGTCGGCGCGCCGCCGCGGGTTTCGCGTGCGGCGCGCACCGCATGCCGTCAGCTCTTTTCGGGCAGCGCGAATACGAACAGCGTGCCGCCCAGTGCCGTGTACTTCGCCAGTTCGCGATAGCCGCCCACGGCGCCCAGGCCTTCGGTGGACTTCTTCAGGCCGGCCGCGAGACCGATGCCGGCCCAGCCGCCGATGCCCGAGTACACGCCCACGTACTGCTTGCCGTCGTACTGATACGTGAAGACGTTGCCGATGATGCCCGAGGGCGTCTTGAACTTCCAAAGTTCCTTGCCCGTCTTCACATCCACCGCCTTCAGGTAGCCTTCCAGCGTTCCGTAGAAGACAATGTCGCCCGCTGTCGTCAACGCGCCCGACCACACCGAGAACTTCTCGGGCTTGGACCACACGATCTTGCCCTTCGCCGCATCCCACGCAATGAAGTTGCCCATGGCGTTCTCGACCGTCTTGCCTTGGTTCGCGCCACCCACGCCGGGGTCCTTCGGCCCCGGATACATCGAGAGCGTGGCGCCGACATACGGCTGACCGGCGGTGTAATCGACTTCGAACGGCTCGTAGTCCATACACACGTGGTTCGTCGGCACAAAGAAGAGCTTGGAGTTCGGATCGAACGAAGCCGGCTGCTCGTCCTTCGAGCCGAGCGCGGACGGACAGATGTCCTTCACGTTATGATCGGCGCCCGCGGCCTGCGTCGAATACGCCGCGTTGCGAACGGGCTTGCCGCTCGTCATGTCGATGTGATCGGCCCAGTTGACCGCTGGGTCGTACTTCTGCGCGACCAGCAGCTCGCCCGTGACACGATTGAGCGTATAAGCGAAGCCGTTGCGGTCGAAGTGAACGATCGCCGGCACCGGCTGGCCTTTGATCGTGAGGTCGGCCAAGATCATCTCGTTGACGCCGTCGTAGTCCCATTCGTCGTGCGGCGTCATTTGATAAACCCATTTCGCCATGCCGGTGTTCAGGTCGCGCGCGAAGATCGTCATCGACCACTTGTTGTCGCCGGGCCGCTGCGTCGGGTTCCACGTGCCGGGGTTGCCCGATCCGTAGTAGACGAGGTTGAGTTTCGGATCCCACGCATACCAGCCCCATGTGGTGCCGCCGCCGATCTTCCACTGATCGCCCTTCCAAGTCTTGAGCGACGAATCTTTGCCGACCGGCATCATCTTGCCGTCCGTCCACGTCATCGTCTTGTCGGGATCGAGCAGGATTTCGTTGTCGGGCCCTGTGCTGTAGGCCGTCCACGCGGGCTTGCCGCTCTTCATGTCGTACGCGATAAGGCGGCCGCGCACGCCGAACTCGCCGCCCGAAATGCCTGTCAGCACTTTGTCGCCGAACACGTGCGGTGCGTTCGTATTCGTTTCGCCCTTCTTCGAATCGCCGTTCTTCGCGCTCCATACGACGTCACCCGTCTTGGCGTTGAGCGCGACGAGCGTCGTATCGGCTTGCTGCAGGAAGATCTTCCCGTCGCCGTAGGCAAGGCCGCGGTTGACCGTATCGCAGCACATCACGGACACGGTCTGATCGTCTTGCTGCGGCTGATACATCCACTTGAAGGTCTGATCCTTCAAGCTGACGGCGATGACCTTGTTCGGGTAGGGCGAGTGGATGTACATCGTGTCGCCCACGACGAGCGGCGAGCCTTCGTGGCCCCGCAACACGCCCGTGGACATCGTCCACGCCACCTGCATGTTCTTCACGTTCGAGGTGTTGATCTGCTTTAGAGCGCTGTAGCGGTGATTCGAGTAATCCCCTGCCTGCGTCGCCCAGTTCGCAGGGTTCTTCATCAGTTTGTCCAGATCGGCATCCGCATGTGCCGCGAGTGGCATGAAGGCCCCTGATGCAAGCATCGCGAGCCCTAGAACCATGGTGCGTAAGTTCATTTCTCCTCCAGAATTGTCTTGCTGTTAACTCACGAACGAATGACCCACGCTACCTGATCGCATCGGGCGCGCTCTCTCGAATGCGGGTAACGATTTACGCTGTCGTCCTCTTCAAAGTAGGCTTGCTTGGCGTGAGCGGCCATAACGCACGTTCCATGCCGGTGTGCGGTGCCGCATGAAGCGCTGCAACGGATAAAAATCGCATCGGCCTTTAGGGATGCGCTTTTGCGGCCGTATCGCGTCGTGACGAACGAAGCAAATGCGGGCGGCGCGCGCCGATACCCCGCGGCGCAGCATTGGCTGTTGCAACGGCGCGCGTCTAGCGCGAGACATTCTGTGTCAACTCCGCGAGGACGTCGGCGCAGCCAAACGCGCACGGCTGCGCACGGTTCACGGTTCGCGTGGAAGGCGGGTCGGAGCGATGGGCGTCGAGCCGCCGCGCCGTTTGCGCTTGCGGCCGCGCGGGCGCCTGGTATGGGTCCTGCTTAGCATCGCCGAACCATTCAAGTGCAACGAAAAGACCCAGCCGTCATGCGAGACACCGCCGAAAGGCCTTATATCCTGCACATGTTTACGGCGGCGCCGCAGATCAGCCCATTCGACGTCAACATGGCCGTCGACGCGGGCTATCAAGTCATCGTCCCGTACTGCAATGTCGACGCAACGATGGTGATGAATCTGACGCAGGACGCGATTTTCTCGCGTGGGCCGAAGGGCGTCTCGCGCACGGGCATCTTCATTGGCGGGCACGACGTCATGCTCGCGGGCGACATGCTGGAGATCGCGCGCAAGGCGATGGTGCCGCCGTTCGAAGTGTCGGTGTTCGCCGATCCAAGCGGATCCTATACGACGGCAGCTGCGCTCGTGGCGCTCGCCGAGCGCCACTTGAGACGCACGCACGAAATGGAGTTGGGCGGCAAGCGCGTGCTCATCCTCGGAGGGACCGGCGCGGTCGGGCGCATGACTGCCGCCATGGCGGCCTCGCTCGGCGCGGACGTGACGATCGCAAGCCATCAGTCGCTTGCGCGCGCAAGGCGAGTCAGCGATGAAATCAACGAGCGCCTGGCGATTGCGACGACCGCGGCGAGCACCGCATCGGTCAAAGCGTTGCGTACCGTGCTTGCGGATACGGAAATACTGATGGCAACGGCGAGCGCGGGGATTCAGGTGGCCAGCGCCGACGACCTCACGCATGCGCGACGCCTGCTCATTGCGGCCGATGTCAACGCACTGCAGCCCGAAGGGATTGCCGGCGTGGGCGCGATGAACGACGGCAAACCGATTGGTCCGAACGGGGACGCGGGCCCGATCGGCATCGGCGCGCTGGCGATCGGCAACGTCAAGTATCAGGTCGAGCACCGCCTGTTCGTTCAGATGCGTACCAGCGGCAAACCGGTCTACCTCGGCTACGCGCAAGCGTTCGAAGAAGCACGCATGGCCGCGGCCGGGCTCGGATGACGCCGCGCATTCTCGCGCAAGCACGGCATCCGCGCTTGGAGCAAAGTGTCACGCCGGCCGCGTGTGCGCCGTCGCCGATGCATACGGCAAACATGCGACGAGGACCGCGGCGCGGCACGCATGTTCGGCTGGCATGAAACCTGTTAGATACGGCCAGTTTGCATCGAGCAATGAATGAGGAGATCGATATGAAACCGATGGGTCGCCCGATGACGGTGCTCGGCTACCTCGTGGCCATGGCCGCAGCCGTTTCCACGATGGGCTCGGCCGCGCACGCCGACGCTGTCGGCAACGCCGCTGCCCATCAGGGTCAGGGCTACGACTATCCGACCGAGGGCCGCGTCGAATTTGTGCTCAGTTGCATGGACGAGAACGGCCACGAGTTCGCGAACCTCTATAAGTGCTCGTGCGTGGTGGACAAGATGGCCGCCACCCTTGCATACGACCAATTCGTGGATGAATCGACGTTCGCCCGCTACGCCTCGCTCGGCGGCCAGGGCGGCGCCGAGTTCCGTACCGATCACGCCCGTGCCCGCGGCAAAGCATTCCATGTCCTGCAAGCAAAAGCGTACCGGGCCTGCGGACTGAATGCACAGGCCGCGACGGCCGCCAAATAACCGGCATCGGCTTGGCCGCGGCGCAGCCATCGCGCTGCGCGCCTGCGCGGCTCGGCGCGCACGGGCGTGTCATCGACCCTATCGTCCGATGCAATCATTCCACGGCGCCTGAACCAGGGCTCCATCGCTCGCGGCCCCTTCGAGTAAGCAAAAATTCGACGGATGCGCAGCCGCGTAATGCGACTTCTTATTGAATAGCCGCGTCATCGAGGGTAAAGTTTTCCAAGCCGGCGTGGCACGCCGGCCGAAATAAGACGCACGCTTGAGTTGCGCCGTCGCACACGCGGACGCGAGAAACCGTGGTGCCAGGGGACAAACGTTAATTAAAGAGCGGCCATCGCGGCAACCCCAGTTCGGTTACGCGAGTTGCACGCCTTGGAGACAACCCCCATGTCATTGCTCGCCGACAGCAGTTCGCATGTCCGTGAAGTGCTAGACGTCGTCAATCATCATCCTCATTCGATGAGCGAGTCCGTCGCTCAATCGTGGGCGCGCTGCGTCAACGAATTTCAACTCGACCCCGGACGGTTCGTGATGCCGCCGGTGCTGACCGATCACGAACTGGCTATGCGCCGCGACGCCGTAGGCGATCTGATCGCCTGCGCCAAGCTCGAGATGACCACGCTCTATCAGCAGCTCGCCGATCCGGAACTGGCCGTGGTGCTCGTCGACGCGGACGGGCTGATCGTCCATCAGGTCTCGTCGGTCCCGTTCGCCGAGGCGATCGGCGCCGACGGCCTGCGTATCGGCGCACTGTGGAGCGAGCGCGAAGCGGGAA
The DNA here is from genome assembly GCA_966212065.1 of uncultured Burkholderiaceae bacterium. Classification (GTDB taxonomy): domain Bacteria; phylum Pseudomonadota; class Gammaproteobacteria; order Burkholderiales; family Burkholderiaceae; genus Trinickia. The sequence continues at coordinate 6,681 of CBIHOQ010000009.1, forward strand.
CGAACGGCATGGGCACCTGCATCGCCGAGCGCGATTGCATCGCTGTGCGCCAACACGAACATTTCTTTGCGCGATATACATCGCTGACCTGTACCGCCGCGCCGATCTTCGACGAGCGAGGGGCGATTGCCGGCGCGCTCGACGTCACGAGCCGTTCGCAGTTGCTGCAGCAGCATTCGCTCGTGCTGGTGAGCATGTCCCGTCAGATGATCGAGAACCGGCTCATGAGCGCCCGATTTCGCGATGTCAACATCATTCAGTTTCATAGCCGGCCGGAATTCGTCGGCACGCTGCACGGCGGAAAGCTCGCCGTCGACGACGACGGCAACATTCTCGCGGCCAACCGCAGCGCAGTGTTTCAGCTGGGCCACCGCGCGCTCGACGATCTGCGCGGCAAGCCGATCAATCAAGCGTTCAACGCCTCGATCGAAGACATGATCGCGCGCAGCATTCGTGGCTCGTTCCACCCGATCACGGTTTATAGCGCGAACGGCACCAATCGTTTCTTCCTGATTGCGCAAACGCCGCAAAACACGAGTGCCGCGCGCGCCACACGAATCATCGCGCCGGCCGCGCCTTCATCCGCGCGGCGGCCGGCACGCGAAACCGCACAGGCCGCCGGCCGGCTCGACAAGATCTCGCACCTGGAGTTCGGCGATCCGCGCATGGCCTCGCAGATCCAACTGGCTGCGCGCGTCATCCAGCGCAAGATCCCGATCATCGTGCGCGGCCAGACCGGCACCGGCAAGGATGTGTTCGCGCAGGCGCTGCATAGCATCAGTCCGCTCGCAACCGGGCCGTTCGTACCCGTGAACTGCGCGTCGCTGCCCGAAAGCCTGATTGAGAGCGAGCTCTTCGGCTATCGCGCCGGCGCTTTCACGGGGGCCCAGCGCGAAGGACGGCGCGGCAAGATCGTTCAGGCCAGTGGCGGCACGTTGTTTCTCGATGAGATCGGCGACATGCCGCTCGCCTTGCAGGCGCGATTGCTGCGCGTGATCGAATCGCACGAGGTCACGCCGCTTGGCGCGGAAACCACGGTGAAAGTCGAATTTCAGTTGATCAGCGCGAGCCACCGCAATTTGCTCGAGCTGGTGCAGACCGGGCAGTTTCGCGAAGATCTCTACTACCGGCTCAAAGGCATCGAGATCAATCTGCCGCCGCTTGCCGAGCGTGCCGACAAACTGCCGCTCATTTTGCATTTGCTGGAGAACGAGACCGAGGACCCGCCCGAGCTCACGGCCGAAGCTCGGCGTGCGCTGCTCGACTATGCCTGGCCCGGCAATATCCGCCAGTTACGCCACATCCTGCAAATGGCGATCGCGCTATCGGACGGGCAGCCGATCCAATGCGCGCATCTGCCTCCCGAACTGCTGCAAGGACAGCGCGCGGCGGCGCGCGAACCCGATATGCCTGCGCTCGCGCACGCTGACGAGCCACTGACCCACCTTGCCGACGACGCCGACACCACCGCGCTCAACGCGATTCAACTGAACGAACGCGAGACGGTGCTGGCGATGCTCGACGAACATCGGTGGAACGTCAGTAACGTCGCCAAGGCGCTCGGCATCAGCCGTAACACGCTCTATCGCAAGATGCATCGGCTGCATATCCGGCTGTCGCATGATGCAACGTTCGACGCATGACACTTGCCGCTAGCTGCCGATGCACCGATGCGCCGGCTTGCGCGCTTGCCTCAAGGCGCCGCGCGCGCGACGCGGCAAGCCGCATCGACCACGGCCTGTTGCGTGAGATGGAAGTAGGCGAAGAGCGCTTGAGCGGGCGCGGACTCGCCGAACCGGTCAATGCCGACCACGTCCCCTTCGAGACCGACATACTGGCGCCAGAAGCCCGTCACGCCGGCCTCCACCGCCACGCGCGGTACGCCTGGCGGCAGCACCGCGTCGCGATAGGCGCGCGGCTGTAGGTCGAACACCGTTGTCGCCGGCATGGATACGACCCGCGCCACGATGCCCTCATCGGCCAACGGCGCGACAGCCCCAAGCGCGAGCGCCACTTCGGAGCCCGTCGCCATGAGCACCACATGACGTAACCGGCGCCCCGGCGCGGACGCACGCTTGGGCTCGCCCTCCGCGTTTCGATCGCTGCTCGCCCAATCGCGCAGCACATAACCGCCGCGTGAAATGGCATCGATCTGCGCGCTGCTTCGCGCGACGAACGGCAGCGACTGACGCGAGAGCAGCAAACACGACGGCCCGTCGCGTTGCACCGCGCTGACCCAGGCTTGCGCCGTTTCAACGGTATCGCAGGGGCGCCAGACGTCGAGGCCGGGGATCATGCGCAGGCTCGCCGCATGTTCTATCGACTGATGCGTCGGCCCATCTTCGCCGAGCCCGATCGAGTCGTGCGTGAATACGAAGATCGAGCGCGTCTTCATCAGCGCGGCCATCCGCAATGCGTTGCGCGCATAGTCGGAGAAGGTCAGAAAGGTGCCGCCAAACGGCAGATAGCCGCCGTGCAATGCGATGCCGTTGATCACCGCGCTCATGCCGAACTCGCGCACGCCGAAGTGCAGATAGTTGCCGCCCGCCAGGCCCTGTGCGTCAGAGCGCACCGATACGCTTGCCGGCCAGTCCGTGAGGTTCGATCCCGTCAAGTCCGCGGAGCCGCCTAGCAATTCGGGCAGCGCCGCCGCCACGGCGTCGATCGCGAGTTGTGAAGCCTTGCGCGTTGCCACCGATTGCCTTGCCTCGTTCGCGGTATGGATCAGCACGCGCGCCGCGGCCGGCCACGTTTCCGGCAACGCCCCGGACATGCGACGCTCGAACTGCGCGGCTTCGCGCGGAAAGTGCTGGCGATACGCATCGAAGCGCTGCTGCCACTGTGCCTCGGCCTGCGCGCCGCGCACGCTCGCGTCCCAGCGCGCGCAGACGGCCTCGGGCACGACGAACGGCGCGTGCGGCCAATCGAGCGCCGCGCGCATCGCCGCGACTTCGGCCGCGCCTAGCGGCGCGCCATGCACGTCGTGCGTGCCGGCTTTCGTCGGCGCGCCACGGCCGATCACGGTCTTGCAGCAGATCAGCGTCGGACGGTTCGAGTCCCGAGCGTTCACGATCGCGCGATCGACCGCATCGACGTCATGCCCATCCACGTCGCGTACGACATTCCAGCCGTACGCCTCGAAGCGCGCCGGCGTGTCGTCGGCGAACCACCGCTCGACGTGGCCGTCGATGGAAATGCCGTTGTCGTCGTAGAGCACGGTCAGCTTGGCCAGCCGCAGCGTACCCGCAAGCGAGCACGCCTCATGGGAAATGCCCTCCATGAGACAACCGTCGCCGACGAACGCGTAGGTGCGATGGTCGACGATCCGGTGCCCCGGGCGGTTGAATTCGCGCGCGAGCAGGGCCTCGGCCAGCGCCATGCCGACCGCGTTCGCGAGCCCCTGCCCGAGCGGACCGGTCGTCGTTTCGACGCCCGGTGTCACGCCCACTTCGGGATGGCCCGGCGTCATGCTGTGCAATTGCCGGAACCGTTTGAGTTCGTCGAGCGGCAGGTCGTAACCGCTCAGATGCAGCAGCGCGTATAGCAGCATGGAGCCATGCCCGTTGGACAGCACGAAGCGGTCGCGGTCGGCCCAGCGCGGATTGCGCGGGTTGTGGCGCAAGTGGCGGTCCCACAGCGCGACGGCAATCTCGGCCATCCCGAGCGGCATGCCCGGGTGGCCCGAGCCGGCCGCTTGCACGGCATCGACGGCGAGCATGCGCAGCGCATTGGCCATGCGCTCGGTAGGGGACGACGGCAACGGTTCGGCTGCGGCATTCATCGGCGTTTCTCCTTGCGTCGGATCGAGATGCGTATCGCGGCGCTCATGCGCGCGCGCGCCGATCCATCAATTGAAGAATCATTGGCGTGAAGATGAACTGCATCGCCAGTCCCATCTTCCCGCCCGGGACCACGATCACGTTCGGCCTCGACATGAACGAGTCATGCAGCATCGTCAGCAAGTATTGAAAGTCGATGCCCTTGGGCCGGGCGAAGCGGATCACGACGAAGCTCTCGTCGGGCTGCGGGATCTCGCGCGCGATGAACGGGTTCGAGGTGTCGACCGTGGGCACACGCTGAAAATTCACGTGGGTGCGCGAGAACTGCGGGCAAATATGATTGACGTAATCGGGCATGCGCCGCAGGATCGTATCGACCACGGCCTCGTGCGAGTAGCCCCGCATGGTTTGATCGCGATGCAGCTTTTGAATCCACTCGAGATTGATGGTCGGTACCACGCCGACGAGCAAGTCCGCATGGCGTGCAATGTCGATCTCGACGTCGGCCCCCGCCACCACGGCGGCGCCATGAAGCCCCTCGTAAAAGAGCAAGTCCGTATCGGCGTCGATGTCCTGCCACGGCGTGAACGTACCGGCCTCTTGACCGAATTTCGCGGCTTCCGGTTCGTCATGGACATAGTGCCGGTAACGCCCCCTGCCCCCTTGCCCATAGCTTGCGAACAGATTTTCCAACTCCTGAAGCAAGTTGGCCTCGGGGCCGAAATGGCTGAAGTTGAGCATGCCGTCGCGCTCGTGCTGCAGCATCGCCGCGCGCATGCCGGCGCGATCGTAGCGGTGGAACGCGTCGCCTTCGACGATCTGCGCATTGATGCATTCGCGCCGAAAAATATGCGTGAAGCTCTTCATGACGGTCGTCGTGCCGGCGCCGCTCGAGCCGGTCACCGCGATGATCGGATGCTTGACGGACATGCGCTGAGTCTCCGGTGTAATCGTTGGAATCGCCGATGGGCGCGGGCGTGTGTCGCGCGGGCGTGTGTCGTTTATGCCGATGCGTTTACGCCGATGCTTCGGGCAAGAACAGCGAGCGTGGCTGAAACAGCGGCGACGTGAACGGTTTGTCCTCGCCGCGATCGAATTCGCCGTGATAACGCGCGATCCGCTCGACTTCGATGCGCGATCCGAGAATGACGGGTACGCGTTCATGCAGCGCGTGCGGCCCGACATCGAGAATTCGCTCGCGTCCCGTGCTGGCCGCGCCTCCGGCCTGCTCGATCAAGAAGCTCATCGGATTGGCTTCATAGAGCAGCCGCAGCCGGCCCGCCATCGATGGCGTCTTGAAGTCGCGCGGATACATGAACACGCCGCCCCGCATCAGGATGCGATGGACCTCCGCCACCATCGACGCAATCCAGCGCATATTGAAGTCGCGCCCCCGGCAGCCCGCGCGGCCGTCCTTGCACTCCTGGACATAGCGCCTGACGGGCGCCTCCCAGAAACGCTCGTTCGACACATTGATGGCGAATTCGCTGGTTTCTTCGGGGATGCGGATGTCGGAATGCGTGAGTACGAAATTGCCGACGTCGCGCTCGAGCGTGAAACCATGGGTGCCGTTGCCGACGGAGAGCACCAGCATCGTCGACGGTCCGTAGATGGCATAGCCGGCCGCCACTTGCTCGTGGCCAGGACGCAGGAAGCCGGACTCGTCGCTCGAACCGTCCGTGGAGCGCAAGACCGAGAAGATCGACCCAACGACGCCGTTGATGTCGATGTTCGACGAGCCGTCGAGCGGATCGAACGCAAGCAGATACTCGCCGCGCGGGTAATGCGACGGAATCGCATAGACATGCTCCATTTCCTCGGAGACCATCGCGGCAAGCAGACCATCCCACTCGCAGTGTTGGACGAAGATCTCGTTGGTCGCCAGATCGAGCTTCTTTTGCTCCTCGCCATGCGCGTTGATCGATTGCGCGGAGCCATAGTTGCCGCCGAGCGCGCCGCGCGTGAGCGCCGAGGAAATCGTCTTGATCGCCGCGGCTACGTCGATCAGCAAGGCCGACAGGCCCGCCGCCGCTACCGGGGATGGTTTGCGGTCAAGCGTGTCGATCAGGAACTTCGAAAGGGTCGTACGTCCGTCTTGCATGGCGCTTGTCTCCCGCTGCGGTTCAAATCCGGTTGGCGGGCGCTAGCGCACCCGCGTGGGCGGCGTGCGCCGGCGCCGCGTGCGCGCGCTCACCGGAATCGGCCTCTTGCGCGGCAAACACGCGACTCGCGCGGATATCGTCGACAGCCAGTTGCATGAGGACCGTGCCCGAGACCGGCGCGCCGCTCTCGAGGGACGCGGCAAAAAGGCGCCGAGCCTGCCTAAGCCGCGCGCGATCGAGCGCGTTGCGCACCGAGCGCGCGTTGGCAAAATTGGGCTGTGCCTTGCGCCGCGCGATGTATTCGCCAAAGGCTTCGCGTGCCGCGCCGTCGAAGCGGTAGTGCATCGTCTCCAGCATGCGCTCGGCAATCTCGATCAGTTCCGACGCCTCGTAGTCCGGGAACTCGATGTGATGGGCGATGCGAGAGCGGAAGCCCGGATTGCTTTGAAAGAACGTCTCCATGCGCGCGGCATAGCCGGCCAGAATCACCACGAGATCGTCGCGCTGGTTCTCCATCGTCTGCAGCAGGATTTCGATGGCCTCCTGCCCGTAATCGCGTTCATTTTCCGGGCGATACAGGTAGTAAGCCTCATCGATGAAAAGCACGCCGCCCATGGCGCGCTTGAGCACGTCGCGCGTTTTCGGCGCCGTGTGGCCGATGTATTGGCCCACGAGATCGTCGCGCGTCACGGACACGAGATGATTGCGCCGGATGTAGCCAAGCCGGTGCAGCACTTCAGCCATGCGCAACGCCACCGTGGTTTTGCCCGTACCGGGGTTGCCCGAGAAGCACATGTGCAGTGTCGGTGCGCCGCTAGCGAGATCCAATTGCCTGCGCGCCCTTTCGACGATGAGCAAGGCCGCGATCTCGCGGATGCGTGTCTTGACGGGCACGAGGCCCACGAGATCGCGATCGAGTTCGTCCAGCACCTCGGCGATGCCCGAATCGCGGTACAGGCCCCCCAGATCGACGCTGCTCGCGCAAACGGCTGTCATCGCATCCTCCTTTTGGTTGCGGCCCGGCGCCGTGCTCATCGGTCCTTGTCCAGGTAGCGCTCGCCCGCCGGCGCATCGCTCGCGTAGCTGGACATCGAGTACTGCTGCACACGGCCGCGGCCCTCGGTGCGCGTCAACCGGAATCCGGGCTCGACGCCGGGGCGGTTCACGATGAACGAAAGCCGCATCGTCTCGAATCCGCGCACGGAATCGAACGCGTTGACCTTGATGTAATGGTTGGGATAGGCGGCGCGGCAAGCCCGCACCTCCTGCATGGCGCCCGCCGCATCGCGCAGGTCGAACATCGGCAGTCCCCACATTTCCCAGTAGGTGTTGCGCGGATGCGGATCGTCGGTGAACTCTACCGAGCAAGCCCAACCCTCGCCCAGCGCATAGTCGATCTGAGCGGCGATCTCCTCGTCGGTCAGGTCGGGCAAGAACGAAAATGTCCCTTGCGTGATTCGCATGACAATTACCTCTTTCGATCGGCACTCGCCGGGCCGGCGCGCCCGCGGGCAACGACTGCCCGCGACGGCTTCATGCGCCGCCCCTTCGACTGCTCAGGGTGAATACCGTTGGATACCGCTGTTGCGCTGTTGCGCTGTTCCGGTAGCCGGCTCATCGGGCCGCGGCGCTGTCCCGCCCGCTCCGGTTCGCTTCAGGCGACGCTGGGCGTCACCGCGAAATCGGGCGTGTCGGTCGACGCATAGTTGAACGTCACGTCCCTCCATACATCGAGCGCCTGCTTGAGCGGCGTGCAAAAGCGCGCCGCCGCTTCGAGAATCTCAGGACCTTCGTTCGCGAGGTCGCGGCCCTCGTTGCGCGCCTTGATCATCGCCTCCAGCGCCACGCGATTGGCGATCGCCCCGGCCTGGATGCCGGCCGGATGACCGATCGTGCCGCCGCCGAACTGCAGAATCGCGTCGTCGCCGAATAAATCGACTAGTTGATGCATCTGCCCCGCGTGAATGCCGCCCGAGGCCACAGGCATCACTTTGCGCAAACCGCCCCACGGCTGCTCGAAGAAGATGCCGCGCGACAAATCAACCGCGTTGTGCGATTCGCGACATACGTTGTAATACCCCTGCACCGACAACGGATCGCCTTCGAGCTTGCCGACGGCCGTGCCCGCATGAACGTGATCGACGCCGGCCATGCGCACCCACTTCGCGATGACGCGAAAAGAGATCCCATGATTGCGTTGCCGTGTATAGGTGCCGTGTCCGGCGCGGTGCAGGTGAAGAATCATGTCGTTGCGCCGGGCCCATCGCGACATTGACTGAATCGCCGTCCAACCGATCACGAGGTCGATCATGACGATGCATGAGCCGAGTTCTTTCGCGAATTCCGCGCGCTCGTACATATCTTCGATCGTGCCCGCGGTCACGTTGAGGTAGTGCCCTTTCACTTCACCCGTCTGCGCCTGCGCGCGGTTCACGGCCTCCATCGCGAACAAAAAGCGATCGCGCCAATGCATGAACGGCTGCGAGTTGATGTTCTCGTCGTCCTTCAGAAAGTCGAGCCCGCCCTTGAGCCCTTCGTAGACAACGCGCCCGTAGTTCTTGCCCGAGAGCCCGAGCTTGGGCTTCACGGTCGCGCCGAGCAACGGACGGCCGTATTTATCGAGCCGTTCGCGCTCCACGATGATGCCCGTGGGCGGCCCCTGGAACGTCTTCAAATAAGCAACAGGGATGCGCATGTCTTCGAGACGAAGTGCCTTCAACGGCTTGAAGCCGAAGACGTTGCCGATGATCGAGGCTGTCAGGTTCGCGACCGAGCCCTCCTCGAACAGATCGAGCTCATAGGCGATGTAAGCGAAGTACTGCGGCTCGGCGCCAGGCGCAGCGGGCACCGGCTCGATCCGGTAAGCCTTCGCGCGATACATATCGCACGCCGTGAGCCGGTCGGTCCAAACGACGGTCCACGTGGCCGTCGACGATTCGCCGGCCACGGCGGCGGCGGCTTCCTCGGGCTCGACACCCGGCTGCGGCGTAATCCGAAACAGCGCGATGACGTCGGTGTCCTTCGGGAGATAGTCGGGCTGCCAGTAGCCCATCTCGCAGTACTTCAGCACGCCCGCGGCATAACGTTCGCGCGGGGTGCGGGCCGGCTGCACGGCTGCCTTGCTGAAATCGTTCATGACCTGTCCTAAAGGGTTGACCTTGGCGCGCCTCGATGCAAAGCGAGACGCTTGAGAGTCATCGTAGGCAAGCGCGTACCGATTGAATATTCACGATTTCATTCTCGAGCGTTAACCGATGCCTTATCGATCTCGGATCGAGAACGCCGATTGCGCGATGTGCGCGCCGCGGGTGTGAACGAGCGGCCCGGCACGACGCGTGGCACACTTTGCTGCGTTTTCGCGACAACATTGTTCGCACCGGGTGGCCGCGACTGCCGCGACGGCCGGGGCACACCGGCGTTCGGCCGTGTCGCCGCGTCCGTATGCGCTCCGGCATGGACCTTGCGTCAATCGGTGCGCCGCTCGGAACACGGCATGGCGCCGGCGCCACCGAAGGCAATTTCTTCGAATGAGTGGATGGAGGGACTATCGATGCAATGGACGACACCTAGCTTCACCGACATGCGTTTCGGCTTCGAAATCACGATGTACATCGCGACGCGTTAAGCCATCGAGGGCCGCCCCACGCGCATGCGTGGGAGCGGTGCGCGTGGCGCCGCAGTTCGCCGAGCCCGCGCCGGCGCACCGCTCAAGCCACGCCGCCCGGCTGGTCGCCGGTCCATGAGGCCGGCATGTTCAAGAGCCGGTCGCGCATCAATTCGATGTTGTCCTTGTTGACGAGCTCGACCACATAGTTGGCCTCGCTGACGTAGCTCACGAAGCGTCGATCGACCACGCCGCTGGACGCGAGCGATTCCAACGGCGCTGCCGGATCGATCGGGCAGGACTTCACGAGCGTGAGCCGCTCCGCATTGAGCATCGTGGATAGCCATGCCGCAAGGCTGTCCGATGTCGTGTCCCAGTTGCTCATGGCATCGGGCGTGTCGCGCATCAGCGACGTGGGCACCCACACGGCCGCATGGCCGTCGCGCAACGCGCGCCGGATCTTGGCCTCGCTCGACGCCAGCACGAGTTCCGGCACGAGGCCCTGCATCAGCAGCGCATACTGCGTGACGGCGAGCAAACACATGTTGTGCGCCGCGAGATCGCTGAAGCGCCACTCGGCCTGATACTGCCGCACCTTGTCCGCGAAATCGCCGCCGCCGGGCACGATCACGACGCGGCCCCCGCCCACCTCGGCCAGCTCGGTAAGCCAGTTGCGCAGCGCCGGCTCGTGACTGAGGCTGCCCCCGATCTTGACCACCCACATATCGTTGTCCTCGCATCGATCGTTCAATGTTCGCGGCTTCGTTCTTTCCCGCTGCCGCCCGCCCGCACGGACCGACGCGCAATGCGCGCATGCCTGGGTTGGCACCGGCTTGACGAAGTCATGGCGCACCCTCACACAAGTTCCATGCCATTGAAGGACGACGCGCAATGTAAGCGAAAGGCCACGCGAGGCACGCTTGGGCAATGCCGCATCGGTGACACTCTGCTCCAACACGCCTCCCATTCGGCTCACAGTCTGTCCGTTCGAGAGCGGCGCGGCGCCGCGCCACGCCCGCCGGCGCCTTGCGGCGGCGCCTCGGATCCGCGCAGTCGGCATAGACCTTGCTCCACGGACCGCATGCGAAACTCGTCCAACGATCGGAGACGGTCATGACTACGCTGAACTCGCGCTCGCGCGAGCGCACCGCGCGCGCAGCGCGGCTGCAAGCGCGACGCGAGCCCGACCGCTTCGCGGCGCCGTTGATTGCTCTGCACTGGCTGATCGCGCTCGCGATCCTCACGCTGCTGGCGCTGGGGCTTTATATGGTCGGCCTGCCCAAGGGCGTTCCCGTCAAGGCGACGCTGATCAACCTTCACAAGTCGCTAGGGCTGACGGTTTTCCTGCTTGTGCTGATCCGCATCGCGGTACGTATGGCCGCAACTCGGCCGCCGTTACCGCCGATGCGAGCGTGGCAACGCGCCGCCGCGCGCACGACGCAGGCCTTTTTATACGTCGGGATGATCGCGATGCCCGTGACCGGGTATCTCGGGTCCTCGTTCAACACCTATGGCGCGCGCTTCTGGGGCCTCGCGCTGCCGACATGGGGATGGGACGATCCTCATCTGCGGGGTCTGTTTTTCGGCGCCCATCGTGCGCTCGCCTATGCGATGATCGGGCTCATCGTGTTGCATATCGTCGGCGCGCTCAAGCACGAGTTCATCGACCGCGATGCCCTGCTCGGCACGATGCTGCCACGACGAGCGGCTTCCAAGGCTCGCAGGCGAAGCGCATGAGGATACGCACCGCATGAAAATCAAAGTGCTCGGTTCAGCCGCGGGCGGCGGGTTTCCGCAATGGAACTGCAACTGCCGCAATTGCGATGGCGTGCGGCGCGGGACGATCAAAGCTCGGCCGCGCACGCAGTCGTCGATTGCCGTCAGCGCCAACGGCGAAGACTGGCTGCTCGTCAACGCGTCTCCCGATTTGCTGGCGCAACTCGCGGCCAACCCCGAGATGCAGCCGGCGCGGCGCGCACGCGACACTGGAATCGCGGCCGTGCTGATTATCGACGCGCAGATCGATCACGTCACCGGGCTGCTGATGTTGCGCGAACGCGGCGCCCCGCTGCCGCTTTATGCGACGAAGCCTGTGTGGCAGGACTTGACGAGCGGCTTGCCGATCGGCCCGATCCTCTCGCACTACTGCGGCGTGGCGCATCACGCGATCCCGCTCGACGGCACGCCGCTCACGCTCGCGGCGCTGCCGCGCATTGCCATCGAAGCGGTGCCGCTGCTCAGCAAAGCGCCGCCCTACTCGCCGCACCGCGAGGCGCCCGAGCGCGGCGACAACATCGGGCTGACGATGACCAATCTCGACACGGGCAAGCGGGCGTTCTATGCGCCCGGCCTCGGCACGCTCGAGCCGCACGTGCTCGCGGCCATGCGCGCGGCCGATCTGCTCCTCGTCGACGGCACGACCTGGACCGACGACGAAATGATCGCGCTCGGTTTTTCGAGCAAGACGGCGGCCGACATGGGCCATTTGGCGCAATCGGGCAAAGGCGGCATGATCGAGGTGCTCGATCGGATCGAATCGTCGGACCTACGCCGCGTGCGCAAAGTGCTGATTCACATCAACAACACCAATCCGATCCTGGTCGAAGACGGCGCCGAGCGGCGCGTATTGACCGAGCACGGCATCGAAGTCGCCGAGGACGGCATGACGTTCGAGCTCTAACAGCAAGGGGCCGCGTACAAGACGCGTGCACCGGGTCCCGCGGCGCGGGGCCAGTTCTAGAGGAGACGCGTTTCGATGACGATCAACGACGACTACGGCACCGCGCCCGTAGCCCCATACGATGCCACGCAACCGCCATTGGGCCGCGAGGCGTTCGAAGCGGCGCTGCGTGCCAAAGGCAGCGCGTACCACATTCATCATCCGTTCAACGTGCGGCTCAATTCGGGCGGCGCATCTCGCGCGCAGGTTCGCGGCTGGGTAGCCAATCGCTTCTACTACCAGATCAACATCCCGATCAAAGACGCCGCGATACTGTCCAATTGCCCCGATCGCGAGACGCGCCGCCAGTGGGTCGTGCGTATTCTCGATCAAGACGGGTACGGCGAAAACGCGGGCGGAATCGAAGCCTGGTCGCGCCTCGGAGAGGCCGTTGGGCTCACGCGCAGCGAACTGTGGTCGCTCGAGCACGTGACGCCGGGCGTGCGTTTCGCCGTCGATGCCTACGTCAACTTCGCGCGGCGCGCGCCGTGGCAGGAAGCCGTCTGCTCGTCGCTGACAGAGATGTTCGCGCCGCAAATCCATAAAGACCGTCTGGCCTCATGGCCGCAGCATTATCCGTGGATCGACGCCGCCGGCCTCACCTACTTTCGCTCGCGCATCGCGCTTGCGCAGCGCGACGTCGAACACGGCTTGAAAGTGACGCTCGACCATTTCACGCGAGGCGATCAACAAGCGCGCGCGCTGACCATCCTGCAATTGAAGCTCGACATTCTGTGGTCGATGCTCGATGCCATCGAGAAGGCCTTTCCAAATTGAATACCGGCTCCAGAGCGGCCAGCGCCGCCTTGCAAAACGCGCCGCCCCGGCTCAAGCCGCTGTTTCGCTTGCAGTGGGAAAGCGCGCAAAACGCATACGTGCTCCTCTATCCCGAAGGCATGGTAAAGCTCAATCAGAGCGCGGCCGAAATCCTGAAGCGCTGCGATGGCACGCGCTCGCTGGACGCCCTTATCGCCGAACTCGAAAGCGCGTTCGGTGCGAGCGGAATCGGCGGCGAAGTGCACGCGTTCCTAGCCGAAGCGCGATCGCGCGGTTGGTTGGAGTAGCGACATGAGCGATCTTTCCACACTCGATGCCCATGCCGATGCAGCCGCGTCGCCGAGCGAGGCAACGACCGGCATCGCGCCGCCGCTTTGGTTGCTCGCCGAACTCACGTACCGCTGCCCGCTGCATTGCGCGTTCTGCTACAACCCCGTGGACTACGCCACCCATCGACGAGAGCTCGACACCGACCAATGGCTCGCCGTGCTTTGCCAAGCGCGCGCGCTCGGCGCGGCACAACTGGGCCTGTCCGGGGGCGAGCCGCTCATGCGCGACGATCTGACGACGCTCGTCGGCGAAGCGCGGCAACTGGGCTTCTATACAAACCTGATCACGTCCGGCGTCGGCTTGACCGACCCGCGCTTAAGCGAACTGAAGGCGGCCGGTCTCGATCACATTCAGCTGTCGTTTCAGGACTCCACGCAGGAATTGAACGACTTCCTCAGCAGCACGCGGACGTTCGATTTAAAGCGCCGCGTCGCCGCGTCGATCAAGGCGCACGGCTTTCCGATGGTGCTCAACTGCGTGCTGCATCGCTATAACCTGCCGCACATCGACAAGATCATCGAGATGGCGCTGGCGATGGGCGCGGAGTACCTCGAACTGGCCAACACCCAGTATTACGGCTGGGCCTTGGAAAACCGCGCGCAGTTGCTGCCAACGCGAGCCCAGCTCGAACAGGCCGAGACCGTGGTCGAGCGTTACCGCCAAGCGCACGGCGACAAGTGCCGCATCTTTTTCGTTGTCCCCGACTACTTCGAGGCGCGGCCCAAACGCTGCATGAACGGCTGGGGCTCCGTGTTCCTCGGCGTGGCGCCCGATGGTACGGCGCTGCCCTGTCACGCGGCGCGCAGCCTGCCCGGCCTTTCATTGCCGAACGTGACCGAAACCGCGCTGCGCGAGATCTGGTACGAGAGCGTCGCATTCAACCGTTACCGCGGGTTCGACTGGATGAAAGCGCCGTGCCGCGATTGCGAGGAGAAGACGAAGGACGTCGGCGGTTGCCGCTGCCAAGCGTATCTGCTGACCGGCGACGCGGCCAATGCCGACCCCGTCTGCGACAAATCCGCCGATCACGACAAGGTGGTGCGATTCGTCGAACAGGCGGGCGCCCGGCAAGGCATGGTCGCCACCACCGAACACCCGATCGTGTTTCGCAACGATACCAATTCGCGCATGCTCGCGGCCACCCGCAACGAGCGCGGGGAAGACACACCCGCTCCGGCTCGGCGATGACCCGCTGCGGGCCACTCGCGCACGCGCCCCGCGTCAATCAGCGCGATTCGATCGAACCGTCGCTCGGTGGGTAAGTGACGATGCCCCATGCGAGCGGCAGGTGGCCGATTTGCTTGATGACCTGGTAGTTGCTCGCGTCGATGACGAACACGGCGTCCGAGCGCCCGCACGCCAGCAGTAGCTTGGCGCCATCGGGCGTGAAGCTGAAATGCCAACAGCGCTTGCCCACGGGCACCTCGGCGATCGGGGCGAAATCCTTCGCGTCGAAAACCTGCAAGGTCTGGTCGCGCGCCGCGGCGACGAACAGGCGCTTTCCGTCAGGCCCGAACGCGACCCCATAGGGGCCGAGTTTCGTCGCGACAGTCTTGACGATGCGAAAGTCATGGGCGTCGAGCACGATCATCTGGCTCAGCGATTCGAGCGTCACGATGTACTGCGTGCCGTCGGGCGAGCGCCGGATACCGCGCGGCCGGCCGCCGGCCGGCACCTTGACGGTCGCGATCGGCCTGCCGTCGGCTGTATCGTAGACGGAGACGGTGTCGTCGCCCTCGTTGGTGACGAGCATTTGCTTGCCATCGCGCGAGAACTCGACGCCTTCCGTCTCATGACCGCTCGTCACCGAATGCACCACCCGCCAGGTCTTCAGATCGACGACCGCGATCTCGGCCGGCGGCTTGGTCGCGTCGTCATCGTCGGCGCCCGGCTTGCCCGGCGCTGTCCCCGCGGATTCGGCCCCGGGTTTGCCGGAATCGCCGGGCTCGTACGTCACGTAGGCGTAGCCGCCATGCACGCGAACGTACTCGGGGTTTTTGCCGATCTTCACGCGCTGAACGACCGCGCCCGTCGCCGTATCGACAGCGGCCAGTTCCCCCGTCGCCTTGTCGGCGACGATGAGTCGCGTGCCGTCACTGTTGAGACTGAGCCCCCGCGGACCGGCGGCGCCAATCGAAAACGTCTTGGCGAGCGTCATCGTGTCAAGGTCGATGACACCGACACCGGCCTTCTCGCTCGTGACGTAAGCGAGCGGCGCGGCTTTCAGCGAACCCGCCGCGAGCCATGCGGCCGCGGCGACGATGAGCGGACGCAGGGCGCGCGCCGCCGTTGATCGAGTCTCCAGCATGTCATTCTCCTTTGATTCTCGTTGTGAATTCGTAGGGCTCGCGCGACGCCCCCGCGACAGCCCCGAACAGGTCGCGCAATCGCACATAGCGCCAAACGAGAAGCATGAGCGCGGCGAGCGCCGCGACCCACCGCACACTCGTCGGCGCGCGTTCATGACGCGCATACCGTGCGTCTTGCAGCGCGGCCGCGAGTACCGTGGGGCTCGTCAGCCTCCGATACCCGAAGCCGATCCGCTCGGCGACCGCGGCAAGATACTGGCCTCGCAATTCCGAGCGCTCCTCATGGCTTGCGCCGGCGCCGGGCCCGCGCGCCGCAGGCGGAATCTGAACGACCTCGAAGGCGGACCAATAACCGACGCGATTGCCGTGCTCGTCCGTCTTCGGTATCGGCGCCGGCGTGTCGCCGCCGACTCCGATCAGCCAGCCGCCGATGCCGGGCAGCGCGATTTGCACGGCCGGCCCGTTGCCCGGCAAAATCGGCGGTGCTTCTTGGCCATCGGTGATGAAGACGACGGCGGTACCGCCGCCGAGGTCGCGCGCCACGCGAATGGCCGAGTACAGCCCGCCCTCCGCGATACGGCTCCAATTGGTCCAGCGCATGCTGCCGTCGATACCCTCGAGCGAAGCCAACAGCGCGTCGAAATTGCGGCACACCTCGAGCGGCGGCAGCAGGGGCAGCGTGCTTTGCCCCGTGAAGATGCTCCAGCCGATCCGCGTGCCGCACGGCAGTTGCGTCAATGCCTCGCGCATGGCGGCTTTCGCGTAGGCGAGCCGGCTCGTCGGTGCGGCGAAGACGCTAACGTCCTCCGTGTTCATGCTTTGCGTGATATCGAACGTGACCATGTACGAGGACCTGGTGCGCGGCCACTGCACGCTCGGCCCGGCGAGCGCCGCGACGAGCAGCGCAAACGCCGCGCATACGGCCCAATGACGGCGCTGCGTGAGGACACGGATGAGGGCGAGCGCGGACCGCTTCATGGCAGATCGTCGCTCCTGGCGCCGCGCAGTCTCGCATCGTGCTTCGTCGTTCCGCGCGCGGCGTCGAGATCGGTGTCGGCTTCAGGTGCGAGCCGTAGCGCGCGTTCGAGGTTGTAGCGCGCGTCCCAATCGCCGGGGGCCACGCGCAGCAGCGCACGATAGCGCGCCTTCGCCTCTTCGATCATCGGTAGCGAACGCGGTGCATCGGCCGCGGCCCCCGCACCTTGCCGCAAATACGCGTTACCGAGATCGAATAAAGCGGCCCGGCCGATGTCGTCGAGCGGCCCAGTATCGAGCAACCATTGATACCGGCTGGCGGCGGCCGCGAAACGGCCCTCGGCGGCGAGTGCGACAGCCCGCGCGAGCACGACCTCGCGAGGCGCTCGGCCAAGGGGGCCGGCAGTGCTTACCGCGACGTGGGCGCTGCGGGCATCGCTTCGACCCGCCTCGGCCGGCGCGGCGCTCGCCGTCGACGCGTGCGCAACCGAATCAGAGGCAATCGTCGCAAGGTCGCGATCGATGCGAGCCGCATGCGCCAACAGTGCCGCCTCATAAGCGGCGGCAACGGCGCTCACCAGCGCCACGGCGGCAAACGCTGCATGCACCGTCACACGTCTCATTCCCAACTCCCAACGCGGACCGCCTGCAGAACGATCAACGTCGCGCAGCAAACGAGGGCCACGGCGAAGCACCACGTGCTCCGGTCCTGCCGCGGCAAGCGCTCGACGAATGAAACCGGAAAGCGTTGCTGCTCCCCGATCGTGCGCATGGCGGCCGCCATCGCGTTGGCATCGCCGGCTTCGAATAGCCGATATGGCGTGCGCAGGGAAAGGAAGTAGCGATGCAGCCGCGCTTCCGGCGACGTATCTCCATGGCGCACTGCGGCATCGAGCTCGGGCGTATAAACACTGCTTCGCAAGAAAACGAAGTAAAGCGCGATGCGGTTGCCCGCGAGTCCGTCCGCAATCGCACCGCGCTCGTCCGAACTCAGGAGCGCGCCCCCGTCGGACACCATCACGATCGCGCGATGCCCAGTGAACGGGCGGGCGTCGAACTGCGCGATCGCGGCGATGAGGCCGCGGCCAAGCTGCGTATCGGGCATGCCCCGGCCGATTCGGGTGCCCGCGATGGCATCCGCGATGATCGCGTGGTCGTAGGTGAACGGCATGGCCAATACAGCGCTGATGCCGAACATCATGAACGCGAAGCGATCGTTCGGCCGGCCACTCACGAATTCGGTCAGCGCGGCGCGCGCGACGCTGTTCTTCGACGCGCCCGAGCTGTTGACGCCACGGCTCGCCATGACGTCCGTCATGCTGCCGCTACGGTCCATCAAGATCAGCATTTCGGCGCCACGCCCGGTGCGACGCGCCTCGAGGTGCGTGAGGCCAGGACCGGCCAAGCCGGCGACGATGGACGCCAGTGCCAGCGCGGCGGCCACGCGCGCCACCGTGCCCAGCACACGCCCAAGACGATCCTCGGGCAGCCAGCCGGCCCACGAGAACGAGAGGGCCTCGTCGCGCCGCGGCACGAACGGCAATAGCGCAAGCGGCAACAGTGCAAGCGCCCAGGGTGCCGTGAGATCGAGCGTGGCATGCATCATCGATGACGCCGCCGTTCGGCGCGAGAGAGCGTCAGCAGCAGTGCCGCGAGCGCGGCATCCGAGCCCGGTCGCGCTGGCGGCGCGGCGCTCGCCCGGTCATCGGCTTCGGTCGCCACCACAAAAAATTGCGCTTGGGAGCGCTCGTAGAATTGCTCGAGCTGAGGCTGCATCGGCGCAAGCCATGGAGCGCGCGCGAAGAGCCGCGAGAGCGAATGCCGGTGGATGACTTGCCCCGCCGTCTCGTTCAGCGCGCGATGGACGATGCGCCACGCGGCATCGGCCGGAATGGGCGCCCCTGACGCGCAGCGTGCTCGCATTTGGCGCCAGCCTCGCGCGAACGGCAATTGGGCCGCGTCGCGATGATTGCGCCACAGCCACCATGCGAGCCAGCCGGCGAGCGTCGAAACCAGACCCGCCAGCGCATAGCCGATACGCTGCTTGATCGGCGCGAGCGGTAGCGGTGCAACGCCGCGGTCCTGCTGCATCGCGAGCGTAGCGCCCGAGACGGCTAGCGGCTCGTTCGCCTGCTCGGACACATCGATCCCCACCGCCCCCGATCCAGCCGCGGCGATGCCGGTCGGCGCGATGCCGGTGTCTGCGATGATCGGCCCGACGCTGATCGGCCACGCATCCGCTTGCAGGACATCGCCGCCGCCGATACGCAGGCTGAGCGCGGGCAGCGCGATTTGCGTCAAAGAACGCGGAGCGTTGGTGATCTGGTAGTCGAGGACGAGCCAGCGGCGGCCCGAGCGATCCGCTTCCACGCGCGCGGGACGACGCTCGAGCCAGAGATCGATGCGCCCGCTCGCGGGCGGCTCCACGTTGCCGACGTCACGGCCCGCCGCGACGAGCAGCACACGCTCGCTCATCACATCGCCGATGGTGTGACCGAAAGCACGCGGCGCATCGATGCGCGCCGCGTAGGTGGCGGCAGCGGCGCGATCCGAGCACGCGATCAGGGCCGTACTCGCCATTGCGAACATGAGCGCGACGCCGGCTGCACGCGACCGCGCCGGTAAGCGCCGCCCAAGCGTGCAGCGGCTTACGCGTGTCATGCCGCCGCCTCTATGAAGTAGCGCGACAGCGCGTCGGCATCGAAGGCGCCTTCGACCTCGAACGGCCGCAACCCGCGTGCGGCGAACAGCGCGCCAAGCGCATTGCGCCGCCGGCGCACGGCCTCTTGCCATTGCCGCCGCACGCCGGATGAAAGCCAGATCGTGCGCCGCTCGCCCGTCTCGGCGTCATGCACGGCGAGGAGCGGGCCGCGCGATGGCGGCACAAGCTCGGCCTCGTCCCAAACGATGATCGGAACGACGCTAGCATGCGCAAGCGTATCGAGCACGGCCGGCAGTCCATCGAGGGGCCAGTGGAAGTCGGAGACGATGAAGACAAGCGCTTGCCTCCCAGCGAAGCGCTCAACCGCCCGGGCAAGTCCGCGCACCGCGTTGGCGTTGGCGTTGGCACTGCGCGTGCCGTTCGCGCCCCGGCTTCGGCATTGCACCGCCGCGGCACGCAGCATCGCCGCCATCATGTCGCCACCGCCTCGGCCGTAGCGCGGCGAAACGAAAAGGTCCTCACGCGCTTGCGTGTCGAAGGCGGCCATCCCCGCCCGGTCTCCCGAACGATATGCACTGTAGCCGAGCGCTTCGACGAAATCGGCAACGACCGCTAGCTTCGGTCGCCGCTTACCGAAGCACATGGAAGCCGAGACGTCGACCACGACCTGCACCGGCACGGCCACGCGCTGCAGATTGAGCCTGACGAGCCATTCGGTCCGCACCGACCGCAGGCTCGCACGCAGATCGAGGCGGCGCGGGTCGGGATGGTCGACAAGACGCGCATGCAGCGCGAACTGCTGGCCCGCGCCGAAGCTCGAGCCAGGATGCGAGCCTGGACGAAAACCACCGGCGCGTCCCGGCAACCGGTAGTGGAATTCGCTGGGTCCGCTCATCGTCAATCGGGCCTGGGTTGCGAAACCCGGCATGAACGCCGGTTCATGAGCCATCGCGGCGATCACGGCACGGCGAGCCGCGCGACGATCTGCTCGACGAGCGCCGCGGCCAACGTTTGTCGGTGCAGTTCATACACCGATGTGAAGAACACGCGATGGCCGAGCGTTGCCGGCAATACCGCGTGGATATCCTCCGGTACGAGATGCGCGCGCCCCGCCAGCCACGCGTTCACACGCGCCGCGCGCACGAGTGCGCTCATCCCGCGCGGACTCGCACCGGCAAGCACCAGCCGCTCCATATCCACGCCTTCGAGTGCGACACCGAACCGCTGCGGCGTCTCGCTGGCCTGCCAGATATCGAGCACATAGCGCTCGATGGCCTCGCTCGCGCGCACGCCCTGCTGGATCGCCGCACCGATCGCATTCAGTTGCTGCCAGTCCACAACGCCCGGACGCACCTGTTCGATCAGCGCATCGGCATCGTGATAAGCCGTGCCGAACACGAGCGCTCGACGTATCTCCCGATCGTCGGGCGTCGGCATATTGAGTTCGAAGAGGAACCGGTCACGCGCCGCCGACGCGAGCTCGAACGTCTCCTCTTTTTCCACCTTGTTGCGGTCGGCGAAGACGATCATGTGCGGAAATCGGTATTCGCGATCGAAAGCGGACACCGAGCGCTCGGCCATCGCGCGCAATAACAGCGACTGCACCTGCGGCCGCGCACGGTTGATCTCGTTGAAGAAGAATGTGGTGAGCCGGTCGCCGCGACGCAACAGCGGCCCCGGATCGATGCGCGGCTTGCCGGCCGCATCCACATAGGTGTGATAGACGAGATCGCCCGGCATCAGGTCGATCGTGCCTTCGACGCGCTCGAAGTCGCCGCCTACCGCGCGTGCAAAAGCCCGCAGCACGGTGGTTTTACCGACGCCCACGCCGCCTTCCAGCAGCACGTGGCCACGCGCGAACAGGGCGACGTTAATGAGCCGAATCGTAGACCGCTGGCCGATGACGACCTTGCCCACTTCGTCCTCGAGCCGCAGCGCGTCGGCGCGCCAGTCCTGCAACTGCTCGCCCAATGCCATCGATCGCCCTCCAGCCTTCGCCTGCGCACCGTGTCTGTCGAACCGGCGATCTCGCCGCGTCCGGGCCAGCCCGGCTCGAAGCAGGGTTCATGCCGGGCATGCTCACGCGTTGGCCCGCGCCGCGCCGGCCGCGAGCACACGGCCGGTGACCCGGCTGCGCGTGGCGCTGGCGGGATGGTCTGTCACATGACAAGAGGACAGTCTGTCACGTCGCGATCGGCCGCCCCCGTGCTTCCCGTCACATCGCGTGCGAAACCACCTGGTGCCCCTGCCGGATCAGCAATTAGGCAGCCATTAGCCCCAGGCCGGTAGAAGAACCGGAGATGAAGAGGCGAGACATGGACCTATATCGGGTGGAGTCGACGTGCCTCACAAGATCCGAGGCGCCCGCTCGGTCTCGGCATCGACACAGCAAACGAGCACTTCCGCCTCTTCTTCGCTGGCACTGAGATACACGTGCCCGACGCCGCTGTCGAAGTAGAGGCTATCGCCCGCTTCCAGCCTAAATACCGCCCCGTCCTCGAAGCGCAGTTCCAATTCGCCCTTCAGCAGAAAGACAAACTCCTCGCCGCTGTGACGAATGTAATCGGGAAAATCCTCGAGCCTGCGCGCGCGGATATGGGCGCGCACCGGCACCATGCGCTTGCCCGTCAACTCGTTCGCGATCATGCCGTACTCGTAGTTCGGCGTGTCGTAGATCATCTGCTTGCCGGAACGCGTCAGCGTCGGCTTCATCGGATCGGCCGCGTTGCGATTTGTGCGGCCAAAGATCGCGTCGAAGTCGATACTGAGCGCATGCGCCAACGCCGCAAACTTGTCGTACGTGAGCGCAATATCGCCGCGCTCCGCCTTCGAGATAGTCGAAACCGCAATGCCCGATCGCTCGGACAGTTGCATCAACGTGAGATCCCGCGCTTTGCGCGCAAGGCGCAACCGCGTGCCGACGGTCTTGTGATCGATCTTGGGCTCCGGCGCGGGAGATGCCGCTTCCCCGGTTGCCGCTGGCTTTGCCATGGAAGAAGTCTCGGTGACCAATGAATGATGTGAACGATGCGGGTTTTATCGTATACGAGAATTTATGGTTTCTCGTATATGATAACTCGCATCTTCCCCAGCTCCGCCCAAAGGAGACGTGCCGTGGCATCTTTAGCATTGCAAGAAACGAGGCTGTCGAAATGGCAGGTCATCGCCGCCACCACGCTCGGTGCGGCGCTCGAGTACTACGACTTCGCCATCTATAGTTTCTTCGCGATTCAGATCGGCAAGCTATTCTTTCCGGCCGCCTCCTCCGTCAATCAGTTCCTACTGTCGATCGGCGTGTTCGGCGTCGGGTTTGTCGTGCGCCCGCTCGGCGGCATCGTAATCGGCGGTTATGCGGACCGTGCAGGCCGCAAGAAAGCGATGGTGCTCACGATTATGCTGATGGCGCTCAGTTGCGCACTCATCACTTGCGCACCGACGTATGCAACCGTAGGCGTTATCGCCCCCGTTATCGTGCTCGTTGCGCGTCTCATGCAAGGCTTCGCAGCCGGCGGGGAGTTCGGCCCCGGCACGACACTGCTGGTCGAATATGCCGGCGATCGAACCCGGGCCTTCTTCGCGAGCTGGAATTTCGCGGCCGCAGCGCTCGGCATCGCGATCGGGGCGGGCGTCGCCGCACTCGTCGATGTCGCCCTGCCAAAGGCGGCCGTGGATGCCTGGGGCTGGCGCATTCCGTTCCTGCTCGGCATCGTCGTCGCACCGGTGGGCATGCTGATTCGCCGCCGTCTAGATGAGACGCTGTTCACCGACTACTCGCGAGCCGCGCCGCGAACCGGCGCATTGAAGGCCGCACTCACCCGGCATCTGAAACTAACGATTCTCGCCACGTTCGCCGAACTCGGCGGCTCGGTATCGGTGTACATCACCGCGTTCTTCCTGCCGGGCCATGCGATACGCACTCTGCATCTGTCGCCCACCGCATCGGTGACGTCGAGCGTGGTCAGCTCGCTCGTGCTGTTCGCCGCCGCCCCGCTCGCGGGCAAGCTGGCCGACCGCTTCAGCCGCAAGCGCGTACTCGTCACCGCGCGCGTCTTGCTGCTGCTGTCGGTCTACCCCGCGTTCGCTTGGTTGTCCGCACAACCATCAATGGGACTGCTGTGCGCCGTATCTGCCTATCTCGCCGTGCTCGTCGCCGCGCAGATCGTGCCCGTGCTCGTGATGATTCCGGAATTATTTCCGCGCGAAGTTCGCGCAACCGGTATCGCGCTCTCCTACGTGGTCAGTGCTTCGTTCTTCGGCGGCTTCTCGCCGCTGATCGCAAGTTGGCTCGTCGCTCACACCGGCAATCCGCTCGCGCCTGCCTGGTATGTTGCGGCGGCGTGCGCCGTATCGCTGATCCCCGTGATTTGGCTGCGTGACCGTACCAGAGAGATAATCGACTGACTCGGCTCACCCCGCCCTACTCGAAACCGCCCACCATGTCCGACAAAACCGAATTGATCAGTCTGTCCGCCGTCGCATTGCGACGCCTCATCGGCTCGAAGGCCATCTCGCCCGTCGAGTTGTTGGACGCATGCATCGAGCGGATAGAAGCCGTGAATCCCGCGGTCAATGCCATCACGGCAACCTGTTTCGACGCGGCGCGAGAGGCGGCCAAGGCCGCCGAGCAGGCAGTCATGAACGGCCAACCGCTAGGCTTACTGCACGGCCTGCCGCTTGGCGTGAAGGATCTCGAGGACACAGCCGGGTTACTGACCACGTATGGCTCGCCGATGTCGCGCGGCAACGTGCCGAAACACGATGCACTGCTGGTCGAACGCCTGCGTGCGGCCGGCGCCGTTCTGGTTGCCAAGACGAACGTGCCGGAACTCGGCGCAGGGGCAAATACGCGCAATCCGGTATGGGGCGCTACGGGCAATCCGTTCGACCCGGACTTGAACGCGGGAGGCTCGTCGGGCGGTTCGGCTGCTGCACTCGCCTGCGACATGCTGCCCGTCTGCACCGGGTCCGATACGGGAGGCTCACTGCGCATTCCGGCTTCGAAATGCGGTGTGGTAGGCATGCGGCCATCGCCCGGGCTGGTACCGAATTCGCGTCGGCTACTCGGCTGGACGCCCATCTCCGTCGTCGGGCCGATGGGGCGAGACGTGGCCGACGCGGCACTCCAATTGGCCGCAACGGCGGGCCAATCGGCGACCGACCCACTCAGCTATGCCGTCGATCCGCTCGCTTTCGCGCTGCCGCCAAGCGTGGACCCGGCAACGCTGCGTATCGGCTATACGGAGGACTTCGGCTGCTGCGACGTCGACCCGGGCATCCGTCAAACGTTTCGCGCACGGATAGCCGAACTGAGTCGCATCGTGCACACGTGCGAACCGGTCGAATTCGATCTGGGCGACGTGCATCGCTGCTTCGACGTCATTCGTGCGGAAAGCTTCGTCGCGGGTCTACGCGACGCCTATGCGCGCGCCCCGAGCGCGCTCGGCCCCAACACGCGCGCGAACTACGAAATGGGCGCGAAGATGTCGCTCGCCGACAGCGCTTGGGCGCAAGTCGAGCAGACGAATATCTTTCGGCGCTTCCAGCAAGTGTTTGCGCGCTACGACGTCATCGTATCGCCAACAACTCCGGTCTCTCCGTTCCCTTGGACGCAGCTCTATGCCACCGAAATCGACGGCAAAGCGCAGGAAAACTACTATCGCTGGCTCGCGCTCACCTACGTCGTGACGCTGACGACGCATCCAGCCCTCTCCCTGCCCTGCGGGGTCGATCACGCCGGCATGCCGTTCGGTCTGCAAATCGTCGGCCCGTTCCGCGGCGACATGAAGACGCTCGCTGTCTCGCAGGCCTTAGAATTCGCGTTCGCGGCGTCTCCAACATTGCGCCGCCCGCGTCCCGATTTGGCGCGTCTCGCGCAACCGAATCCCTCGCTGAAATCGATCGTGACCGCGCCGCCCGTTTTCAACGCTGACGGTGACCAGACTTCCGCTTTCTCGGCGGTATAGCGCAGCGACGCTCCTGGCGTTGGCCATCGAACCCCGCCTTCGAAGCCAACGGCCAGACACAGCGCGTCCCTTTCTAGGAATTTCTCGATGAAGTTCGACACCCTCGTCCTCGGCGGCGGCATCGTCGGCGTCTCGGTTGCGCTGCAGTTGCAAAAGCGCGGCGTATCCGTTGCACTCGTCGATCGCAAGGCGCCCGGCAACGAGACGTCGCTCGGCAATGCAGGGTTGATCCAGCGCGAAGGCGTCTACCCGTATGCCTTTCCGCGCGAATTCGCAACGATCGCGCGTTATGCGCGCAATCGCGCCACGGATGTACGCTACCACCCGCTGGCGATGCTCAAGCTGATGCCGTTTCTCTATCGCTATTGGCACCACTCGCGCGCCGACCGTCACGCGAAAATCGCGCGCGCCTACTCGACCCTGATCGAGCATTGCGTTACCGAACATCGCACGCTCATCGACGCAGCGGGCGCACAGGCGCTTTTGCGTAAAAGCGGCTGGATCAAGGCGTTGCGCACCGATGGCGCCATGCACAAAGCGCTCGCCGAAGCGCGACGCTGGAACGCGGAATACGGCGTCGAATACGAGCCGCTCGATCGCGCCGCCCTTCATGCGGCCGAGCCCTTTCTGGGTGAGCGGCTTATAGGCGGCGTGCGCTATACGTCGTCCGATTCCGTCAGCGACCCCAGCGGCCTCGTCACCGCCTATGCGGCGCTCTTCGAGCAGCTTGGGGGGAAGGTGCTGATCGGCAACGCCGGCACGCTCGAACCGTCATGGCGTGTCATGACGCAGCAAGGGCAGATCGAGGCGGACTGGGCCGTTGTTGCGTTGGGGCCGTGGTCCGGTGACATTGCGAGTAAGTTCGGCTACAACCTGCCGCTCGCGGTGAAGCGCGGATATCACATGCATTACACCGCGCAAAACGGCTCGCGGCTCAATCAACCCGTGCTCGATGCCGAAGTGGGCTACCTCATCACGCCGATGGTGCGCGGCATCCGTCTGACGACGGGCGTCGAGCTCGGCTATCGCGATACGGGCAAAACACCTGTCCAACTCGAAGCAGTCGAGCCGCTCGCGCGCGATGTGTTTCCGCTCGGCGCGCGCGTCGATAAGGAACCGTGGCTCGGGTGCCGTCCTTGCACGCCCGACATGATGCCGATCATCGGGCCGGCACCGCGGCATGACGGTCTCTGGTTCGCCTTCGGCCACGCGCATCACGGTCTGACGCTCGGGCCGGTGACCGGCCGCTTGATCGCGGAGATGCTCACCGGCCGATCGACGGTGGTGGACCCCGCACCGTTTCGAGTCGATCGCTTTTAGCGGGGCTAAGCGCGTGCGCTCGCGGCGCGTATTACGGCAAGCACACATGCCGGAACGAGGCGACCTCGCTCAAAGAGGCGGGTAAGCCGGAGATCCTTCGTCCGCGAGCAAGGCTTGATCGCCATCCTTGCGCACGAACAGGAGCGGAACAATGGCAAGCAGGCACATGATCGCCAGGCTGCCATAGTGAGCGACCCAGCCGACATGGCCGATGATGTAGCCCGACAGGGGCGATACGATCATTCCGGCCGCGCCGAACGCGATGCCGATCATGAGTCCCATCCCCGATCCGGCCGCCTGCTCGGCGGAGTCGAGCACCATGGCGTAGGCGACCGGAAACGGCGCGTTGCGGAAAAGCCCCCACACGAGAAGGATGACCCAAGCGCTGCCTAACGAATGGATCTCCAACAGCGTCAGCGTCGATATCGACCAGCATAGGGCCAATATGATCAGCACAGGCTTTCTTCCCATTTTGTCCGATGCCGTCCCCCAAACCACTTGGCCGATCCAACCGGTCAATCCCGACACGCCCGAGACCAACGCGGCTTGGGACACCGTAAGGTGCGCCACTTCGGTCAAGTAGGACGTCATAAACAGCACGATGCCGAGTTCCGCAACGAGAAACATGAAGATCGACGCGATCGCGAGCGCCGTGTTGCGATGCGCGAACGCGGCTCGTACCGCCTCGAGAGGCCGCTGAAAATTTCCCCGTCCGCCCACGGTGGGGGTCGGCGTCGTGAGTCCATGGGCTCGCATCCATTCGAACGCGCGCTCCTGGTTGCGCCGCGTTCCGACGGCGAGTTGCGCGACGATCACGATGATGCCGATAAGCGGGATCAGCGCGAAAGCGTCGGTCCAGTGTCCGAAGCGGAGTACCCCGGCAATCAACACGCCAGCCAGGAACTGGCCGATCGGAAAACCGGTATGGTGTACGCCGACCGCGAATCCGCGGTTTTCCTTCTGCCACCAATCGCTCACGAGCGCGACATTGACCGGCTCGGCGCCACCGCGGCTCAAGCCCATCGGTATCCGCAAAAACTTGAACCACGCGAGGCTTCCGGACATCAGTGCGGTCAGCCCTCCCCCGATCACCGCCAGCGCGTAGGCGACGATCCACGTATAGCCTCGTCGATAGCCGCTGCCGATGAGATCCGATGCGATGCCGAACCCCACGGCGCCGAGCATCGAGCCGAATGAGAAAATCGTATTGATCAAGCCGGCCTGCATATCGGACAGGCCGTATGCCGCCTTCACCGAGGGCAACACCGCGGGCAGGATCTGTCCGTCGATGGAAATCATCAGCACGGCCAGCGTGGTAATCAACAGCATGGCCCACGAGGCCCAGTGCGCGCGTACACCCCGCGGCTTCCCGTTTGCAGCAACCTGGCAGTGCGTTTTGAACTCCGCCGTCGCTTCTTCAGCGTCCGTCATCGTGTCTCCTGTGTTCGTTTGATCTTCGCCCGGCGTGCCTGTAAGCCGTGCGCTCTTCCGTTCAGAAAAAGCCCGCTGCAAAGCGAAGCGCTAGCATCGATGCGACGCGCGCCTGCCGCGCCGATTCCACCCTTCGCGCGAATAGCGCCTTACCCCCCATCCGATCGTTGGAACGCGGTTACCCGGATGCCTGCAATCGGGTCCCCAAATGGCTTGATAGGTATCCATGCAGCGACCCTCGTATTGCCACCGCCATGCCAGCAGCGTCAAAGCGAGCCACCACAAGCCGAGCATCGCGGCCATCCAGCGCGGTGCATCCGCGAGCACCAACCCAATGCCGATCGCGACGACGGCGAGGAGAACCGCAGCCGTTCCGACGAACTTATGGACGTACTCGAATACCCGTCTTCGGGCCGTCATGTCGTAATGATCGCCACGCACGCGCTCGCCGCCTTTACGCCCTCGCAGCAAGCCGCCGACGGTTTGAATCCACCCGCTTGCGATGAGGCTCCATCCCAACCAATGATGGATTCGCGAGAGCGTCCCGGCATTCTCGGCATGGCCAAACGCCAGCATGCCTCCCACCGTCATGATTACGACGCCCGCCGTCTGCAGGAGGC
Organism: uncultured Burkholderiaceae bacterium; assembly: GCA_966212065.1. Taxonomy (GTDB): domain Bacteria; phylum Pseudomonadota; class Gammaproteobacteria; order Burkholderiales; family Burkholderiaceae; genus Trinickia. Next base: position 35,272 of record CBIHOQ010000009.1, read on the forward strand.
GATGCCAATGCCACCACGTTTTGTTGTCGAGCTCATCGGGCCACCGTTGATGCGGCACGACCTTGAAATATCGGGCGATCAGAACGCCCAGCGGCAGCAGAATGCCCCACGCAAGCACCATCGTTCTGCCGTGCCACGCCATCCACGACGACACGTGATGATGGGCGTGTCCCGACAGAGGAACGAACAACCAGCTGACTATTTTCACGAGGGTTTCTTTAAAAACTTAGCGAGCGCGCCGGGCGGCTTTCATCGGCCGCGAGCATCGGCCCCGCGTCAGATGACCTTCGAAACATCGGGCTCGCGCTGCGTAGCGATGTAGCTTTCGAAGCGCCGAGTACGGATATCGAAAATGCCGACGCGATCGTCATCCTGCGAAACGAATGCGATCCCGCGCTCGCGATCGAACGAGAGCGCAATCGCCCGCGCGGGCATCGCGATATGGTCGATCTCGGATAAGGTATGCGGATCGACGAGCGATAAGCTGCGTTCGCCGTAATTGGTGACGAGGAGCATATCGTCGTCCCAGCGATATATCCGTGTGGGATCGTCGCGCGACGAAGCAACTCGCAGAACCGTCATCGTCTGCGTATCGATGGCGGCCAGCGTGCGGCTCCAACGATTGCTGACAAATAGCGTGCGCTCATCGCTGCTCAAGCAATATCCTTCGGGCTTGTCGCCGGGATAACAGGCAACGGGCATGGCGAGCGGGTCCCAAGGCTTGATCTTCGTCACCGTGTGGGAGAGCAGATTCATGCAGTAGGCGGTTTCGCCGTCGCGCGTCAACGCGAACAGGTGGCTCTTGATGCCGCCGGAAGGCACCGCACGCCGCGGCGCTTCATCGCTGACCGGCCGATCGAGTACGAGCAGCGTTGCCTTCCCCTCGCTCAGCGCGTAAAGGCGATCGCGCTCGTCCATCTGCAAGCCGTGAATCCGGTTGAACGGCGCGAGATCGATGGTTCTCGTCAACGTACCCGCGGCAATATCGATCTGCAGCAGGGAGTGGCCGCCCGCGCCCGTATGGCCCGATGTCTCCACGCCGTAGTGGCCGACCCACGCGTGGCGGTTCGCGCTGTCCGTCACGAACTCGTGCGGATACGACGGCAGTTCGACGCTGTGAACGCGCTTGCCCGATGCGATCTCATACCAGCTGATGCAATGGCTGCATTTTTCCACGAGCAGCAAAGTGTCTCGGTCGTTCATGTCGCGCCTCGCGTATTGAGTCGGATTCGGTACAAAGAAGTCGATGCGCAAATATAGAGTTCGTCCCCGGCAGGCCCGCCGAACGTGAGATTCGCCACTTTCTCGGGCACACCGATACGTGCGAGGCGCGTGCCGTCCGGGTGATAAACCTGCACGCTGTCCGCGCTGCTCGTGAAAATCCAGCCTTGGGCGTCCACCCGGAAGCCATCGGCCAAGCCGGGTTCGACCACGGCGAAAATGCGAGGATTCGTCAACTCGCATCCGGCAACGACGTCGAATGCAACGATATGGTGATTGCCGCTGCCATCGCGGCGCAGCGCAGCGGACGTATCGGACACATAAAGCACTGACTCATCGGGCGAGAAAGCGAGGCCATTGGGCTCTTCGGCGAAGTCGGAAACGGCCGCAAGCGTGCGCGTGCGCGGATCGTAGCGGAAAACGTAGTTGTGGCCGAGTTCGGATTGCGCTGCGTGTCCTTCTCGATCCGACACGATCCCATAAGGCGGATCGGTGAACCAGATGGTGCCGTCGCGCTTCGCGACGATGTCGTTGGGCGAGTTGAGCCGCTTGCCTTCGAAACGATCCACGACGATTTCGTCCAGCGTCGAGCGCAACCCATCGTGCAAGCGGGTACGCACGATTGCCCGCTGCCCGTGCGAGCAATGAAGAATCGATCCGTCACGCTCGCGCGCGTGCCCATTCGTAAACTCGACGCGCTCGCGCCAAACCGTCATCCCCTCCCGGTCGGACCAGCGCAGCATCCGATCGTTAGGAATGTCGCTCCAAAGAAGCGCTGCCTCTTCATGAATCCATACGGGCCCCTCGCCCCACTGCGCTCCCGTGCATAAGCGCTCGAGTGCTGCGCCCGCCGGAAACAACGCACTCGCCCGCGCGCTATAGACGGTGATTGGCGCTTCGACGGTATCCCTATCATTCATCAACATGTCCCTTCACCCAAAAGGTCGCTTTCGCGTTCACTTGCCCCATATGTGCCGGTACGCGTCGCGATAGTGATTCGCCGGGTCGTAGAGATCGTTCGCGCCGACATCCGCGGCGATGTTCTCGGGTGTGACGAGATGCACCGGCGTGCTGTAGCCGCTAGGCGGAGTTCCGGCGAACGCACGGTTCAACTCGTCGACGATCTGCCAGCCGTGCTGCATGAGCGGTTCGGGAATCGTGCCGGCCTGATAGCGATTGGCGCGAATGCGCTCGTAAGCGGATTGGCTACCGTCTCCCGCGGAGACGTTATAAGGCGGCCCCGACGATTTTTCGCCCGCGCTAGCGAGCGACGGCCCCATGAAATCGAAGTAGAGATCGTTGATGCCGAGCGAATAGCTCCATTTGCTGCCATAGCGCTGCAGCAGCGCCGTCGACAGTTGAGGAATCCGCGTCGAGGTTTCCGAGAGCGGTGTATCTTCAACCGCAAGCAACGTGCAGCCCTTGCATTCCTTGACGACCTTCGCCATTGCATCCGATTTCGCGACCGCCACTTTATAGAGCGAATCGGTGAAGACCACGACGCCGGCGGTACCGTTGGATTTCACCACCGCGTAATCGGCCGCCACCTTCGCCACCGCGATCGGGTCGGTGCCTACATTGGTGAAAAGGCCCGTCGCGGCGTCTGGGCCCGATTTAGATCCGGCATGCCAGCCTACGACCGGGATATTTAAACTACGCGCTTTCCGAATGACGGCCGCCTGCTCGGTCGGATCGAAGCCGCCGAGGACGATGCCGGACGGATTGAGCGCAATGGCCTGATTCATCGCCGCGGTGCGGCCCGAGACGGTGCCCTGACCATCTAGGATACGCAGCTTCCAGCCGATCACGTGAGCCGCCTGGGCCACCCCGTCGCTCACGCCGAGCACGCCACCGTTGCGCAGATCGGACGCCACGTACACGATCGTCTTTCCCGCCTGCGCCGTCGGGCCTGTCGTGGGGCCGTCCCATGGCGGCGACGAGCGGACTGCCGCGGCGACGACCTTTTGCGCGGTCGCTAGATAGCCTTCCGCCGCGACAGCATGAGTGACGAAAGTCGATAACGCCGCGGCCGCTATGGCTGCCGGCAATAGACTGAAAGGGTGGCAAACCGAAAATACGCGTTTCATCGTCATGTCTCCGTTGTTGCTATTCGTTGTTTATGCCGAGGGATTCGTCGAGCGCGCGTCAGTCTCGCGATGCAACCCCGGGTGCGCTCGATGCGGTTTTTTTCGGCGCGCGCGCACGCCGACGGCTGCCGTAACCGGCGATGCCGATGGCAATGAGCAACGTCACGCCGTTAAAGAGCGGCTCGACAAAAAATGCGCCGCCCAACTGCTGAATGCCGGAGATGCCCACCGCCAGCACGCCCACGCCTACAAGCGTGCCGCCAACGTTCACCCGGCCGGGCCGGATCGTCGTCGAGCCGAGGAAGGCCCCGACGAGTGCGGGCAGCAGATATTCGAGACCGACGCTCGCTTGCCCGATCCCTAGCTTCGATGCGAGCACGACACCGGCGAATGCCGTGACTAGACCCGACGCCATAAACGCGCCGATCACATAGCGGCGCACCGGAATGCCGTTGAGTTGCGCGGCGCGAGGGTTGGCCCCGATCGCATAGAGAAAGCGTCCGACCGGCAAATATTCGGTGGCGACCCAGAGCAGCAACGCAATCCCAATCACGTACCACGTCGAAACGGGTAGCCCCAGCAACACCGCGCCATTGATCCGATAGAAGGCGTCCGGAAGCGTGCCGACCACTTGCCGCCCTCCCGTATGCCAAAGCGCGATCGCATACACGATCGTGCCGCTGCCTAGCGTCGCGATGAATGAATCGATCTTCGCCATCTCGACCAGCAACCCGTTGAGCAAGCCGAACGCGAGCCCGAGCAGCAATACGATTGCAACCGCGACGGGCCATGCGAGGTCGAACCGAGTTTGCAGTGTGATCGTCAGAATGTGCCAGAGCACGATGCCGTACCCGACTGTCAGATCGATCTTGTTGGTCAGCATCGGGATCATCGCGGCCAGCGACAGCATGGCGATGATCGCCTTGTCGGACAGAATCGAATTGAGATTCATCCGCGTGGGAAACGTGTCAGGCAGCACGATGGAGAACAACACGATCAGCGCCACCATCAGGATCGGCAGGCCGTATACGGGCAGGATCGTCGACAGACCTTGCAAAACTGCGCGAGGCGACGATCTTTCTTTGGTTTGCGGAATGGAAATCATGAGGGGTTCCCTTCATCAATAAACGGGTCGATCAGGCGAGCGCACACTCGTTTGCCGAAGCACGCCGCAGCAGCGTCTCGATTGCGAGCGCCTCGCGCGGGACGCTGTCGATCACGCGTCCACGGTTGAAGATCAAGGCGCGGTGAGCAATGTTCGCCACCTCCTCGAAATCGGTTGAAACGAGCAACACGGCAAGACCGCGTTCGAGCGCGTCATTCACGAGCGCGTAGATGTCCGCTCTAGCGCCCACGTCGACGCCAGCGGTCGGTTCTTCGAGGATGAGCAGCTTCGTGGCAATCTGCAGCCAGCGGGCCATGACCACTTTCTGCTGATTGCCGCCGCTTAAGCTTTCGATCGCCGTTGCCGGATCGTTCGGACGCACGCCGAATCGCGTCGTCAGCGCCAGCGCCTGCCGATGCTCGTCGCGTGCGCTCTTCAATCCGAAGAAACCGCGCCCCGCTGCACGCGGATTGAGAAACAAGTTTTCGCGAACGGAAAGCGGCATCGCGAGCGACTCGCCGGTCCGATCGCCTGCGACGAATCCGATCCCCTGCTTCATCGCATGCCGAGGCGAGCGAACGTCGAGCGCCGTCCCCCCTAGCCGTATCGCTCCGCTATCGAGCGAAGCCTGTCCGAATAGCGCGCGCCCCACCGTGTCTTGCCCCGCGCCGCGCAAGCCCGCGAGCGCAACCATTTCACCGGCGGCAAGCTCGAGCGATACAGGGCCTACGTCGCCGAAGACGGCATCGCGCAGTTCGAGCACGATGTCGTTGCGCTCGCGCGTACCGGGCACACGGATAGGTTGCGGCTTGCGCCCGACAATCATGTCCACGAGATCCTCGGGGCTCGTCTCCCCGATGGGCTTTTGCCCGACCAGCCGTCCATCGCGCATCACCGCCACGCGATCCGCGATTCGAAAGATTTCGTCGAGGCGATGGGAAACATAGATCATCCCAACGCCGCGCTCACGCAGCGAGGCGAGCACGGTGAACAAACGCTCGACATCGTCCTGCGGCAAGCTGGCCGTCGGCTCGTCCAGCACGATCAGCCGAGCGTCGGTGGCAAGGGCGCGCGCGATCGCAAGCAGCGACTTCCCCGTGCGCGTCAGCTCGCTCACCGGCGCATCGGGATCGATGTCGGCATCGACCGATTCCAGCGCCCGGACCGCGCGCCGACGCACGGCACGCCAATCGATGAGACCCGCGCGACGCACGAAACCGCAGCCGAACGCCACGTTTTCAGCGGCGCTCATCCAATCGATGAGGCCGAGATCCTGATGAATGAACGCAATCGCCCGGCGGGAGCGCTCCCCCGCCAGCGGCGCGCCATCCAGCGTGATCGAACCCGAATCGATCGGGTAGACGCCGGCAAGCAACTTAATCAGCGTCGACTTGCCCGCGCCGTTCTCTCCGAGCAGCGCGACGACGGAACCTGCATCGACATCGAGACTCACGTTATCGACGGCGAGCGTGCCGCCGAAACGCTTCGTCACATGATTGAAGGACAGTAGAGACGACATCGATGACTCCTCGTGATGCGTCGATTGATCGGATTTCAGCGGTATCAGAACGTATGGCGCAGACCCGCCCGGACGCCGAGCTGATTGCGCCCGCTCGACGCATTCAATCCGGTGATCTGCGCCTGCGTCGCGTCGCCCGCGGCATGCTGATAGACCGCCATCGCGTAGGTGTCGGTGCGCTTGGACAGGAAGTAATCGGCAATCAGATTGAACTGGTGGTACTTGGGCCGAACGCCGGCGGCATCGTCTTTTCCGGAGAGAAAATCATAGGAGCCGGAAAGGAAGAATGCCGGGGAAAACTGATAACTCGCCCCGGCTTCCACGTTGTTGAACGCAACGTTGCGCCCTGCATCGCCGGACGCAAAGACGGTATGCGAGAGATTGACCAGCATCTTGAGATTGCCGAACGCGTAAGCGCCCGCGAGCGCCGCCACCCGCTGACTCGATGCCTGCGCGAGATAGTTTCCGTAGATGACGTTCGTGAACGTGGCGGTATTGACATAGCCGTCGACGGCCACGGCTGGATTCTTGACGTTCAGATAAGCCGCCGCGAACTGCAACGGCCCGCGGGCATACCCCGCGCCGATGCTCCAGACGCTGTTCTGCGAAAAGCTCCCTGCTACGCCGCCGAAGCTGTAAAGGCCGCCGAACGTGAAACCGCCGTAATCGGCGCTCGCGAATTTCACGCTGTTGTTCACGCGAAACCCGCTACCGGTATTGTCGATGTCTTCGGGGTGCGAAAAATACCAGCCGCCCCAACGGCCGTTGGAAGACAGCGGCTGAATGTAGTCCACTACGAGATCGTACTGACGGCCTAGCGTCATCGTTCCGTAAGGCGTCGAAAGTCCCACGAATGCCTGGCGCCCGAACTCGCGCCCGCCCGGTCCTGCCTGCCCCGAGAATCCGTCGAAGCCGTTCTCGAGCGTGAAGATGGCCTTGATGCCGCCGCCGAGATCTTCCTTGCCGGTGAAGCCCCACCGGCTGCCTGCCACCACGCCGCTCACCGCTTGCCAGCTATGCGCGCCCCCTTGGTTGGTGGCATAGGTCACGCCGTTGTCGATGATTCCATATAGCGTCACGCTGCTTTGCGCCATGGCCAGCGGTGCGAAAAGCGAAATAGGAATGGCGAACAGTGCAGCACTTCTCATAACGTCTCCTTGCTTGTTGTCGAGTTACCGAACTTTTTTGCAAGTGTGGACGTGCGATAGTTGCTGCGCTAATCAAAAGTTTTCAGCAAACGATAACCTGTGTTTATAAGGCCGGTGTGCAAGAGGCGCGACGCACGCCGCTTACGAGGGGTCCGGCTCGCCGTGAAATAACGCGAGAAAGTGGCGTGCGGGCGCACTGAGCGGACGATCGCGCCGCACGATAGTGCCGTACGAAGGCAGCTTGTGACGGAACGCGTAACCGATCGTCGCAACCAATCCGTGTTCGGCGTTGCGCTGCGCGACGGTGGCGGGAATGGCGCCGAGCATCTGCGATCGCGCAACGAGGCTCATCGTGGTCAGGATGGACCCGGTTTCGATCAGCCCGCGCGGCATGGGCTGATGATGTTCGCCGAATTCCCGCTCGACGACGTCCCGCGCGGGACTGCCGGCGGGCTGCAAGATCCACGGATACGCCGTCAGCCGCGCAAAGTCGACGTCGCCTTCCGCTGCGAGCGGATGATCGCGGCCGCAGACAATGGCGAGCGCTTCGTCGTCGACGGTGCGAAACAGATGTTCACTGCCTTCGCAAGCATCGCGACCGATAACAACTTCGAGCACCCCCTCGTGCAACTGAGGCATCAGTTGATCGCTCGTGTCCACGGCGATCTCAATGGCCAACAACGGAAAGCGTGCCTTCAGCTGCACCAGCGCTTCGGTCAGACGCCCCGGCGTAGCCGCCATGATGCTGCCGATCGCGAGCCGCCCCGCACTGCCGAGCTGCAGTTCCGAGAGTTCGCGGTTGAGCGCCTCCATGCTGCCGCGAATGCCTCGGAAATAACCGAGCACACGCTCGCCCGCCGGATTTAAACGAAGGCTTCGTCCCGCGCGCTCGAAAAGCAACTGCCCCAGCGCGTTTTCCAACTCGTGAAGCATCTTCGTCGCCGCTGGCTGCGTGAGGCCAAGTTGTGCGGCTGCGCCCCGCAGCGTCGAGCATTCCTCGACGGCCAGCAACAGCGCAATCTGCCGCATCCGCAGTCTGTTCAGCAACTGCGGGGTGGAGTCGCGCCGGTCAATGGAGCCCATGCTGATTACCTGTAGTTATCGATTCATCAAGAGTTTTCAATTTACGCAGGGGCGGCGTCTACCTAGGATCAACCCTGTACCACGTCGGCCGCAGGACGGCCGCTTCAAGGAGATCAGGCATGACAATCGAACGCCAGAGCGCGCTGCGCCGGCCGGATACCGCAGAGGTTGCCGTATGACCACAGCATCGCAGCTTCCCGTTGTCGCACTCACGCTCGGCGATCCGGCCGGCATCGGCCCCGAACTGATTGCAAAGCTCCTCGCCCGATCGGATGCGACGGCACACGCGAACATCGTGCTGATCGGAGACCGTTGGCTCTGGGAAGAAGGCCAGCGCATCGCGCAAACTTCTGTCGACGTAGAGCCGATCGCCGCGCTCGCCGACACGCGCCGCCGTCCTTCGACGCAGCGTCCCGCATTCGTCGCGGTCGATACGATCGAGCAGGCGCAGGTCGCACGCGGTGAAGCGCGCGCAACCGGCGGCCGCTCGGTGCTTCAAGTGCTCGATCAGTGCATGGACGCAACACTGGCGGGCGACGTCGACGCGATCTGCTTCGCACCGCTCAACAAGCACGCGATGAAGCTCGGCGGCCTAGCCCACGAGGACGAGCTGCACCACTTCGCCGACTATCTGGGCGTCAAGCACTACTTCTGCGAGTTCAATACGCTCGGCGATCTCTGGACCGCGCGCATTTCTTCGCACGTTCCGCTGAAGACGGCGGCGAGCTATCTGAACGCCGAGCGCATCACCCAGGCTGCGGATTTGATCTACCGCTCGCTACTCGATAACGGCGTACAGGCGCCCAAGGTCGCGATCGCCGCGTTCAACCCGCACGGCGGCGACGGCGGCATGTGCGGCCGAGAAGAAATCGACGTCATCGCTCCCGCCGTGCGCGAGCTTCAAGCGCGCGATTGGCCAACCGATGCGCCGTTTCACGGGCCGTTCCCCGCGGACACCATCTTCTTGAAAGCGCAGGCCGGCGAGTATCAGGCGATCGTCACGATGTACCACGACCAAGGCCAGATCGCGATCAAGCTCATGGGCTTTTCTCGCGGGGTCACCGTGCAAGGCGGGCTACCCGTGCCGATCACCACCCCCGCGCACGGCACGGCCTACGACATCGCGGGGCTGGGCCGCGCCGACGCGGGAGCGATGTGGCAAGCGTTTCGCATCGCTTGCCGTATGGGCAGCGCACATCGGCGAGCCACCGCTGCCGTTCGAGCATGACCGCAGCCTTCCCTTCCCGAATCGACTACGAAATAACGGAGACCTCCGAATGAAAATCAAATCCGTGCGCGCACGCGTCCATCAATGGAAGGGCAAGACCGTGCCGCCGCAAGGCAATTTCTGCTCGAACGCGATGGACTTGCTCTACGCGCCCCAAGAAACGATGAGCACGTTCCGTTTCCATTCATGGACCGTGGTCGAGGTCGAGACCGACGACGGCATCGTCGGCCTCGGCAACGTCGCGCTCGCACCGCAAGTTGCAAAATTGATCATCGACGAATACCTCGCACCGCTCGTGATCGGCCAAGATCCGTGGGACTACGAGTATCTGAACCAGCGCATGTACCGCGCGACCCATGCATGGGGGCGTAAAGGCATCGGCATGGCGGCGATCTCCGCCGTCGACATCGCGATCTGGGACATCCTCGGCAAGAGCGTCGGCAAACCGGTATTCAAACTACTCGGCGGACGCACGAAGGAACGCATTCCCTGCTACTACTCCAAGCTCTATCGCACCGACGCGAGGGCGATGCAAGAAGAAGCGCAAAAGTATCTCGACCAAGGCTTCCGCGCATTCAAGATGCGGTTCGGCTACGGGCCGGCGCACGGGCAGAAAGGCGTCGTGGAGAATTTGAAATCGGTTGAGGCGGTGCGCGAAGTCATCGGCTACGACAACGATCTGATGCTCGAGTGCTACATGGGCTGGAACCTCGAGTATGCAAAGCGAATTCTGCCGAAGCTCGAGACATTCCAGCCGCGCTGGCTCGAAGAGCCTGTGATCGCCGACGACATCGACGGCTACGCGGAACTGAACCGGCTGACGAGCATTCCCATTTCCGGCGGCGAACACGAGTTCACGCTGTACGGTTTCAAGCAGTTGCTCGATCGCAAGGCCGTATCGGTCGTGCAATACGACACGAATCGCGTGGGCGGCATCACGATGGCGCACAAAATCAATGCGCTGTGCGAAGCGTACAGCGTGCCCGTGATTCCGCACGCGGGCCAAATGCACAACTACCATTTGACGATGAGTACGCTGGCCTCGCCGATGAGCGAGTATTTCCCGATGTTCGACGTCGAGGTCGGCAACGAACTGTTCTATTACATTTTCGACGGCGAGCCCGTCGCCGAGGACGGCTTTGTGCAACTGCGCGACGATGTGCCCGGGCTGGGGCTCACGCTCAAGACCGACTTTCTCGATCAATTCGAGATCGTGGAGTAATCATGGGCGCACGTTATCAAGGTGTGTTTCCGGTAGCCCCTACGGTCTTCACGGAGAATGGCGCACTCGATCTCGATGGTCAACGGCGCTGCCTCGACTTCATGATCGATGCGGGATCGAATGGAATCTGCATTCACGCCAATTACTCGGAGCAATTCGCGCTCGGCGACGATGAGCGCGAGCTGATCACGCGCACGACGCTCGAGCACGTCGCAGGGCGCGTGCCGGTGATTGTGACGACGTCGCATTTCAGCGCGCGGATTTGCGCAGAGCGCAATCGACATGCGCAGACGCTCGGCGCCGCGATGGTGATGGCCATGCCCCCTTATCACGGGGCCACGTTCCGCGTACCCGAGGCGCAGGTCCGAGCGTTCTTCCATGAAGCGGCCCATGGCCTCGACATCCCGCTGATGATTCAGGACGCACCGGCTAGCGGCACGACGCTGTCCGCGCCGTTCCTCGCGCAACTCGCGCGCGAGATCGATGCGGTGTCGTATTTCAAGATCGAAACGGCCGGCGCGGCCTCGAAGCTGCGGGAGTTGATCGCCCTCGGCGGCGATGCGATCGAAGGTCCCTGGGACGGCGAAGAAGGCATCACGCTCCTAGCCGATCTCGATGCGGGCGCGACGGGCGCAATGACGGGCGGCGGTTATCCGGACGGAATCCGTCAGATCACGGACGCGTACTTCGCTGGCCGACGCGACGAAGCGGTCACGCAGTATGCGCGCTGGCTGCCGCTCATTAATTACGAGAACCGCCAAGCGGGCTTTTTGGCCGCGAAGGCGCTGATGAAGGAGGGCGGCGTAATCGCATGCGACAAGCCGCGTGCGCCGTGGCCCGAACTGCATCCGCAAATCCGCGCGGAGCTCATCGACGCCGCGCGCCGGCTCGATCCCATCGTGCTGCGGTGGGCCCGATAGCGGTCGATGCTCGCCTGCTTTGCACCGATTCCGTACGGGCTCCACGGGTTTCCCCTACCGCTGCTCCTTCACTCGCGACACGATCTGCGTCGGGCTCACGAACTGCAACGCGATCAGCACCCACACGAGCGTGATGCCCATATAGATCATCGCCATTGCATCGATCGATTGCGGCGCACGCACCCCTGTCGAGAACACCGCGTAGTAGAGCGCGACGACGAGCGTTTGCGTATCCGGCCCCGCCGTGAAGAACGTCAGCTCGAACATGCCGATCGTGCGCACGAGCACGAGCAGCCCCGCGGCGAGCATGCCCGGCACGAGCAGCGGCAGCAGCACGTAACGGAAGTAGCGCAGCGTATTCGCGCCGAAGATGCGCGCGGCGGCTTCGAGGTTGGGGTCGATCTGCTCGATGAACGGCGTCATGACGAGAATGACGAACGGCAGCGCCGGCACGAGATTGGCGAGGATGACGCCGGTCAGGGTACCGGCGAGGCCCACTTTGTACATCACCGTCGCCATCGGAATGCCGTACGTGACCGGCGGCACCATCAGCGGCAGCAGGAACGTCAGCATCGCGATCCGCTTGCCGGGGAAGTTCGCCCGCGCGAGGGCATAGGCCGCGGGCACGCCAAGCGCGACCGAGAGCAAGACCACCGCACCGACCACTTCGACCGTCACCCGCAATACGCTCGAGAGCTGAAAGTCGTCCCACGCCTGCGCATACCAATGCAGCGTGAAGCCTTGCGGCAGCAGCGTGCCGAACCAGCGTGTCCCGAGCGAATTGACCGCCACGGTGGCAATCAGCAGCAGAACGTTGAGCAGGAAGAAGCCCATGACGCCCCAGACCAGCGCGCGCCAGAGGCGGCTGCCGATGCCTTCGGTGTGCTTGGCGGGGCGGGCGTTCGATGCGCCTTGGCCGGTATGCGGCTCGGGCATGGGTAGCACGCGAGCGCCTTGGTTATCGGTTGCCATCATCCTTTTCCTCCCGTCACGGGACCGGTATAGAAGAACCGGCGCGCGCCGAGCATGCCGGCCACGACGATCAGTTGCACGAAGCCCATCACGATGGCGATCGTCGAAGCGAGCGAGTAATCGTAGGTTTCGAAAGCGGCCTCCGATGCCGCAATCGACATGACGCGCGTGGGGCCGGCCGGCGCCCCGAGCAGCACTGCCGACGGAAACACCGAGAACGCCTGCACGAACGACAGGCAGGCGGCCATCGTGAGACCCGGCACGAGCAGCGGCAAATAGATCTGCTTGAATTGCTGCCACGGGCTCGCACCCAGTGTCGAGGCCGCGCGCGCAAGCGTCGGATCGATGCCCGTCACATATGAGAGCGTGAGCAGGAACGCGAACGGGAAACCCGACACGATCAGTGAAATCAGCACGCCCCAGTAATTGTGCGTAAGCCGCACTTCGTCACCGTACAGATGCAGCGCCCGCACCGCTTGCGGAAACCAGCCGTTCGGCGCGAAGTACGTGAGCATACCGTCGGCGATCAGCACGGTGCCGAGCGTCACGGGAATGACGAGCAGTGTCGTGACGAGCTTCTGGTACGGCGACTTGCGACGCAGCGAAAATGCCACGGGCACCGACAGGCCGACGTTGATGAGCGTCGCCGGCACGGCGAGCTTGAGTGTCACGATGATCGTCGACCACATCGCGCTATCGGTGAAAAACGCCCGGTAGTTAGCGAGGACGCCGCCGCCGTTCATCGGCTCGAACGACAGCATGAGACCGTAAGCGAACGGATAGATGAACAGGGCCACGATGAAGCCGAGCGCCGGCGTAACGAGCCAGCCCTTCGAATCGCGCGGCCCCGATAGGGTCAGCGCACTCATGATGCGCTCTCCTGGCGGTACACGAGCGCACGCTCCGTCGAGATGGCGAGCGTGATGCGCTCGCCTTGCGCGAACTCGCCCTCCACGCGGGCCCACAATCGCCCGAACGGCGCCGTAACGAACAGCAGCGAATCGCGGCCGCCGTATTCGACCACTTCGACCTCCACCTCGAACGCGTTCGGCGTACCCGGCTGGGCTTGCACGAGATCTTCGGGGCGAACGGCAAGCGACACCGATTTGGACTCGAACGCTTCCATCGGCGTGGCGGTGAACTTCACGCCCGACGCCGACACTTGGACCGCCGCGCCCTGCGTGCCCTCGAGCGAGCCGGCGATCACATTACGGTAGCCCATGAACCGCGCGACATGCAGGTTCTTCGGCCGACCGTAGACTTCCTTGGGCGAGGCAACCTGCTGCACGACGCCTTCCTTCATGACGACGATGCGGTCGGCCATCGAAAGGGCCTCGTCCTGATCGTGCGTCACGTAGATTGTCGCGCGCTCGAGTTCGCCGTGAATACGGCGGATTTCAGCGCGCATTTCGATGCGCAGCTTCGTATCGAGATTGGACAACGGCTCGTCCATCAGCACCAAGGGCGGCTCGATGACGATCGCGCGCGCAATCGCGACGCGCTGCTGCTGGCCGCCCGAGAGCTGTCCCGGCAGCTTGTTTTCATGGCCGACCAACTGCACGAGCTGCAATGCGGCGCGCGCGCGGCGCTCGGTTTCGGCCTTGCCCGTCCCGCGCATCTTCAAGCCGAACCCGACGTTCTCGAGCACCGACATGTGCGGAAAGAGCGCATAGTTTTGAAAGACCATGCCGAAGCCGCGCTTCTCGGGCGGCAGCACGTCTATGCGTTTCTCGTCGAGCCAGATCGCACCGTCCGTGAGGGGCTGCAGGCCAGCGATGCAGTTGAGCGCCGTCGACTTGCCGCAGCCGGACGGGCCGAGCAGCGCGATGAACTCGCCGCGCTCGATGTCGAGATCGAGCCCTTGCAGCGCCGCGACATGGACGCCTTCCGCGTTGGCGAAGCTGCGGCACACCGAAGAAAGACGCAACCGATCGAATGTATGCTTCATGATGATTTCCTAACTGACATCTCGGCATGTGGCCGGCTCACCCGGCCACATGCATTTCGCCTAGCGGCTTACTTCGTCTTCTGCGAACCGACTTCGCGGTCCCATTTCTGGAACGCGGCGACCATCTTATCGGCATCCAACGGCAACGCATTCGGATACTTCGCGATCCAAGCGCCGTACTCGGGGCGGCCATACTTCTCGAGGACCACGCGGCTCTTTTCCGGCGCATTCGAGGCCGTCAAGCCCTTGATTGCAGGGCCCGGGTAGAAGTAGCCGTCGTCGTACGTCATCGCCTGCTGGGCGGGCTCAAGCATGAAGTTGATCAGCTTGTGGAGCACCTCGACCTTAGCTTTCGGCACGCCCTTCGGAATGACCATGTAGTGCGCGTCGTTGACCCACGTCATGTTGTCGAAGGCGCCCACCTTGAAGTTCGCCGGAACGACGCCGAGCGCGCGCGGGTTGATGTCCCAACCCGTCATCGTGACCGTCATGTCGCGCGAGCCTTCTCCGATTTCCTTCATCACCGCCGACGTTCCGCCCGGATAGTAGGGCACGCATTCGTTCAGCTTCTTGAGGAAGGCCCAGGTCTTGTCCCAGCCCTTATCCGGATCCTTCGGATCCTTGTCGCCGAGCAGATAAGGCAGCCCCATCAAGAACGCACGGCCCGGGCCCGAATTAGCCGGACGCGCGTAAATCAGCTTGCCCGGGTGCGCCTGGCACCAGGCGAGCAGTTGGTCGGCGCTCTTAGGCACCTCCTTCGCACTCACGTGATCCGGGTTGTATTCGAGCAGGGGGCCGGCGGGCGTGTACGTCACCTCGATGCCATAGCCCTGGGCCAGGTCGAGCATTTTGCGGGCGCCGTCCGAGTAGACGCCGGGCACCGCGGGAAACAGCTTCGCTTGATCGGGAAGCAGCTTCACCCAAAGGTTTTGCTCGATGCCGGCGGCCAGCGCATCGGTGCCCGTCAGCACGAGGTCGATGTCCGAGCGGCCCGCCGCCTGCATCGCCTTGATCTTGCCGGGCAACTGTGGCGCCGGCGCGTTCGTATAGGTGATGGTGCTGACAAGGTCGGGATACTTCGCCTTGAATGCCTCGAAACCGGCCTTCGTTAGCGCGAGATTACCGGCCACGTCGACAATGTTCAGCGATACGGGATCGGCGAAGCTCGCCGTCGCCACCAGTGAAAAACTCAGCGACGCGGCGATGCAGCCGATACGACGCGCGATTCTTGAAACAGCCATGTCTCCTCCATAAGTGATCGAGATTTGTTGACGAATACGAATTCGTCTTGTTCCGTCTTTCCCGTGCTCCCCGTGCTTCCCCCCCGTCATGCAGCCCCGCTCCGCTACCTGCTGCCGCCCCCTGAAACGCCGATCGGCAACCGTAGCATTGGCTCCGGCAACCCTTTCACGCCGGCGTCGATCGCAAACGTCGCCCCCGAAAGCGCATCGCCTTCCAGCCGAATCGACGTGACGAACAGCGTATCGAGCCCTGCTCCGCCGAACGCGCACATCGCCGGCTTGGCGGCCGGCACGGCGATACTGCGCTCGCGGTTGCCGTCCGGCGTGAAGCGATGCACGAGCCCCGCATCGTTGCCGCAGATCCAGTAGCAGCCGTCGGCATCGACGGCCGCGCCATCCGGACGCCCGAGCCCCAGCGCCTCGCCCATTTCGATGAAGACGCGCCGGCCATACGGCACACCGTCGTCGATGTCGTAGTCGAACGACCAGACGATGCGCCGGCTCGCATGCGAATCGGACAGATACATCGTGCGGCCGTCGGGACTGAAGGCGAGGCCGTTCGGGACGATCAACTCATCGCAAAGCACATGCAGCGAACGCCTGTCCGCATTCAACCGATACAAGCGCCCTTGCGCATGCGCGAGCGCGGTATCGCAGACCATCGTCCCGGCGAGAAACCGTCCCTGCCGGTCGCAGCGGCCATCGTTAAAGCGCATGCCGCCGCTCCGATGCGCGACCGTTGCGAGGCATTCGCGCATCGCGATGGGCGCTTCCGGCACCGGGTGCTCGAACAGAAAGACGCCCGTCTCCATCGCCAGTGCAACACCGCCCTCGTCGATCAATGCCAACGAGCCCGCCATCTCGGGCAGCGCCCATGCGTGCGTACGGCCGCTCGACGCATCCCAGCGCCACAGCACGCGCTCAGGGATGTCGGTCCAGTACAGCGCGCGCTCGCGCGCATGCCAGACCGGGCTCTCGCCCACACCGCAGCGCATATCGCCGATTCGTTCGATCGATGTCGTGACGCTCATGGCTGCTCAGTCTCCGAAGGGCCCCGCCACGACGAACGCGCCGCCCTGGTACAGGCGCACGGGGTCGTCCTCGCTGCGCGGCGGCTGCTCGCGCTCGATGCGCTCGCGCCACGGCTCGCTCGTCTGCGTGGGCACATAGCCGAGAAGCGCCGCGTGCGCGTTGTCCCACCAGCAATCGCGATTGGCCGACATGCCGTAGACGATCGTGCAGCCCACGCGCGGCACGAACATCGCGCGGCGCACGAGTTGCTCCAGATCGTCGTAGCCGAGCCACGTCGCCAACATGCGGCGGTCCTTCGGTTCCGGGAACGACGAGCCGATGCGCACGCATACGCTTTCGATGCCGTAACGGTCGAAGTAAAAGCGCGCCAGTTGCTCGCCGAACACCTTGCTTAAGCCGTAGTAGCTATCAGGGCGTTGAGGGACGTTCGCGTCGATGACTTCGCCCTGCCGGTAGAAACCCGTCACGTGATTGGAGCTGGCGAACACGATGCGCCGCACGCCGTGCCGGCGTGCGGCCTCGTAAAGGTGATAGGCCCCTTGGATATTGGCGGGCAGCACTTCCTCGAACGGGCGCTCGACCGAGACGCCGCCGAGATGCACGATCACGTCGACACCGCGCACAAGCGCGTCGACGGCCGCTGCATCGGCCAGATCGCAAGGCATCGATTCCTCGCCCTCGCGCACCGCGTCGATCGGCGCAATATCGGACAGGCGAACGATGTCCGCATAGCGCGCGAGCCGCTCGCGCAGCACGCGGCCGAGGCCGCCCGCCGCGCCCGTCAATAGAATGCGGCCGCAGTGCGTGTCAATGCCGTCCAGTGGGTCGGCGGTGTGGGGCATCTGCGTCATGTCAGGTTACCGGCGCGGGATTGAATAGAACGAGATCGTTGTGCAGACCGAGCTTATCCGCGCACACCTGTTTGCGGCCGCTCGCGACGTCGAGAATCATCTGGAACAGCTCCCAGCCGATGTCGCCGATGCTCGCCTCGCCCGTCGCAATGCGGCCGGCATCGAGATCGATCAGATCGTGCCAGCGCTCGGAAAGCGCCTTGCGCGTCGACACCTTGATGACGGGCGCCATTGCAAGGCCGTACGGCGTGCCGCGGCCGGTCGTGAAGACTTGCAGATTGATACCCGAGGCGAGTTGCAGTGTCCCGCAGACGAAATCGCTCGCCGGCGTCGCGGCAAAGATGAGGCCCTTGCGGCGCATTTTTTCGCCGGGACCGAGCACGTCCACGATCGGGCTCGTGCCCGATTTGACGATCGAGCCGAGCGCCTTTTCGACGACGTTCGAGAGCCCGCCGCGCTTGTTGCCCGGCGAGGGATTCGCGCTGCGATCGGCCCGGCCGCCGCTCAGATAGTCGTCATACCAGGCCATTTCACGCAGCAGCGCGCGGCCCACTTCTTCGTCCACCGCGCGCGGGGTCAGCAAATGAATCGCATCGCGCACTTCCGTGACTTCGGAGAACATCACCGTGCCGCCCGCGCGCACGATCAAATCGGCCGCATAGCCGACGGCCGGGTTCGCCGTCACGCCCGAGAATGCATCGCTGCCGCCGCATTGCACGCCGATGACGAGATCCGATGCCGGACACGTTTCCCGACGCCGCTCGTTCAAACGAGTAAGCCGCTCGTCGGCCATCGCGAGGATCGCATCGACCATTTCGCCGAAGCCCTCGTAGGCCTCGTCCTGCAGCGATAGCACCGGCGACTGCGGCTTGCCGGCCAATTCGATCGGGATCCGCCCACCCGGCGCGAGCTTGGACGGCACGAGCCGCTCGGGCACGAGCTTTTCGCAGCCTAGGCCGATGACCATCACTTCGCCGCCGAAGTTCGGATTGACGGCGAGGTTCTGCAGCGTGCGGATCGGCACGATCGCGGCCGGCGCATTGATCGCGACGCCGCAGCCGTACGAATGCGTGAGTGCGACGACGTCATCGACGTTCGGGTAGCGCGGCAGCAGCTCGCGCTTGATGCGGGCGACGACGTGCTCGGTCACGCCGGACACGCACTGCACGCTCGTCATAATCCCGAGCACGTTCTTCGTGCCGACCGTGCCGTCGGCGTTGCGGTAGCCCTCGAACGTATAGCCTTCGAGCTTGGGCAGATCGGGCGCCTTGCGCGTCGCGAGCGGCAGCGAATCGAGCGTCGGCGGCTTGGGCAGCTGCACCGCGCTTTCGTCGATCCAACTGCCGCGCGCAAGCGGCTTGGCCGCGTAGCCGATGATCTCGCCGTAGCGCACGATGGCGTCGCCCTCGGCCAGATCGGTCAGCGCGACTTTATGCCCTTGCGGCACCCCTTGCACGAGCACGGTGCCGTCGGCCAGCACGGCACCCGGGGCGAGGCCGCGTGCATCGACGACGATCGCGACGTTGTCGCGCTCGTCCACGCGGATCGTAAGCGCGCGTTCGATGCCGGCGTCGGGCGCGGAAGTGGAAACGGACATTGCAAAAGACTCCATCGTTTATTGCAGCTTCATGCGGCTCGGCACGTATGCTCAGCGCGCATTCAGCGCACCATGCACGGGCGCTTGTTGTCGAACACCCAGCCCGGTATCAGATACTGCATCGCTGCCGCATCGTCGCGACTGCCGAGCCCATGCTCGAGATAGAGCGCATGCGCGCTCGCGAGCGCATCTTCGTCCAGCTCGATGCCGAGCCCGCCGCGCGTCGGCACGGCCACCTGTCCTTGCTCGATCTTGAACGGCTCGCGCGTGATGCGCTGGCCATCCTGCCAAATCCAGTGCGTATCGATTGCCGTGATCTCGCCCGGCGCAGCGGCCGCCACATGCGTAAACATCGCGAGCGAGATATCGAAGTGATTGTTCGAATGCGAGCCCCAGGTCAACCCCCATTCCGCGCACAGCTGCGCGACGCGCACCGAGCCGCGCATCGTCCAGAAATGCGGATCGGCCAGCGGGATATCGACGGAGCCCAGCGAGACGGCGTGGCCGAGTTGGCGCCAGTCGGTGGCGATCATGTTCGTCGCCGTGCGCAAACCGGTTGCGCGCCGGAATTCCGCCATGATCTCGCGGCCCGAGTAGCCGTTCTCCGCCCCGCACGGGTCTTCGGCGTAGGCTAGCACGTCGCTCTTGCCGCTGCACAGGCGCACGGCTTCGGCGAGCGACCATGCGCCGTTCGGGTCGAGCGTAATGCGCGCATCGGGAAAGCGCTCGGCCAGCGCCGTCACCGCGGCGATTTCCTCGTCGCCGGCAAACACGCCGCCCTTCAGTTTGAAGTCGTGAAATCCATAGCGTTCATGTGCCGCCACCGCCAGCCGCACGACGGCCTCAGGCGTCAGCGCCGGCTCGTTGCGCAAATGGAACCACGGATCGCCGGCGTCGCTTTCGCTGCGGTAATCGAGATCCGTGCGTGCGCGCTCGCCGATATAGAACAGATAGCCGAGCATCGGCACATGCGTGCGCTGCTGCCCTTCGCCGAGCAGTGCGGCCACGGGCACCTCGAGGTGCTGGCCCAGCAGATCGAGCAGCGCGGCTTCGATGGCCGTCACCGCATGCACGGTGACGCGCAAGTCGAACGTCTGCGTGCCGCGCCCGCCCGCGTCGCGATCGGCGAAGCGCCGGCGCACGCTGTTCAGCACGTCCTGCCAGCGGCCGAGCGGTGCGCCGATCACGAGGGTGCTCGCCTCTTCCAACGTGCGCCGGATTGCTTCGCCGCCGGGCACCTCGCCCAGGCCGGTCCGTCCGCTGCTGTCCTCGAGGATAACGATATTGCGCGTGAAGAACGGCCCGTGCGCACCGCTTAAATTCAGCAGCATGCTGTCGCGCCCGGCCACGGGTACGACGCGCATGCGCGTGACCACGGGCGTGAGGGAGGGCGGGGTAGGCATCGTCGGTTTCGTCATAGCGTCTTGCTTCATCGATTCAGGCTCACAACAGGTTTAAAGCAAATTCACGGCGGAAATGAAAAGGGTTTGACGTGGGCTCGATAGCGTTAGGCGGCTTTCGCGCCGCCGCGCGCGGCATGGCCGAAGCTCGGCCGCTTCGGATCGTAGGTCCAGCCGGGGACGAGATAGCGCATGGCCATCGCGTCGTCGCGCGCGCCGTTGCCGAGCGAGCGATACAGCGCATGCGCCTGCTCGACCCGATCGAGATCGATCTCGATGCCCAGTCCCGGGCGCTTGGGCACGGCCACCTGCCCCCCTTCGATCGGGAACGGTTTGCGCGTGAGGCGCTCGGCTCCTTCCTGCCAGATCCAATGCGTGTCGATCGCCGTAATCGCCCCCGGCGCCGCGGCGGCGACATGCGTAAACATGGCCAGCGACACATCGAAGTGATTATTCGAATGCGAGCCCCACGTAAGCCCGAACTCGCTGCAAAGCTGTGCGACGCGCACCGATCCCTGCATCGTCCAGAAGTGCGGATCGGCCAGCGGAATGTCGACGGCGCCGAGCACAAGCGAATGCCCGAGCTGACGCCAATCCGTGGCGATCATATTCGTGGCGGTCGGGATGCCCGTCGCGCGCCGGAATTGCGCCATCGTCTCGCGGCCGGAGTAACCGTTCTCGGGCCCGCAGGGATCTTCGGCATAAGCGAGCAGGTGCCTTTGCCCGCGGCACAGTGCGATCGCCTCGTCGAGCGACCATGCACCGTTCGGATCGAGCGTCGCGCGGGCGTCGGGAAAACACGACTTGAGCGCCGCGATCGCTTCCATTTCCTCGGCGCCGTCCATCACGCCGCCCTTGAGTTTGAAGTCGGCAAACCCGTAGCGCTCGGTCGCCGCTTGCGCGAGCCGCACGATCGCCTCCGGCGTCATGGCGCGCTCGTGACGCAGGCGCAGCCAGTCATCCCGCGCGCCCGCGCCCTCGACATACGGCAAATCGGTTTTGGTGCGATCGCCGATATAGAAAAGATAGGCGAGCACCGGCACGCGATCGCGTTGCAGGCCGCTGCCGAGCAGTTCGGCAACGGGCACGCCGAGGCACTGGCCGAGCAGATCGAGCAGCGCCGCCTCGACGGCGGTCAACACGTTGTCCATCCGCAGGTTGATCTCATGCGGCTGGCGCAACACGGCCGATTCGGCTTCCGAAGTGACTTCATAGACGGTGCCGCGATGCGCTGCGTCCGGGCCGCTGCCGCCGGCAAGCGCGCGGCGGATCGCATTGAGCGTGGCGTTCATGCGCCCGAGTTCGCTGCCGATCACGAGGGGAGCGATGCGTTCGAGCGCGGCGCGAATGCCCTCGCCGCCGGGCACTTCCCCCGCGCCCATGCGGCCCGTGGAGTCGGTCAACAGCACGAGGTTGCGCGTGAAGAACGGCCCGTGCGCGCCGCACAAATTGAGCAGCATGCTGTCGCGGCCGGCGACAGGAATCACGCGCATGCCGGTCACGCGCGGCGTGCCGCTATGCGCGAGAGAATCGGTCGTTTGCGGGTCCACCTTAATGCTTCTCCATTTCGATTCTTGCAATTCAATCAATCCGATTCATTCGATCAATTCGACCGCTGCAACGACGGTACAGGCGCGAGCGTCACACGCTCGATCTTCCCGACTACGAACAAATAGCAGACGCAGGCGACGAGACCGTGCAAGCCGACGAAGACCAGCGCTCCGTTGAACGAGCCCGTATGGCCGACGATATAACCGACTGCGATCGGCGTGGTGATGCTCGACAAATTACCGAACGTGTTCATCAGCGCGCCGCTCAAGCCGGCGATTTCCTTGGGCGCCGTATCCGAGTTGACGGCCCAGCCCAGCGCACCGAGGCCCTTGCCGAAGAAGGCGAGCGCCATGACGGCGACGACGATGACCTGCGCGTCGACGTAGTTGCAGATCACCATGCTCATCGACAGCAGCATACCAAGCACGATCGGCACCTTGCGGGCCACCGACAGCGACGAACCTCGCCGCAGCAGCGCATCGGAAATGATGCCGCCGAGAATGCCGCCTAAGAAGCCGCAGACGGCGGGCACCGAGGCGACGAAGCCGGCCTTCAGGATCGACATGCCGCGCGCCTGCACGAGGTAGATCGGAAACCAGGAGATGAAGAAATAGGTCAGCGCGTTGATGCAGTACTGCGCGACATAGATGCCCATCAGCATGCGGTTGCGCAGAAGCTGTTTGATATGACGCAGGTCTGGCCCCTTCGGCTTCGTCGCGCTGCGCGATCGCTGATCGACATCGAGATTCACCAGTCCGCCGCCCGCCTCGATGTATTCGATCTCGGCACGATTGACGCGCGGATGATCCTTCGGGTCTTTCATGAGCACGGACCACGCGATCGCCATCGCGATACCGAGCACGCCCATGACGAGAAACACCGAATGCCACCCGAACGAATGCACGAGCCAACCCATCACCGGCGCGAAGATGACCGTCGCCGCATACTGAGCCGAGTTGAAGATGGCCGAGGCCGTGCCGCGCTCGTTGGCGGGGAACCACGCCGCTACGATGCGGCTGTTGGCCGGAAACGATGGAGCCTCGGCGAGACCCACGAGCAAGCGTAGCGCGAACATCGCCGCGATCGCCGCCGCGCCCGCGAGGAAACCGATCGTTCCTTGAAACAGCGTGAACACCGACCACAGGAAAATACTGAAGCCGTAGACGCGCCGCGAACCGAACCGGTCGAGCAGCCATCCGCCGGGCAACTGCGCAACCACATAGGACCAGCCGAACGCCGAAAAAATATAGCCGAGCGAAACGGCGTCGATGTGGAAGTCTTTCTGTATTGCCGAACCCGCGATCGACATGCTCGCGCGATCGGCGTAATTGATGATCGTGGCGATAAACAGCATCGCGAGCACGAGATAACGCACGCGCGTCGCGCGCAGGACGCGGGGCACGCTTGCTGCACCCACTGCCGGGGTTTTGGTCTGCATCGTCTCCTCCGTCGCGGCGGCGCTTGCGCGCTCGCCGCGGAGTCTTTCGTCCGGACCTACCCGTCCGGGATCTTACCGATCGGCTCGCGCATGCTCGCCGATGGCATGTGCGGCCGTGCCTATGCGATACGAGCGATGAGCGTCTTCAATTCAGCCTGCTCGGCATCGGTCAGGTCGGTCAGCGGCGCACGCACTGGGCCGGCGCTGCGGCCAATCGCCTTCATGCCGGCCTTCACGATCGACACGGCATAACCGCGCTTGCGGTTGCGCAGGGCGATGTACGGCAGCACGAACTTGCTGAGGTCGGCATAGACCTTCGCATGATTGTTCGCGCGCACCGCGGCATAGAACTCGAGCGCAAACTCGGGAACGAAATTGAAGATTGCCGACGAATACGTCGTCACGCCTAGCGTCAAATACGGCAACGCGAAGGTCTCCGCCGTCGGCAGGCCTCCAACGTAGGTGAATCGATCGCCCAGGCGCGCGTAGATGCGCGTCATCAATTCCAGATCGCCCACCCCATCCTTGAAGCCGACGAGGTTCGGACAGCGTTCGGCCAAGCGCTCGAGCGTCACTTCGTCGAGCACTTGGTTCGCTCGGTTATAGACGATAACGCCGAGGCTCGTCGATTGGCAGACTTGCTCGATGTGCGCGGCGAGGCCGTCGCTGGGCGCTTCCGTCAAATACGGCGGCAGCAAAAGGATGCCGTCGGCGCCCGCCCGCTCGGCCGATTGACACAATTGCGCAGCCATCGCCGTGCCGTAGCCGGCCGGGGCGATGACGGGCACGCGGCCGCTCGTCTGCTCGACGGCGGCGCGCACGACGCGCTCGACTTCTTCCAGCGTCAGCGAGAAGAACTCGCCCGTGCCGCCCGCCGCGAAGAGTCCGGCGGCCGGATGACTGAACAGCCAATCGAGATTCGTGCGATAGGCGGTTTCATCGAACGACAGATCGTCCTTGAAGTGCGTGACGGGGAACGAGAGCAGACCGGTGCCGATCTGGCGAGCGAATTCGGTGGGCGTATAACGTGACATGGCGGCGGTAGCGCGAAGAGGCGTTGAGTGATGATCGATGCGCCGATTCTTGCACCCCGAACGATTCACGTCCAAGATAACGAATGTTTCGATTGATTCAGGTTTTGTATCGATGTTCGAATTAAGCCAGCTTCGCTGCTTCGTCGCCGTGGCCGAAGAACTTCATTTCGGCCGCGCCGCCGAGCGGCTTCATATGACGCAGCCGCCGCTGTCGCGGCAAATCCGCCTGCTGGAGCACCAGGTCGGGACCGAACTGGTCGCGCGTTCGAGCCGCTCGGTCAAGCTCACGGCCGCTGGCCGCAGCTTCTTGCCCGATGCTGCGCGTATCTTGCGGCTGGCCGATGAAGCGGCGGCCACCGCGCGCCGCGTTGCGGCCGGCTCATCGGGAACGCTCTCCATAGGGTTTACCGCATCGGTGGGCTACGGGGTACTGCCCGCGCTCGTGAGTGCGGTGCGCGCAGCGTCGTCCGGCGTGCGGTTAACCCTGAAGGAAATGGTCAGCGGCGCACAGCTCGAGGCGCTCGATGCACGGGAGATCGATTTTGGCTTGCTGCGCCCGCCGGTCGAGCACGGCGAATTGATCGATCGCCCCTGCCCCAACGATGCGCTCGTGCTGGCGCTTCCCGCCGCTGCGGCGAAAGAGTGGCCGACACGGCCAACGCTCGGCGACTGCGAAGGCCGTCCGCTCCTGATGTATTCGCCCTACGAGGCGCGCTACTTCCATCAACTCGTGAGCGGCTTGCTCGAGCGCGCGGGCGTGCTGCCCGACATCGTCGAATACGTGAGCCAGATTCACTCGATGCTCGCACTCGTGCGCGCGGGGATCGGGGTCGCGCTGATCCCGGCCGCGGCGGCCATGTTGCATTTCAAAGGCGTCGTTTATCGTCCCGTGCGCACGACGCCCGTCAAGCCCGTCGAGCTGCGCTTCGTCTATCGCAAGGACAACGACAATCCGGTGTTCGGCGCGCTCAAGGACGATCTGCATAAGGCCGTGGCGCGAGCACGCTGAGCCGTGGCGCAAGCCCGACGCGCGTGCGCCGCGACGAGGCCGCTTCGCGGCGTCGTTTCATGCGTCGTTTCATGCGTCGCTTCATGCGTCGTTTCATGCTTCGTTACCCGCGTCGCTTCCCGCTGTCATTTCACGGTGAACGTGTAGTGCCCTTGCGTGCGGTGGCCGTCGGCGGCCACCGCCACCCATGTCACCGTATAAGCACCGGGCTTCAAGGCCTCGAGCGCGACCGTCATATGCTTCTTGTCGTTCGCATCCACGCTCGATTTGCCGCTCGTCACTGAATTACCGGCGGAATCGGCCACCTGAAGTGAGCTGAATGCGGGCTCCAGCGGATCGTCGAATTCGATCGACACTTGCTTCTGTGCCGCCCCGACAGTCGCACCGGCGCCGGGCGTTCGGTGCTTCGGATACGCATGCGCGAGGGCGGATTGAGCGAGCACGAGTGCGGCGACCGCGGCAACCGCGCGCGTCGAAAGCAAGATCAGAGGCGATTTCATAACCGTGATATTGGAAATGGAAAGGAGTCGCGCGGCGAAAAAGAATCGACCGATTATCGGCCACGCCGATTACCTGACGCAAGGCGCTTGCGGCGACCGATCAGCCGCCGGACCGACAAAGGCAGCGCATGCGCGGGCGTACAATCGCGGCCATTCCAAATCGACGCACGCAATGGACCTCGAAAGCATTCTCTTCAGGCAGGGCTTCGGCTCGCGCCGCCAATGCCGCTCATTGATTGCCGAAGGCCGCGTTGCCGTGGCCGGAAGGGTCTGCACCGATGCCGATGCGGATTTTGCGGTCGAAGCGCTAACGTTCGATGTCGACGGCACACCGTGGCGCTATCGCGCGCACGCCTACGTCATGCTCAACAAACCGGCGGGCTATGAATGCTCGCGCGAGCCGCAACATCATTCGAGCGTGTTCACCTTGTTGCCGGTGCAACTGGCGACGCGCGGCGTGCAATGCGTCGGCCGCCTGGACGAAGACACGACGGGCCTGCTGCTGCTGTCCGACGACGGCCAATTCGTTCACGCCTATACCTCGCCGAAGCGCAAGGTCCCGAAGACCTATCTGGCTACGACGCGCCACGCGCTCGACGAGCGCCAACTGCAAGCCCTGCGCGATGGGGTCCTGCTGCACGGCGAAAAAGCACCGATCGCGGCCGCGGCCGTTCGGCTGCGCGGCGAGAAAGCCCTCGAAATCACCGTGAACGAAGGCAAATACCACCAGGTCAAGCGCATGATCGCGGCGGCAGGCAACCGCTGCGAGGGTTTGCACCGAGAACGGATCGGCGGCCTTGCACTGCCCGAAACGCTCGCCTCCGGCGCTTGGCGATGGCTCGACGACGCCCAGTTACAGGCGTTGCGTGCGGGGGGAAACCGGCCCGCTTAGTGCGCTAGCGCACGCATGCCGGTACGTTGGCACACGCCAGCAATCAAAACCCCGCCATATCGGGTCCGCCCCCTATGGGGTGCACCGGGCACTACGCCTATACTTTCTTCAAACGAGACGAGACCGCCGCCGCAGAGCGCGCGGGTCCGAACAAAGAGACGTTTGGAGGGAGGCATATCGTGGTCATCAACAGCACGTTCGAGATTTCGTACGTGGTGCTCGCGTTCGCGGCGCTGGGTGCGATCCTCATCGGCGCCCTGCTCGCGCTGATGCATATCCGGCGCCAATATCACCCGAACCTGATCGGCGCATTGATCGGCGCGCTGCTTTGCTTTCTACTGCTCGAGGCCCTGCCGGCGCTCATATAAATTTAGCCGGCACCGGGCACGTCGCGCTCGATGCCCTGCAGGAAATCGTCGACGGTCGGATAGCGCAGCGCGATGCCCAGTTCGTGCTTCAACCGCGCGTTGGATAAGCGCCGCGACTCGCGCATGAACGATAAAGCCGCGGAATCGAGCGTCTGCTCGGCCGCCGCGCGCGTGATGCGCGGCACGCGCGGCAGCCAAAACGCATCGGCCACGCGGTCGAAATACGCGCCCATCTTCAGCACCGTATCGTCCGATGCATGGACGACGCGGCCGGTCCTCCCTCGCAAAACGACACGCAGCATGATCGCGGCGAGATCGTCGGCATGAATATGATTCGTGTAAACGTCGTCTTCTTCGATCAGTGCCGGCTTACGCTGCTCGATACGCGCGAGCGGTAGCCGCTCTCGCGCATAAATCCCCGGAATCCGAACGATGCTCGCGGCCGTGCTCCCGCGCGCGTTCGCCCGCCGCAGCCGCCGCTCGGCCGCCACGCGCCGTTTCGCCCGGGCGTTGGCCGGCCGCACGGGCCGCGTTTCGTCGATGAGCGCGCCGGCGCAATCGCCATAGACCCCCGTCGTGCTGGCATAGACGAGGCGCACAGGAAGGGCCGCATCGGCTGTCGGAAGGCCCTCGGTTACAATACGGCCACTGCGTGACGGTTCGATGCCGCGTGCGAAGCGCCGCAAGGCTGGCCCGTACAACGTAGCTAAGCCGCCGGTGCGCAGGCGTCCGGTGGCAGGTGCCGTAAAACGCGCCGCACGGTAGCGCTTTCGCGTGCTGAGCGCCGCGATCAACGCCTGGCTACGCGGATCGTCCGTACCATGCGACGGCGGCGGCGCAAGGTGCAGGACGGTGTGCGCAAGCCCTGCCAATCGTCGCAGGCTACGCGGCGCATCGAGATCGCCGACAATCGGCGTAAGCCCCTGCGCCCGCAGTTGCGCGGCACGCTCCGGGCGCGTCGTCAGGGCAATGACGCGCGGCGGCGCGGCGCGCGTGAGCAGGTGCTTGGCGCAGCGCAGTCCTACATCGCCGCACCCGACGATGAGCACGCGTGGCCGGCGCAAGATTCGTGTGGCGTTCATGTGCGCGCATTGTAGCGGTCCGCCGCCCGGCGCGCTGCACCGACGGTTTTTCGTTTTTCGTTTTTTCGTTCCGATTCGACCTATGGCATACAACGTGACGATCCGGCAAAGCGGCCGGCAGTTTCAAGTAGAACCCGACGAACCCGTTCTGACCGCCGCCCTGCGTCAAGGCGTCGGCGTTCCGTACGGCTGCAAGAACGGCGCGTGCGGCTCGTGCAAGGGTTCGATCGTATCGGGTGAGATCGAGCAAGGTGCGCACTCGTCGTCGGCGCTGTCGAACGACGAGAAAACGCGCGGCATGGCACTCTTTTGCTGCGCCACGGCCCAATCCGATCTCGTCATCGACGTGCGCGAAATCGCGGGCGTCGGCGATGTCCAAGTCAAGAAGCTGCCCTGCCGCGTCAATGCGCTCGAGCGTAAAGCCGACGACGTCATAGTCCTCAAGCTGCAACTGCCCGCGAACGAGCGGCTGCAGTATCTGGCCGGCCAATACGTCGAGTTCATCCTGAAGGACGGCAAGCGCCGCAGCTATTCGATGGCGAGCGCGCCGAACCAGGAAGGCCCGATCGAGCTGCATATCCGCCACATGCTCGGCGGGGTTTTCACCGATCACGTCTTCGGCACGATGAAGGAGCGCGACATCTTGCGCTTCGAAGGGCCGCTCGGCACATTCTTCCTGCGCGAGGATTCCGACAAGCCGATCGTCCTGCTCGCGTCGGGTACAGGCTTCGCGCCCATCAAGGCAATCGCCGAGCATGCGTTCTTCAAGAATGTCGAGCGGCCGATCACGCTCTATTGGGGCGCCCGCCGCAAGAAAGATCTCTACCTGCTCGAGCTTGCCGAAAGCTGGGCCAAGACGCACCCGAACTTCAAGTTCGTACCCGTGCTGTCCGAGCCGGATCCGAGCGAGCACTGGACGGGCCGCATCGGCTTCGTCCATCGTGCCGTGATCGAAGATCTGCCCGATTTGTCGGGCTATCAGGTCTATGCGTGCGGCGCGCCGGTGATGGTCGAGTCGGCCTTGCGCGATTTCACGGCGCACCACAAGCTGCCGGCCGACGAGTTCTACGCCGATTCGTTCACAAGCGAAGCCGATCTCGTCAACGCCGTTGCATGATGAAAAAATGCGACAGCTGAGGCGCTGATGTATTGCTGCAATTGCATCGCCGCGCACGCTGTCGTATTCTTGCGCCCATGACCCGCTACCTGTCCGCCCTTCGACGTCGCCGCTCGCTCCCGCCAAGGGAAGCCGTCGGCTCGTAGATAGCGGACGCGCCTCGCAAAATGTCAGCATAGAAGCGAGCGTGCGAAACCGGTCAAACCGCGAAAGCCACGGACTTCCGTGGCTTTTTTCATTTCTCTTTCATCCTTTCTATATTTATCGCGGAGCCGCGCCATGCCATCGACAGAGAACCCGACGCAGTCGCTGATGTACATCACCAACCGGCCGGACATTGTGTTCACGCGCGGCTCGGGCTCGTGGATCTTCGATCGCGAAGGCAAGCGCTACCTCGATTTCATTCAAGGCTGGGCCGTCAACAGCCTCGGGCACTGCCACCCCGCGATGATCGAAGCGCTCGAGACGCAGGCTCGCCAGCTCATCAATCCGTCGCCGGCGTTCTACAACGAGCCGATGGCAAAGCTCGCCGCGCTGCTGACCGAGCACAGCGTCTTCGACAAAGTCTTTTTCGCCAATAGCGGCGCGGAGGCGAACGAAGGCGCGATCAAGCTCGCGCGCAAGTGGGGCAAAAAGTTCAAGAACGGCGCCTACGAAATCATTACGTTCGACCATAGCTTCCACGGCCGCACGATCGCCACGATGTCGGCGAGCGGCAAAGCCGGCTGGGACACGATGTATGCGCCGCAAGTACCGGGCTTTCCGAAGGCCGAGTTCAACGATATTGCCTCGGTCGAAAAGCTCATCGGCGAAAAGACAGTCGCCGTCATGCTCGAACCGATCCAAGGCGAAGGCGGCGTGATCCCGGCCACGCGCGAGTTCATGCGCGAATTGCGCGAGCTCACGCGGCGCCACGGCCTGCTACTCATCGTCGATGAAGTCCAAAGCGGATGCGCTCGCGCGGGCACCCTCTTCGCGTACGAGCTCGCCGATATCGAGCCTGACATCATGACGCTCGGCAAGGGCATCGGCGGCGGCGTGCCGCTCGCGGCGCTGCTCTCGAAGGCGGAAGTCGCCGTATTCGAAGCGGGCGACCAGGGCGGTACCTACAACGGCAACCCGCTGATGACGGCCGTGGGCTGTGCCGTCATCAACACGCTTACGGCGCCGGGCTTTCTTGAAGGCGTGCGCACGCGCGGCGCCTATCTGCGCGAGAAGCTGCTGGCGTTGTCGGCCGAGCGCGGCTTCGAGGGCGAGCGCGGCGAAGGGCTGCTACGCGCGCTGCTGCTCGGCAAAGACATCGGGCCGCAGATCGTCGATAAGGCACGCGAGCTGCAGCCGACGGGCCTGCTGCTCAATGCGGTGCGGCCTAACCTACTGCGCTTCATGCCGGCGCTGACCGTGACCCATGAGGAAATCGATCAGATGATGGCGATGCTGCGTACGGTACTCGATTCGCTGTAAGAACCGAAGGCGGGCGAAGGTCGGCGCGCGATCGCAGCACGCGCCGATCGTGATCATTAAAACAGCCCCATGCGTTCATTCGTGCATGAAAAACACCCCAAAGATTGGATCGATGTCCAACGTTTGGGGTGCAGTTCAGCATGCGGCTTTTTGCTTCGGCGCGGGCCGAAGCAGGCTTATTACATCGAAACCTTGTTGATGAAGGTGCGCTTACCTTCCTTGTAGCTGTAGATCGAGATCACGCCATGCTTCAGGTCGCCCTTGGCATCGAACGTCGTTTCGCCGATCACACCCTTGTAGTCGCTCGTGGGCATGGCGGCGAGAATCTTCGCCGGATCGGTCGAGCTCGCGCGCTTCATCGCGTCGACGACGATATAGACCGCATCGTACGTGTACGGCGAATACAGCACGACGTCCTGGCTATAGCGCTGCTTGTACTTCGCTGCGAACGCGGCGCCGCCGGCCATTTGATCGAGGCCTACGCCGGCTTGCGAGCAAACGATGTTGTCGGCCGCCGGACCCGCCAGATCGGCGACGTTGGCCGTGCATACGCCGTCGCCGGCGAGGATCTTCGCGCGCACGCCGAGCTGCTTGGCTTGCTTGGCGAACGGGCCGCCCGTGGCGTCCATCGCGCCGATCATGATCGCGTCGGGATTCTCGCCCTTGATCTTCGTCAGAATCGCGCGGAAATCGACGGCCTTGTCGTTCGTCGCGTCATGCGACACGACGGTCAGGCCCGCGGCCTTCGCGGCCTTTTCGAATTCTTGCGCGAGGCCTTGGCCGTACGCTGTCGAATCGTCGACGATGGCAACCTTCTTCACGCCCATCGACTTGGCGGCATAGCTCGCGAGCGCCGGACCCTGCTGGGCGTCGGTCGCGACAACACGGTAGGTCGTCTTGAAGCCCTGCTGCGTGTACTTCGGGTTCGTCGCCGACGGCGAGATCTGCACGATGCCGGCATCGCTGTAGATCTTCGACGCAGGGATCGACGTGCCCGACGTTTCGTGGCCCACAACGGCAACGACCTTCTCGTCGACAAGCTTTTGCGCAACTTGCGTGGCTTGACGCGGGTCGCCCGCATCGTCTTGCGCGTCGAGCTGGAGCGTGACCTTCTGGCCGGCGATCACGAGGCCCTTCGCGTTGATCTCTTCGATCGCGAGACGAGCGCCGTTTTCGTTGTCCTTGCCTTGGTGAGCCAAACCGCCCGTGAGCGGAGCGACATGGCCGATCTTGACGATCGTATCGGCTTGAGCGGTGTTGCAAAGCGCGAAAGAAAGCGCGGCTGCGGCTGCGCAGCCGGTTAGAAGCGACTTAAACACTGTTGTAATCCCCTTGTTGGATCGGGTTTGGAAGACACTACGTTTGGAAGACACTACGACTGCTACTACTGCTACTACTGCTGCGGGCCGTGGAGAGCCCATTGACGGCGCCCGTGCAAAGCACGGGCGCACGAGAGGATGGCGTTACTCGCCGAGATACGCAGCGCGCACCTTCGGATCGTCGAGCATCTGCTTCGCATCGCCCGACATCGTGACCATTCCGGAATCCATCACGTAGCCGCGGTTGGCCGCTTGCAGCGCGAGACGGGCGTTCTGTTCAACGAGCAGAACGGTCAAGCCTTCCTTCGAGATGTCGCGCACGACTTCGAAGATCTTCTCGACCATGATCGGCGACAGGCCCATTGACGGCTCGTCGAGCAACAACAGCTTCGGACGGCTGATAATGGCGCGCGCCATCGCCAGCATTTGTTGCTCCCC
Organism: uncultured Burkholderiaceae bacterium; assembly: GCA_966212065.1. GTDB lineage: Bacteria > Pseudomonadota > Gammaproteobacteria > Burkholderiales > Burkholderiaceae > Trinickia. The sequence continues at coordinate 68,058 of CBIHOQ010000009.1, forward strand.
GCCCGATAGCGTGCCGGCCAACTGCTTGGCCCGCTCCTTCAAGCGCGGGAAGTAGCCGAACATACGATCGACGTCCTTCTGGATACCGTCGTTATCGTTGCGCAGGTACGCGCCCATCTGCATGTTTTCGATGATCGACATGCGCGCGAAAATGCCTCGGCCCTCCGGCACCATGGCCAAGCCGCGCTTGAGCAGTTCATGCGCCGGCATACCCTTGATCGATTGGCCTTGATACTCGATGTCGCCCGCCGAGTAGGGCTTGAGACCCGTGATGGCCTTCATCGTCGTGGTCTTGCCCGCGCCGTTCGCACCGATCAGCGTGACGAGCTCGCCCTGCGCGACTTCCAGGTCGACGCCCTTGACTGCCTGAATGCCGCCGTAATTGACTTGCAGGCCCTTGATTTTCAACATTGCCGTAGTCATCAGTGGACCCCCGCGCCCAGATATGCCTCGATCACCTTCGGGTCCTTCTGCACGTCTTGCGGCAGACCCTCGGCGATCACCTTGCCGTAATCGAGCACCGTCATGCGGTTGCACAGGTGCATCACCAGCTTCACATCGTGCTCGATCAGCAGAATCGTTTTGCCGTCCGCGCGGATCTTGTCGAGCAGCCGCGTGAGCTCGACCTTTTCCGTCGCGTTCATGCCCGCGGCCGGTTCGTCCAGCGCAAGCAGCTTCGGATCGGTCGCCAGTGCCCGTGCGATTTCCAGACGGCGCTGATGGCCGTACGAAAGGTTGCGCGCCGTGTAATCGGCGTACTGCAGCACGCCCACATACTCGAGCAACTCGAGCGAGCGCTCCTTGATTTCGCGCTCTTCCTTGCGTTCTGCCGGGGTCTGCAATACGGCGCCGATCAACCCGTGCTTGGTGCGCACATGGCGGCCCACCATCACATTCTCGAGCGCGGTCATGCCGCCGAACAGACGAATGTTCTGGAACGTACGTGCGATACCGGCCTTCGCCACTTGGTACACGGCGGTTGGCGTGTAGTTCTGGCCGTCGAGCTTGAAGTCGCCCGAGTCCGGCGTGTAGAGGCCTGTGATCACGTTGAAGAACGTGGTCTTGCCGGCGCCGTTCGGGCCGATGAGGCCGTAAATCGTGCCTTCCTCGATCTGGAGGCCGACGTCAGAGAGGGCTTGCAGGCCGCCGAAGCGCTTGTTCACGCCGCTGACTGACAAACGAATGCTTTTATTGCTCATTTCACTGTTCTCCGGTCGAACCGAGCGAGCGCTTTAGCGCTTGCTCCGTCCCATGCATAGCTGCGCGAGTCATCGACATTAAGCGCGCGCCGGCTTCTTGGCGCCGCGCTTGGCCAGTTTGGCGATCTTGTCCTCGTGCTTCGGTGCGGGCCACAGGCCTTCCGAGCGATAAAGCATGATGAGGACCATGGCCAGGCCGTACAGCAACTGACGAATGACTTCCGTGTCCAGGATCTGATGGCCGAACATCCAGTGCTGCAGCGGGCCCATCGTCGAGCGCAGGAATTCGGGGAAGATCGCGAGCAGCACGGCACCGAGGATTACGCCCGGGATGTGGCCCATGCCGCCCAGCACCACGCAGGCGAGCACGACGACCGATTCCCAGAAGGTGAACGACTCGGGCGACACGAACCCTTGAAAGCCGCCGAACATCGCGCCCGACAGGCCGCCGAACGAGGCGCCCATCGCGAACGCGAGCAGTTTCACGTTACGCGTGTTGATGCCCATTGCCTTCGCGGCGATTTCGTCTTCGCGAATAGCCGCCCAGGCACGGCCGATCCGCGAGTGCTGCAAGCGCGTGCAGACCCAGATCACGAGCAGCGAGCACAGCACGAACAGGTAGTAATAGAGGTACACCGACGGCAGTTGCATGCCGAAGATCGTGTGCGTTTGCGCGAGGCTGAAGCCGGCCACATGCACGGGATCGACGCCTGTGATCCCTTGGGGCCCGTTGGTGATGTTCAGCGGACGGTCCAGGTTGTTCATGAAGATTCGCACGATCTCCCCGAACCCGAGCGTCACGATCGCCAAGTAGTCGCCGCGCAGACGCAGCGTCGGTGCCCCGAGCAGCACGCCGAACGTTGCGGCCAGGCCCATCGCAACAGGCACGACGATGAAGTACGGCAGATGCGGACCGTTCGGCCAGATAGCGTGGATCCACGCGAACTGGGTCGACAGGTGCGGGGACGTGAGCAGTGCCGCCGTATAGGCGCCCACCGCATAGAACGCGATGTAGCCTAAGTCCAGCAGGCCGGCGAAGCCGACGACCACGTTCAGACCCAGTGCCAGCATCACATAGAGCATCGCGAAGTCGAGCACGCGGACCCAGTAGTTGCCACCCGCGGCACCGATGATCATCGGTGCGGCAATCACGAAGATCGCCGTCAACACGCCGACGACGAGCGTCTTCGCGGCGTTTTTCTCGGGGATGAGCGTCGTGGACGGCTCGATCGGTTGAATTGAAGTCATTTGCTTTGCTCCTTGCCCTTACGCGCGGTCCGCAACACGTTCGCCGAGCAGGCCGGACGGACGGAAGACCAAGACGATGATCAGCACGATGAACGCGAACACGTCCTGATAATTACTGCCGAACACGCCCCCGGTGAGATTGCCGATGTAGCCGGCGCCCAACTGTTCGATAAGACCGAGCACCACGCCGCCCACCATCGCGCCGCCAAGGTTGCCGATCCCGCCTAGCACGGCGGCGGTGAACGCCTTCATACCGGGAATGAAACCCATGTAAAAGTGCACGTTGCCGTATTCCGAGGCGATCATCACCCCCGCCAGCGCGGCGAGCGCGGAGCCGATCATGAACGTTGCCGAAATCACGAAGTTGGGGTTCACGCCCATCAGGCTCGCGACGTTCGGGTTCTCGGCGATCGCGCGCATCGCGCGTCCGAGCTTGGTCCTGTGTACGAGCAGCAGCAGGCCGCCCATCACGAGGAACGCGACCGCGATGATGGTGATTTCAGTGGGGGAGATCACCGCGCCGACGCCCGTGCCGCTCGCGTTGATGACGTTGAGCGGATCGGTCGAGATCAGCTGCGGGAACGGCAGGGGGTTACGCGACCAGATCATCATGGCCAGCGTTTCCAGCAGAATCGACACGCCGATGGCGGTGATCAGCGGGGCCAGGCGCGGCGCGCGGCGCAGCGGCCGGTAGGCGGCGCGCTCAATCACGTAGCCGACAATCGCGCAGACCACGGCGGCAACGATGAGCCCCACGATGAGCGTGGGGATATTGCCAAGCCCGGGGAAGTGGTTGTGCAGCACCGTGATGGTCGATAGTGCAACCATTGCGCCGACCATTAGGACGTCGCCGTGAGCGAAGTTGATGATGCCCAAGATGCCGTACACCATCGTATAGCCGAGTGCGATGATAGCGTAGATGCTACCCAGCACCAGACCGTTGAGGATCTGCTGGATGAAGATATCCATTTAAAGCTCCTTAGCCCGTGCGACTGGATTTTCGCTTCGCGCCGGTTGTAACGCGAACGGTCGGCGAAAACCGCAACGGCACTGCGGGTACTGATAAAAAACCGGTAAGGGTCGGCCGCCTCACAGCCACCGCCGAAACCGTGATTCGGCGGCGGACCAGATGGGCGGATGCAAAAACGGCACCGTCGGGTATCCGGTGCCGTCGCGTTGCCATGCTCCGTCACTACACTTTCACGACGTCGAGGACCGCGCGCAAGCTGTCCTTGAAGTCGTGAAGCGTAATGGCGCCTTCCTGCGAACCGCTTGGGACGCAAAGTGCGATGGGGCCCTGCCGCGCGCTCGCGCATGCGGTAGACATCGCCTTAAGCGTCTTGGGCGTTTCGATCGAGTCGGCGCACTTCTTTGCACCCGGCGCCGCATCAGCAGCACCGAACGCGAACACACTCGCCAAAAATCTTCCACCATACCTGCACGCGCTCGGCGGAGCGCGTCCGATGCGGGTGGGGAGGGTCGCCAGCACCGCCGTGCGCATAGGCACGCTGCGGGGCGGGCGAACCGGCCGCGCAGGTCTGCTCCCCCGCGATGCCGCCTGCATTTTATTTTCGTTGTGCTGATCGAAAGGCGCCGAGCGCACCGTCGACAGCACGGTCTGCTCCAGGGTGACGATAGCCGCCGTCTCTTTTACCGACGCCGCAGCGGCCCATGCTGCGACACCGATGCTCGCCTCGCCGCCCCTCGTGATACTCAATGCGGCATAAGCAAACTTGACTTGCATTAACTAGGTCTCCCGCGCCTTGCTCAATACGATGCCTAAAGGCCCGGAGACCTTGAGGACGCGCGCATTGTAACGCTAAATATCGAATGGCCAATATGCCGAACCGGCAGGGTTTTCCTGCATTGCAACCTTTTTTTGAGATCCTTATTTGGGTCGCGTCGCAACCAAGTTGCAACATTTGTTCGTTCAGTAGGAGCAACCTCCGCTTTCGGGCGCCGACGGAAAATAAAAAAGCGCGCCGGAAAGAGGCGCGCTTCGCGTAAAAAATCATCGAACTAGGGCAAACCCCGAGATCTTCGGGACAAGAAGGAAAGGCGCGAGGCCGTAGCCGCGGCAGAGACCGTCAGGTCGGCAGCGTCAGCCCGCGCGGCAGCGGGAACGCAATGTTCTCCTCGATCCCTTCGAGCGCGCGGACATTGCGTACGCCGAGTTCGCGCAACCGGCCGATGACGGCCTGAGCGAGCACTTCGGGCGCCGAGGCGCCGGCCGTCACACCGATGCGCTGTTTACCATCGACCCATGCCGGATCGATCTGATCCGGGGAATCGACCATATAGGCTGGCACGCCGCGCTTTTCAGCCACTTCGCGGAGCCGGTTCGAATTCGAGCTATTGGGACTGCCGACAACGATCACGACATCGCACTGAGGCGCCATGAACTTCACCGCGTCCTGGCGGTTCTGCGTTGCATAGCAGATGTCCTGCTTCTTCGGCTCTCGAATCTGCGGGAATTTCGCCTTCAAGGCGGCAATGAGATCCGCCGCATCGTCGACCGACAGCGTCGTTTGAGTCACGAACGCAATCCGTGTCGAATCGGCAATATCGAGCGCATTGACATCCTCGATACTTTCGACAAGGTACATGCGCTCACCGGACTGCCCCATGGTTCCCTCGACCTCCGGGTGCCCTTTGTGGCCGATCATCACGATGTCGAACCCTTCCTGCCGCATTTTCGCCACCTCGATGTGCACCTTGGTGACGAGCGGACACGTCGCATCGTAAATACGCAGGCCCCGTGCTTCGGCTTCTTCGCGCACGGCTTTCGAGACGCCGTGCGCACTGAAGATGACAGTGCTGCCCGAGGGGACTTCGTCCAGCTGCTCGACGAAGACGGCGCCCTTCTTACGCAGATCCTGCACCACGTAGGCGTTGTGAACGATCTCGTGGCGCACGTAGATCGGCGCGCCGAACAGCTTGATGGCACGCTCGACGATCTCGATAGCACGGTCGACGCCGGCGCAGAAGCCGCGCGGCTGAGCGAGCAGGATTTCCGCCTCGACAGCGGCGAGAGAGCTATCCGAAAGGCTCATGTCTAGAGAATTCCGATGATTTCGACTTCGAACGTCAACGCCTGACCCGCAAGCGGGTGATTGAAATCGAACAAGGCGGAGGTCTCGCCGATCTCCTTGAGCACACCGGCGTAGCGGCCGCCGCTCGGCGCATTGAACTCGATCAGATCGCCGGGAGCGAACTCCTCGCCCAGCATGCCGTTCTCCCGCAGCGTGGCGAGCGATACGCGCTGCACGAGTTCTGGATTGCGCGGGCCGAATCCTTCGCCCTCGCCTAGCCGGAAGGTCGAATGGTCCCCGGTCTTCATCCCCATGAGAATGTCTTCGAGCGGCGCCGCGAGTTGTCCGGCGCCGAGCAGCAGCGTAGCCGGCTTGTCGCCGAACGTATTGACGATGTCGGCGCCATCGGCAAGCGCGAGCCGGTAGTGAAGCGTGATGTGCGATCCGGCTTTGACTTGTGAAATATCGATGAGGCTCATGGGATGCTCTTAGGACAAATACGACAAACGCGCCTTGCGCGTCATGCGACAGCTGCATCGAGGCGCCAACGCGCCAGGCCACGCGGCACATAGGCGCTCCGGCGTACGCACGCCAGCGTGTCGACGCCCGGCGTATCGACGCCCGATGCAAAGGCTCTATTGTAAGCCACCTCGTCCCGGGCAGCGCACGCCCTAACGGTGCACAACCGGTACCGGCTCAAGGAGCGGGCCATTATGAGATCCATATATGCAAGATAGTTCCGCGCTTTTCATCCGCCCCCAAGCGGGACCGCCGCCGCGCTCCACCGGAGCGACGCGCGATATGCCGCGCGAGCGGCTCTTCGGCGTGGGCCCGGCCGCGCTGTCCGACACCGAGCTCATCGCGATCTTTCTTGGGACGGGGCTGCCGGGCCATAACGTGTTCGACGTAGCGCGCTCGCTGCTGGAGCGCTTCGGGTCGCTACGCGCGATGCTCGATGCAACGAAGGCCGATTTCCAGGGCGTGCGCGGGATCGGCCCCGCGAAGACGGCCGTACTGCTGGCCGTCATCGAGATGGCGCGCCGCGCGCTGGCCGAGCGGGTGCGCGAGCAGCCGCTTGTCGATTCGACGGAAGCCGTTCGCGATTACGTGCGGCTCCTGATCGGCACCCGGCCGTACGAAGTTTTTTTGTGCCTTTTTCTAGACGCCCGGCATCGGCTGATCGACAGCGAGGAAATCTCGCGCGGATCGCTCACGCGCTTGGCCGTCTATCCGCGCGAAATCGTTCGCCGTGCGCTGGCGGCGAACGCGGCGAGCCTCGTCGTCGCGCACAACCATCCGTCCGGGGCGGTCAAGCCGAGTGCGAGCGACCGCCAGCTCACACGCGTGCTGCGCGACGCGCTGGCGCTGATCGACGTGCGGCTCATCGATCATCTCGTGGTCGGCCGCCACGACGTCTTCTCGTTCGCGCACGCCGGCTGGCTCTGAATAGAGTGGCGGCCGAACAGGCCGCGTAATCAGCCCCACAGTCAGCCCCCCCCCGGTCAGCCCCCCGGTGAGCCTCCAAGTCAGCCCGTAATCAGCCCCGCGTGCAGGCCGGTGGCTCGCCTCGACCGCCGCCGACAGAAGGTGGCGTAAATTCAGTTTGGTTCTTCGGCGCTGTTTCTGCTAGAATCGCCGTCTGCCTGTTTCTAACCCCGTTCCGAAGCTTGGGGGAGGTTGTCGCGACCGTTTGCTGTGTTGGTCGGCTTCCTTGTGCCCTTTTCTGTTAGGCCCGGCCCAGGCTCGAACCCCGAATATATAAGCGTTTTAGGAGTGCTCTCATATGGCACGCGTATGCCAAGTAACTGGGAAAGCGCCGATGAGCGGCAACAACGTTTCCCACGCGAACAACAAAACCAAGCGCCGGTTCCTGCCGAACCTGCAAAGCCGCCGTATTTGGGTGGAAAGCGAAAACCGTTGGGTGCGTCTGCGTATTTCGAACGCCGGCCTGCGCCTGATCGACAAGAACGGTATCGACGTTGTGCTCGCAGATCTGCGCGCACGCGGTGAAGCCTAAGGAGTAAATCATGGCGAAAGGCGCACGCGACAAGATCAAGCTGGAATCGACCGCAGGCACGGGTCACTTCTACACCACGACGAAGAACAAGCGCAACATGCCGGAAAAGATGGAGATCATGAAGTTCGATCCCGTCGTCCGCAAGCATGTGGCGTACAAGGAAACGAAGATTAAGTAATCGCTTTCCTGCGAGCCGGAAGACACTGAAAGCCCCGCCGTGTGCGGGGCTTTTGCTTGGCCGGATAGCCGACGCGTCCCCCGGCGCGGTATCCTCCTTGTCCTTGGCTCGCTCACACGTTTTTCATACAGCTGTCATCTGCTGCGCGTTGACGTCGGGGCCTCGTGACACAGGACATTCAGATGAATTTCGACGTCGTAATCGTAGGCAGCGGGCTGGCGGGGCTGACCGTCGCACTCAACCTCGCTGAAAAGCGGCGGGTGGCGGTCATTGCGAAACGGTCGATGACCGAGGGCGCGAGCGACTGGGCTCAGGGCGGAATCGCCGCCGTGCTCGATTCGGCCGATAGCGTGGAAAACCATGTCAGCGACACGCTCATCGCAGGCGCTGGCCTGTGCGACGAAGCAGCGACACGGTTCATCGTCGAACAGGGCCGCGGGGCCATCGAATGGCTGATCGACCAAGGCGTACCGTTCACGCGCGACGACGCTGCCGAGCTCGGGTTTCATCTGACCCGCGAGGGCGGCCACAGCCATCGCCGGATCATTCACGCGGCCGACGCCACGGGCCATGCCGTCGTCGCCACGCTGTCGGAACGCGTACGCCAGCATCCGAACATCACGCTGCTGGAAGACCACTACGCGATCGATCTCATCACGTCCGATCGCCTCGGCCTGCCGGGCCGCCGCTGCCACGGTCTGTACGCGCTCGACATCGAGAAGGGCCGGACGGTCACGCTCGAAGCGCCGCATACGATCCTCGCGACCGGCGGCACGGGCAAGGTGTATCTCTATACAACGAACCCCGACACCGCAACCGGCGACGGCATCGCGATGGCGTGGCGCGCCGGCTGCCGCGTGTCGAACATGGAGTTCGTTCAGTTCCATCCGACATGCCTGTTCCATCCGTATGCGAAGTCGTTCCTGATTACCGAGGCCGTGCGCGGGGAAGGCGGCAAGCTGCTGCTGCCGGACGGCACGCGCTTCATGCCGGCTCACGATGAGCGTGCCGAACTCGCGCCGCGCGACATCGTCGCGCGCGCGATCGACTTCGAAATCAAGAAGCGCGGCATCGATTGCGTCTACCTCGATATCAGCCATCAGCCGGCCGCGTTCTTGCACGAGCATTTTCCGACGATCCTCGCGCGCTGCCTCGAATTCGGGATCGATATCACGAAAGACCCGATCCCCGTCGTGCCGGCCGCGCATTACACGTGCGGCGGGGTCGTCACCGACCTGGCTGGACGTACCGATCTGGCCGGCCTTTACGCCGTCGGCGAAACGTCCTATACGGGCCTGCACGGCGCGAACCGGCTCGCAAGCAATTCGCTGCTCGAATGCCTCGTCATCGGTCGCTCGGCGGCCGACGCGATCGAGCGCGAAGGCTTCGATGCCGCCGCTCACGCGCCGCTGCCCGACTGGGATGAGAGCCGCGTCTCGGATCCCGACGAGGAAGTCGTCGTCGCTCACAATTGGGACGAACTGCGCCGGCTCATGTGGAACTACGTGGGTATCGTGCGGACGGACAAACGCCTAGCGCGCGCCAAGCACCGGATCGCTTTACTGCGGGACGAGATTCAGGAGTACTACGCCAATTTCAAGGTGAGCCGGGACCTGCTCGAACTGCGCAATCTCGTCGATGTGGCTTCGCTGATCGTTGAAAGTGCCCGCTCGCGCCGGGAGAGCCGTGGCCTGCACTTCTCGCGCGATTGGCCGGCGGCGCTGCCGAAGGCGCTGCCGACCGTGCTCTCCCCGGAGCGCGTCACCAACCGGCGGGTCTAGGGTCTAGGCAGCCCCAAGCCTAGCCACGCCTAAATCAACCGCATCGAATAGTCGGTCGCGCGCACGTCTTTCGTCAGCGCTCCGATCGAGATACGGTCGACGCCAGTCTCGGCGATTTCCCGCACGGTGCCGAAGTTGACCCCGCCCGATACCTCGAGCAGCGCGCGCCCCGCCGTCAGCTTGACGGCATGGCGCATGGCCTCGAATGAAAAGTTATCGAGCAGTATCGATTCAGCGCGATGGGCGAGCGCCGATTCCAGTTGCTCGAGCGTTTCCACCTCGATCTGAATCGATACGTCCGCGCCGAGCGCGTAGGCGGCGTCCAGTGCCGCGCCGACACCGCCGGCTGCGGCAATGTGATTTTCCTTGATCAGAATGCCGTCGTACAACGCGAGGCGCTGGTTCGCGCCGCCGCCCACACGCACGGCGTACTTTTGTGCGAGGCGCAGCCCGGGCAGCGTCTTGCGCGTATCGAGAATACGCGCGCGCATGCCCGCGATGGCATCGACATAGCGGCGCGTCGCCGTCGCGACTCCCGAGAGCAATTGCAGGAAGTTCAAGCCGTTGCGCTCCGCTGTCAGCAGGGCGCGCGCCGGCCCGCGCAAGAAGCAGACGGGCGACGCGGCCGCCATCAGATCGCCCTCACGGTAGCGCCAGTCGATCTCGATCGCCGGATCCACCTGTCGCATCACGGCGGTAAACCACGGCACGCCACAGAGCACCGCCTGTTCGCGGACAAGAATGCGTGCCTCGCGGATGGCACCGTCCGGCACGAGCCGACCCGTTAGATCGCCGTCGCCGACGTCCTCGGCCAGCGCGTCGGCGACATTGCGCGCCAGCGCTGCGTCGAACGCTGCTCCGTACTGCGCGTGAATTTCCGCAAAAAGCGGCGACACGACGTCTTGAACCGCCGTTGCTCGTTGCACGGTCATATGCTTCGTTGTCCTTTGCTCCGGGCGACGCATCGGCCGCCGCGGCATGCGAATGTCCGAATGAATGAGGGTGCCGGCCCGCCCCCTCAGGCGGCGCCGACGTTGCCGAACAGCGCCGTGTCGCGCGCGAGATCGCCGCTTGCCTGCACTCGCTGCTTGCGTGCAGCCGCAAACGCTAGCATCCGATCGATCGGGACGCGCGCGCGCTCGCCGATGGCCGCATCGACAAAGATTTCGTTGTGACCGCGCTCGAGTACGTCGACCAGGTTCGCCAGTCCGTTCATCGCCATCCAGGGGCAATGCGCGCAGCTTTTGCATGTCGCGCTGTTGCCGGCCGTCGGCGCCGCGATGAACGTCTTGTTAGGTGCGGCGAGGCGCATCTTATGAAGAATGCCGAGATCGGTCGCGACGATGAAGTGCGTCGCATCGAGGCGCTTGGCGGCATCGATCAGTTGCGTCGTCGAACCGACGACATCGGCCTGGGCGACGACGTTCGCCGGCGATTCGGGGTGCACCAGCACCTTGGCCTGCGGATATTCGGCCCTCAGCAGATCGAGCTCGATGCCCTTGAACTCGTCGTGCACGAGACAGGAGCCCTGCCACAGCAACATGTCCGCTCCCGTCTGCTGCTGGATATAGCTGCCCAGATGGCGATCGGGCGCCCAAAGGATCTTTTCCCCGCGCGCGTGGAGATCCGCGACGATCTCAAGACCGATCGACGAGGTGACCATCCAATCGGCGCGAGCCTTCACGGCCGCACTCGTATTGGCGTAGACGACGACCGTGCGATCGGGGTGTGCATCGCAAAACGCGGAAAACTCGTCGGCCGGACAGCCCAGATCGAGCGAGCACGTCGCGTCGAGATCGGGCATCAGAATACGTTTGCCGGGGCTCAGAATCTTCGCTGTCTCGCCCATGAAGCGCACGCCCGCCACGACAAGCGTTTGCGCTTCGTGGTCGCGGCCAAAGCGCGCCATTTCCAGCGAATCGGCCACGCAGCCGCCGGTCTCGTCGGCTAACTCTTGCAGCTCGGCATCGACGTAGTAATGCGCAACGAGCACGGCTTTTTCCCGCTTGAGCAACTGGCGCACGCGAGCCTTGAGCTGCGTGCGTTCCTCGAGCGACGGCGCCGGCGGCACCTTGGCCCAAGCGTGGCCGACGCCGCAGACGGCGCCTGCGAGCGGCTTATCGAATTCGACGGTTTTGATGGCCGTGTCCATCCTGTTCTCCACTACTGCGCCTTGTGACGTTGGCCTCGTGCTTGACGATCGAGGTGAGGTGCTGAGCGCATTCCAAGGGCCCCAAAAAGCAACACCCCGCCAGCGCGGGGTGTCAGTGACGTAACGAAATTTTAATGGATTTCGCGTATCGGGGCGTTTACGCGTAACGACGCAGGCGCATCGAGAATTCCTGCAGCGCCTGGATACCGCTCTGCTCGGCGCGATGACACCAATCCTGCAGTTGCACCAGCAATTGTTCGCGTGAAGCGTTCGAGCGTTCCCAGATCGCGCTCAAATCGTTGCGCAGTTCAATAAACGTGCGCAGGGTTTGACTGTCGGCGAAGATTTCGGGCAGTTGGCGCTTTTGCGGTTCGTTGAGCCCGGCCTCTTCCTGATGGAACCAATTACGCGCGCTGCGCATCAGCTGGTACTTATCGCGCGAGCCGATTTCTTTTAGCCGTGCGAGCTCCTGCCGATATGCGCGCTTGACGGTCTTGGCGTAGCGGGCCATGACCTCATAGCGGTTGGACAGCACGGCCTGCAGCGTTTCTTGATCGAGCACGAGCTTGCCGGCCGCGAGACGCGGCGTGGGCGCGATCTTCTTGACTTTCGCGAGCCCGACGGCCGACATGAGGCGGATGTAGAGCCAGCCGATATCGAACTCGTACCACTTATTCGACAGCTTCGCCGACGTAGCGTACGTATGGTGATTGTTGTGCAGTTCCTCGCCGCCGATGATGATGCCCCACGGGAAGATGTTCGTGCTTGCGTCGGCCGAATTGAAATTACGGTAGCCCCAGAAATGCGCGAGACCGTTGACGACGCCGGCCGCCCAAAACGGAATCCAGATCATCTGCACGGCCCATACGGACAGCCCGACGATGCCGAACAGCGCGACGTCGATCACCATCATGAGGCTCACGCCGAGAATCGGGTAGCGCGTGTAGACATTGCGCTCCATCCAGTCATTGGGCGTGCCGTGGCCGAAGCGGCGCAGCGTCTCTTCGTTCTTGGCTTCCGTGCGATACAGTTCCGCGCCTTCGAGCAGCACCTTCCAGATGCCGCGCGTTTGGGGACTGTGCGGATCTTCTTCGGTCTCGCACTTCGCATGGTGCTTGCGATGGATCGACGCCCACTGGCCCGTGAGCATGCCCGTCGTCATCCAGAGCCACATGCGGAAGAAGTGGCTTGCGATCGGATGCATATCGAGGGCGCGGTGCGCCTGGCAGCGATGCAGATAAACGGTGACGCCGATAATCGTCACGTGCGTGACGGCCAGCGCAAACAGCACAATCTGCCACCACGAGAAACGAAGGAAACCGTGTGCAAGAAAATCGAGAAGGGAATTCAGCAAGGTGTTTGTACCTGTATTGCGGCGACGCGCGCACGAGGCGGATGTCGAAAAAGATGAAAGCGGCCTTTCAAAGCTGAAGGCATTCTACTGCAACGGCCGCAAGTAGTTGTAACAAATGAAGATTTCGCGACGCATGAGGGCAACGGAAGCCGCGTTTTTACCGATTTACGGCCGGGCGCAGCCCACTGCGGCGTATTGCCGCAGCGGGCCGCGATCAACCGCCCGTCGCAGCATCCGGGGCGAGCGCCGTGCCCAAGCTCGCGCCCTTATCCCGCACCGGCTCAATCGCCGGGTCCTGCCCGATTTCGACGGCGCCGCCGAGCGGCGCGGGCCAGCCGCCGACAAGGTGGACGTCACGCCGCGCATAAGGGATCGAGATGCCATGCTCGCGGAAGAGCCGCCACACGTTGCGGTTGACGCTCGAGCGCGTGCCGGCCGTGCCTTTGGCCGCTTCCGCAATCCAAAAGCCCAGTTCGAGATTGATGCCGTCTGCCCCGAAGCCGACGAGGTACGCCGCCGGCGCCGGATCGTCGAGTACTCGCTCGACCCCGTGCGCGGCCAACACGAGCAGTTCCATCGCGCGCTCGACGTCGGACGTATATGCGATCTGCACGGCCACCTTCGCATAGCCGCGCGTAAGGTACGACGAGTGATTCTGGACGACGTCGGTGATGAGCTTTTCGTTGGGAACCAGCGTCTCGATGCCGTCGAGCCCGCGCACCGTGGTGTAGCGGGTACGGATCTCGGTCACCATGCCTTGCAGGCCCGCGACGTTGATCGTGTCGCCGATCCGCAGCGACCGATCGATCAGGATGATGAACCCCGACACGTAATTGCTCGCGATCTTTTGCAGGCCGAAGCCGAGCCCGACGCCAAGCGCGCCGCCGAACACGCCCAGTACGGTGATGTCGATGCCGACGAGCGAAAAGCTGACAAGAATGGCCGCGAGCAGCATCAGTGCGCGGCCGACGCGCGACACGACGACGCGCAAGTTCGCGTCGATCGAATGCGCGCGCATGACGCGGTCTTCATAGACAGCGCCGAGCCACATGGCGGCGATCACGGTGGCGCAGACCCACATCAAGCCTGTCGTGAGGGAGAGCAGCGTCATGTGCGCGTTGCCTACGCGCAAGTGCACCGACTCCATCCAGCGCAGCACTTCATCCTGGATGCCCAGCACGGTGACCACCATGCCGATCCATACGAGCACCGAGACCAGTTTTTCGGCGATCGCGAGCCAGGTATGCGCTTGGCCGGTCCGCCCGAACACGCGGCGCGCAATGAAAAAGACAATGTAGATGAGCGCGATGCCGATGAGCGGGACGAGCGCGAGTTCGAGCAGCGACGTCGACATGTAATCGTCGAGCGCGGTCTGCGCGATCCAGACCAGCACACCGCCCAGCAGGGGGAACAGCGCCTTATGCAAGCTTTCGGCGCCGAAGCGTGCCACTTCCTGCCGCGCGCGCCGACGCGAATCGAGCTGATAGCGCACGAGCCGCGCGAGCAGCCAAGCGATGAGGAGCGTGCCGAGCAGCGTGCCGGCCTGCCATATCATCACGGGCTCGCCGTAATCGCGCACGATCCCGGCCAGCATATGGGAGAGGATGCGATTCTGTGTCAGGTTCTGTGTCATCTCGAAGAGGGACCGGCCGCCCGCGCGGCCGCCCCCGCATTCATGTCAAGCGCGGCGCTCGAGCACGGCCGCGAAAAAACCGTCGGTGGCGTGCCGGTGCGGCCAGAGCGACAAATAATCGCCCATTTCGAGTTCGATGCGTTGTTCGGCCAGCACCTTGCCCACGGGCACGAGCGCGAAATCGGGGTGATCGGCCAGAAAGTGCGCGACGATCGCCTCGTTCTCCGCCTCGAGCAGGCTGCATGTCGCGTAGACGAGCCGCCCGCCCGCCTTGACGAGCCGCGCAGCGCTTGCAAGGATCGACGCCTGCTTCGGCGCGAGTTCCTCGACCGACTCCGGGCTCTGGCGCCACTTTAGATCCGGATTGCGGCGCAGCGTGCCGAGGCCGCTGCACGGTGCATCGACGAGTACCCGATCGATCTTGCCGGCAAGGCGCTTGATCTTGATGTCGTGCTCGCTGTCGATCAGCACGGGGTGCACGTTGGACAAGCCGCTTCGCGCAAGGCGCGGCTTGAGCTTGGCCAGGCGCCGATCCGAAACGTCGAACGCATAGAGCCGTCCCGACGAGCGCATCGCCGCGCCCAGCGCAAGCGTCTTGCCGCCCGCGCCGGCGCAGAAATCGACGACCATCTCGCCGCGACGCGGCGCGACGAGCGCACAGAGCAATTGGCTGCCTTCGTCCTGCACTTCGATCCAGCCGTCCTCGAATACCTTCAGCTTGGTGAGCGCCGGCTTCCCGGCGACGCGCACGCCGAGCGGCGCGAACGGCATGGCGCCGGCGTCGATGCCGGCCGCCAGCAGCGCATCGATCACCTGCTCGCGGGTCGCCTTCACCGGATTGACGCGCAGATCGAGCGGCGCCGGACGATTAAGCGCCCCAGCCAAGCGAGCAAGCTCCTCCGCGTCGAACCGCTTCGAGAGCGCTTCGACGATCCAATCGGGCAAATTCGTGCGCACGCGCAGCGGCAAGCTGGACGGGTCGACCTTCGAAACGTGCTCGAGCCAAGCGCCTTCCGCTTCGGTGACGAAGCGCGAGACGGCCGCGCGGCCGGCCGTCTGCATGAGTCCGAGCAGCGCGAGCCGCCTCGTGGGACTGCCGCTGCCGCTTTCAGCCAGATGCGCGAATTCCGTGCGCCGGCGCAGGACGGCGAATACCGCCTCGGCGATCAGGCCGCGCTCGGTATGGCCGAGCTTCGGATGCGCGCGGAAAAAGCGGCTCGTGGTGGCGTCGGCCGGGCCGGTGAACTTCAGCACGTCGGCCAGCAGCGTTTCGATCTGGCCGATGAGGAAGCCGTGCAGCGCCGACTCGCGCTTGGCGCCCGGGGCGGCGGAATCGCGCTTGCCGCCCGGTCGTGCCGAATCCCGCTTGCCGCCGGGTCCTGCGCGGCCGGTAGACGGTGCGCGCCTTACGTTCTTCTTGGTGTTCTTCATGCGGCCGCCTCTTGGGTGTCGGAGAAATACCATTGCGGTTCATGCGGAGTCACGACGACCCGCAGGCCCGAAAGCGTCAAGCGATCTTCGACGAACCAACGCACGGCACGCGGATAGATGACGTGTTCGACGGCGAGCAGACGCTTGGCGAGCGTCTGTGCGTCATCGCGCGCGGTGACGGGAATCGCGCCTTGTACGACGATCGGGCCGTGATCGAGTTGCGGCGTGACGAAATGCACGGTCGCGCCATGCAGTGCGACGCCGGCTTCCAGCGCGCGTGTGTGGGTATGCAGGCCCGGAAAGCTCGGCAGGAGCGACGGATGAACGTTCAGCATCCTGCCGGCGTAGCGCTCGACAAAGCCGGAAGTCAGCACGCGCATGAAGCCGGCGAGCACGACGAGATCGGGAGAAAAGCCGTCGATGATACCCGCGAGCGCTGCATCGAACGCCTCGCGCTCGGGGTAGCCGCCGTGTTCGACAGCGGCTGTGGCAATGCCTTGGGAGGCCGCGAACGCGAGCCCCGCCGCGTCGGGCCGGTTCGAGACGACGGCCGCGATGCGCGCCGGCCAGCGCTCCTCGGCGCAGGCGCGTACGATCGCCTCCATGTTGCTGCCGCGCCCGGAAATCAAAATCACGATATTTTTCATTCGGCGATTTTATCACCCGGGGCGTTGCCAAAGCCGCCCGAGAGCCGCGTCCGGCCCCGAGCGTTTATAATCTTCTGCTTTGCGGCGTTTGCCGCCCGTTCATCGATGATCGGCTTCGCGGCATTGCGCCGCCTACCCCAACGGCTATCGTGAGAGTCTTCCGCGGTCTTCCTAACGCCGAAAGCCGCATGCCCTGCGCGCTGACAATCGGCAATTTCGATGGTGTCCACCGCGGCCACCAGGCGCTGCTCGCCCGCGTGAGCGAAGCCGCGCGCGCGCGCGGCCTGCCCGTGTGCGTCATGACTTTCGAGCCGCACCCGCGCGAATTCTTCAATCCCGCGGGCGCGCCGCCGCGCATCGCCATGCTGCGCGACAAGCTCGAATCCCTGCGCGCGAACGGGGTCGAGCGCGTTGTCGTGGAGCATTTCAATCGCACGTTCGCAAGCCAATCGCCCGACGCCTTCGTCAAACGCATTCTGGTGGATGGCCTGCACGCGCGCTGGGTTTTGATCGGCGACGATTTCCGCTACGGTGCGAAGCGCGCCGGCGATTTCGGCTCGCTGAAGGCGGCCGGCGAGCAATACGGGTTCGAGGTCGAGCAGATCGCCACCGTCGCCGATCCGAGCGGTGCCCGCATTTCGAGTTCGGGCGTGCGCGCCTCGCTCATCGCCGGCGATCTCGACGCGGCGCGCGCGGCGCTCGGCCGCCCTTATGCGATCAGCGGACACGTGGTGCATGGGCTCAAGCTGGGCCGCGATCTCGGCTTCCCCACGCTGAACTTGCCGATCGCTCATAAACGGCCGGCCCTGGCCGGTATATTTATCGTCCGCGTGCACGGTATCGAAGCTACGCCGCTGCCCGGCGTCGCAAGCCTCGGGCTGCGGCCGACCGTCGACGATTCCGGACGCGTGCTGCTCGAAGTGCACCTGCTCGACTGGCATGGCGACGCTTATGGCAAACTCGTGCGCGTCGAATTTCTGAAAAAGCTGCGCGACGAGGAGAAATTCACCGATCTCGAAACGCTGACGGCGGCCATTGCACGCGATGTCGTCCTGGCCCGCGGGTATTTCGCGGCGCTCGGCGGCGAGCCGGGTGCGGACGAAGCCGCACCCGGCAGCCGCACAACGGGGTTTTCGACGTCGGCGACCGATCGAATTCGCTAGCCGCCGCACCGGGGCATGGCCACTGGCCATAGCCATGACGCAATCAGCGCAAGATGCGCAGTGCGCGCGCCGGTCCGTGCGGCCACCACACACTCCATACCGAAGCGCCCACGGCACGGGCGCCCACCGTTTTCAGCGATAGCACCATGAGCGATAAGAAAGCCGATTCCAAATCCCAGGCCAAGTATCCGGTCAACCTGCTCGACACGCCGTTTCCGATGCGCGGCGACCTGCCCAAGCGCGAGCCCCAATGGGTCAAGGCATGGCAGGAAGACCGGATCTACGAGAAGATCCGCGCCGCAAGCAAGGGCCGGCCTCTGTTCGTCCTACACGATGGCCCGCCGTATGCGAACGGCGATATCCACCTCGGCCACGCGGTCAACAAGATATTGAAAGACATCATCGTCAAGTCGCGCAACATGGCCGGCTTCGATGCCCCTTACGTGCCGGGCTGGGACTGCCACGGCATGCCGATCGAAATCCAGATCGAAAAGCAGTTCGGCAAGTCGCTGCCTGCGGCGCAGGTCCAGGAAAAGGCGCGCGCCTATGCGAGCACACAGATCGAGACGCAAAAGGCCGGCTTCAAGCGGCTCGGGGTGCTCGGCGATTGGGATAATCCGTACAAGACGATGAACTTCGCGAACGAAGCCGGGGAAATCCGTGCGCTCGCGAAAATCCTCGAAAAGGGCTACGTATTTCGCGGCTTGAAGCCGGTCAACTGGTGCTTCGATTGCGGCTCGGCGCTCGCCGAGGCCGAAGTCGAGTACAAGGACCGCGTCGACCCGTCGATCAGCGCAATGTTCCCGTTCGCCGATCCCGAGAAGACAGCGCACGCATTCGGCCTGGCCGCGCTGCCGCGAGCCGAAGGCGGCGTCGTCATCTGGACGACTACGCCTTGGACCATCCCGGCCAATCAAGCACTCAACGTGCATCCCGAACTCGAGTACGCGCTCGTCGATACGGAGCGCGGCTTGCTGCTGCTTGCTCAAGAGCGGGTGCAAGCTTGCCTCGAACAGTTCGAGCTCACGGGTAAGATCATCGCCACGACGCCCGGCGCCAAGCTCGTCAATCTGCGCTTTCACCACCCGCTCGCCTCGGCGCATCCGGGCTACAAGCGCACCGCCCCGGTCCATTTAGGCGACTACGTCACGATCGATTCGGGCACGGGCATCGTGCATTCGTCGCCGGCCTACGGCGTCGAGGATTTCCAATCGTGCAAGGCGCACGGCATGGCCGATTCGGACATCATCAACCCGGTGATGGGCGACGGCCGCTACATCGAATCGCTGCCCCTATTCGGCGGCCTCTCGATCTGGGCTGCGAATCCGAAAGTCGTCGAGGCGCTCACCGCCGCCGGCACGCTGCTGCATACCGAAAAGTACCCGCACAGCTACATGCATTGCTGGCGCCACAAGACGCCGATCATCTACCGCGCCACTTCGCAATGGTTCGCGGGCATGGATCTGACGCCCAAGGACGGGGGCGCCACGCTGCGCGAAACCGCGCTAGCCGGCGTCGAAGCGACCGTTTTCTACCCGTCGTGGGGCAAGCAGCGTCTCTCCAGCATGATCGCGAACCGCCCCGACTGGACGCTCTCGCGCCAGCGTCAATGGGGCGTGCCGATGGCTTTCTTCGTGCACAAGGAAACGGGCGAGCTGCATCCGCGCACGCTCGAATTGCTCGAGGCGGTCGCGCAACGCGTCGAGCAGGGCGGCATCGAAGCGTGGCAAGCGCTCGATCCGCGCGAGCTGCTTGGCGAGGACGCCAATCTCTATGAAAAAAACCGCGACACGCTCGACGTCTGGTTCGATTCCGGCACGACGCATTGGCACGTGCTGCGCGGCTCGCATAAAGCGGTTTCGCAATTCCCGGCCGATCTCTATCTCGAAGGCTCGGACCAGCACCGCGGCTGGTTCCATTCGTCGCTGTTGACAGCCTCGATGCTCGACGGGCGAGCCCCTTACCGCGCGCTGCTCACGCACGGCTTCACCGTCGACGGCGAAGGCCGCAAGATGAGCAAGTCGCTCGGCAACGGTATCGATCCGCATGATGTCGCGAACCGGCTCGGCGCCGAAATCATCCGCTTGTGGATCGCCTCGACCGACTACTCGGGCGAGCTTGCGATCTCCGAGGAAATCCTCAAGCGCGTGACCGAGAGCTATCGGCGCATCCGCAACACATTGCGCTTCTTGCTCGCGAATCTATCGGACTTCGATTTCGCGAAGCATGCGCGGCCTGCGGGCGAATGGCTCGAAATCGACCGCTACGCCGTCGCGCTGACCGACGCACTGCAAAAGGACATCCTCGCGCACTACGAGAAGTACGAATTTCACCCTGTCGTCGCGAAGCTGCAGACGTTTTGCTCCGAAGATCTCGGCGGCTTTTATCTCGACGTGCTGAAGGACCGTCTCTACACGAGCGCGACCGATTCCAACGCACGGCGTTCGGCGCAAACGGCGCTTTACCATATCGCTCAAGGCTTGCTGCGCGTGATGGCACCGTTCCTCTCGTTCACGGCCGAAGAAGCGTGGAAGGTATTCCAGCCCGCTTGCGACACCATCTTCATCGAGACTTACTACGCCTACCCCGACGTGCCCGATGCCGGCGCGCTGCGCGAGAAGTGGGCGCTGCTTCGCGCGGTGCGCGGCAACGTGACGAAGGCACTCGAAGAAGCGCGCGCAGCCGATCGCATCGGCTCGTCGCTGCAAGCCGAAGTCACGATCCGTGCGACGGGTGCGGCATACGATGCGCTTGCGAGCCTAAACGACGATCTGAAATTCGTCCTCATCACGTCGGGTGCGACGCTCGTCAAGGTGGACGAACCGTCGGAAGAAGGCGTCGACGTGGCCGCGTCGAAGTATTTGAAGTGCGAACGCTGCTGGCATTATCGGGCCGACGTCGGAGCCCACCCCGAGCATCCGACACTGTGCGGGCGCTGCTTCGGCAATCTGTTCGGCGAAGGCGAGAAAAGGAGCGCGGCATAATGGCGAAATCCCGTTCGATGCAAGCGAGCAGCGGCGCTTCGCTGGCCCCGTGGCTCGGCATCTCCCTGATCGTCATCCTGTTCGATCAGCTCACGAAGATCGCCGTCACGAGGGTGTTCGCCTATGCCACGCCTTATGCGGTGGCGCCCTTCTTCAACTTCCTGCTTATCTTCAATCGCGGGGCGGCATTCAGCTTCCTGTCATCGGCAAGCGGCTGGCAGCGGTGGGCGTTCACGGCCCTCGGCATCGCCGCAGCGTGCGTCATCGTCTATCTGCTCAAGCGCCACGGCAATCAGAAGCTGTTTTCCACGGCGCTTTCGCTGATTATGGGCGGTGCGCTCGGCAACGTCATCGACCGGCTCGTGCACGGTCGCGTGATCGACTTTCTCGATTTTCACGTGGGCGGCTGGCATTGGCCCGCGTTTAATTTGGCCGATAGCGCAATCGTCGTCGGTGCCGTGCTGCTCGTGCTCGACGAACTGCGGCGCGTGCGCGGCGCGCGCTGAGCGCGCTACAGTTCACGACTCGCGGGCCGCGCGGGGGCCGGCCGCGGAATCGGCCGCTGCGTGCCATGATCCATGCCGTGACCCACGCCGCGGCCTTGTGCATTCGCATTGGCATTGGCATTGGCATTGGCATTGGCATTCGCATTCGCATTCGCATTCGCATTCGCATTCGCATTCGGAGGCTACCTTGGCAACCGCAGAACTCGAAGGCAAGCATCTGCTGCTCGGCATGACGGGCGGCATCGCTTGCTACAAGATCGCCGAACTCACGAGGCTGATGAAGAAAGCGGGCGCGAGCGTGCAGGTTGCGATGACCGACGCGGCGACTCAATTCATCACGCCCGTCACGATGCAGGCGCTCTCCGGCCGGCCCGTCTTCACGAGCCAATGGGATGCGCGCATCGATAACAACATGCCGCACATCGACTTGTCCCGTGCTGCGCATGCGATCGTGATCGCTCCTGCTTCGGCCGATTTTCTCGCCAAGCTCGCGCAGGGGCGCGCCGACGACTTACTTTCCATCGCCTGCCTTGCCCGCGAGTGCCCGCTGCTCGTCGTACCGGCGATGAATCGGCAAATGTGGGCCAATCCCGCCACACAGCGCAACGTCGCACGACTGCGTGCGGACGGGGTCATCATCCTTGGCCCGGACGCAGGCTCGCAGGCCTGCGGCGAAGTGGGCGAAGGCCGCATGATCGAACCCGAAGATGCGTTCGACGCCATCGTCTCGTTTTTCCAGCCTAAGCTGCTCGCGGGCCGGCGCGTGCTCGTCACGGCTGGGCCCACGTTCGAGCCGATCGATCCCGTGCGCGGCATCACGAACCGCTCCAGCGGCAAAATGGGTTTCGCGCTCGCACGCGCTGCGCAGCAGGCCGGCGCGGACGTTCGCTTGATCGCCGGGCCTGTCGCCTTGCCCACGCCGTGGGGCGTCGTGCGCGAAGACGTCGAAACGGCACAGCAGATGCATGACGCGGTCATGCTCGCCATTGCCGATTGCGATGTTTTCATCGCCGTCGCGGCCGTGGCCGACTGGCGCGTTGCACAGGCAAGCGAGCACAAGATCAAGAAAACGGCAACGCAAGCCGTCCCCACGCTTTCGTTCGTCGAGAACCCCGACATCCTGGCCACCGTCGCGCGTCTGCCGAACCCGCCCTATTGCGTCGGCTTCGCGGCCGAAAGCAGCGATTTGGAAACAAACGGCGAACAAAAGCGCGTAAAGAAGAGCGTCCCGCTCATCATCGGTAACCTAGGGCCCGCCACGTTCGGCCGCGACGAGAACGAGGTGGTCCTATTCGATGCCTCGGGCAAGACGCACCTTCCTCGCGCGGACAAGAGCACGCTCGCGAGCGTGCTGATCGCCGAGATCGCACGGCGTTTGCCCGACGCGAGCCTGATTTCGTAGACACGAACAGTGAAGCATTCGCCGCCTAGAGCGGCCTTACGCCTATCCGAACCCATGAAACTCGACCTGAAGATTCTCGACGCGCGCATGCGCGACTACCTTCCCGCCTATGCGACGCCCGGCAGTGCCGGCCTCGATCTGCGCGCCTGCATCGACGCGCCGATCACGCTCGAACCCGGCCAAACGACACTCGTGCCGACGGGGCTTGCGATCCACGTCGGCGACGCCGGGCATGCGGCGCTCATTCTGCCTCGCTCGGGCCTCGGACATAAGCACGGCATTGTGCTGGGCAACCTCGTCGGCTTGATCGACTCCGATTACCAGGGCGAGTTGATGATTTCGACGTGGAACCGCGGGCACACAACCTTCACGCTGAACCCGATGGAACGTCTCGCGCAACTCGTCATCGTCCCGGTGGTGCAGGCACAGTTCAATATCGTCGACGAATTCGCCGCGAGCGAACGCGGCGCCGGCGGCTTCGGCAGCACGGGCAAACACTGAAGTTATTAGCGGGGCGTTGCGTGCGGGGCCGCCGAAGCTGCGAAAACCCCGGTACGATCCGCCGCACGACATAGAAATAATAGAAATAAAAACGGCGCTTCTGCCCACGAAGCGCCGTTTTTTTTCGGCGAAGCTGAGTTCGCCCATCCGTTCCCGGTTACTCGACTTCGACCGTCTCCGGATTCGGATTGCGCGGTGCGGCGTTCTCGTCGAACGTCAGTTGCACCTTGTCGCTTCCGTCGACGTCGACCGTGACGCGCCCGCCGCTCATCAGCTTGCCGAACAGCAACTCGTCGGCCAAGGCTCGGCGGATCGTGTCCTGAATCAGGCGCTGCATCGGACGTGCGCCCATCAACGGATCGAAGCCGTGCTTCGCGAGGTGCTTGCGCAGCATATCGGTGAAGAGCGCATCGACCTTCTTCTCGTGCAGTTGGTCTTCCAGCTGCATGAGGAACTTGTCGACCACGCGCATGATGATCTCTTCATCGAGCGAGCGGAAGCTGATGACCGCATCGAGCCGGTTGCGGAACTCGGGCGTGAACATCCGCTTGATATCGACCATCTCGTCGCCCGTCTCACGGCGCGACGTGAAGCCGATCGTCCCTTTCTGCATCGACTCCGCACCCGCATTCGTCGTCATGATGATGATGACGTTGCGGAAATCGGCCTTACGCCCGTTGTTGTCGGTCAGCGTGCCGTGGTCCATCACCTGCAGCAGCACGTTGAAGATGTCCGGGTGCGCCTTCTCGATTTCGTCCAGCAAGAGCACGCAGTGCGGCTTCTTCGTGACCGCCTCGGTCAAGAGCCCGCCCTGATCGAAGCCGACATATCCCGGCGGCGCGCCGATCAAGCGGCTGACGGCATGCCGTTCCATGTACTCCGACATGTCGAAGCGGAGCAGTTCGATGCCGAGCGTGAACGCAAGCTGGCGCGCCACTTCGGTCTTGCCGACGCCCGTCGGACCGGAAAACAGGAACGCGCCGATCGGCTTGTCCGTTTTGCCCAGCCCCGCGCGCGCCATCTTGATGGCGGCGGCGAGCGCATCGATGGCCGGATCCTGCCCGAATACGACCGATTTGAGATCGCGGTCGAGCGTCTGCAGCTTGCTGCGGTCGTCCTGCGACACGCTTTGTGCCGGAACCCGCGCGATCTTGGAGATGATCTCCTCGATCTCGCCCTTGCCGATTGTCTTCTTCTGCTTCGACTTCGGCAAAATCCGCTGTGCCGCGCCGGCTTCGTCGATAACGTCGATCGCCTTATCGGGCAGATGACGATCGGTAATGAAGCGGGCCGACAACTCGGCCGCCGCCGACAGTGCGCCCGACGAATATTTGACGCCGTGGTGCTCTTCGAAGCGCGACTTGAGCCCGCGCAGGATCGCGACGGTCTGCTCGACGGTCGGCTCGGTCACGTCGATCTTCTGGAAGCGCCGCGAGAGTGCCGCGTCCTTTTCGAAGATGCCGCGATATTCCGTAAACGTCGTGGCGCCGATGCACTTGAGCGTGCCCGACGACAATGCCGGCTTGAGCAGGTTCGAAGCGTCGAGCGTGCCGCCCGATGCGGCGCCCGCGCCGATCAGCGTATGGATTTCGTCGATGAACAAAATCGCGTGCGGGCGTTCCTTGAGCTCCTTGAGCACCGTTTTCAGGCGCTGCTCGAAATCGCCGCGGTATTTCGTCCCGGCCAAGAGCGCGCCCATATCGAGCGAATAGACCTGCGCATCGGCGAGGATATCGGGCACTTCGCCGCGCGTGATGCGCCAGGCGAGCCCTTCCGCGATCGCGGTCTTACCGACGCCGGCTTCGCCCACGAGCAACGGATTGTTCTTGCGACGGCGGCAGAGCACCTGCACGACGCGCTCGACTTCGGACTCGCGTCCGATCAGCGGATCGATGCGGCCGTCCTTCGCCATCTGATTCAGATTCTGCGTGAACTGCGCGAGCGGCGTTTCTTTCTGCGAGGCGGCATCTTCCGATTCCGCATTCGCATCGCCAGCCTTGGCCGCGTCGCTGCTGCTCGTTTTCGCGATGCCGTGCGAAATGAAGTTCACGACGTCGAGCCTGGTCACGCCCTGCTGCTGCAGGTAGTAGACGGCGTGCGAATCTTTTTCGCCGAAGATCGCAACGAGCACGTTCGCGCCCGTGACTTCCTTCTTGCCGTTCGACGTTGACTGAACATGCATGATCGCGCGCTGAATCACCCGTTGAAAACCGAGCGTCGGCTGCGTGTCGACGTCGTCGGTGCCGGGCACCGTCGGCGTGTTGTCATGGATGAAATTGCGTAGGTTTTGGCGCAAATCCTCGATGTTGGCCGCGCACGCGCGCAACACTTCGGCGGCCGTTGGATTGTCCAGCAACGCCAGCAACAAATGCTCGACCGTGATGAACTCATGCCGCGCCTGGCGTGCTTCCATGAACGCCATGTGCAAGCTGACTTCCAGTTCCTGGGCAATCATGCTTCCTCCATCACGCACTGCAGCGGATGCCCTGCCTGCCGCGCGTGGGTAACGACTTGCTCGACTTTGGTCGCCGCGATATCCCGCGTATAGACCCCACATACCCCCCGCCCTTCACGATGCACCTTCAGCATGATCTGCGTAGCGGTCTCTCTATCTTTATTAAAATATTCCTGCACAATCATCACGACAAATTCCATTGGCGTGAAATCGTCATTCAGCAGTACAACTTTATACATGGACGGCGGTTTCAGCTCTTTTTCCTGCCGCTCCAGTACGGTGCCATCCTGCTTGTCCGGGATAATCGCCATACACCCATTCTAAACAACTCGGCCGGGCCCGCAATCCTGCCAAAACCCGACCGACCGGTTGGTGGTCCGGGTCGCCGCCAAGCGATGACCCTCGCGCACTTGCGCACCAATCGCCGCAGCTTCCCGCATCGTGCGCATCCTCGCGCCTTCGCCGTACCTGCCGTCGCAACTTCGTGTCGCGGCCAGCTTGGCGCTCGCATCGAGTATCGCACATAGCGTGCCGAGCTTGCCGGCGCCGCCACGGCTCGGCGCGCCTGCCGCGCGCACCGCAACGCGCCCCGTCGCGCCCAGTGTATGTGAGTCGATTATGCGACTTTTCAAGCGCCCGCGCTTGCGCTAGCGCACGAACTAAAAGCGGGGAAACCCTCGAACTTCGTACTCGAAGCAACCCTCCATAGCACATCTCAAAATTCGCTTGACACGTGCTTAAAGAGATCCAACAATCAAGCTGGCACTTTTTTCAGCTAGCCATAAGAAGTTGGGGGTCCGAAAAAAAATGCCGAGGTGAGCTAGTGCGGAGGGGGCGGCTGCATCTGTGGCTGTCGAGCTTTTCGGGCAGGCTCGTGGGACATGAGTTACAGGGGAAGTTGGTATGGCAACAGGTACGGTCAAATGGTTCAATGACGCGAAAGGCTTCGGATTCATCACGCCCGATGAAGGCGGCGAGGATCTGTTTGCGCACTTCTCGGCCATCCAGATGAACGGTTTCAAAACGCTCAAGGAAGGCCAGAAGGTGAGCTTTGAGGTCGTGCAAGGACCGAAGGGCAAGCAGGCGTCGAATATTCAGTCGGCAGCTTAAGACGGCTTCGACGACAGCGCCTATCAAAACCCGGCTACGGCCGGGTTTTTTTATCCAAGGCGGCTCGGTGGAGCGGCCCGTACACGTCGCAAGCCGGGTCGCTGGTTAGCCGGCTACGTCCAGCGTGTACGTGAAGAACACTTCGTCGCGCCGCCACCCCATCGATTCGTAAAGCGCCTGCGCTTTTAGATTCGACTTGGCCGTCGTTAAGTCCATCCTCACCTTACCGTCCGCCCGCGCGCGTTCGTGCGCCGCGTTGAGCAAGGCCTGCGCGACTCCGCGCCGGCGCACGGGCGCATCGACGAACAAGTCGTACAGCACGTAGATGGGGGCTGCGGCCACCGAGCAGAACGAGGGATACAGTTGGCAGAAGCCGGCGAGCGTACCGTCGCCATGGTCGGCCACAAGGATGATCGATTCGGCGTTTTCGGTTCTCGCGCGGATAAATCCTTCGGCTAGCACCGCATCGGCACCCTGCTTATAGAATTGTCGATATAAATCGAACAATCGGGCGGTTTCACGTAAATCGCGCGGCTCAAACGCGCGAATCAAAATCGAATCGTTCATGCTGGAAAATACCCAAACTATCTAAATAGGAACCGCCGTTCATACAATTCAACGGGGTGCGTGCACCGCGATGGAGCGCAATGGTACCGCCGCGCCTATTTTCCCGCCACGTGCTTTCCGCTACGTGCGCTCTGCCTTCCTCGCAACGGTAATACTGCCGCCGTTCCATGGAAGCCCGCCAACCGCCACATTCGCGTTTTGAAGCGTGGGTTGTCGCGCGGCGGGGCGCAGTGGCAAGCGCGCCCAGGTAGTCATGGCTCGTTAGATATCCGCGTAGGTCGGCAGCAAGTCCTGATCGACCAAGCGAATTTCGATGCGGTTCGCGACCTCAACGTGCTCGGGATCGTCCGGGGAAAACACGGCGTCCGTGACGCTGACGATGATGGTGCCGGTTTGCTTTTTTCCCGCTTCGGGGAAGGGAATAAGTGCGCGAGCTTCGGGAACCTGTTGCACCGTCAAAACCTTCGGCAAGTACAGCATCCAGCCAACGCCCGGTTTGTCATCAAAAACCTGTTTCGGCGAATACTTGCGCGGTGCGGCTGTCACGTAGGCTGGCGTGTACGCGTCAGCGACTGCCGCAACGACTTGGACAACCGATTCGAAATCGCCGAGCCGCGACGCATCCGGGCTTTCTTCGCCTAGGGACAGGTCGAAATCATGTGCTAGCGGATCATTGTCGAAAGCCAGCGAGAGCACCGCGCCGTCTTTCTTTTGCTCCTGTCCGTTCCACATGGCAATCGACTTCGCGAGGTGCCCTTCATCCCTATATTCCTCTTTCAGCACTGCGATGGCCGCTGCCGTTGGCGTGCCGTCAGCTTCGTAGACCGGATAAAGAAGCGCCTCGTCCTTGGTGTCTCCCGTCAAGAACCATTCCGACAAGCGACGATCCTTCGCCGCGAGCACTTCAATGACCCGCCGTGCCCGCTTCAAGTGGAAGACGTAGTCGGATTGAGCAACGTCAAGCGTTTCTCGAAATTGAGCTATGAATTGCATGGCTTTACGGTTGATAGATCGAAGAAACGCGTGCCCGTCGCAGATCGGGCAGCAGGTATTCACGCGCGTGCGGTGTCATGAAATACCACATGAGCCGCGTCGGCGGGTTGCTGCTCACCACGACCGCCTGCCGGTTCAACTGGTCGCGCACTTTCTTGAAGCCCCTGTACCAAAAGATCGGCTCCTCGTCATCGAGAAATTGATCGTAGCCGCCCTTGGTTTCCTGCAAAAGACACTGACCGGCCTGAAACCCGTCGAAGTCGATGCCGAGCCATTGCCACTCGTCTGACCAACGACATTCTTCAGCGTCGAAGGCAAAGCCTGTGATGCGCGCTTGGTAGCGGTAGGAAGTCCAATTAACAGATCGTCCTGGCATAAGTCCGCACGCACGCGCTCGACAAATCCCTTCGCATCAATATCGGCGAGCGCGGCGACCTGCTCGATGGTCAACTCAAGCAGCCACGAAGCTCGTCCGCAAGCGCCGGAAACGGATATGCGCTAATGAGCCACGACACACCTTCGGTTCCCCCGCCCATGCGGAACAGAGATTGCCGCACCATGTCCGGCGCTTCCGCAAAATCGATCAACCACGGCCCGGCGTCGGCTAACGAGGCGTCGGGTGTGCCCTGGAACAATGCGATGGCCGATGCTGGCCGCTCGACCTCTGACGAGCCAGACGCGCGGGCATAAAGCAATGCGTCAACGAGCGCATACAGCCGTACCGGAAGCGACGCTTGCGCCTGACGCTGGACGAGATAATTCTCGATTTTCGATGACTGCACGGCTTACCCCCGCATTACCATCGTCGCACCGCTTTCTGCTGCGGCTTTCAGGCATTCAAGACAGAGTGTCGGACTCGGGGAGAGCGGTGCGACCGCAAGCGCCGCTGTTACGGCGGCATCGGTATTTTGTTGTCGACCGCCTTCGCCGTCGTCGCTGATCGTCGAATTAGACTGAGACGCAATGAGCACGGCGTTCCGTCCAGGCTTGATCGAGAACCGGTAGCTGTTTTTGCGGCGAAGCTAGCGGGGCTTGACGCGATGATCAGTCCCACCCCGCACGCGGTCGCGCTGCAGGGCGTTTTATTTCCTCTTTGCTCGCGGCGGCTCAGGGCTTGTTGAGTGTTGCCTCTAATGCTTTGACTCCCTCGGTTTTGAGCCATATCGTGAGGCGATCGATTCCTGCGGCCGCACTGATCTTCCTATCGCTATGAACGAGCTCGGCGCAGACGCCGGCTGCCGCTGCAATGATGCGCGCGGTTTCGGGAACATAGGGTAGATCGTTGTCCGTCTCGTGTCGTGATCGAATGACGGCATAGCGCGTGGCCTCGGCAATCGACCATGCGCTCGTCACGACCTCGAACGCCGACACATTCTTTCCATTTATAAGCGCCGACTGCGTCCGAGCGTCCTCGGAATACCCGAGTGCTTCCAGTTGCTCGCAAAAATCGATTGCCGTGATGAAAACGTTTCGGATCTGATCCCAGTCGGTGGTCGGAAGCTTGGACATCAAAAACTCCATTGATTGAAAGAGGCCACGGGCCTGCGGCACAGTATCTCTGAATCGGCTACGCCATCCGTGCTCGCGAAACGGTTGCTGATGGCCACGTGGCCAAATACGGGGTCAGTAGTCGGCACGTGGCAGTCAGACGGGCGATAGAGGATGGCCTGATCGATTGGGCTGCTCGTTAGCTACTGTCGCACGGCAGAATATTCCGTCTCGGCTTCCGTCGGCGCCGCGAGCGACTGACGAACGGCTGTCAGGTCGAGGAGTTGCAGTTGGGCACCATTGAACGACTCGAGCGCGCGTTGGCGCTGTTTCTTGTGGCGGCTTGACGCGTGACCTACCTGATGCGGCTGGGCCGGACCTGGCGCGGTCATCGCGGTCGCATTCAACCTCGGGCTTGTGCCAACAGGCGACAAAAAACCCAGCTGGATGCTTAATCCAGCTGGGTTTTGTTTTGAATACGGACCTTGGCGAAGGTCCGCGAAGACCAGTTTACATATTCGATCAAACCAGCTAAATCGGCCTGATAGCCTTTGTCGAACGGTTCTCTGTTAGTTCTCAGACGCGAATTCCCCTCCGATTTCCACGTCAGGTTGGCCGTGTGTTCTAAGCAACACCGCTCCACCGCCAGTCCGCAAACCGTGAAGACGAGATTTCACGGTGCAACTTCTCGCAACGTGCTTGGACGAGGCGCCGAATCACCTGGACGCCTCAGCACGCCAAACTGCAAGCACCAATGGTCAATGTCCGATCCTGACTTTGCGTCCGAAGGCTCGCACGTCAAGACTACGGGAATCGTTTGATCTTCCCAGCGAGCAACCTCATATGATCGGCCAAACCCTTGCGCCTGCCAGAACAACAGGGCACGGTCTGCATCGGTGCTCGCCCGATTTTCGCTCAAGAAGCATCCTATCGATCGCTCGTCACGCTCGAAAATCCATTTGCCTGCGTTCCGATTCATTTTCGTTCCCCCTTCTCTCGCTCACCCGAGCGCATCGAGGGCGTCCTACCAACCCAACTAACACTCCCCTCTTTCGGCCGGCCGCCGCGCTAGCTCCGTCACGTCTTGTATCCGGCCCGAGAATCGCGCTCTCAGATATCCGCGTAGGCCGGTAGTAGGTCCTGGTCGACTAAGCGAATTTCGATGCGGTTCGCGACCTCGACATGCTCAGGGTTGTCCACGGAAAATACCGCATCCGTCACGCTTACGATGATCGTGCCAGTCTGCTTTCGGCCTGCTTCGGGCACAGGGATCAGCGCGCGAGCCTCGGGAACCTGCTGCACCGTTAACACCTTCGGCAAATACAGCATCCAACCGACACCAGGCTTGTCATCGAATACGCGCCTCTCGAAATATTCAGGCGGCGATACTTCGGCGTAGATTGGGTTGAACTCCTGTGCGACCCGGCTGACGTAGCGCACGAAGCCATCGAAACCGATCAGCTCCGGCCCGCCCATCAACGACACGGTCAGAGAATTCGGATCGCCCTGCGGCAACACGTGGCAGGTCATGTTCCCACCAGCAACGGAAGTTTCATTCCCGTCCCAAATGGCTACGTACGACTGGTTTGGGGAGTTGCGGAATTCCTCTTTTAGAACCGCAAGTGCGGCCGACGAAGGTTCGTCACCGTCAAAC
Organism: uncultured Burkholderiaceae bacterium; assembly: GCA_966212065.1. Classification (GTDB taxonomy): domain Bacteria; phylum Pseudomonadota; class Gammaproteobacteria; order Burkholderiales; family Burkholderiaceae; genus Trinickia. The sequence continues at coordinate 99,553 of CBIHOQ010000009.1, forward strand.
GCACGGTATAGCTGTGCTTCGCCCGGTGAGTCGCCTTTCAGGCACCATCTCGTCTTCGCAAGCTCATTATCCTTCTCGGCCATCGAATCGATGATGCTGCCCAGCCGAGCCAGCACCGTTCCGAAGTCGGTCGGCGAGAGCGTTGCGTCTCGGAATTGAGCGTTGATTTCCATCTGCGCCATATTTCAGTGCCTCAAGGTACAACAACGGATTGGATGCCCCACTGCATGAGCAAGCGCGCCATTTTTGCGCGAGCCTTCGGCCCTTGGAAGTACCACGTCAATCGGGTAGGCGGATTCTCTCGCACGGCCTTGCCCTGCGAGACGATCGTGAACGCCATTTTGTCGAACCCCTTAAAAGCCTTGATTGCCCACGACATCTCAAGAAACTGGTCATAGTTGCCTTTGGCTTCCTGCAACATACACTGCGCAGGAATGAAGCCGTCGAAATCGATGCCCTGCCACTCCCATTCCTGGCTCCATCCTTCCTCAACGCTGTACGGCCAACCCGTGATACGACCTTGGTATTCTCGCGCGGCTGCGGTCATGTTGTGATTGGCGCGCTTGGACGCCCCGCCTTCGGGCGGACATTTCTTGCACTTCTCGTCGGTGCGCGGCAACGTCCGTGCGACCGGCGCGGCTTTGCTGTCTTCCTTCTTCGTATCGCTGGACAGGCTAGCCGTTCCCGCTGTCGCCGCTGCCCCGCCCAATAAAGCCGCGCCAGCGCGCCCCAAAGTTTGCCCAAGGGCTTCCACCGCCCCCTCTATCACCGGTACGGCCAGACCCGCCATTATTCAATCCTCCCCGAAACTCAGGATGTTCGATTTTCCAGCGCATGACGCGCAAATAGTCGTGAAAGCGTTCGTCGGCCGAGCGGCGCGGACGCGTCAGCCACGTGCGTACCGCAGGCTGTTCGTAAAAGCTCGGTGCGTACGCCTCGATACGAAGGAACGCGACGAGATTTTCGTCTCGCTCGATGCCAAGCGCACGCGCTGCTTTGAATGCGCGCCACAGCCGAGATGAAAGCGTCGTATCGTCCGCGAGCTTCGGATCGTCGTTGCATAAATCCGCGCGCACGCCTTCGACAAACCGCTTGGCGTCGATCTCCGCGAGTGCGGCAACCTGCTCTGCCGTCAGTTCAAGCATGGGGATGCACTCTCTTCAGTTCGCCGTTGATTTCCACGAACCAATCGAACGTTGGCACGAAAAATTCGATCCGTTGGGTGAACGAAAACAGCCTCGCGATTTCGCTCATCAGGCGTGCGTCATAAAAGCGGACCAAGGCGGTGCGACCGTCCGGCATACGGGCGTTTAAACGCCCCGCAAGCTCGTCAGCAAGTGCAGGAAAGGGGTAGGCACTGATAAGCCATGAGACGCCGTCAGCGCCCGCGCCCATCGTAAATAGAGAGTGTTGCACGGCGCTCGACGCGTCGGCGAAATCGATCAGCCACGGCCCCGCGTCTGCCAACGACGCGTCGGGCGTTCCGTCGAATAGTCCAATAGTGGCTGCGGGCCGTTCAACTGTTTCGCCGCGTCCGTACAGCAGCGCGTCAACAAGCGCGTACAGCCGCACAGGAAGTGACGCCTGCGCTTGGCGCTGCGCAAAATGAACTTCGATTTTTGCGGGCTGCACGACTTACCCCCGCATGACCATCGTTGCGCCGCTTTTTGCTGCCGCGATCAAGCATTCAAGGCAGAGCGTCGGGGTTGGGGACAGCGGCAATGCGGAAGCCGCTGCTGCAACGGCTGCGCGTGTACTCGCGTGGCCCTCGCCTTCGTCGCTGATCGTGGAATTCGATTGCGATGCGATCAGCGTCGCGCCGCACGCTGTCCGCATGCCTTCAACCGCCGTATCGCGCTTGTCGATGATGTGCGGATAACGACGACCCAGCAGGTCGGGCCGACTTTCGCGGCTATAGTCTTCTCCGTAGCTGCAACACGCCGATGCACGTTGCTCGAAGGCGTAGACGACCGGTAATATTGCTCGCATCAATTCGAAGAAATGAGACCAGGGGGAAATCATGGCGCTGATAAAGTGCGACGAGTGCGGAGCTGAAGTAAGCGACATGGCGGCCTCGTGCCCGAAGTGCGGCAATCCGATTCATGCAGAAGCTTCATCGAAATCTGCGCCTCCCCCGGCCGGATCACCAATTGCCGCGCCAGCCTCAAAGTCGAAACCGTCAGCGGGTCGCAAGCTCGGCGCAGCGGCGGGGATTTTCTTCCTCGCAGTAGTCGCCTTCATGGTCTACGAGAGTGAATCGCCGCGTACACCAACCCCGAATACGTCAGTAAGCGCAAGCGATGGCGCTGCAGTGTCGCAGGCACCTGAAACGAGCGCTGCAAACGCGAGTGCAACTACACAGGAGGCTGCCGCCTCTCCCGCGCCCGCGCCAGCCGCACCGCCGGTGATTGAAATCTCAGCGCCGCAACTGTACGAAGACTACAAAGCCAACGAGGTGCTCGCTGACACGAAGTACAAAGGCCAGTGGCTCTATGTCAGCGGCATCGTGACTGAAATTGGCAAGGACTTTACGGACGACCCGTACGTCAATCTATTCGGAGAAAACGAGTATGCGACGGTGCGCGCGATATTTACTAAGTCGGCGATCCAGCAGCTCGCAGCGCTCCATCAAGGTGAGCAGATCTCCATAATGTGCCGAGGAAAAGGTAGGTTAATCGGAGATCCTATCCTCGACTGCACGAGTGACGACACTCCTCCGCGACCACAGCATACGCAGCCTGCGGCGGCGCGAGAGCAATCCGAGCCGGCATCTACCACACCAGACACGCAAACTATAGAGACGCCTGCGTCAGGAGCACCGGCGCCCGCTGCAGTTGCGTCAGCCAGCTACGTCACCAGCTTCGACTGCTCCAAGGCTCGATCGGATGCCGAGCATCTGATATGTAGCGATCCTGAACTGGCTGCCGATGACGTTGAACTGGCGAGGATCTACGCCAAGGCGAAAGCAGCGGCCACAGATCAAGCCGCCTTCAAGGAACGTATCCGCCAGCAGTGGAACTACCGCGAACGCAATTGCCACGATCGTGACTGCGTTGCTCGCTGGTACGCCGATCAAAAGGTGGCTTTAACGCAGATTGCGGAAACTGGCAACGTTGCCAATAATTAGCGCAGGATCAACGCGGAAGCCTCGATCAAGATGTGCGGAAGTGCCTTCTTGCCCTCCGTCAAACCCGCTTCAGCAACGCCCGGCAGTCGCGTAACAGGTCGCTGATACGCGACTGCTCCTCCAGCCATTCCGCCGACCGTAGGCCGTGCTTCATCGCATTGCCCGCTATAGCGGCCTTACCGGCTTGGGTGCGCGGCCCGGTCGAAAAAACAAAAACCCCGACGACACATGGTGTACATCGGGGTTTGCCGGATTTCTCCGGATCACACTGGACGAGCTTACATATTTTCGATCAAAACTTGACCGAAGCCCGAGCACGACACCTGCGTCGCCCCTTCCATCAAGCGCGCGAAGTCGTACGTGACGCGCTTTTGCAGGATCGACTTTTCCATCGACGCGATGATGACGTCGGCCGCTTCCGTCCAGCCCATGTGACGCAGCATCATCTCGGCCGACAGGATCTCCGAACCCGGGTTCACATAGTCCTTGCCCGCGTACTTCGGCGCCGTGCCGTGCGTGGCTTCGAACATCGCCACGGAATCGGACATATTCGCGCCCGGCGCGATGCCGATGCCGCCGACCTGCGCAGCCAGGGCGTCCGAAACGTAGTCGCCGTTCAAATTCAACGTGGCGATGACGTCGTATTCCGCCGGACGCAGCAGGATTTGCTGCAGGAATGCATCGGCGATCACGTCCTTCACGATGATCTCGTTGCCCGTCTTCGGGTTCTTGAACTTCATCCACGGGCCGCCGTCGATGAGCTCGGCACCGAATTCCTTCTGCGCCAGCGCGTAGCCGTAGTCGCGGAACGCGCCTTCGGTGAACTTCATGATGTTGCCCTTGTGCACGAGCGTGAGCGAGCGGCGGTCATTGTCGATCACATATTGGATCGCCTTGCGCACGAGACGCTCCGTGCCTTCACGCGACACGGGCTTGATGCCGATGCCCGACGTTTCGGGGAAGCGGATCTTCTTGACGCCCATTTCTTCGCGCAAGAACTTGATGACCTTCTTCGCCTGCTCCGATTCGGCCGCCCATTCGATACCGGCGTAGATGTCTTCCGAGTTCTCGCGGAAGATCACCATGTTCGTCTTCTCGGGTTCGCGCACCGGCGAAGGGACACCCTTGAAGTACTGCACGGGACGCAAGCAGACGTACAGATCGAGCTCCTGGCGCAGCGCGACGTTCAGCGAGCGGATACCGCCGCCGACGGGCGTCGTCAGGGGACCCTTGATCGAAACGACGTACTCTTTGAGCACTTGCAGCGATTCTTCGGGCAGCCACACGTCAGGGCCGTACACCTTCGTCGCCTTCTCGCCCGCGTAGATTTCCATCCAATGGATCTTGCGCTTGCCGCCGTACGCCTTCTCGATCGCCGCGTCGACCACCTTGATCATCACGGGCGTGATATCCAAGCCCGTGCCGTCACCCTCGATGTAGGGGATGATCGGTTGATCGGAAACGTTGAGCGAAAAGTCCGCGTTGACGGTGATCTTGTCACCGCCCGTCGGAACCTTGATGTGCTGATACGGCATGATCGACTCCAGTGTTAGCTGTGCGGGTAGAAAGCAGGGATGTGCGCTAACGGCGCAACCGGGCGTTTGCGTCCCGAGCGCTGACGCGCAGCACTTGCCCAATCTTCGGTTCGGCGCGCAACTGCTGCCGCGCCAATGCGGCTGGATGGCTATTCTAGCCCACGCGGATTGCTGCCGCGGCGCGGCATGGCAGCGACCCGCGCCGACCGAGATGGATGACAAGCGAGGCGGTCAGTCTTGGGTCTTATATAAGACAAAAGACTTCGGCTTTCCGTATTATGCATTAAGATTCCGCCATTTGCCATAGAGGCGGGGCCGGTCATTCACATGCGTCTCATCGCGCTCAACAAACCGTTCGGCACGATGTGCCAGTTCTCGGCGCACGAGACACGCGCCTCGCTCGGCGATTGGATCGACGTGCCCGGCGTCTATCCTGCCGGCCGGCTCGATGCGGACAGCGAGGGGCTCCTGCTGCTCACCGACGACGGCGCGCTGCAGGCGCGCATCGCCGAGCCGCGGCACAAGCTCGTCAAGCGCTACTGGGCGCAAGTGGAAGGCCGGCCCGACGAAGATGCGCTCGGCAAGCTGGCTCGCGGCATCGATTTGGGCGATTACGTGACGCGCCCGTGTCAGGTTCGTCTCATCGACGAGCCGGCGGGACTATGGCCGCGCGTTCCGCCGATCCGCCACCGTGCCGCGATTCCAACGTCCTGGATCGAGCTTTCGATCGCGGAAGGCAAAAACCGCCAAGTACGGAGGATGACGGCGGCCGCCGGCTTTCCCACGCTGCGGCTCGTGCGGGCCGGAATCGGCGCGCTGGATCTCATGGAACTGGGGCTCGCCCCCGGCCAATGGCGCGAACTGCCGCCGCGCTCACCCTGGGATGGCCTCCCGCAGCGCCCGCACGGCAAACGGATGGCCGATTAATCCGAATCCGGGCTAACTCTTTGTACGGACATGGCTTTTATCGCCGGTGCACGGTATTTGGACTGAGATTGCAGTCCGGATCGGGCCGGACAAAGCGGAATCGATCATGCAATTGCGAAAAACACGTCAACCGGAGGCGAGACTCGCGCGTTATCGAACGCAGATGCCGCACGAAGCTATCCGGCATTCAGCCTTCCGCCCCCGCCGACCGTGCTGTTTTCGCAGTATGGAACGTCGGCCGGAGCGCTCGCAGACGCGTCGGCAAAATTGTTTGATGCGGCTGTCAACCGAAAGGTGGATGGCACGTTTACCGACATGACTCATTGACCGGGTCATTTGGTTAATTAACTAAAGCTGAGGAATTCACAAATGAACAAACTGATCGCCGCTCTGGTCGCTGGCCTGTTCGCAACGGCTGCTTTCGCACAAGCTTCGGCTCCGGCTCCGGAAGCTTCGGCTCCGGCCGCTGCTGCTTCGGCTCCCGCCGCCAAGCACGCTAAGAAGCATGCCAAGAAGCACATGAAGAAGGCTGCCAAGGCTGCGGCCGCTTCGGGCGCTTCGGAGTAAGTTTGTTGTAACGACGCAGTCAAGAACACGCAGTACTGCCGTTCTTTACGGCGTTGGAAGGCAGGTGACCGCAAGGCGCCTGCCTTTTTTTTCGTGCAGCCGCTTTGCACCGCCCGCGCCGGCTCGCGTAACATGCGCGGGTTCCCGCAGTCGAAAAGGAGTGATGTCGTGCGATTTTCGTTTCGCTCGTGGATGGCTCGCCTCGCGATCGCCGTCGCTTTGCCCGCTTGCGCGCTCGCGGCCGCACAGTTCATGCCCGCGACAGCCCTCGCGCAAACGTTGCCGGCCGGCGCCAAGCCGCCCGAAGCGTTCCCTCGCGCGAAGCTGACTGTCGGCATGTTCGTGATCGACGCGGCCGTCGCCGCCAACGATCCCGATCGCGAGCAAGGCCTCATGTATCGGACGCAGCTCGCGCCGAACGAAGGCATGCTGTTCGTCTTCGGCGAAAACGCCGTCCATTGCTTTTGGATGAAGAACACCCTGATCCCGCTCTCTATCGCGTTCATGCGCGCCGACGGCACGATCACCGACATCGACGAAATGCAGGCGGAGACGACCAGCAACCATTGCCCGCGCAATAACGGCGTCTATGCGCTCGAGATGAGCCACGGCTGGTTCGCGGCCAAGGGCATCAAGCCCGGCACGAAGATCGAAGGGTTGCCGCGGCCGCAGTAACGCCGAGCGCCGCGCTTTAGCGCGCGCCGGCAGCAGAGCACGCCCGCCCCGACACGCGTCCGGCACGCACCCTGCAAAAGCGGTGGGCAGGCGCTATCCTTGTAAGTCTGCAATACTGCAAGCGCCGTGTCCGCTCCGGGGTCGCCCCTCGAGCATTCGCCGCGCCCACATACCAAGGAGATCGACGTGCCCCGCAAGACTCCCATCGAGCGCTACCGCAACATCGGCATCAGCGCTCACATCGACGCCGGCAAGACCACGACCACCGAACGCATCCTGTTTTACACCGGCGTAAGCCACAAGATCGGTGAGGTTCACGAAGGCGCGGCGATCATGGACTGGATGGAGCAGGAGCAGGAGCGCGGCATCACGATCACGTCGGCCGCCACGACGGCATTCTGGAAGGGCATGGCCGGCAATTACCCCGAGCACCGGATCAATATCATCGACACGCCCGGGCACGTCGATTTCACGATCGAAGTCGAGCGCTCGATGCGCGTGCTCGACGGCGCCTGCATGGTGTACGACTCGGTCGGCGGCGTGCAGCCGCAATCGGAAACGGTCTGGCGCCAGGCTAACAAGTACAAGGTGCCGCGCATCGCATTCGTCAACAAGATGGACCGCGTCGGCGCCGATTTCTTCCGCGTCCAGCGCCAGATCGGCGAGCGCCTGAAGGGCGTCGCGGTGCCGATCCAGATTCCCGTCGGTGCCGAGGAGCACTTCCAAGGCGTGATCGATCTCGTCAAGATGAAAGCGATCATCTGGGACGACGAAAGCCAGGGCGTGAAGTTCGAATACCGGGACATCCCCGAGAACCTGCGCGACACGGCCGAGGAATGGCGCGGAAAGATGATCGAGGCGGCGGCCGAGGCGAGCGAGGAACTGCTCGAGAAGTACCTCGAGGACCATACGTCGCTGACCGAGGCCGAAATCAAGGCCGGCTTGCGCAAACGCACGATCGCCAATGAAATCGTGCCGATGCTGTGCGGCAGCGCGTTCAAGAACAAGGGTGTGCAGGCGATGCTCGACGCCGTCATCGATTACCTGCCTTCGCCCGTCGACGTGCCCGCGATCCTCGGCCACGACGAGGACGACAAGGAATCCGAACGCCATCCGAGCGACGAAGAGCCGTTCTCGGCGCTCGCGTTCAAGATCATGACGGACCCGTTCGTCGGTCAGTTGATCTTCTTCCGCGTCTACTCGGGCATCGTCAATTCGGGCGACACCGTTCTCAATTCGACGAAGGACAAGAAAGAGCGCATCGGGCGGATCCTGCAAATGCACGCGAACGACCGCAAGGAAATCAAGGAAGTGTTTGCGGGCGACATCGCGGCGGCGGTCGGCTTGAAGGAAGCGACGACGGGCGACACGCTCTGCGATCCGGCCAAACCGATCATTCTCGAAAAGATGATCTTCCCCGAGCCCGTGATCTCGCAGGCTGTCGAGCCGAAGACGAAGGTCGACCAGGAAAAGATGGGCATCGCGCTCAATCGACTGGCGCAGGAAGATCCGTCGTTCCGCGTGGCGACGGACGAAGAGTCAGGTCAGACGATCATCTCGGGCATGGGCGAGCTGCACCTCGAAATTCTCGTCGACCGCATGAAACGCGAGTTCGGCGTGGAAGCGACGGTCGGCAAGCCGCAGGTGGCATATCGCGAAACGATCCGCACGAGCGCCGTGGACGTCGAAGGCAAGTTCGTCAAACAGTCGGGCGGGCGCGGCCAGTACGGCCACGTCGTGGTCAAGTTGGAGCCGCAGCCGCCGGGCAAAGGCTATGAGTTCGTCGATGCGATCAAAGGCGGCGTGGTGCCGCGCGAGTATATTCCGGCCGTCGACAAGGGCATCCAGGAAACGCTCAAGGCCGGTGTGCTGGCCGGCTATCCCGTCGTCGACATCAAGGTGACGCTGACGTTCGGTTCGTACCACGACGTCGACTCGAACGAAAACGCCTTCCGCATGGCAGGCTCGATGGCGTTCAAGGAAGGCATGCGGCGCGCCAAACCCGTGCTGCTCGAGCCGATGATGGCCGTCGAAGTCGAGACGCCGGAGGATTTCATGGGCAACGTCATGGGCGATCTGTCGGGGCGGCGCGGTATGTTGCAAGGGATGGAGGACATCGCGGGCGGCGGTGGCAAAGTCATCCGCGCGGAAGTGCCGCTCGCGGAGATGTTCGGCTATTCGACGTCGCTGCGCTCGCTCACGCAAGGCCGCGCCACGTACACGATGGAGTTCAAGCACTACGCCGAAACGCCGGTGAACGTCTCCGAAGCGATCATCAACACGAAAGGCAAGTAACGCACGCAGGGTAGGTCGACGCTTCGCCCCCAATGCCTATCGGGGCGAAGCCTGACACAACCTTCGCTGCAGCTCGCGCTAAACTGCAAGCGCATTCGTCATCGCCGTACCGCTCGTCCACGCCGCGACGCTTCTTGCGAGCGCGCATCTCACACGAAACGGACCCCACCGATGAAGCCACCCGCAGCCCTTCGCCTCGCTCTAGCCGCTGCCCGCCGCGATGCCGGCGAACTCGGCAACCACGCCATCGACGAGTATCTCGCGCACCGCCTCTCCCGCCGCGACCTGCTTCGCTATGCAGGGGTGCTAGGCTGCTCGAGCGTCGTGCTCGCGGCAAGCGGCCTTGCCGTCCCGGCCCCCGCGCGTGCTCAAGCCGCGGGCTCCGGTTCGGCGAATGCGACGATACGCGTCGCACATTTGACGCCGGCGGGCCGCGTCGACCCGTTGACCGTCGCCGATGCCGCGGGACTTGCGCTTATAGCGCAAACGGGCGAATTCCTCATCAACGACGAAGGCAACGAATCGACGTTGAAGCCAGCCCTGGCGCTGTCGTGGCAGTCGAACGGCAAAGGCGACGTGTGGACCTTCAAGCTGCGGCAAAACGTGAGGTTTCATAACGGCAAGCCTTTGAGCGCGCACGATGTCGCCGCTACCTTCGATCGCCTCTCCGATCCGGCGAGCGGATCGGCCGCGCTGTCGGTTTTCAAGGGCGTGCTCTCGAAGGGCGGCACCCGCGTCGTCGACGATCAAACCGTCGCGTTTCATCTCGATGCGCCGAACGGTAATTTCCCGTACTACGTGTCTTCGGACAATTACAACGCGGTGATCCTGCCGGCCGATTACAAGGGCGACTACGAGGCCAGCTTCATCGGCACCGGGCCGTTCAAGCTCGAGCGATACGAGGCCAAACGCGGCGCGTCGTTCGTTCGCAATCCTGACTATTGGGGCGAAAAAGCCCTGCCGGCACACGTGCAATTCGCCTTCTACGCCGACCAGCAAGCGCAAATCATCGCATTGCAGGGGAGGCAAGCCGACGTCATGGGCGATCTGACCGTACAAGGCGGCGCGGGCATCCTGAATAACCCGGAATTCACGGTACAGGGCGCGAAATCGAGCGCACACCGGCAAATTCATATGCGGTGCGACACCGCGCCGTTCACCGACAAGCGCGTGCGACAAGCGCTCGCGCTGGCCGTCGATCGCGACGTCCTCGTCCGTGGGCTGTTCAAGGGCCGGGCTGTGGTGGGCAACGACAGCCCGTTCGCGCCGATCTTTCCGTCGACGGATACGTCGGTGCCGCAGCGCCGCAAGGACATTGCGAAGGCAAAGCAATTGCTCGCTCAAGCCGGCCATCCGAACGGCTTCGCCGCGACGCTGACCACCGAAAAGTTCATGGAGATACCCGATCTCGCCGTCGTCTTGCAGAATGAAGCGAAGGCGATCGGCATCAACCTCACGTTGAAAGTCGAGAACCAAAGCCAGTACTACGGTAAGGGGACGTTCGGCAGTTCCGACTGGCTCGATGCGCCGCTCGGCATCACCGATTACGGCCATCGCGGCGTGCCGAACCTGTTCCTGAATGCGCCGCTCGCCAGCGGCGGCGCCTGGAATGCCGCGCATTTCAGCGACCCTCGGTACGACAAGCTGGTCGGCGAATTCGTCGCAGCCATCGACGTCGCCTCGCAAAAAAGGCTTGCCGGGCAGATCGAAACGCAGCTGCTCGACGAAACCCCGATGATCATTCCATACTTCTTCGATCAGCTTATCGCCACGCGCAAAAACCTGACCGGCGTACGCTTCACCGCCATTTCCCAGCTCTATTTCGATCGCGCGCGATTGACAGCGTGATCGAGCCGGCGGGCGCACGTCAACGGACAGTCAGGACGACCGAGGGATCGACGATCAACGCTCACCCCACGATGCCCGATACCGTTCTTTCCCCTCGCCGACGTGCCGCGCGTGGCAGCGCCGAGCGCATCGCTCGCTTTCTCGCGGGCAGGTTCGCGCTGTCGCTCCTCTCGTTATGGCTGCTGTCGATGATCGTCTTTGCGCTGGGCCAATTGCTGCCCGGCGATATCGGCCGCGCGATCCTCGGCCCGCTGGCCGACGCACGCGCCGTCGCGGCGCTCGATCATCAACTCGGCACCGATCGACCCGTGCTCGTCCAATACGCGCTGTGGATCGGGCATTTCGTGCGCGGCGACATGGGCAACTCCTATGCATATCGTTCGCCCGTTGCGCCGTTTATCGGCCATGCGCTGCTCAATTCGGCCAAGCTGGGCGCCCTCGCATTCGTCATCGTGGTGCCGCTCGCGATCGCAGCGGGCGTCTTCGCCGCGCTGCGAGCGGGCAGTTGGGTCGATCGCACGATCATGATCGTCGGCTTGTCGGCGACGATCGTGCCCGAGTTCGTTTCGTCGATCACGCTGATCCTCGCCTTCGGGATTTGGCTGCGCTGGCTGCCGAGCGAGGCCGCCTATCCCGATGGCGCCGGCGCGTTGACGGCACTGCGTCACTTGATCCTGCCCGCGTTGCCGCTCGTGTTCGTCTTGTTCGGCTATATCGCCAAGATGGCGCGCGCCGGCACGGTCGAAGCGATCGACGCCGATTACACGCGCACGGCTGTGTTGAAGGGCTTGCCCGGGCGCGTTGTCATTACCCGTCACGTGCTACCCAACGCGCTGATGCCGACGATCACCGTGGCCGCCACTCAGCTTGGATACATGGTGGGCGGGCTCGTCATTGTCGAGACGCTGTTTCACTATCAGGGCATAGGCTCTCTGATCTACAACGCCGCGACGGCGAAGGATTTTCCGATGCTCGAGGCCGGCGTGCTGACGATCGGCGTCGTCTATATGCTCGCCAATCTCGTCGCCGATGCGCTCATCGTGACGCTCGATCCGCGTCTGCGCCTAGGCGGTACGCAGTGAACCCCGCCATCGGCTCATCGGACCCGCCGGCCGCCGGCGAACACGCGTTGCAGGCGCCGCGCTTCGAGGCGCTGCGTGCGCTCGCCCGCTCCCCGAGCTTCATCGTCGGCGTCATGATCGTCGCCTTCTGGATCGTTTGCGCGATTTTTGGCCCCGTGATCGTGCCGCTCGATCCTTACGCCTCCGATCCGATCAACTCGCTTGCACCGCCCGATGGCGCTCATTGGTTCGGCACCGATCAGCTCGGACGCGACATCTTCTCGCGCGTCATCGTCGGTGCGCGCGACATTCTGACGATCGCGCCGCTCGCGACGCTCGTAGGCACCTTCGCGGGCACGACGCTCGGTCTCGTCGTCGGCTACTTCGGCGGGTGGCTGGACAATGCGATAGGACGGTTGATCGATGCGCTCCTCGCGCTACCGCTCGTCGTGCTCGCGCTTGCAGCGCTCGCCGCACTCGGCGCATCGAATGCGACCGTGGTGCTCGTCATCGGGCTCACCTTCATGCCGATCACGGCGCGCACGGTGCGCGCGGCCGTGCTTTCCGAGCGCCACCTCGATTACGTCGATGCCGCGCAGTTGCGCGGCGAGGGGGCGCTTTACATCATGTTCGTGGAGATCCTGCCGAACGTGCTGCCGCCGATCATCGTCGAGGCCACGGTTCGGCTCGGCTATGCGATCTTCGCCGTCGCGACGCTGTCGTTTCTCGGCTTCGGCATTCAGCCGCCCTCGGCCGATTGGGGCCTGGCATTGTCGGAATCGTATTCGCTGATGACGGGTGGGGCCTGGTGGACCGTCGTGTTCGATGCGGCCGCCATCGCGACGCTCGTCGTGGGCGTCAATCTGATCGCCGACAGTATGCATGGAGTATTCGACCGGTGAGCGCGCAGCCCCGCACCTATCCCGCGTTCGAACCGGCCTCGCCCGGAGAAACCGACGCGCTATCGGTCATCGGCTTGAGCGTCGCCTACCGCGTGCGCGGCCGCGATCGCGAGGTACTGCACGATGTGACATTTCGCGTGCGTCGCGGCGAGGCCTATGGGCTCGTCGGCGAATCGGGCTGCGGCAAATCGACGGTCGCGCTCGCAGCGCTCGCCTATCTGCCGCGCAACGGCAAGGTCGAGGCGGGGCGCATTGCGATTGCCGGACACGACGTCGCGTCGCTTTCCGCCGATGCGCTGCGCGCCATGCGTGCGCGAACCGTGTCGATGGTCTATCAGGACCCCTCTCGCGCGCTTAATCCAACGCTGACCATCGGCCGTCAAGTGTCCGAAGCGTTCGAGCTTGCCGGCGCGACGCGCACCGATGCGGTCGTACAAGCGCTCGACATGCTGCGTCATGTGCGCATTGCGGCGCCCGAGCGTGTCATGAGCAGCTACCCGCATCAGTTGTCGGGCGGTATGCAGCAGCGCGTCGTCATCGCGATGGCGCTCGCGTCGAAGCCGGACCTGTTGATTCTCGACGAACCGACGACCGGCCTCGATGCCACCGTCGAAGCCGAAGTGCTCGATCTCGTCGCGAACCTGCGCGAGGAATACGGCACGGCGGTGCTGTTCATCAGCCACAACTTAGCGGTGATCGCTCGCATGTGCAGCCGCGTCGGCGTGCTCTATGCGGGCAGGCTCGTGGAGGAAGGCACGGCCGCGGACGTATTCGGCGCGCCGCGCCATCCGTATACCGTCGGCCTTTTGCGCTGCCTGCCGAGTCCCGGCCGCAGCAAGGATAACGCGCGCCTGGACACGATCGCGGGCAGCCTGCCGCCGCTCGGCGCCCCCATCGCGGGCTGCGCATTTGCACCGCGCTGCGCGCTAGCCGACGAACGCTGCCGGCGCGACGCGCCGCCGCCGCACCGCTTCCATGCGGAGCACGGGCCGCAGATGGCGCGCTGCCATTATCACGAGTTGGCCGCGCAGTTGCCGCATGCGGACGGCCAGAGCGCGCAACGCCGAGCCGCGGCCGACGCGGCGGCGCAGGGACCCCATGCGCCGCTTGCGCTGCATGCGGCCCACCTGTCTAAAACGTTCGATGTATCCGGTGTATCGCTGCGCGCGGTCGACGACGTCTCGCTCGATCTCGCCGCGGGCGAAACGCTAGGGCTCGTCGGCGAATCGGGCAGCGGCAAGACGACGCTCGCCAAGCTGCTCGTCGGGTTGATCGCGCCGGACCCGGGCGGCACGCTGGAACTCGACGGCAAGCCGTTGCCCTCACGGGTCGCTCACCGCGACGACGAGCAGGTAAAGTCGCTGCAGATCGTGTTCCAGAATCCCGATTCAGCGCTCAATCGCGCGCATTCGGTGAAGCGGCTCATCGGGCGCGCACTGTCCAAGCTGGGCGCACTACGCGGACGGGCGCACGGCGCGCGGCTGGCCACACTCGCGCAGGCCGTACGGCTGCCCTCGCGCTACCTCGATGCGCGCACGCGGCAACTGTCGGGCGGACTGAAGCAGCGTGTCGCCATCGCCCGCGCGTTTGCGGGCGATCCTCGCGTCGTGGTCTGCGACGAGCCGACATCGGCACTCGACGTCTCGGTCCAAGCGGCCATCCTGAACTTGCTCGCCGATCTCCAGCGTGAACGCGGCGTGAGCTACGTCTTCATCTCGCACGATCTGCACGTGGTGCGCTACGTCGCCGATCGCATCGCCGTGCTTTACGTCGGCAGGCTGCTCGAGATCGGGCCCGCGCATGCGGTCTTCGATGGGCCGCATCATCCTTATACCGAGGCGTTGCTGTCGGCGATGCCGACGTTCGGCACGCCTAGCGTCCCTTCGAAAGCGCGTATTCGTTTGGTAGGCGATCCCCCAAGCGCGGCAGCACCGCCATCGGGCTGCGTGTTTCATACGCGTTGCCCGCGCAAGCTCGGCGCCGTCTGCGAGCAGCAAGATCCACCGTTCACCGATGCGGGCGAGGGGCATCGAATCCGCTGCCATATCCCCGTGAGCGAGCTGCGCGCGCTGCAACGCGAGACGCAAAGCGCTTGAGCGCTTGAGTTCGCGCACTGCGTGCGCGAAGGTTGTGGACCCCGCTCGCGTCTGCGCTTCTCTGTGCGGCGGCGCTCATACGCAGTCCGCAGACGCGTTTCATCGATGAAACGCTTCACGCCGCTTTTCGCCTTGCGGCTTTTCTCTTGTGTCCACCGGCCCATATGCGGCGCGGCGCGGCATCCAATGGCACGGTTATCGCAAAGTCGTCCGCACGTGGCCGCGTAACCGACGCGGGCCCGGCAGCGAACGATCGAACGGTGTCACGACCGCAGACGTGTGGGCTTCCGCACAATCGAAGGATAGACATCATGTGACACGCGAGAGGATCGCGCTCCGGCAGCCACGTTCGCCTTCGGGCGACAGGAGTACGGCGACATCCGTTCGCCGTTCCTGCCGGGGAGATGACGATGAAGACCAGGAAAACTAATAAGGACTCCTATATAAATGCGGGCGTTCTGAAGGCAACGGCGGCGGCGGTATTTGCCCTGATCGCGACGAGCGCGAATGCGGGCTCGCTCGCGAATGTCATGGGTGGGTGGCTCCTCCAATCAAGCGCTGCGACGCAGGCCGGCATGGCTAACACGAGCGATTCCGGTGCGCCCTCGGCGGCAACGCTGCACGACGGCGCGCCGTACGATGTGTCGTCCTCGGCTGCGGGCTCGGCTACGGGCTCGGGTACCGGCAACGAAGACGCCGTGCCGACATCGGCCGCATCGCCTTGCCAGGGCAACGTGGGAAGCTCGGTTTGTGTCGACACCCCGAGCGACGATGCTGCGGCGACCGGGCTGGGCGGCACGAGCGACGGTACGTCGGCCAGCGGCGATAGCAGCGGCGGAGGGCTCAGCGGCGGAGCGTTCGGCGGTGGCCGCGGGAATAACGGCAGCACGGGCGGCGGCAGCGGAGGCGTGGCGCCCGGGAACGGGAACGGCAGTGACGGCGGGAAAGGAAATTCGAATGGTGGATCGACCGCCAGCGCCGGCGGTCCTAGCGGCTCGGGTGGTAGTTCGGGTAGTTCGGGTGGCTCGGGTGGCTCGGGTGGCTCGGGTGGCTCCGGTGGTGGCTCCGGTGGTGGTTCCGGTGGTGGTTCCGGTGGTGGTTCCGGTGGTGGTTCCGGTGGTGGTTCCGGTGGTGGTTCCGGTGGTGGTTCCGGTGGTGGTTCCGGTG
>CBIHOQ010000010.1:0-110872 GCA_966212065.1 uncultured Burkholderiaceae bacterium
GCCGCCGCGCGGGCGGGGGGGTGCGGTGGCGACGGCCGCTGTCGGCGTCATCGCGGTGCTCGTGTGGAGCGCCATGGACCTTGGCGGGCCGGCTGCTGCCCCCGCTGTGGGACAGGCACCGGCCGCGCGCGGGCCCCCCGCTTGGGCCCCCCCTCTCAGCGGGGGGGCCGCCCCCGCGGGGGGCGCCCCAACCCCCCGCGCGCCCCCGCCCGACGAATAGGTGCCGGCAATCTCAGTCAAGAACGTTGAAAACGAAGCCGTTGCATGGTCGTCGGCCGTATCGGAGATCGTCCGCACGATCGCACACGGCACGTCGTGCTCGTAGCACACTTGGGCCATCGCCGCCCCTTCCATTTCCACCGCCATGGCATCGGGTAATGCGCTTGCCAGCGCACGCACTTCGCGCTCGCTCGACACGAAGCGGTCGCCGCTGACGATCAATCCCCGGTGCACGCGCGGCGCGTCGAATGCGAAGCGCTCGATCAACGCAGCGCGCTCCCGCACCAGGAAACCTTCGCACGCGGCCGCGAGCCGATCGGCCAGCGGCACATGCGTCGGAAAGTAAGCTCGGGCGAGCAGGGGTACTTCGTAGCGCGGGAAGAGCGGCGAGGCATCGAGGTCGTGCTGCAGCAGCGAATCGGCCACGACGATGTCGCCCACGCGCACGCCCGCGCCAACGCCGCCGGCCACACCTGTAAACACCATCGAATCGACGCCGAAGACGTGGATCAGTGCGCTCGCAGTCGAGGCGGCCGCGACTTTGCCGACGCGCGCGAGGGTGACGACGCAGGGCACGCCGAATGCCGTGCCGATGTGGTAATCGCGCCGCCCGAGCGTGAGCGTGCGCGTCTCGCCTTCGGCACCCATCGTCGCGACGAGATCGCCGAGTTCCTGCGGCAGCGCGGCCAATACGCCGAGCCGGCGCACCGAGCGGTCGATGCCGATCCCGATACGGCTGCGGCTGTCGTCAAAGTTATGGCGATCGTTGCTGTCATTGCTGCTCATGCTCATGTTCATGTTATTCGACGACTTGCAGCTTGGCGACAGCCAGCGCCAGCCATTTTTCCCCGTGCCGCTTGAATCGGACTTGCGCCCGCGCATCGGCCCCGTTACCTTCGAGCGCGGTGATCGCGCCCTCTCCGAACTTCGTGTGAAAGACCTGCTGGCCAACGCGAAAACCGCTATCGGCCGCACGCTGCGCGTTGGCGAACGCGGGCAGCGGCGCGGCCTCGAAGCTGGCCGAAGGACCGCCGCGCTGCGGCCGGGCAAACCACTCGCGATTCCAGGCGGGAGCCTCGGCACGGCCCCCCCAGCGGGAACCGGGTTCAACCTTCGGCGTCAGCCACTTGAGCGTCGTCTCGGGCAATTCGTCGAAGAAACGCGAGCGCACGTTGTAACGCGTCTGCCCATGCAGCATGCGGCTTTGCGCGAACGACAGATAGAGCCGCTCTTTTGCACGCGTGATCGCCACATACATGAGACGGCGCTCTTCCTCCAAACCGTCCGCCTCTTTCGCGCTGTTTTCGTGTGGAAACAGCCCTTCCTCGAGCCCCGTGATGAACACGGCCGTAAATTCGAGCCCCTTCGCCGCGTGCACGGTCATCAGTTGCACCGCGTCCTGTCCCGCTTGCGCTTGGCTCTCGCCCGCCTCGAGCGACGCATGCGACAGGAAACCCGCGAGCGGCGTCATCGTGTCGGGGTTTTGCGCCGGATCGGTCACGCTCGCGGCCTCGAGGACGACGGTTTCTTCATCGACCGACGAGCCGGACAGCTCGGGCGCCGACGTTGCACCGGGCGCAAGCCGGATCGCGCGCGCGGGCGTATCGAGCCCATAGCCCTCTTCGCTGACGAACGCGGTCGCGGCGTTGACGAGCTCCTGCAAGTTTTCGAGACGATCCTGTCCCTCTCGCTCGTGCTCATAGAACTCGACCAAGCCGCTCAAGCGCACCACGTATTCGACGGTCTCGGGCAGGCTCATCCGCTCGGTCTCGGCGCGCATCTTCGCAATGAGATTCGCGAAGGTACCGAGGCTCATGCCCGCCTTGCCCGTCACGTACGGAACGGCTGCGGCCATCGAGCAGCCGTATAGGCGTGCCGCGTCGGCCAACTGCTCGATCGACCGTGCGCCGATGCCGCGCGTCGGGAAGTTGACGACCCGCGCGAACGCCGTGTCGTCGTTCGGGTTGTCGATCAGACGCAGATAAGCGAGCGCATGCTTGACTTCCTGCCGTTCGAAAAAGCGTAGCCCCCCATAAACGCGGTAGGCAATCCCCGCATTCACGAGCGCATGCTCGATCGTGCGCGACTGCGCATTGCTGCGGTACAGAACGGCGATTTCGCTGCGCGCCAGGCCGCCGTTGTTGATCAGCGCACGGATTTCCTCGACGATCCAGCCCGCTTCCTGCGAATCGGTGGCCGCTTCATAGACGCGCACGGGCTCGCCATGCCCGGCGTCCGTCCGTAAATTCTTGCCCAGGCGCCGAGCATTGTGCGCAATGAGCGCATTCGCCGTATCGAGGATATAGCCGTGCGAGCGATAGTTCTGCTCGAGCTTGATCAGGTTGCGGACATTGAATTCACGCTCGAAGTCGACCATGTTGCCGACGTTCGCGCCGCGAAACGCATAGATCGATTGATCGTCGTCGCCCACCGCGAAAATCGCACCGCAGGTGGCCCCATTCGCCGGCCCCGCCAACAGCTTGAGCCACGCGTATTGCAGATTGTTGGTGTCTTGGAACTCGTCGACGAGAATATGTCGAAAGCGGGCTTGATAATGCGCACGCAGCGGTGCGTTGTGCGCGAGCAATTCATAGCAGCGCAGCAGCAACTCCGGAAAATCGACCACGCCCTCGCGCTGGCACTGCTGCTCGTACGCGCGGTAGAGTTCGACGAATTTCAGGTTGAAGCTGTCGCTCGCATCGACCTGATCGGGGCGCAAGCCCTGCTCCTTCGCGTTGTTGATGAAATACTGCAGGTTCTTCGGCGGATATTTTTCGTCGTCGACTTTCAAGCCCTTCATCAGCCGCTTGATGGCCGAAAGCTGATCGGCCGTATCGAGAATCTGGAATGTTGCCGGCAGTCCCGCGTCGCGGTAGTGGGCGCGCAGCATGCGGTTGCATAGGCCGTGGAACGTGCCGATCCACATGCCGCGCGTATCGATCGGCAGGAGCGCCGAGAGGCGCCCTATCATTTCGCGCGCCGCCTTGTTCGTGAAGGTGACGGCAAGCACCGTCGCCGGCGATGCGTACCCTTGCTGGATCAGCCAGGCGATGCGCGTGATCAGCACGCGCGTCTTGCCGCTGCCCGCGCCCGCCAAAATGAGCGCCGGTTCGTTCGGCAGCGTGACGGCCGCATGTTGTTCGGGGTTCAGATGGGCGAGCAGTTCTGGCATGGAGGGAGCGGATCTCTGCAACTTCGGACGGTAGGGCGGCGGAGCAATGCCGTGTACGGCACCGCTTGGCGAGCCCATCATTATAAGGCCGCGCGCGAACGCCACCCGCCGTCCCCTTATAATTGACGGTTTCGAACCTGCCGTCCCGATCGTCTTCGGCTTGCGGCGGGCTGCGACACCCGATATTTCATATCACCTCAGGCATTTTTCGGCGGATTTCCAACGATGACCGACACCACGCTGGCGAAGAGTTTCGAGCCCCAGACGATCGAGGCCCAATGGGGTCCCGAATGGGAAAAACGCGGGTATGCGAAACCGGCGTTCGCACCGGGCACGGCCGACGCGACCCGGCCGGAGGCGGCCCCGCCTGACGCGGCCCCGCGCAATTTCTCGATCCAGCTCCCGCCGCCGAACGTCACGGGCACGCTGCACATGGGGCACGCGTTCAACCAGACGATCATGGACGGCCTCACGCGCTATCACCGCATGCTCGGCGAAAACACGCTCTGGCTGCCGGGCACGGACCACGCGGGCATCGCGACGCAAATTGTCGTCGAGCGCCAGCTCGATCAGCAAGGCGTCTCGCGCCATGATCTCGGCCGCAAAAAGTTCCTGGAGCGCGTGTGGGAATGGAAGGAGAAATCGGGCTCGACGATCACGAACCAAGTCCGGCGCCTGGGCGCATCGATCGACTGGTCGCGCGAATACTTTACGATGGACGAGAAGATGTCGAGCGTCGTCAGCGATGTCTTCGTGCGGCTCTTCGAGCAGGGTCTCATCTACCGCGGCAAGCGCCTCGTCAATTGGGATCCGGTGCTGATGACGGCCGTCTCCGACCTTGAAGTCGCGAGCGAGGAAGAAAGCGGCTATCTGTGGCATATCCGCTATCCGCTCGCCGACGGCAGCGGCGATTTGACGGTCGCCACGACGCGTCCGGAGACGATGCTCGGCGACGTCGCGCTGATGGTCCACCCCGAGGACGAGCGCTACGCACATCTGATCGGCAAGATGGCAAAGCTGCCGCTGACCGATCGCGAGATCCCGATCATCGCCGACGATTACGTCGACCGCGAGTTCGGCACGGGCGTCGTGAAGGTCACGCCCGCGCACGATTTCAACGACTATCAAGTAGGCCAGCGCCACGGTCTGCCGCAGATCGAGATCCTCACGCTCGAAGCGAAGATCAACGAGAACGCCCCCGCTGCCTATCGGGGCCTCGATCGGTTCGAGGCGCGTAAGCGCGTCGTCGCCGATCTCGATGCGCTCGGCCTGCTGCAATCGGTCAAGGACCACAAGCTCATGGTGCCGCGCGGCGACCGCACGGGTGTCGCGCTCGAGCCGATGCTGACCGATCAATGGTTCGTCGCGATGAGCAAGCCGGCGCCCGAGGGCACGTTCCATCCGGGCAAGTCGATCGCCGAGGTCGCACTCGACGTCGTGCGAAACGGCGATATCGAGTTCGTGCCCGAAAACTGGACGACAACGTATTACCAGTGGCTCGAGAACATTCAGGACTGGTGCATCTCGCGGCAACTCTGGTGGGGCCACCAGATCCCGGCATGGTATGGCGAAAACGGTGAAGTCTTCGTGGCACGCACCGAGGCGCTAGCGCACGAGCAAGCGAAAGCGCGCGGCTACGAGGGCGCGCTCAAGCGCGACGACGACGTGCTCGACACGTGGTTCTCCTCGGCGCTCGTGCCGTTCTCCTCGCTCGGCTGGCCGAACGAAACCCCGGAACTCGCGGCGTTCCTGCCCTCTTCCGTGCTCGTGACGGGCTTCGACATCATCTTCTTCTGGGTCGCGCGCATGATCATGATGACGACGCACTTCACGGGGAAGGTGCCGTTTCGCACGGTCTACGTGCACGGGCTCGTACGCGACGCCGAAGGCCAGAAGATGTCCAAGAGCAAAGGCAACACGCTCGACCCGATCGACATCGTCGACGGCATCGGCTTGGACGCGCTCGTCGCCAAGCGCACGACGGGCCTCATGAACCCGAAGCAGGCCGCTTCGATCGAGAAAAAAACGCGCAAAGAATTCCCCGAAGGCATCCCCGCGTTCGGTACCGATGCGTTGCGCTTCACGATGGCATCGATGGCTACGCTCGGGCGCAACGTCAATTTCGATTTGGCGCGCTGCGAGGGCTATCGGAATTTCTGCAATAAGCTATGGAACGCCACGCGTTTCGTGCTTATGAATTGCGAAGGACACGATTGCGGCTTTTCCAAACCGGGCGCGTGTGCGCCAGGCGATTGCGGGCCAGGCGGCTATACGGACTTTTCGCAAGCGGACCGCTGGATCGTCTCGCTGCTGCAGCGTGTGGAAGCGGAAGTCGAGAAAGGTTTTGCCGGTTACCGCTTCGACAATGTCGCCAATGCGATTTATAAGTTCGTTTGGGACGGGTACTGCGACTGGTACCTCGAACTGGCGAAGGTGCAGATTCAGAACGGCACGCCCGAGCAGCAACGCGCGACGCGCCGCACGCTGCTGCGTGTGCTCGAAACGGTGCTGCGACTCGCGCACCCGATCATCCCGTTCATCACGGAAGCGCTCTGGCAAAAGGTAGCGCCGCTCACGGATGCCTATCCGCAGGACGCAGCGAGCGGCGAGGCATCGATCATGGTGCAACGCTACCCGCAAACCGAAGAGAAAAAAATCGACGAAAAAGCCGAGCGCTGGGCCGCGGATTTAAAAGCCGCAATCGATGCCTGCAGAAATCTGCGCGGCGAAATGAACCTATCGCCCGCAACAAAGGTCCCTTTGCTGGTGCACGGCGATGCAGGCCAATGGCAGACGTTCGCACCGTACGCGCAAGCGCTCGCACGCTTGTCCGAGGTGCGCATCCTGGCCGACGAAGCGACGCTCGACGCGCAGTCTCAAGGCGCGCCGATCTCGATCGTCGGCCGCGGCAAGCTCGCACTGCTCGTCGAGATCGACGCCGCGGCCGAGCGCGAGCGGCTAGGCAAGGAAATTGCTCGGCTCGACGCGGAAATCGTCAAATGCTCGGCGAAGCTCGGAAACGAAGCTTTTGTCGCAAAAGCACCGGCTTCTGTCGTAGAGCAAGAGCAGAAAAGGCTGTCACAATATCGGGACACCATTGCGAAGCTCAATGCGCAACTTTCGCGCCTGCCGGTCTAAGCGAAGTCGTGGGCACGTGGTCCCACCAGTACTCGAGAATTAGGGTAATGCCATGCTAAAAGTCACCAAGGCTGTCTTTCCTGTTGCGGGCCTCGGCACGCGTTTTCTTCCCGCCACGAAGGCCAGCCCCAAGGAAATGCTGCCGATCGTCGACAAGCCTCTGATCCAGTACGCGGTCGAAGAAGCGATGGCCGCCGGCATCACCGAAATGATCTTCGTCACGGGCCGCAGCAAGCGCGCGATCGAGGATCATTTCGATAAGTCATATGAAATCGAGGCGGAACTCGAAGCGCGCGGTAAGGAAAAGCTGCTCGAGCTCGTGCGCAGCATCAAGCCGAGCCACGTCGATTGTTTCTATGTGCGCCAGCCGGAAGCGCTCGGCCTGGGACACGCCGTGCTGTGCGCCGAAAAGCTCGTCGGCGACAATCCGTTCGCCGTCATTCTGGCGGACGATTTGCTCTATGCCGAGCCGCCCGTCATGAAGCAGATGATCGACGTCTTCGATCACTACCATAGCTCGGTGATCGGCGTAGAAGAGATTCCTCCTCAAGAGACGCGCTCGTACGGCATTGTCGACGGCAAGGAATGGGAAGACGCCATTATCAAGATGTCGGGCATCATCGAGAAGCCGGCGCCTGAAGTTGCGCCGTCCAACCTTGGCGTCGTGGGCCGCTACGTGCTCAAGCCCCGCATCTTCGATCATCTGCGCGCGCTCAAGCCCGGCGCGGGCGGTGAAATTCAACTGACCGACGGCATCCAATCGCTGCTCGGCGACGAGCAAGTGCTCGCCTACAAGTATCACGGCACGCGCTTCGACTGCGGCAGCAAGCTCGGCTATCTGAAGGCGACGGTCGAGTTCGCGCTGCGCCATGCTGAAGTGGCCGAAGACTTCGAGCACTATCTGCGCACGCGCTCGCCGGTGATGGATAGTTGATTGGCGTTGGCGTTCGCGCGAGCCGGACAGGCCGCGCAGGCCGGCCAGCCCGAGCGGATCGCCATGGCCTTGCGCACTGCTCCGCCTCGAAGGCGGATGGGTTGTGGCTGCCGGCCCGGCTAACGGCGGCGCATCAAAAACACAAACGTTTTATCTTGCGTCGACGTTTCGACGATTTCATTGCCCGTTTGCTTGGCGAAGGCGGCGAAATCGCGCTGCGAGCCCGGATCGGTCGCCAGCACCTTCAAGATCTGGCCGCTCTGCATATCGGCCAGCGCCTTCTTCGCGCGCAGAATCGGCAGCGGGCAGATCAACCCGCGTGCATCGACTTCCTTGTGAATTTCCATCGGCAATCGGCCTTTCGATAGGGTGCCCAGCCCGCACGTCGCGTTTACCGCGGGCGATCACGGAGCACAAGGCGTAAAAAAAGAAATTCTACCGTAGCGGGCCGTCCGCCATCCGGTGCCCACGCCTCTCGGTGTCCGGCCTCTCGCTATAACGTCACGGGTATGCCGCTCGCGCAAGCCTCGCGCAGCGCCTTGCCGATCCGCGTGGCTTCAAGCGCATCGGCGAGCGTCGCCCCGGCCACCGCAGGCGGCGGCATGCCTGCCATGCGCGCCGCCACCGCTTGTGTGAAGGCCTGTGCCTCATGCAGGAAGGCATCTTCGAAGCGATCGAAGAACGTGGGCGTGCTCTCGCTGCGCACACCGAGCGCATCGTAAATCTCGACGCGATTTAAACGTGGATTTTGGCCGATCGCGAGCGCCCCGCCCGTGCCGATCACTTCGCTATGCGTATCGCACCCGTGCGCCATCGTGCGCGACGCATAGAACACCGCGAGCCGTCCGCCCTCGAACTCGACGACCCCCACGCCGTTGTCGACATCGCCGCATTCGCGCAATCCTTCATGCAGCGCGATCGTTCCGGTCGCAAACGCACGGGTCGCGCGCGCGCCGCCAAAAAACCAGCGCGCCACATCGATGTCGTGCACCGTGCAATCGAGAAAAATCCCGCCCGACGTCGGGGCGAAGCGCACAAAGAAACCATCGGGATCATTCTGGTCGGTGGTTTGCGAGCGCACCATGAACGGCCGGCCGATCTTGCCCGCGGCAGCCTTTTCGTACGCATCGCGGTAGCTCGGATCGAACCGGCGCATGAACCCAATCGTGGCTTCGAGTTGAGGATATTCGCGCGCCACGCCGAGCACGCGCCCGCATTCGGCCACGTCGAGCGAAAGCGGCTTCTCGCAGAAGACGTGCTTGCCCGCGCGCAGTGCCGCGGCGATCTGCTCCGCATGCAGTGAAGAAGGCGTCACGAGCCACACCGCGTCCAGCTCGCGATCGGCAAGCAGTGCTGCGTAGTCCGAATAAAGCCGCGGCTCGGGCAGCGTCTCGCGCGCCCAATCGAGTTCCTCGTCCACGGGGCTGCACGCCGCCGCGAGCACCGCGCCCGGTACGCGATAAGCCAAGTTCGTCGCATGCCGCTTGCCGAGTCGCCCCAATCCCGCGATACCGATTTTGATCGGCGCGCGTTTTGCCATCGTCGTCACTGTCTCGCTCCTTCTCGCTCGCTATAACCTACGACCGCCCCACTCCTTTCGCGGGCGCGGTCCATACCGTACGCAGCGCCTGCAATGCGCGATGGCGCACTAATTGCGCATCAACTATCCGTCTACTCGCCCAGCGTCACGGCGCGCCCCTCGCGCCACGAGCGCGTTGCGGCCTCCGCCAGTTCCAGGGCCTTGACGCCGTCAGCGATCGTCGTGCGAACGGGTGTGCCCTGTGTAACGGCATCGAAGAAATGTGCGATCTCGCTTGCATAGGCGGCGCGATAGCGCTCGAGAAAGAACGCCTCGGGCACGTCGCTCGATACTGCCTTCGCCGTGTAAGCGAGCACTTCAGTGGGCCGCACGTTGCCTGCCTGCAGCATGCCTTCGCTGCCGAGCACTTCGAACCGCTGGTCGTATCCGTAGGCTGCGCGACGCGCCGTATTGATTTGGCAGAGCCGTCCGCGCTTCGTGCGGATCGTCACGGCCGTCGAATCGATATCGCCCGCGTCGAGGATCGCAGGATCAGTCAAGCAACTGCCGCTCGCGTGCACCGTCTGCGCTTCGTCGCCGAGAATCCAGCGGAAGATGTCGAAGTCGTGAATCAGCATGTCCTTGAAGATCCCGCCCGAGCGGCGGATGTACTCCACGGGCGGCGCACCGGGGTCGCGGCTCGTGACGATCAACATCTCCGGCGTGCCGATCTCGCCCGCATCGAGCCGCGCTTTGACGGCGGCGAACGTCGGATCGAAGCGCCGTTGAAAGCCGATCATGCAGACGATGCCCGCCGCTTCCACGGCCCGCGCGCAGGCACGCGCGCGCTCGAGATCGAGATCGACGGGCTTCTCGCAGAAGACGTGCTTGCCGGCGGCGGCCGAGCGCTCGATCAAATCGGCGTGCGTATCGGTGCTCGCGCAGATGACCGTTGCGCCAACGCCTTCGTCGGCCAATGCCACGTCGGCCTCGACGACCATCGCGCCGTGCTGCGCCGCCAGTTCGGCGGCCGCGACGCGATCGACGTCGACGACATACTTGAGCCGCGCGCCGGGATGACGGGCGAGATTGCCCGCATGAATCCGCCCGATCCGGCCCGCGCCGAACACTGCGACGTCGATCGCCGCTCTGTTGTTACTAGTCATCGTATCCTCCTGTGTCCTTGGATTCTTCTACGTTCAACTCGAGCCGATAAGCCAGCGCCACGAAGAGCGCCTGGCATAGGCAAATGGTGCTGGTGAGCGCGCGAAACGCAAACGCGCTTCCTTCTTTCACGAACAACTGCGCGCTGGCGTAGCGCGCGAGCGGCGACAAACGGCTGTCCGTGATGACGAGCGTTTGCGCTTGATGGTGATGCGCGACACGCAGGCAGTATTGCGTCTCGCGCCCGTACGGCTCGAAGCTGATGGCGATGACGACGTCGCCTTTCTTCACGCTGCGGATCTGCTCGCGGTACATGCCGCCGAAGCCCGAAACGAGATGGACGCGCTTGGCCGTGTGCTGCAACGCATAGACGATGTAGCTCGCCACCGCGAACGAGCGCCGCACGCCGACCACGTAGATGTTCTCGGCGTGCTGCAGCATCGATACGGCCGCTTCGAACTGCTCGTCGTCCAGTGACGCCTCGAGCTCGTCCAAGCCGTTGCGGCAGGCGGCGACGAACTCGCGCGCGACATTGCCGCCCGACAGGCGCCCCGGCTTTTCGTCGATCAGCTTCCGAATGCGTTGCTTGTAGGTCTGCCCGGAATGGCTCTGGCCTGCGTAAGCCTGCTTGAACACCTCCTGCAAATCCGAAAAGCCCGAAAACCCGAAGCGCTGCGCGAAGCGCACGACGGCGGACGGATGCACGCCGCAACTCGCGGCGATATCGCTCGTCCGGTCGACCATCACGCTCGAACGGTGCTGTTCGAGGTACGAGGCCACGCTCTTCAATTGCCGCGGCAGGGAATCGTACGAATCGGCCACGCGCTGCATGAGCGCGTCGACGCTCGATAGCTCGTCAGCGGTGTCGTCCTGCATCGTTCTTGTCCTTTCAAGCGGGGGCGGCGGCGCACATCGTCCATGGCCTGATTTTTCGCGCCGCGGGCCTCCCAACGATACCGATTATAGGCACGTCCCCATCGAAATGGAATTAATTTTCCATTTCCAGTTGTCGTGAAATTTTCTTTGCAATCGTCTAAAACTTCGCCTAATCTGTGTCGTGAGCGGCCCGTGCCACAGAGGCGCTGCTCCTGACGACATAACTTCTAATAGGTGGAGACAAATGAGACTTTGCACCCGCAAGGCCGCACGCAGGGCACTCGCCGCGGCGCTCACTTCAGCTTTGGCATTGGCTTTCGGTCCGTTCGCGGCGCCGTCGGCGCACGCGGCCGACGCCAAGTTCGTGCTGATCAGCCACGCGCCCGATTCCGACTCCTGGTGGAACACCATCAAGAACGCGGTCAAGCAGGCGGACGAGGACTTCGACGTCCAAACCGACTACCGCAATCCGCCGAACGGCGATTTGTCTGACATGGCGCGACTCATCGAGCAGTCGGCGGCGCGTAACTACGACGGTGTGGCGACGACGATCGCCGATTACGACGTGCTCAAGAGTTCGATTCAGAAGATCACGGACAAGAAGATCCCGCTCGTCACGATCAATTCGGGCACGCTTGAACAGAGCAAGAAGCTAGGCGCCATCATGCATATCGGCCAGCCCGAATATGTCGCGGGCCATGCGGCCGGCGAGAAGGCCAAAGCCGCGGGCATCAAGTCATTCCTTTGCGTGAACCACTATGCGACGAACCCCGCTTCGTTCGAGCGCTGCCGCGGCTTTGCCGAAGCGCTCGGCGTCGACTTCAAGTCGTCCACGCTCGATGCCGGTCAAGATCCGAACGGCGTGAAATCGAAGGTCGAAGCCTACTTGCGCAACCATCCGAATACGCAAGCGGTGCTCGCGCTCGGGCCGCTTTCGGCCGATCCGACGATTCGCGCGTTGAAGGACATGGGCCTCGCCGGCAAGATCTGGTTCGCAACGTTCGACTTCGACGACGACATCGCCAAGGCGATCAAGGACGGCACGATCCAATTCGCGATCGATCAGCAGCCCTACCTGCAAGGCTATTTGGCCGTCGCCGTGCTCGCGATCGCGAAGAAGGACCACACCACCGATCCGCTAAAGATCGAAAAAGCACTGCAAGCGAATCCGAAGTTCAAGGCTCGGCTCGAAACCTATGGGCTTGCGCCGGTCTATCAGCCCGACACCATCCTTTCCGGTCCGGGCTTCATTACAAAGACCAACGTCGACAAGGTCGTCAAGTATGCGGGGCAGTACCGCTGATTGGGCACGCATCTATCGCGCTATAGCCGTCGCGCTATAGCCACCTAGTCAACCAGCGGCTTTTGCAAGCTATTCAGCACGACAGCGCGGCGCGGACTGTCCGTAACGGACGGTCCGCCGCCGCGCGCCAAGGAGACATTCGATGGGCGTCGCCGATCAGTTCCACGCTAACCCACGCAAAGACGAGCAGTCGAATCCGCCGAGCGCCGCCAGCGCCGCCGACGAGCGCGTACGCAGCGAATCGTGGTTTAAGCAGCTTCTCTCCCGCCCCGAGTTCGCCTCGCTCGCGGGCACGGTCATGGTGTTCCTCGTCTTCGCGATCAGTGCCGGCCATTCCGGCATGTTCAATCTCGACGGCATCATGAACTGGTCGCAGGTAGCGGCCTATCTGGGCATCATCGCCGTCGGCGCCTGCCTCTTGATGATCGCCGGCGAGTTCGACCTATCGATCGGCTCGATGATCGGCTTCGCCGGCATGATGGTTGCGCTGCCGACCATGTATTTTCATTGGCCCATCGAGCTCGCGATCGTGTTCGCGTTCGTGGGATCGATGGTGCTTGGCGCCGTGAACGGCTATCTCGTGATGCGCACGCGGCTGCCCTCTTTCATCGTCACGCTCGCGTTCATGTTCATTCTGCGCGGCCTGACGCTCGCGCTCTCGGTCATGTTCGCCGATCGCACGATCATCTCGGGCGTGGGCGACGTCGCCGCCCAAAGCCCGCTTGCCCAGACGCTGTTCCAGGGCGTGGCGTTCCACGGCCTATTCCGCTGGTTCGGGCATATCGGTCTCGTCAAACTGCTCGATTCGGGCGAGCCGCTCGTCCCCGGCGTGCCTAAAGTCATCGTCTGGTGGCTCGCGCTGGCAGCCGTGTGTGCATTCACGCTCGCCAAGACGCGCTTCGGCAATTGGATCTTCGCCGTCGGCGGCGATGCAAACGCCGCGAAGAACGTCGGCGTACCGGTGCGCCGCGTGAAAATTCGCCTGTTCGTACTGACCGCCTTCTGCGCGTGCCTCTTTGCTGTGCTGCAGGTGTGCGACATCGGCTCGGCGGCCGCCGACCGGGGCCTGCAGAAGGAGTTCGAAGCGATCATCGCGGCTGTGATCGGGGGCACGTTGCTCACGGGCGGCTACGGCTCGGTCGTGGGCGCCTGCTTCGGCTCGCTCATCTTCGGGGTGGTGCAGATCGGGATCACCTACACGAATATCGATTCGGATTGGTTCCGCGTCTTCCTCGGCCTGATGCTGCTGTTTGCCGTGCTCTTCAACCACTACGTGCGCAGCCGCGTCGCGGCGTCGCGCTAACCGACGGAGGACGATTCGATGACTTCCGCTTCCGCTACTGCTACTGCTACCGCGGCCCCCGCCCCCACTCAAGACCCCAACGCCGACTACATCCTCGCGCTCGAGAATGTGAGCCGTTATTTCGGCAGCGTCATCGCGCTCAAAGAGGTGACGCTGCGGCTGCGGCGCGGCGAGGTGCATTGCCTGCTCGGCGACAACGGCGCCGGCAAATCGACGCTGATCAAAACGCTGGCCGGCGTGCATCCGCCGAGCGAGGGCGAGTATCTCGTCGACGGACAACCGGTGCGCTTCGCCTCGCCCAAAGATGCGCTCGATCTCGGGATCGCCACGGTTTACCAAGATCTCGCGCTGGTGCCGCTGCTCTCGGTCGCGCGCAATTTCTTCATGGGCCGTGAACCGAATCGAAAATTGTTCGGCTTCCTAAATGTTCTCGATATCGAGACCGCCGCGACGACGGCGCGCGACAAGTTGGCCGAAATGGGCATTCGCGTACGCGACCCGAATCAGCCGATCGGCACGATGTCGGGCGGCGAGCGCCAATGCCTCGCCATTGCACGCGCCATCCATTTCGGCGCACGCGTATTGATTCTCGACGAGCCGACGGCCGCGCTAGGCGTCAAGCAAAGCTTCAACGTAATCAAACTCATTCATAAAGCGCGCGAGCGCGGTATCTCCGTCATCTTCATCACGCACAACGTGCACCACGCCTATCCAATCGGCGATTCCTTCACGCTGCTCAACCGGGGCCGCTCGATGGGCACCTTCACGAAAGACACGATCAGCAAGGAAGCCGTGCTCGACATGATGGCCGGCGGCGCGGAAATGCAGAAGATGATCGCCGAACTCGACGGCGCTACCATTTGAATCGAGCTCACGCGGAACACGACTCACTCAGGATCCCCCTCAATGGCTGCCTCTCCCTCATCGCCCACGTCGAATACGTCGAATACGACGATTACGCCCGCCGGACGCTTCGCCCCCGGCCGCACGCGTGACATCGTTTGCCTCGGCCGCCTCGCGGTCGATCTCTACGCGCAGCAGATCGGCGCGCGCTTGGAAGACGTGACGAGCTTCGCGAAGTATCTCGGCGGCTCGTCGGCCAACATCGCCTTCGGCTGCGCGCGGCTCGGGCTCGCCTCGGCCATGCTCTCGCGCGTCGGCAACGACCACATGGGCCGCTTCCTGACCGAAACCCTCGAACGCGAAGGCTGCGACGTCAGCCATACGCGCGTTGACGCCGAACGGCTCACGGCGCTCGTACTGCTAGGCATCAAGGACCGCGATACCTTCCCGCTCGTCTTCCATCGCGAGAACTGCGCCGACATGGCCATCGATGAAGACGACTTCGACGAAGCGTTCATCGCATCGAGCAAGGCGTTGCTCATCACCGGCACGCATTTCTCGACCGAGCGCGTGAACCGCGCGAGCCGGCGTGCGCTGGAGTATGCGCGGCGCAATCAAGTACGCACCGTGCTCGACATCGACTATCGGCCCGTGCTCTGGGGGCTGACCGGCAAAGCCGACGGCGAGACGCGCTTCGTCGCCGACGAAAGCGTTACTGCCCATCTGCAGCGCATTTTGCCGCTGTTCGACCTCGTCATCGGCACGGAAGAGGAGTTTCGCATCGCCGGCGGCAAGCACGAGTTGATCGATGCGCTCGCGATGGTGCGCGCCGTCACGCCGGCCACGCTCGTCGTCAAGCGCGGCCCGCTCGGCTGCACGATCATCGACGGCAGGGTGCCGGCCTCGATCGACGAGGCCCCGACCGAGCGCGGCATGCAAGTCGAAGTGCTGAACGTGCTCGGCGCCGGCGATGCTTTTGCCTCCGGCTTTCTATCCGAGTGGTTGCACGATGCGCCGCTCGAACGCTGCGCGCAGACGGCCAATTTGTGCGGCGCGCTCGTCGTCTCGCGCCACGGCTGCGCACCGGCCATGCCGACGCCGGCCGAACTCGACTATTTGCGCGAGGCCTCAGCCCGCGATCCCGAACGCATGCGCCGGCCCGATCTCGACACGAAGCTCGCACGCCTGCACCGCGTGAGCGTCAAGCGGCCCGTTCACGACGAAGTGCTCGGCTTTGCGTTCGACCATCGCAATCAGCTCTTCGACCTCGCCCAGCAAACGGGCACGAGCGAGACGCGCATCGCCGAACTCAAGCAACTGTTCGTCGAAGCCGTCGCGCAGACGGAACGAGCGCTAAGCCTGCAAGGCCGCATCGGCGTGCTGATCGACGACCGCTACGGCCAAGACGCGCTTAACGCAGCGACGGGCCGAGGCTGGTGGATCGGCCGGCCCGTGGAACTGCCGGGTTCTTTGCCGCTCGTGTTCCAGCATGGGCGCTCAGTGGGGACAGCGCTTATCTCGTGGCCCCGCGAGCACGTGGTCAAATGCCTAGTTCAGTATCACCCCGATGCCCCCGACGCCGAGCGCATCGAGCAAGAAGCGCAATTGCGCGCGCTCTACGACGCGGTGCAAGCAAGCGGGCACGAGTTGCTGCTCGAAGTCATCCCGCCTCAGCGCGAAGGTCTGCCCGCCGCGCCCGACACCGTGCTTCGCGCGCTGAAACGGCTCTACAACCTCGGAATTCAGCCCGAATGGTGGAAGCTCGCGCCGCTTGCCGCCGAGCAATGGCGAGCGATCGATGCACTCATCGCCGAGCGCGATCCGTATTGCCGCGGTGTCGTGCTGCTCGGGCTGTCGGCCAGCGTCGACGTACTCAGCGAAGGCTTTCAAGCGGCCGCTGCATCGACGACATGCAAAGGCTTTACCGTCGGCAGGACGATCTTTCATGAGCCGAGCCGCGCATGGCTGGCCGGCGAGATCGACGATGCGGGACTCATCGCACGCGTGCGCACGACGTTCGAGACGCTGATTCAGGCGTGGGGCGCGACGCGGGCAGGCACCCAAAAGCAGCCGCACGCGACGCGGCAGGAGGCGGCGTAATGAACGTTCGCATCAAGGAAACGACGATGAGCGCCGGCACCGTCGAAACCGGTAAAACGCCGGCGGCGCACGGGACGATTCGACTAACGGCCGCCCAAGCGCTCGTGCGCTATCTGGCCGCGCAGCGCGTGATTGATGACGACGGCGTCTCGACAGTGCCGCTTTTCGGCGGCGTGTTCGCCATCTTCGGCCACGGCAACGTCGCGGGCATCGGCGAGGCGCTTTACCAGCACCGCGACGTGCTGCCCACCTATCGCGCCCATAACGAGCAGGCGATGGCGCATAGCGCGATCGCCTACGCCAAAGCGCACTTCCGGCGCCGCATGATGGCGGTGACTACGTCCATCGGCCCCGGGGCGACGAACCTCGTCACCGCGGCCGCGCTCGCGCACGTCAATCGTCTGCCCGTATTGCTCTTGCCCGGCGACATCTTTGTGTCGCGCGCGCCGGACCCGGTCTTGCAGCAAATCGAAGATTTGCAAGACGGCGGCGTCTCGGCCAACGATACGCTCAAGCCCGTCTCACGCTACTTCGACCGCATCGTCCATCCCGCGCAACTGCTGAACGCATTGCCGCGCGCGATCCGCGTGCTGACCGACGCGGCGCTGGCCGGCCCCGTCACGCTTGCGTTGCCGCAAGACGTGCAAGCGATGGCCTACGACTATCCGTGCAGCTTCTTCGAGCCGAGGGTCGTCCGCTTTCATGCGCCGACGCCGGGCGAGGACGAACTCGCGGCCGCATTCGATGCGCTGAGCCATGCGTCGAAGCCGATGATCGTCGCCGGTGGCGGGATCCTGTATAGCCGCGGCGGCGCCGACGCGCTGCGGGCGTTCGCCGAGCGGCACGGCATTGCCGTCGGCGAAACACAGGCGGGCAAAGGCGCCATGCCGTGGAATCATCCGCTCAATGCGGGCGCCGTCGGCGTCACGGGCGCCAGCGCTGCGAACGCACTCGCCCACGAGGCCGATTGCGTAATCGCTGTGGGCACACGTCTGCAGGATTTCACGACGGGATCGAATACGCTATTTGCGCAAGCGCACGTCGTCGGCATCAACGCCAATGCGTTCGATGCGCTCAAGCACCATGCGAGCACCGTGCTCGGCGACGCGTGCGCGACACTCGACGCATTGAGCGAGCGGCTCGGCAGTTGGCAGGCGAGCCCTAGCTGGACGCAGCGCGCCCATATGCTGTGCGACGCCTGGCGCGAGACCGTCGCCGCGCGCACGAACGATGCGCGCACCGCCGGCGCTCTGCCCTATGACGCCGATGTCATCGGCGCCGTGCAGCGCTCGAGCGCGAACTCGCCCGAAAACGACATCGCCGTCTGCGCAGCGGGCACGTTGCCGGCGGAACTGCATAAGCTCTGGCATGCGGGCCGCCCCGGCGGGTACCACGTCGAATACGGCTACTCGTGCATGGGCTACGAGATCGCCGGCGGCCTCGGCGCAAAACTCGCGCGGCCCGAGCGTGAAGTCATCGTGTTCGTCGGCGACGGCAGCTATCTGATGATGAATAGCGAGATCGCGACATCGGTCATGCTCGGTGCCAAGCTCATCGTCGTCGTACTCGACAATCGCGGCTACGGCTGCATCAATCGTCTGCAGCAGGCTTGCGGCGGGGTAGCTTTCAATAACTTGCTCGACGATTGCCTGCAAGGCCCACTTGGCGCGCCCGCCATCGATTTCGCAGCGCATGCCCGCGCGCTCGGCGCCCACGCCGAGCACGTGGCCGACATCGCCGCGCTCGAAGCCGCGCTCGCGCGGGCACGCGCGGCCGATCGCACCTCAGTCGTCGTGATCGATACCGACCCGGCGCGCACGACGGACGACGGCGGCTGGTGGTGGGAAGTGGCCGTGCCCGAAGTGTCGACGCGCGAAGCCGTGCGTGCCGCGCGCGCGGCTTACGAGGCGCGGCTCGCCGAGCGCGGCTAGACATCGACTCGCAACATCACCGAACACAAGGAACGCAGCATGACCGATTTTCAAGTGCGCATCGGCGTCAACCCGCTCTCGTGGATGAACGACGATCTGCCCTCGCTCGGCGGGGAGACACCGCTCTCCGTTGCGCTCACCGAAGGCCGGCAAATCGGCTATGAAGGCTTCGAGCTGGGCAACAAATTCCCGCGCGAGCCGGCCGCGCTCAAAGCGCTGCTTGCCCAATACGATCTCGCGCTCGTCTCCGGCTGGTACTCGGGGCGCCTTGCCGAGCGCAGCGCCGAGCAAGAGATCGAAGCGGTCGGCCCGCATCTCGAGCTGCTGGCGAAAAACGGGGCGAACGTCATGGTCTATGGGGAAGTCGCGCAGACGATCCAAGGCTCGACGGTGCCGCTCTATCAACGTCCGCGCTTTTTCACGGCGGCGCAATGGGATGCCTACGCCGCGCGCCTCGATCGCTTTGCGCAATACACGCTCTCGCACGGCGTGCGCGTCGCCTATCATCACCACATGGGTGCCTACGTCGAAACGCCGGCCGACGTCGAAAACCTGATGACGCGCACGAGCGGTGCCGTGGGGCTACTGCTCGACACGGGCCACATCACGTTCGCGGGCGGCGATCCGCTCGCCATGCTCGAAGCCTATGCCGAGCGCATCTGCCACGTGCACTGCAAAGACGTGCGTCCGGAGGTCATCAAACTCGCACGCAACCGCGATTGGAGCTTCCTTGAAGCCGTCATCAACGGCGCCTTCACGGTGCCCGGCGACGGTGCGGTCGATTTTGCGGCCGTCATCGCGGGATTGAAGCGCCATGGTTATCGCGGATGGCTCGTCGTCGAGGCGGAGCAGGATCCCGTCATCGCGCCGAGCTTCGAGTATGCGCAACTCGGCTACCGGACGCTGCGCGCGCTCGTCGACGGCACCGGTGCGAACGCCGATGCATCAAAGGAGCTACTGGTATGAGCCTCTTAGTCAAAGCCCAGCGCGAGGGCATGACGATCGCGCGCGTGACGCCGGAGACGGCCGCTTGGCGGTATGTGGGCTTCGCTGCCTATCGCCTCGCGCAAGACGAAGTGCTCTACGTGCATGAAAACGCGCGCGAGTCCTGCATCGTCGTGCTCTCGGGTGCCGTTTCGATCGAAGCCGGCGGCGAGCGCTACACGAGCGTGGGCGCGCGCGACAGCGTCTTCGAGGATGCCGCCCCGTACGCCCTTTACGTGCCCCCGCACGTGCGCGCGACCGTGCGCGCCGAACGCGGTGTGGAAATCGGCATCGCAAGCGCGCCGGCCGAGGGGCGCTATCCCGTGCGGCTCATCGAGCCGTCGCAGATGAAACGATCGGTACGCGGCAAGGGAATGAATACGCGCTACGTCTGCGACATTCTTCCGCAAACGGAGCCGGCCGAATCGCTGCTCGTCGTCGAAGTGCGCACGCCGAGCGGCCATTCCTCGAGCTACCCGCCGCACAAGCACGACGCCAATCGGATTCCGCTCGAAAGCGCACTCGAAGAGACGTATTACCATCGGCTCAATCCGCCGCAAGGCTTCGCATTCCAGCGCGTCTATACCGATGCGCGCGATCTCGACGAATCGATGGCTGTCGAGGATCACGACGTCGTCATGGTGCCGCGCGGTTATCACCCCGTCGTCGTGCCCTACGGATATGACTCGTACTACCTGAATGTGATGGCCGGCCCGCAGCGCGTTTGGCATTTCAAGAACGACCCGGCGCACGATTGGATCGCGCAGCGCGACGCGGGTTGAGTCGCGAGCGTCAGCGCTCGCCGCCCAGCGCGATCCACTCGTCGACGGTCTTCGCATCGAGCGCATCTAGCCTTCCGTCGAATACGATGCGCCCGTGACCCATGACCGCCGCGCGATCGGCCAAGCGATGCGCCATCGTCAAGCGCTGTTCGATTAGAAGGACGGCGCCGCCGCGCTCGCATAGACGCGTCAAGCATTCGGCCACGGATGCGACAGCCTGCGGTGCCAGTCCTTCGGTCGGTTCATCCACGACGAGCAAGCGCGGCTCGCCCATCAGCGCACGCGCCAACACGAGCATTTGCTGCTCGCCGCCCGAAAGCGCACCCGCATCCGTTGCGCGCCGCCGGCCCAGCATTGGAAACCGCTCGAACGCATCGTCAATCCTGCGCGTCGTCACGCGCCCTGCCCCTGGCTTGATGCCGAGCCGAAGATTCTCCTCGACGGACAGCGTCGGAAATACCTCGCGCTGCTCGGCCACGTAGCCGATCCCGCGGCGCGCGATCTCGAACGTGGGCCGCGCGATCGTCTCCTCGCCGGCGAATCGGATCGAGCCCGAGCGGCGGACCTGACCGACGAGTGCCTTCGCAAACGTGGAGCGCCCGGACCCGTTGCGCCCGCAGAGCAACACGAGCTCGCCCGCGTCGATGCGCAAATCCACGCCGTGCAGCACCTGTGCCTCGCCGTACCAGGCACAAACCGAGCGAGCTTCGAGCAGCGCCGTCATGACGTCTGCCTGCCCGTGTCGTTCGGCGGGCCCAGATAGGCTTCGCGCACACGCTCGTCGGCGCGAATCTCGGCCGGCGTTCCCGTCGCGATAATGCGGCCTTGCACAAGTACCGAAATGCGATCGGCAAACGCGAAGACGGTATCCATGTCGTGCTCGATCACGAGCAGCGTCTTGCCAGCGCTTACGCCGCGAAGCCACGCGACGGTATGCGCGGCTTCGTCGCGGTTCATCCCGGCCGTCGGCTCGTCGAGCAGCAGCGTGCGCGCGCCGCTGGCCAGCGCGATGCCGAGATCGAGCCGGCGCTGCGCGCCGTATTCGAGCGTACCCGCCGGCCGCTGCGCCACATCGTCGAGTGCGAGATCGGCGAGCATCTGCGCGGCACGGTCTTCGATCTCGCTCGAATGCCGCCACCAGCGCGTCCATTTCGACAGCGGCGCGATCGCCCGACGATCTCCGCATGCGGCTGCGGCGCCGCACCAGGCCGCGCAACGCAAGTTTTCGAACACGGTCAGGCGAGCAAATACGCGTGTCGTCTGAAAGCTGCGGCCGAGCCCGGCGCTCGCAACCCTATGCGCGCCGCGCCCGGTTACGTCGATGCCATGGAGCCAAACGTTTCCCGCATCGGGCCGCAGCGCTCCGGCCACGACATCGAACAACGTCGATTTGCCTGCGCCGTTCGGACCGATCAGCGCGTGACGATCACCCGCCTCAATCGCGAGATCGACGCCGTTCAGCACATGCGTCGCACCGAAGCGACGAGCGATGCCCTCGAGGCGAAGCGCGCTATCCGTCTTCACCGGAGCCGCCCCGCGGCCGGCGCGCGCAATCGGGCGCGCATGGCATAGCGCGCCGCGCCGCCGGCGGCGATGAGCGCTGCAAGTGTCGACCAGGTTGCGGGCGAGGCCAAATCGAAAACAAGCGGTCCGACACGCCAAACGCCGCCCGCGTCGGCGGCGAATCGCCGTGCGTAGAGCGATTCGACGGCGATCGCGAGCGCCGCGCCCCATGCAACGGCAACAACAGCCCCGAGCGCATAGACGACACTCAGCGCGTGCGTGCCGTATCGCTCGACGCGCGAGGGGTGAGCGCGCACCCAGCCGGCGATGCCGTCAGGCGAACCTAATACGACAGCAATGAACATCAAGCCGAGATAAACGGGCCACGCGCGCGTGACACCGGCCAGTGTCACGCTCAATGCCGTCAGCACGAGCGCCCCGATCACCGGCCCGAAGAACACCGACGATCCGCCGATGACGGTCGCGATCAGCACGGCACCCGAGCGCGCCATCCCGACGCTTTCGGCCGAAGCAAGCTCGACGTCGATCAACGTCAGTGTGCCGGCCACCCCCGCAAAAAAAGCGGCGAGCACGAACATCATGAGGCGAACACGGCCCGGATCGATGCCGAGCGCGGCGACACGGGTCGCGTTGTCCCTCACGGCGTTGGCGATGCGCGCGAGCGGCGTGCGCGTGAGCGCGAACATCGCCGCGACCGACAACGCCGTCCAGGTTGCAATGACGGCATAAGCTTCGCGCGGCGCACCGAAGGTGAAAGCGCCCCAAGCCGGACCGCTGCCACGATCGATCGCGACGCCCGCGGCACCGCCGAATCCTTCGGGCAGCGTCCATACGGCAGCGGCGACGAGCTCGCCGATGCCCAGCGTGATCATGGCGAACGCCGTGCCGGCACGCCGCGTAGCCACCGCGCCGAACAGCGCGCCGAACGCCGCGCCGGCCGTGCCGCCGGCCAGCGGAAGCCATGGCAGTGCCATGCCGCCGCGATTGAAAAAATGCGCGGCAGCGAACGCCCCGAGGCCCGCGTAGGCCGCATGACCGAACGAAAGCAGCCCCGTTTCGCCGAGCAGCAGGTTATACGACAGCGCGAAGACGATCATCGCCGCCGATTGCGCGAGGTAGGCGAAGAGCCAGCTCTCTCGCACGACGGCGAGCGGCGCCACGAGCAACATGGCAATCAGTACCCAAGGCACCCTTGCGCTGACGACGCAGGCACGCGCACCCGCAGCCGCACCCGCATGATGTGACTGCGTCACCGCCCCCTTCCCATCGGGCTCGCGTTCTGCATTGGACTTATGCATCGTCCTCGCGCCTCCCCAAAAGCCCGCGAGGCCGGCACGCCAGCATGGCGACCAGCAGCGTGTACGGCAATAGAGGTGCCGCCTGCGCGATGCCGAGTGAAGCCCATGCCGGCGGCAACCGCACACTCGCGGCGTTAAATAGCGTGCCAAGCGAAGCCGTGCTGCCGACCGCCCACGTCTGCACGCACCCGATCAGCAGCGAAGCGACGAACGCGCCGCCGAGGGAGCCCAAGCCCCCCACGATCACCACGACGAATACGATCGAGCCGACGCCTTCGGCCATACCCGGCTCGACGACGGCGAGCGGCGCACCGATCACGCCGGCCAACGCCGCGAGTGCGGTGCCGACCGCAAAAACGAGCGTGCCGATGCGTGCGACATCGTGACCGAGCGCCTCGACGGCGCGGCCGTGGGTGAGTGCCGCGCGCAGCACGAGCCCCGTGCGGGACGTACGCAGCAGCGCATACAACGCGGCAAGGGTGCCAACCGAAACACACATCATGAATGCGCGATAGCGCGAAAACGCCCCGCCGGCGAACGTGACGAGTGGACCATCGAGGAGGGAGGGGAGCGCGACCGACACGCTGCCGAGCCCCCAGACGAGCTTGACGAACTCAGCCAGCAGATAGGCGAGCCCGAACGTCAGCAAGAGTTCGCGCAACGGCCCGTTGGCCCGTACGCGGCGCAGCAGCGTCCGCTCGACGACAGCGCCGGCCACACCTATGACAAGCGGCACGCAAACGAGCGCGAAGCCAAAACCGAGATGCGTAGCGATGCTATAGCCGAGGTAGGCGCCGAGCATGTAGAAGCTCGCATGCGCGAAGTTCAGCACGCCGAGCATGCTGAAGATCAGTGTGAGTCCTGCCGACAGCATGAATAACAGCAGCCCATAGCTGATTGCGTTCAGCGTCGCTACGGCAAATGCCTGCACCTTAAGCGCGCTCCTCGCCCGCCGCGACAACGTCGTTCAAGGATCGCGACTTCGCCGCAAGCAGGACGAGCCCTACCGCGCCAACGAGCAGCACGAAGGCCGCTAGCCAAAGTGCCGGCGCAAACGAGCCGACGCGCGCGGCGATCGGCGCGGCGACGAGCGGACCCGCAATCTGCCCGACGCCATAGGCTGCCGTCGCATAGCCCATCAGGCCCGCGGCGCGCTCGCCGTGCAGCCGCCGCGCCTCGCGCATCGCGAAGAGCGTGATGGCCGTAAACGGCAAGCCGATCAGCGCGCTGCCTACGGCGAACCCGGATGCCGTAGGAAACACGACCCCTAGCGCAATGCCGATGGCCTGCACGATATAACAGCCGGCAAGCAGCAGCCGGTTATCCCAACGAACGGGCAACCGAGCAGCGAATAGCGACCCGGGAATCAAGGCCGCGCCGAACATCGGCCAGAACAAATCGGGCCACGCCGAACCCGGCAGCGCATGGCGGGCGATGACGGGCAGGAACGTGGCCGTGATGATGTAGCCGAAACCGGGCATGCCATAGAGCACCACGAGCCCGATGCTTTGCAGGCGGCGGGCGGGCTCGCTGATCGGCACCGCGCCGCCCTCGCCCGCAGGCCCGCGCGCGCGGGTCCGGCTGCCGGGCGCGGCGGTTGAACTGCCGGATGCAGCCGCCGCACTGCGCATGCCCGCCGTCGGCCGCGCAAACGTGCGCCAGACGTAGGCAGTCGATACCGCACAGAGCGCCCCGAACAGAAGCCAGCCGAACGCGGGCCCTTGGCCAGCCGTCACGCTGACGATCAGCCCGGTCACGACGATGCCGATTCCCGGCCCCGTGTAGATGACGCCGCCCCAAGCCGGCGCACCGAGCCTCGTCAGCCACGCGAGCCCCCACTGCGAGGCGAATACGAACGTCCAGGCGCTGACGACGCCGGCCACGAAACGCACCACGATCCAAACCGGAAAGCTCGTGGTGACGCCCATTGCAAGCGTGAGCACGACGGTGATCACGAGCCCGGCACGCACCACCCGCG
Source organism: uncultured Burkholderiaceae bacterium (assembly GCA_966212065.1). GTDB lineage: Bacteria > Pseudomonadota > Gammaproteobacteria > Burkholderiales > Burkholderiaceae > Trinickia. The sequence goes on from CBIHOQ010000010.1 coordinate 25,069, forward strand.
CATGCTCGACCGGCAGAAAAGCGCAGGTCAATGCACCGATGAAATAGCCCGCGTAGTTTGCCGATGCGAGCAAGCCGCCGTGGCGCAAATCGAGCGATCCCGCGTGGAGCATGAGCGGCAGCAACGGCGTGAACGCGAAACGCCCGACGCCGAGCGCAACGGCCAGCGCGATCATGCACGCGATCGCGACGCGCGCAGCCGCACCGGTGTCCGCACTGCGGAGAAGATTGGCATCGCGCATCGAATCGGAGCGGGCCATCGGAGGTCCTCGTTACAACTGCCCCCGCACCCATGTCTTCACGCCGGCGAGCGCGGCCGGGAGATTCGCGGGCTGGGTACCGCCCGCTTGCGCCATATCGGGCCGGCCGCCGCCCTTTCCGCCCACCTGCTGCGCGACGAAGTTGACGAGTTCGCCCGCCTTCACCTTCTTGCTCGCGTCAGCGGTGACGCCGGCGATGAGGCTCACCTTATCGCCGTCGACGGCTGCGAGGACAATCGCCGCATGCTTGAGCTTGTCTTTGAGCTTGTCGACCGTCTCGCGCAGCGTCTTCACGTCCGCGCCTTCGAGCGTCGCGGCGAGCACCTGCACGCCCGCCACGTCGACAGCCTGCGCCGCGAGCTCGTCGCCTTGGCTCGATGCGAGCTTCGACTTGAGCGCCGCGAGTTCTTTTTCGAGCGACTTGACTTGATCCTGCACTTGCGCGACGCGCTGGGTGAGCTCCGACGGTTGCGCCTTCAAGGCGGACGCCACCGCATTGACCCGGCTTTCGAGCCCTTGCACATAACGCACGGCGTTATCGCCCGTGATTGCCTCGACACGGCGAATGCCCGCGGCCACGCCCGTTTCGCCGACGATCTTGAATAAACCGATGTCGCCCGTGCGATGCACGTGCGTGCCGCCGCACAGTTCGCGCGAGAAGCCCAGATCGAGCACGCGCACTTCATCGCCGTACTTTTCGCCGAACAGCGCCATCGCACCGCCCTTCACGGCCTCGTCGTACGGCATCACGCGCACGATGCCGGGCGCATTGGAGAGCACTTCGGCGTTGACGATGTCCTCGACGCGGCGGACTTGCTCGTCGGTCATCGGCGCGTTATGCGCGAAGTCGAAACGCGTCTTCTCGTCGTCGACGAGCGAACCTTTTTGCTGCACGTGAGCGCCGAGCACTTCGCGCAGGGCCTTGTGCATCAAGTGCGTTGCCGAGTGGTTGCGCGCCGGGCGCGCACGGCGCACCGGATCGATCTCGGCCTTCACGACATCGCCGGTTCTCAACGTGCCCTGCTCGAGCGTGCCGTGATGCCCGATGACATCGGCCTGGACCTTCAACGTATCGGCCACGGAAAAGCGGACGCTCGCGTTCGCCAGCACGCCCGTATCGCCCACTTGCCCGCCCGATTCCGCGTAGAACGGCGTGTGATCGAGCACGACCACGGCATGCTGGCCATGCTTCACTTCATCGACCGCAGTGCCGTCGACATAAAGGGCGGTGATTTTCGCATCGTCGAAGATCGCTTCCTCGTAGCCGTGAAAGGTCGTCTTCGCACCCGAGTATTCGAGCCCCTGCGCCGCCTTGAACTTACCTGCCGCGCGCGCTTGCTCGCGCTGGCGCGACATGGCTTCGTCGAACGCAGGCTCGTCCACCGTCATGCCGCGCTCGCGGCAAACGTCGGCCGTCAGATCGAGCGGAAAGCCGTAGGTATCGTGCAGCTTGAACGCGATGTCGCCGGAGAGCGTCTTGCCGCCCTTGCCCTCGAGCGCCGCGAGCGCCTCGTCGAGAATCGACATGCCGTGCTCGATCGTCTCGAAAAAGCGCTCCTCTTCCTGGCACAGTACGTCGGTGACACGCGCTTGCGCATCTGCGAGCTCGGGGTAAGCCGCGCCCATTTGCGCAACGAGATCAGGCACGAGCTTGTGGAAGAACCCGCGCTTGCAGCCGAGCTTGTAGCCGTGGCGAATCGCGCGGCGCACGATCCGGCGCAGCACATAGCCTCGCCCTTCATTGCCGGGAATGACACCGTCGACGATCAGGAACGAGCAGGCCCGAATGTGATCGGCGATGACTTTGAGCGAGTTGTTCGCGAGATCGGCCACACCCGTTTCGCGAGCCGCGGCGCCGATCAACGCTTGGAAGAGATCGATCTCGTAATTGCTGTGCACATGCTGCAGGACGGCGGCGATGCGCTCGAGGCCCATGCCCGTGTCCACACACGGCTTGGGCAACGGCGTCATGTTGCCTTGCGCATCGCGATTGAACTGCATGAACACGAGATTCCAGATCTCGATGTAGCGATCGCCGTCTTCTTCGGGCGATCCCGGGGGGCCGCCCCAGACGTCGGGACCGTGATCGTAGAAGATCTCAGAGCAGGGCCCGCAGGGACCGGTATCGGCCATCTGCCAAAAGTTGTCCGACGCGTAGCGCGCGCCTTTGTTGTCGCCGATACGAATGATGCGCTCGGTCGGCACGCCGATGTCGCCCGCCCAGATGCCGTAGGCTTCGTCGTCTTCGTGATAGACGGTCACCCAGAGCTTATCCTTCGGCAGCTGATAAACACCCGTCAGCAATTCCCACGCGTAATGAATTGCGTCGCGCTTGAAATAATCGCCGAACGAGAAATTGCCGAGCATCTCGAAGAACGTGTGATGGCGCGCCGTATAGCCGACGTTTTCGAGATCGTTGTGCTTGCCGCCGGCGCGCACGCTGCGTTGTGCGGTCGTGGCGCGCGAGTACGGGCGCGATTCCGCGCCGAGGAATACATCTTTGAACTGCACCATTCCCGAATTGGTGAAGAGCAGTGTCGGGTCGTTGCCGGGCACGAGGCTCGAAGAGCGAACGATCGTATGGCTCTTCGATTCGAAGAACTTGAGGAATTTCTCGCGGATTTCGGCGGCTTTCATAGAAGACTGAGGCGGGCGGTCTCGACTGGAAACCGGCCGGGCCTTACGGCTCATGGCGCCGGGCCGCTTTCCCCTAAACGGCTCATTATACGGAATTGTGCGACGCACGCCCTAGGCGCCGCCGCTTCACAGATCGACTCACAGATCGACACACAGATCGACACGCGGGCCCTCCGACCGGACCTAGCCGGACCGGGCCCGACGCAATCAGACGGCGCGCCTTACGAGGCGAATCGCGAATAAGAGGACCACCGCGCCGACGACGGCGACAATCAGCGAGCTGATCAAGCCGCTGCCGACGTGAATGTGCAGGACCGAAGCCAACCACCCGCCCACAAAGCCGCCCACGATTCCGACGAGGATGTCGACGATCAAACCGAAGCCGCCGCCTTTCATGATGAGACCCGCAAGCCAGCCCGCAATGCCCCCAATGATCAGCGCGCCAATAAGATGCAGCATCGTGGTTTCTCCGGTGAATTTTGAATCGACTAGTCTATCCGATAGTTCCCCATTTGAGGGTCCGCCGGCGGGCGTTGACAATTGTTTGCATCCTGCCTGAGATGCCTGAGATGCCTGAGAGCCAACGCCCAGGCGCCAATCGCGCTTAAGCGACGAACGACGCAAGCCAGCGCCGCCCCTCTTCCCAATCCCCGAGCCCGCTTTCGGCATTGATGTGGCCGCGCGGCCCGATGTTGACGAGGCGGCTACCCCAAGCCTGCGCGCAGCGCTCGGCGAACGGGAGCGTCCCATACAGGTCGTCGCTGCTCGCCACGACGATCGAAGGAAACGGCAACGGCGCGAGCGGGACATCCTCATAGCCGAGCGCATCGCGCGGAAAACCGGGGCCGCTCGGATCGGGCACCGCCACCAGCAGCGCCCCGGCGATCTTGTCGAGTTGCGCCGCATCGGCCACGCGCAGCGCCCAATGCACGGCCGTTAGACAGCCCAGGCTATGCGCAGCCAAACAAAGCGGCCCGCACGGCGTTGCCGCGACCGTCTCATCGAGTGTTTCGCACCAGGCATCCCGCTCGGGGTGATCCCAATCGGGCATCGCGACGCGCACGAAAGAAGGATCGCGGGCTTCCCACAGGGTTTGCCAATGGCCGGAGCCCGAATTCGCATAGCCGGGCAGTACGAGTGTGGTGGTCGAAATCATGAAAAGCGCACGTGATGTGATGTGAGCTGATGGCGCTTGCGCACAGCGCAGGCCGTTCGAAAGTACGCGCGTAGTATAAGCATTCGATCGATACCGATACCGATACCGATAGGAGAGCGCCCCGATGAACCCCTCGCAATGGACTGCCGTCGACGCCTATCTCTGCGAAGCCCTCGTCCCTTCCGATTCCCATCGGCTTGAGGCGCATCCGGCCCCGAGACGTGTCCGCAAAGCGCGCTTCGGGCCGGACCGCGCTTGCTTTAGGTAGAATGATCGGATCGCCGCGGGCGCTCCCCGCGTACTTTCCGCCGATTTCCGACTCTCGCATGAACAACGAACGCAACGACGCAGCGGCGCCCCTGCCGTCCAATTTCATTCGCAACATCATCGATGAAGACAACCGCACCGGCAAATGGGGCGGCCGCGTCGAGACGCGCTTTCCGCCCGAGCCCAACGGCTATCTGCATATCGGCCACGCGAAAAGCATTTGCCTGAACTTCGGTGTCGCGCGCGACTACGGCGGCGTCTGTCACTTGCGGTTCGACGACACGAACCCCGAGAAGGAAAGCATCGAATACGCCGATTCCATCATCGACGCCGTGCGCTGGCTCGGTTTCGAATGGGAGAAGGACGGCAAGTCGCACCAATACTTCGCGAGCGACTACTACGGCAAGCTGTACCAATACGCCGAGATCCTCATTGAGCGCGGCAAGGCCTATGTCGACAGCCAGAGCGCCGACGCAATGCGCGCGAACCGCGGCTCGTTGACGGAGCCGGGTAAGAACTCGCCGTATCGCGATCGCGCGCCCGAGGAAAGCCTCGATCTGTTTCGCCGCATGAAGGCCGGCGAATTCAAGGAAGGCGAGCACGTGCTGCGCGCCAAGATCGATATGGCTTCGCCGAACATGACGATGCGCGACCCGGTGCTTTACCGGATCCGCTTCGCGCATCACTATCGCACGGGCGATACGTGGTGCGTCTACCCGATGTACGACTACGCGCACTGCATCTCGGACGCGATCGAAAACATCACGCATTCCCTGTGCACGCTCGAATTCGAAGATCACCGCCCGCTTTACGATTGGGTGCTGAACGAACTGGCCGAAGCCGGGGTGTTCACGCGGCCGCTGCCGCAGCAAATCGAATTCTCGCGGCTGAACCTCACGTACGCCATCACGAGCAAGCGCAAGCTGCTGCAACTCGTGACGGAAGGCCATGTGGACGGGTGGGACGACCCGCGCATGCCGACGATCGTCGGCTTGCGTCGCCGTGGGTTCACGCCCGAAGCCATCCAGTTGTTTTGCGACCGTATCGGCGTGACGAAGGTCGATTCATGGATCGACATGAGCGTATTCGAAGGCGCGCTGCGCGACGACCTCGACGAGAAGGCTCCGCGCACGGCAGCCGTCCTCGACCCCCTCAAGCTCATCATCGACAACTTCCCAGCCGAGCTGTCCGAGCCCTGCACGGCGCCTGTCCACCCGCACCACCCGGAGCGCGGACAGCGCACGTTCCCGATCACGCGCGAGCTCTGGATCGAGCGCGACGATTTCACGGAAGCACCGCCGAAGGGTTACTTCCGCCTCTTCCCCGGCAACAAAGTGCGGCTGCGGTACGGCTACGTGATCGAATGCACGAGCGCCGAGAAGGACGAGCACGGCAATATCGTCGCGGTTCACTGCAACTACTACCCCGACAGCAGATCGGGCACCGAAGGCGCAAACCTTTATAAGGTAAAGGGCAACATCCACTGGGTCAGCGCGGCCAGCGCCGTCCCGGCCGAAGTGCGCCTTTACGATCGGCTGTTCAAGGAAGCACAGCCCGACGCCGGCGGCCGCAACTTCCTCGAGGCGCTCAACCCCGATTCGAAGCGTGTCGCGCACGCCTATCTGGAGCCCGGCGCCGACGCGCTGCAACCGGAAGCGCGCTGCCAGTTCGAGCGGCACGGCTACTTCGTGGCGGACCGCTTCGATTCGAAGCCGGGCAAGCCCGTGTTTAACCGCATCGTCGGCTTGCGCGACAGCTGGGGCAAGTAAAGCAGCACCCTAGAGTGTCCGATGCAATTCGGCCAGCGAAAGGGCTGTCGTAAATAGGCGCGTGAGACTGCCGCTTGCATACCGGCCGACGTCGACCGGCGCTACCCATCGAAACGCGTCCATTTCCGGAATCGGCGTGCCGTCCTTTCGGCTGGGAAACATCGACGTGCAGACGCAGCACGCGAGATCGACTTCGCCGTCCTCAACGCGCACCGCGAATAGGTGCAAATCCTTGTCGCGGCGATAGGCGAAGCGGCCCAGATCCTTGACGCGCCGCGGTACGAGCGCAATGCCCGTTTCCTCGTGAAGCTCGCGCAATGCCGCATCGATCGGCGCTTCGCCCTCGTCCGGCTGGCCCTTCGGAATATCCCAATGAGACGTATCGGTCGCGTGTGCGAGGAACACGCGACCGCGTCGGTCGAGTATGACGACGCCGCAGGAGACGGTGCGCTCGGTCATATCCAATATCTCCGCCAAAGCCGGCTCGTCGATCCATCGACCGTCATGCTTGGTCGCACGTCGCCTCCGCCGTGAATGTAATTCGGCAATGATACGGGTCACCGGGCCGTGGCGGGCAAAGCCAAGCGATCCGTCGCTCCGTTCGGCCGTGCTCAGTCGCGCTATGTTGTGCTCAGTCGTGCTCGGTCGTGCTCAGCCGCACTACGTCTCGCTCGTTTCTGCTCACACGTGCGCGTCGTCCTTGCCTTCCGCTTGCTCGCTCGGTTCATCGAGCGCGCGCTCGATGGCGGAGCGCAGCGCCGACAGCGGCGCCCGCCACGCGCCGCTGTCGTCCAGGCACTCCTGCAACCGCGCCGCCGCATCGGCCACGCTCCGAACCTGAAACCACCCCGCCGTGCCCGCGATCGAATGCGCGATGTCGCGCATCTTTCCGCGCTTGCCTGCCTGTGCCGCTTCAAGCAGCGTCTGCAAGTCCACTGCCAGGGTTCGCCGCAATCGAAACCAAAGATCGGCTTGCTGCTCGATCGGCACCTGGGCGCTGGCAGCCGGTTCGGTCGCCACGGCCAGGATGCCGTAGCGCTCGAGCAGCTCGCGCAGCCGTTCGAGCGACAGCGGCTTGACGCACACCTCGTCCGCGCCTGCCTCGAAGCACACCTCGCGCTGCCGCTGCGTCGCGTCGGCCGTCAAAGCGATCAGGACCGTTTGGCGCGCCGCGCCCTGCTCCCACCGACGAATGGCCGTCATCAATTCGACACCGCTCAGCACGGGCATCGCGCAGTCGGTGATGACCATCGCGTAGGGGTTGCGCTCGTAGGCGCTCAGCGCTTGCGCCCCGTTCTGCGTCAGATGGCAATCGGTCACGTGCAAACTCGCGAGTTGCCGTCGCAGCACCTCTCGGTTGATCGACCGATCTTCGACGAGCAGGATTCGCGGCTCCGATCGCGAAGGCACTCCCGGGCGAGCCGCCGATACGTCGCGACGATTGGGTTGCACCTGACGAACGCGCTCGACGTCGCGGTCGATGCGCAGCGCCAGCGTGATCGTGATGACCGTCCCTCGCCCCGGCTCGCTCTCGAGCGAGATCGAGCCGCCCATTTGCTCGATCAAGCGCTTGCATATCGCGAGGCCCAATCCCGTTCCGCCATACCGGCTCGCGTCCAGCGAGCGCACTTGTGAAAACGGGATGAACAAGCCCGCTTGATCGTCGCGCGCGATACCGATGCCGGTGTCGGTCACGCCAATCGACAATACTTGCCGATCGGCGCTTTCGTCGATGACATCGACGGTCAGCGAAACCGAGCCTTCGTCGGTGAACTTGGCCGCATTGCCGAGCAGATTGAGCAGCACCTGTCCGATCCTTTGGGCGTCGCCGATGTGACGCGGGGCAATTGCGTTTGCAACGTCGACGTAAAGACGCAGCCCCTTGCGCTCGAGATCGGGCGTGACGAGCCCGGCGCAGCGCCGCACGATCTCTTCGACGCTCATCGGCGCTGACTCGAGCGACAACTCGCCGTTCTCGCTTTTGGCGAAATCGAGTATGTCGTTGAGTATCCGCAGCAACAACTCGGCCGCATTGCCAGCCATATCGACGAGTTGGCGATCGTCGGCCGACAGCCCGTCGTGCTCGAGCAACTGCAAGATGCTGACGATGCCGCTCATGGGCGTACGAATCTCGTGGCTGACCGTAGCAATGAACGAGTCGCGCGCGCGGGACGCTTCCTCCGCGTCGTGCTTGGCAGCCATCAATGCGTCCTGTGCCTCCCTCGCCTGCGTGACGTCGTGCAAATACCCACTCCACTGCACGCTATCGTCCTCGCACGTGCGCGGCGCCGCTTCCACATGAAACCAGGCCGCCTTCGAATCGTGCCGGTCGAACTGGAACTCCGTGCTGACACGTTGCTGAGAACGCGCCGAGCGTAGAAACAGGCGCGTCAGACGGCGTCGCTGCTCGGCGTCGAGCGCCTGTACGAACGAGGCAAAGCCGTCGGGTGCTGCCGTACCGCGGGGCCCGAGCAATTCGTCGGCGCGACGATTGGCAAACACGAGTTGAAACCGAGGCCGCCGCCCGCGTGCCAAGGTCAACTGGAATACGACGGACGGCAACGCCTGCGTCAACTCGATGAGACGCCGCTTCAGCTCCAACTCACGCTTGGCGGTTCGCCGCCGGTGCTGGACCTCCTTGCGCAGCCGCAGCATATTGAACCAAAGCACCGCGAGAAAAATGAACGTCAACGAACCCACGGGCGCGAGCACGAGCCACAACGTACGCGGCGCAACACCAAACGTGAAGCGCGTCGAGAGCCATGTGTTCTGAATACGCTCTCGCTCGGCCTCGGGGATCGACGAAAGCACGCGATTGACGAGCGGCAACAGCGGCGCAAAACGCGGCGCAACCCCAAACGACAGATCTTGAATGCGGTCGGCTGGTGCCGCAACGCGCAACGTGCCGGCGTAGCGCTCGCGCACGATCCTGTCGATAACGCCGAGATTGCCGATGTACGCGAATGCGTGTCCCTGCGCGACCGCCTCGAGTCCATCGTCGGCAGAACCGACGGTGACGGCATGCATACTCGTCAATCCCGGGAACCGTGCGCGTATCGTCTGTACATCGCCGACCACGGCGACCTGCGCCCCTTCGAGGTCTTCGAGACCGCCGATGAACGGCGCCGTCTCCCGCGTGACGATGACGAGCGGGTAACGCACGTACGGCGCCGACAGGCCGAAGCCCGGCCCCAACCCATCGAACTGAGAGGCGGCAACGACGATATCGATGCGGCCTTCATTCGCGAGCCGGATAGTTTCGGCCCACGAGCGCGTTGGCACGAGCTGAAAGCGAACGCCCAGCGTGTTCTGCAAAAAGTTTAGATAATCCGCCGAAATGCCGCCGATGCGGCCCTGTGAATCGACGAATGCCATCGGCGCCCATAGCGGATCGACGCCGACACGTAACGGCGGCAGCGATTCCAGATATGACCGCTCGGCCGGCGACAGCGGCAGCCGAAGATCGCGCGCCACGCCCAGCGGGCCGCCGCCGTCCTCGTGCCGCGGGCAGGCACCCAACGCGACAATGGTGAAGACGCATACCGCCAGTAGACGTCCCAAACGGACCAATGGCACCAATGGCACCAATCGCACCAATCGCACCGATCGCACCGATCGCAACAAACACCCTATACGCAAATAGCCCAAACGCGTGGCACCCTTCACAGCGCGCAGACATCATGAGCCCGCCAGTACTCGAGCAAGTCTTGATTGGTCGCGAGCCCGAGCTTGTACTGGGCCCGCTTCTTATGGGCACTGACCGTCTTGACGCTGCGATTGAGCCTTTGGGCGATTTGGCCGGCCGTCAAGCCGTCGGCCGCGAACAAGCGGAGGACCTCCATTTCGGCCGTCGTCAGCGTCGCCTCCCTGCCGACGCGCGCGCCGACGAGGCTCATGCGCGACAGCAGGGCCTCCACGCCCGGGCTCACATACGTTCGTCCCTGCCCCGCCGCAACGAGTGCGCAATGCAAATCGCTGACACCGCCGGCCTTTTCGACGACGGCTTTCACGCCCTTAGCAAGCAGCTTGTTCAAGATTGCCGCGTTGCGTAACGCGGTGACCACGATGATCGGCACGCCGGGGCGGATCCGTTGCAGCCGATCGATCAGCGCGATACCGTCCCGGGTGCGAGTGCCCGGCATCGACAGGTCGGTTACGATCGCATCGCACTCGTACGCTTGTACGGCGGCGATCAGTTCATCGGAGTTCGCGGCTTCCGCGATGACGTGCGCGACATGGGCCGATTCGATGGCCAGCCGAATGCCATAGCGGACGATGCCATGATCTTCCGCCAATATGATCTGCAATGGTTTATTCACGACGATTATTGCCTCTATCATCGGCCTTTAGCCGTGGTTCAGGCCGCCGTCTCCGCCGCTCGCCGCGCAGCGATAGACCACGCCCGACGCTTTGTGTCTTTGCCATTGCTCTGTCCGGCGACCCGGCTGCATGGCGTTCATTAAGAAATTGTAGACACGGCCGGCCAATATGAAACTATAGGGGCGTCGCGCAGATCGGCGAATAAGAAAATTCTCGAATAGTGAAACACGGGAACGGGTTCGATACGCCGGCGAGCCCGGCTTTGCTGGCGTCGATACGATCCACCGCGCAAACGATCCACCGCGCAAGGCTCCGATCGAAACCGCCCCGCGTCGTCAGCCGGCGGGGTCCTTGGCGCTTTCTTCCGCGCCTCGTTTCGAACTGCGCCGGCGCACACGGCGCAGCAGCCGATCGGCGAAGTAACCGAGTGCCATGGAACCGCACATGAGCATGGCCAGGCGTGGGACCGAATCGCCGACCGTAGCACTCGACGGAAGTGCCCGCGGGACGACGTCGACCGGCTGCTCGGGCACGAGCAATACCACGACACGGCGATCGTCCTCGCCGGCCAACCCTGGCACGGCGTGCTTGACGAGCCGGGCCATGCCGGGCAGGAGTGGCGACAGATCGAAGCCCGCACGATGCTTGACAAACACCGAGGCCGACGCCGGCGCGAGTGGGGCTCCAGGCGCCGGACGTTCGGATGGAACGACCCGGACGCGCGCGGCAATCACGCCATCGATATCCATCAGCGTGGCTTCGAGTTCGCGTTCGATGCCATGGATGCGCCGGGTCCGCTCCTCGAGCGGCGTTGGCGCGAACCCCCGTTTGCCCAGCGCCTCATCGGCGCTCGGGCCGTGGGCACGCAGTAAGCCGGCTTCGCGCAGCACGCTCATTGCGCGAGAAAAATCGGAACTTGCTACGGACAACATGACCCCCGACTTCTCGGGCGTGCGCTCCACCTCGATGCCGTGTGTGCTCAGCGCGGCCGCGATTTCGCTCGCCTTCCGGACGTCGGGTGCCAACTGCAATTGGATCTTGCGCTCACAACCCGACAACATCAGCGCTGCCACGAGCCATGCCAGAATCGACGGCAGGCGGGCCGGCGCCGCGCGCCGCGTCGCTGCTTGCGCCTTGATACTCATGCCGGCTTTTTCACGTCGCCGTGACCAACTGTCGGAGCGCCCCGGCCGTCACGCCGACGAGCTTGGCGCTCCACATGACGCTGATGTTGTAGGACGCCAAGGCACGCGCCTGCCGATGCATCGTGACCGCCAACTTTTGCACGTCCATGCTCGAGGCCCAGGCACCGGCCAGTTCGGCGGATAGCGACTGGACCTCGAGGCGGCGGCGTCCGATCTCGTCGAGTTGCCGCGCCAGCGCAGCCAGTCCGGAGCCGTTCGGCGACGAAATACTAGCCCGCTCGGTCGACATCGGCCGCAAATGGGTTAGGTCGACATCGGCCAAGGCGGCCGCAAACGAACCCGATTCGCTAGACGACACCGCCAGGTACGCCGGCGTGCCCGCCTGCGCTGCGGCGCCGACCGCCATCTGCCCGACCGCGGCGATCATGGCCGCAGTTGCTGGCCGAGGTTGCGCAGCGCATTGATGAGTTCGGTCTTCGCATGTCCTTGAATGTAGGCCAGCGCCTGCTGACCATCGACGTTTCGCTTCTCGAGCGCGAATGCAATGCCGGCTTGCGCCGTCCATCGAGCCGCACGCGCCTGCTCCACCGCCGGGGCGGCAAAACCCTTCACACCTTCGATCATGTCATTCCCCTCTCGACGACGGATACGGCGCGCCGCGCCGCACCCGTCGCTCCATGCTCAAACGTTAAAAATGAATGCCTTGCGCCGCCTTTATGCTGGCGTTCTGCGCTTTCGCCCCCGAATCCAGACGGCCGCTTGCGATGCTGTTGGCCGTATCGGCCATTATCTTTTGGATGTTGGCCTCGGTCTGCATTTCCATCGCCCGCAACTGCATCGCCTCCTGTCGTTTCAGGACACTATCCATCTGATTCAACCCCGCACTGCTCGGCGAACCAGTAGCTCTTGACATCGACCCGGTATCCGACGAACCGGACAGCGCCGAGACGACCGAAGAAGCGAGCGTTGCGAGCGCACTCACAGCATGGATTGCGGGAACCACGGCTGATACGGTCATGATTGAGCCTCCTTCATGATTGAACCTCCTTTCGCTGATATTCGAACTGATGCTCTTCCGTGGATCGATCCGTCGCGCACCGGAATTGCGGACTTAGTAACGGCAACCGCGGTACGGTTCCGCGTTCAAGTTGAAATGGATAGTTTTCGGTTACGTCGTCCTATTTTCTGGCTTACCGCACGCGATGGCACCGGTAAACCGGATCATGCGGGGGTTGCCACGTGATGAGTATTCGATCCGACGATGATTCCGACGCGCTCGAACGCGGCCCGCTCGTCCGCTATCGCGGATCGGTCCAGTGAATTCGACGACTGGTACCGCGCACACGGCCGCGCCATTTATCGCTTCATCGCACGTCGCGTACGCAGCGCGGAAGATGCCGAGGACATTCTGCAATCCACGTATCTGGGCGCCTGGGAAAACCGCGCGTCGTATCGCGGAACCGCACAACCCAAAACATGGCTGACCGCGATTGCGCTCAACGTCTTGCGCAATCACATCAGCCGTGCGTCCGATTACCGCTTCGTGATCGAGCGCATCGACGATCATGAAAGCGCGCTCGTCGATACGCGAGCGCCCGAGCGCTGCATATCCGTTAAGCAAACGTTCTTGACGTTTCTCGAGTTCGCTCAGTCGCTTTCCGCGGAACAGCAACGCATGCTCGAGCTGCTGTTCATCGATAACGTCAGCTACATCGAAGTCGCGGCCGCGCTGGGCATTCCCGTCGGCACGGTCCGCTCACGCTTGTCACGCCTACGCGCAAAGTTGGACAAACACTTCGAACAAACGGGAGCCCTATGACACTGCAGCCCACCGAAATCCAACTCCACCATGCGCTGCGTCATACCGAACAGCTACGCCAAACGATGTCGCCGTCCAACCCGGCCCAATGGCACGAGTACGTAGAGTCGCTGCGCGGCGTATCGCTGGCGAACTGGAGCGCGACCACCGACCTACAAATGAAATTTGCGCTGCTGCGCACGGTCATCAACGAGATCCGGTGAGGCGCATGTCCATGCGCACGATCCCGTGCCGCCTGTTACTAGCCGTGCTTTGCATGCTCATCGCCGCCGGCGCCAGGGCAAACGCAGACACGAACGCCAGTTTGGCGGCCCCTTACGCGTTACACGCCTCGCAGCAAGTTGTGGTCGACGTCCTTCGCCGATTCGCGACCGATCATGGTTTGGCATTGCGCGTCGCCGCTGAACCGAAACACGATTGGCCGACGGATCCGATCGACGGATGGGTACGCGCACCCACGGGGCAGGCATTTCTCGAGCAGCTCGCGCACGCTCACCACTTCTCGTGGTTCATTGCCGATCGCACGCTGCACATCAGCGGGCCGCGCGATTCGGCCACCGAGCGGATAGCGCTGAACGGCGCGCGCGCCGACAGCGCGCGCGCCGCGCTGGAAGCGGTAGGCATTTACGATGTCCGCTTCGGCTGGGGCGAGCTCGTCGGACAAGACGCTATCCTCGTTAGCGGCCCACGCGCCTATCGGGCGCTCGTCCGCCGTTTCCTCGCAGGCCAGGCGAGCGCCGCGCAAGCGCACGTCAATCCGGTTCCCATGATTTTTCCGCTGCGTTTTGCGCAGGCGGGAGACGCAATTCCGTCGGATGCCTCGCTCGGCGTCCGCCCCGGCGTGGCCACTGTGCTGCGGCAATTGCTCGCGCCCGACACGCCTGTCACGCCTATCACACAGCCCGCGTTCACGCTACCCGCGCAGTCAGACGCCCCTCCTCCACTGCCCTCCGTGACGCCACCGCTCGCACGCTGGCTCGGATATCCGTTGCCTTCGCCTGCTGCCGCGCGCACGGCACTGCAGATCGGCACCGTCGCTGCCTCGCAGGCCTCGACAGCATCGCCGATCGGCATCGTCGGCGATAACGCAACGAACTCCGTCCTTGTATGGGGCGATCGAAACTGGCAGCCCCAGATCCAACAGATCATCGATGCGCTCGACCGCCCTGCTCCGCTCGTCTCGATCGATGTCCTTGTCATTGAATCGGATTTGCCGACGGTCACGGCGCTCAGCGCGGCAAGCGAAAGCGCATACGCTGCTTCCAACGTCATTCCGCCCACGTTCGACGAACGCCTTGCCCAGGCGCTTGCCGATCGGCGCGTTCGACTCGTCAATCGCCAAACGATCGTCGGCCGCATGCATGCTCACGCGACGCTAACCATCGCCGGCGAAGCGTTGCACGCCGCCTCGCCGGAAGCTGCGGATCCCCAGCAGGTCAACGGCCGCAGCGGCAAAGGCGGCGACCGTCTCGATCTTTCCGCCCGGATCGTGCCGTCGCCCAAAGCAGGTACCACAGCGCTCGCGATCGATGTCGACCTGCTGATGGCGCAGCCGACGGGCTTACCGGGGCAAGCGTGGACGAATACCAGTAGCGTCAAGCTCGATACCGCGGTGACGGTTGAAAGCGGTGCGCCGCCAAGGTTGATCGCGAGCTATCCGGTTGCAGCGGCGCGCGCCGAGCAACGAGCGATTTTCATCAGCGCCAAGGCGCTTTAACGCGCAGCACGCGCCGCCGCCATGCTCGAACTTCGCATCCTTACCGGCCTGCATCGCGGAGCGACACTTCCGCTCGAAGGCGACATCATCCGCATGGGTCAAGAGCCCGACAACGACATCGTATTGCGCGATCCGGGCATGCCCGCGCATGCCAGCCTATTCACCCGGCAGGGCGAGACGACCTGGCAGTATCGCTCGTGCGACCCGATACAACGAGGCAGCGGCTCGGCGCATGGGGGAGAACTGGAGAACCCGCCTGTCGTTGCCGGCGCGCGTTGGTTCGCTGGCCCGGTGCTGATCGGCTGCGAAGAAGAAGGCGCGCCTTGGCAGGCAGCGCCGGTGCCCGCAAGCGCACCGGCGAATGATGCATCGCCCGTTAAGCGGCCCGTGCCGCCGCGGAAAGCAGCGCGTACGGCCGCCGTCGCCGCTGCCGTTGCAGCGATCGCCGGCGCGGGGCTCCTCGCGCTGCTCGGCGTCCGCAGCGGCCGGCCGGCGCCAGCGAGCGCCGCCCCCGAAGCATCAGCCGCAACGATTGCCGCCGAGCCGGCGCTCGCACCGTTGCGTGTCATGAAAGGAACCGTCCACCCGATCGAGACAAGCGAGCACCCGCCGTTCGGCATCCGCAGCGCGACCGGCGGCCCGTATGGCTTCGTCGTGACCGACAACGGCCATGTGCTGATACCCGGTAGCCGCTGGCACGCCTTCACGCTCGTGCGGATCGAACCGGGACGCGTCGTCTTCGCGGGCTCGCATCCCGCGGAAATAACATGGTGAACGAGACCGAAGCGGTTGCATTGCCCGCCGCTGCAGACCCGCTCGTCGGTCCGGACCGTCATCCCGCCGTCGATATGACGCAATGGCAGCACGAGCGAGCGCAGTCGCACATGCCATGACGCTCGACCAAGATCCGTTGGCTCTGCTCGCGTTGCTGGGCCTGCTTTCGCTCCTGCCGCTCTTGGCGATCGCCACCACTTCGTACCTGAAGTTATCGATCGTGCTCGTCCTCGTGCGCAACGCGCTCGGCGTACAGCAAGCACCCACGACGCTCGCCCTAAACGCGATTGCACTCGTCGCGACCTTGTTCGTCATGTCGCCGACGCTTTCGGCATGCATGGATCAAGCGCGCGCAATGCCTACCTCACCGGTGTCCGGTACATCGCAAATCGATGCAGCCCTCGAGGTCGTCGAGCCGCTCCGACAATTCGTGCTTCGCAACGGAAGCGCGCGCGAGCGCGAGCGGTTCCTCGAGTTAGCCAGAAAGACATGGCCCGAGACGGCGGGTAGCGCCGTCCGGGCCGACGATTGGAGCATCGCCGTCCCGGCGTTCGTCGTATCGGAACTCCAGGCGGCGTTCGAAATTGGGCTCCTGTTGTTCGTGCCGTTCGTCGCCGTGGACATCCTCGTATCGAACGTGCTGCTGGCGATGGGTATGCAAATGGTTCCGCCCATGATCGTTGCATTACCGATCAAGCTCTTGCTGTTCGTCCTAGCGGATGGCTGGGGGAAATTGCTGCAAGCGCTCGTTCTCTCTTATCAGGGATGACGCCATGCCTGAATCGCTCTTGCTACTTCAGCATGCACTACTTGTCGCATTCAAGCTCTCGGTCGCGCTCGCGCTCGCCGCCTCTTGTGCCGGCATTGCGGTCTCTCTCGTGTTGTCGGCGTTTCAAATCCAAGACCAAACGCTGCCGTTCGCTGTCAAGCTCGTCGTCGTCGGCATGGCGGTTGCCGCCACTGGGCAAACCGTGGGTGCCGAACTCGTCGGCATCGTCGACCAAGCGTTCGAACTCGTAAGCATCCCGCGAGGTTGACGCATTGCGCTATGGCGAGCCCACTCGAATCCGCCCTGCCCTTCGTGGCCGCGCTCGCGCTCTGCGCGCTTCGCTGGCTCCCCACGATCCTGCTCGTTCCGGTGTTTGCCGCACACGCACTGAGCGCAATGGTGCGCACCGTTATCGCAATTGCGCTCGCGTTGCCGGCCGCTCAGGGCGTTGTCGCCGTGCTTGCGCATGCGCCCCTGCCGCTCGGTGAATGGCTCGCCATAGCCGCTAAGGAAGCCGTGATCGGCGTCCTCCTCGCCACACTCATCGCCGCGCCGTTTTGGGCGATACAGGCAGCCGGCACTTATCTCGATTACCAGAGAGGCGGCAATCCGCAAGCACTCGATCCCGCCGCATCGGTCGATGCCTCGGTGTTGGGCGCCATGCTGCAACAGGCGCTCGTCGTGTTTCTCATGCACACGGGCGGCTTGGCCGCACTGTTCGAGATCGTCTGGACGAGCTACGCCGTTTGGCCGACCCTCGACATGCGCGCGCCGCTCGGCGATCGGGCATGGCAATCCGTTGGCGCTCTGCTCGTCTCGACGATGCGATTCTCGCTGTCGCTCGCTTTCCCTTACTTGCTCGCCCTGGGAGCGATCGAGGCTTGCTTTGCCATTCTCTCGCGCGTCAACGCGAAGTTCCCAGCTTACGTTGCAGCGCTGCCTATCAAGAGCGTCGTCCTTCTGCTGCTCGTCGCGCTGACCCTGCCTCGCATTCTCGGCGCTGCGGGAGACCTGGCCGAGCAACATGCCGTAGACGTCCAGCAATTGATGCGCGAATCCGTGCGTAGCGACAGCGAGCAATGAGCAATGCGTGCTCTACGGCGGCAAGCGAGCAGCGGCGATCACCCCTCAGCGGTCAGCGGTCAGCGATCGGCGATCGGCAATCCGCAATCCACGATGAACGATGAGCGATAAACCACTGCCGCCCTCCGACAAGCGGTTGCGCGATGCGCGAGCCGACGGCAACTTCGCGCGAAGCGAGATGCTCACTGGGCTCGCCGTATCCGTGCTGGCGGCCGAGGCAGCATTCGCGTGCGCCGACGCAGCCGTCGAGCGTTGGGTGCTCCTGCAAAACGCCGCCCTCGCGCAGATGGGATCGCTTGATCGCGTCGAAACCTGCCTGTCTCTCGTCGGCCGGTATGCCAGTTGGGTCGTTGTCGCGTTCGCCAGCGTAGCGGCGGCCACTGTCGCGGCGACAGTCCTTGCCGCGTGGCTATGCGGCGGCCTCTCGTTCACACCGAAAGCGATCCGGCCTTCGCTCAAACGGCTGAACGCCGTTCAACACATCAAAGGGCTTTTTGGGAAGAAGAATCTCACAGCGGTCGCACTTGCAGTGACGACCGCCTGTATCGTCGGCGCAGTCGTCTATTGGCAACTACGAATCCGGTTGCCGGTGGTCGACGCAATGATCGACTGGCAGTCGCTCGCATTCGATCGCGAGGCCGGCATCGCCACCCTGCACGCATTGATTCGGACCGTACTGGGGGCGCTGCTGGTTCCGGCGGTGCTATCGGCGGTTCTAGCGCGGCGGCAGCACCGGCATGGCCTGCGCATGTCGCACCGCGAGCTGAAGGACGAATTGAAACAGACGAGCGGCGACCCGTCCATGCGGGCGCGGCAACGCATGTCATCCATGGAAACGGTGGCCGCGACGCCCGTGCACGATGCAAAGCGCGACAAAGGCAGCAAGGGCAGGCGCGCGCTGATCGTCAATCCGGAGCATTTTGCCGTGTTGCTCGATGACGGCGGAGACGCGTCGGCGCCGCCGATCGTCATCGGCAGAGCCACCGCGGAGGAAACGATGCACATGACGAACAGCGCTTTGCACGAGCGCGTAGTGGTCTTTCGCTTTTGCACGTTGGCACGATATCTCTACCGCCACGGTGAACTGCAGCTCGCAATCCCGCGCGAATGCTATCGCGCCGTCGCCATCGTGTATCGGATCGTCGAAGAAATGGAAGGGCTCGACGAACGCCCCAATGTTCCAATCGAGATCGACGACGAGGCCTTCGATCCGCAACGGGCGCCCCCTTAACCCTGCCACTCCGAGCGGCATCAAGCGGCGTCAAGCGGCCGCGGATGGCACGGCGCACAAATCGATACTGCCGAGCACCTGCACGCGTTGCGTCGGGGCAAGCTCCGCATAGGACATGACATGCGTTTCGAACAGATCGTCCGCCAATGCTCGGCGCAAAGGGCGCCGCAACACTTGAGTCGTCAACACGATAGGCTCGGACTCGGCATCCGGGCAAGCGGCGTTCAGCGTACGAATCCGATCGACGATCTCACGCGTCATGTCGGGATCGACCGTGAGCATGGCGCCAACCGGCGTCTGCTGCAACGTCTCGCTGAGCCGCGCCTCCAAGCCACGCTCGAGCAACCAAGCGTGCAGCACGCCGTCACGCGCGAATTCTTGGCAGATCTGCGCGCCGAGCGCGACGCGCACATGCTCGGCCAACGCGGCCGCCTCCTTCTCGCGAGGCGCCCAAACGACAAGCGTCTCGGCTATCTCGCGCACGTTGCGCAACGACACACGCTCGACAACAAGCAGCTTCATGACTTCGGCGAAGCGCGGCAGCGTCAACGCCTGCGATAGCTCTTTGGCCAACGCGGGCATCTCGCGCTGCAACCAATTGAACACGAGTTGCGCCTCGTGAATGCCGATGAACTGTCCCGCGTGCCGATGCAGCAGCCGACGCAACAGCAGTCCGAAATAGCCGACGGCATCGAGACCGGGCTCAGCGCCGGCGTTATGCGGCGCCAAGCGATGCGGCTCGACCCACATCGCCCCCTCGATCAAGGGAAACGACTGCGCCACCCCATGTTCGCGCGCGACGGGCTCGAGCTCGCCGCGCACCGGCAAGCAAACCCGATCCCAATGTAACCGCCCGGACGCAACCGTGACTTCGTGAATCGCGATTTCATAAGCCTGCGCCGTGAGCCGGTCGACTCGATCGATGTCGATGACGGGCACTGTCACGCCATAGCGTAGGACGAGTTCGTTACGCACGCGCCGGACCGTGCGAGTCAGTGCCGCGGCTCGCTCGGCGTGCGCAGGTACGTGTCCCGGCGCGGTCGAACCGGCATCGAGGGCAGAAAGAGAAACGACGATAGGCCGCATCGGAACGATCTGGCGTACATCGGCATCATCGGGGACTGCATCTAGACCGAACGTCGTCGACGACGGTGGCTGCCGCACGCGCTCCCGTGCATCGCGGCGCAGACGCAGCGCGCCGATGCCCACCATCGCCGCGCCCAGCAGGAGAAACACGAGCCACGGCATGCCCGGAACCGCGGCGAACATCGTCATCACGCAGGCCGCCACCAACCACGCGGCCGGCGCCCCGCTCAACTGCTGAGCGATCTGCGCGCCGACGGTCAACTCCTGCTCCCCGCCGTCGCCCGTGCGGGTGATCAGTACCGCCGCCGCGATAGCGATCAACAGTGACGGAATCTGCGCGATCAGTGCATTGCCGATCGTCAGGACCGAATAGCGCTCAAGCGCTTCTTCGAACGCCAGCCCGCGCTGCACCACGCCGATCGCGATGCCGGCGGTCAGATTGACCGCGACGATGATGATTCCGGCGATCGCGTCGCCTTTGACGAATCGCATCGCACCGTCCATCGCCCCGTGCATTCGGCTTTCGCGAGCCAACTCCGTCCGCAGATACTGTGCCGTTTCCGGCCGCGTGAAGCCCGCGCGCAAATCGGCGTCAATAGCCATCTGTCGCCCCGGAATGGCATCGAGCGTGAACCGCGCCGCCACCTCGGCCACGCGTTCGGCACCTTTGGTCACGACGAGAAACTGCACGATCGCGACCAACGAGAAGACGATCAGGCCGACCGCCAGATTGTCCCCAGCGATGAAGCGGCCAAAAGTGTCGACGATCTCGCCGGCGTCGGCTCGCAGCAAGATTGAGCGGCTCGTGCTGACCTCAATGCCCAGCCGGAACAGCGTGGTCAACAGCAGTAGCACAGGAAAACTCGAAAACGAAACGGCATTCGGCAGATAGAGCGCCAGCGCGGTCAGCAGCACGGCAGCGCCGATATTGACTCCGATCAGCGCGTCGATGATGAATAGCGGCAACGGCAAAATCATCATCGCGATCACGACGGCAATGAGGGCGGCCGCCACCGCGTCGGCGCGCAGGCCGAACCGCATGAGCCAGTGGACGATCCCGATGTTCGCGCCAGTGGGCCGCCGCAGCGCCGACCACAGGGCCGCCAGCGATGAAGTACCGATCATGAAGTCCAGTCAAGAACGAAGGAGTGGTTTGAGAAATGGCCGGCGCGGGCGCGCTAGCCCAGCACCAAATACCGGTCTTCCACGGCCGCGCTGCGCATGGCCGACGTTTGATGCGCCACCAGCTGCATTCGCGCCGCGGCGTTATCCGGCGCCACGAGCGCAGCGGCTAGCTGCCGCGGATAGTTGAACCCTGCCTCCTTCAGGATGCGGTCGGTCAAGAAAACTGCCGCGCCGCGATTCGCGAATGACTGCGCCGACGGCAATCTGGGTAGGCCCGTCATCGCGCAGATCATTTGGTAGGCGAGCTTGCGTTCGACCTCGGCCGCGCGCAGCCCCGTCTCGGTGAGGTAACTCGAGCCGTCGTCCAGCACATAAATTTTCTTGTCGGGCTCTGTCGCGCCATGTGCACGTGCGCCCGGCGAAAGCCGATCGAATTCGATATCACCTTCCAGGACGAACTTCCAGGGACGCGCCTGCGTTGCGTCGGTCACAGGCATCTTGTCGAACATTCGGCGGAAGGTCGCGCTGCGCTCGTACAGCCGGCCGTAGAAGTCCATGACGACCATGGCGTCGGATGCGAGCTCCGTCGTCATGGTTCTATCCTGCACGTAAAAAGCGAAATTCTTGTGAAACTTCGTTTTGAAATCGCTCCATGCCAGGAAGAGTTCGTCTTGCTCGTCTTCGATCGCGTCGAGAATGGCCTTCGTGTCCGCGACGGTCGGCCGCGACGCCACGGGCATCCCCTCGATTAGGGTGTCCGCCGTCACGGTCGTACGCTTCGCGTCGACGAGCACATCGAGATAGCGGTTCTCGACTTCTGCCGCACGCGCGGCCACGTTCGCGTGGTATTCCACCGTTTGGTCGAACGGCACGTCGGGCTGCGAGTTCCGCCGGCGATACATGATCTGTTCGGGAATGGCGTACCCGGCCTCGCTCAAGATTTTGTCGGTCAGATAGACGGCCGGCCCCCGGTTCAGCATGTCGAGCGCCCGCTCGGGATCGCGCGCGCCTGTCAGCGCATGAATCGCCTCGTGCAGATAGGCCTGCTCGCGCGTCATCGTTTTCGGCCCGTCAGCGGATAGGTACGGCATCGTCTCGATCGTTGCGTCGTTCGGCATGTAGATTCGCTTATGCTCGAAATCCGTGTAGGCCTTGTTCGGCGCGCCGAGCGGTGTGGCCTCGCCGACCACAAACTCCCATTTCTTCCACGGGGCCGCGGTGCTGTTACGCGCGTGCGCATCGAGCTGCGCGTGATGGTTGAACAAACGCCGAAACGTATCGCTCGATTCGTAGAGCTTGCGGTAGAACGACCGCGCCGCAAATTGCGCGCTGTTGGCGGCGTGCGACGGCAGCGCGAAAGACTCGGCGAACAATTCGTCGAAATTGCGCGGCATCAAATCGTTGGCGCGCCTGAGTATAGATTTCACGCCCTGAACCGTCGGGCGCTCCGCTACGTCGGTGCCGAACACGGAACGCGGATCGAAGCTCGCGCCAGCGCGTTGCATTCGCCCCCAGCCGGTTTGCGCATCGAGCTCGATGGCAGCTACCTCGCGCAGTCGATGCCCGGTATGCCAATCGACCGCGCGATAAACGTCGCCTTCGCGGCGAATCGGCACGATGCGGTCTTCGTCATCGAGATGCACGACATCGTAATCACGCCAGCGAACGTTCCGGTTCTCTCGCGCTTCGTGCGCCAACGAGTGCAATTGACCAGGCACGTCCGCATCGCGCCGACCGATGATGGCCGGATCCGCGCTCATCTCGATCATTTCCGGATGTCCTGCGACGTTGACGCTGGAGCCGTCGATGCGGCCAAATGCGCGCCGAAGCTTCGGTACGACCGGGTGTGCGGCCTCCGCACGTGCGCCGCCGGTACGCATACTCAAATCGAATCCGTCGGCGCCGAGGAACAGCAACCCGAACGCAGCGCGCAGCGCGTCCTTATGGCGAACGCCTTCCTCGATGTTGTAGATCGGCCCTGCAATGGGCATGGTGTTGATCCACGTGTCGAGTCCCTTCATCAACGCACGATGCGATTCCGTTTCGGTGACCAGATTGCTCGCGATCTCATTGGCCACTTGCCGCATCGCTTCGTGCGTCGTCGGTTTCGATTGGGCACGCAAGCGATCCTTCGCCGTTGCGACCACCCATGGGTCGGAAACCAAGTGCTCGTTAAATGCTTCTTCCGCGCGTTCAAGGTCGTCGCGCGGCTTCATCGACGCCCTGCCGCGAAGCGTCATCGACGCGCCGTTCAGGCCGACCCAATCGGCGCGATCCAGAAATTCGTCGACGGCGTCCCCGAACGCGACTTTCACCACGTTAGGATTGTCGCCGACGATCACATAGCGGCGCTCGTCGGTCAATGTCGCATCGTCAACACCGTTGCGCCGCAGTACGGCGACTGCCGCTTCGCGTCGGTCGAACGCGGGCGGCTCGCCGTAGGCCGCGAGCAGACGCTCGTTGGCGTATTGGAGCGTAGCGGCTGCCCGCTCCTCGAAATCCGCCCCCACGATTCGGTTGGGTGCAAGTACGCCCTTCGCGCGGATCTCGCGCGCGAACGCCGAAATAGCGCCGTCTTCATCGGCCGCGGCCCGCAACGCATCGAACAGCCCAACGAGCACTTCCGCCTGCTGCGCCGGCGTGCCCTCTTTCCAACGCACGCCACGCGCCTCCCAGCCTGACAGATAGTGGTCGATCCACGCAGCGGGCTTGTCGTTGCCGGCGTACATTGATTCGAGGGCGGGGTCGTTCACCTGGTTTTCATAGACGAGCCGCAACTGCTCAACGGAGGTCACGTCGATTCCGCTCGATCGCGCCAGGTGCATAGCGAACAGCAGTCGCGGATGGTAGGGATACGATTCGCCGCCCTTCCAGCCTCTTTCCTTTTGCATCAAAGCCCTCACGAGCGCGGCTTCGTCCCCGGGGACAGACGGCATTGCGCCACGATAGCGATCGATTCGCAACGCCGCCGTCGCCAGCGAGTGCGGAACCGAACCCATCGAAAATTGCGTCGACTCCGCCATCTCGTCGAATTTCTCGGACAGCAACGCGCGCCGCTGCTCGATCGTCAACGCGCCCAAGGCGGGATCGGACCACACGGGCTGCAATTGCACGAGATCATCGAACGATTTGCCCTCGAGGTTGCGAAGTGCGAAGCCGTCGAAGTATGGCGTCGTCTGCCCCAGCGATGGACTCGGAACGAACAGGGCATCGAGCGCACGGCGCTTCGCATAATTAGCGCGCAGCGCGTCGAGAAAACGTTCACGCAGTGCCGACAACGACGGCAAGCCCGTGGGCGAAGCGGGCGTCCCTGTGCCGGCAGCCGCCGTCCGGCTCTGCAGCCGATCGTGAAGCACGGCTGCTTCGTCGAGCACGGCTTCGTCCGTGAGCAGCGACGGATCGAGCGCGGTCGAGAATGCATCGGGAACGACACGGTTTCGCTGCTTCGCCACGGCTTGTAATAAATCGCTAGGCCGGTCTACGTACGCGAGCGCCTTGTCTTCGTCGATCCATTCCGTCAACGACAAGTTCAGCCGCTCAAGGACGGCCGCCTCCGGCGCGGTAGCGCGCGGCGCGCTCGCTGCCGCCGCCGCGCGGCGCAGCCGGCGCTCGATTGCCTGAGTCGCCTGAGTCGCCTGAGTCGCCTGAGTCGCCTGAGTTGCCTGAGTTGCCTGAGGTGCCTGAGGTGCCTGAGGTGCGGCAGCTGTCCCATAGGGTGCGTCGAAGGACGTCGGCGGGGCAACAGCGAGCGGCGCTTGGATGCCGTCGATCGACACCGACTCGAACGGCTCCCCATCGGCATGCTGCCCAAGCGGTTGGGCCGACTTGACGATGTCGGCCGGATTCAGACGCATCGCCGCGCTCAGTTCACGAATCATCGCGATACCCATCCGTGCTCTCCGTTTACAACGTAATGTCATGCGGCGTTCTGCAAGAGCGCGACAATCTTTAAAAAAGGGGAAACCACGTATAGAAATGCCGCGATCCGAGACGGCGTTACGCGAATGAATGCCCTTGCGAGCGCTTATGAAGGGCCATCTGACTGCCGCCCCTCGCGTGTCTTCGCAAGCTCATCGACGAATGCAGCCCTAAGTACGGCGAGCGTCGCTTGAGCGTTGGGGACGGCCCGCTCCACCAGCGACACATCGGCAAGCCTCAGCGCACGCTCGGCGAAGCCGAGCGGCTCCAGCGGCCGCTCCTCGCTCACGAAAAACGCCGCTGTGCCCGTCAGTCGATGCATGGCCTCTGCCGCCCTCGCCCATTGCCTACGCTCAAACGCGCCCTCGAAAACGAGATACTGGCAATCGAATTCGTCGAGCGCCACGGCCAACAGGGTGCGCAAGCTGCTCTCGCCGTACACCGCAAGCAATTCGGACAAGTCGAACGCCCCGAGCGCGTCGGTGTCGCACGGCGCCCCTTCACTTCGATCGTGCTTCGGCATGTGCCGTCTCCGTCCATTTTTCAATCAACGCGGCAAGCTTGAGCCGCGTAACCGGCTTTGACAGGTAGTCGTCCATGCCCGCTTGCCGACACGTGCGCACATCGTCTTGCGTTGCGTTCGCGCTGACTGCAACGATCGTCGTACGCATCCGGCCGTCGCCTTCGGCACGGCGAATGTCGCGCGCGAGCGTATAGCCGTCGATACCCGGCATATGGCAATCGAGCAGCACAAGCACCGGACGCGTGCGCTCCCAGCACGCGTAGCCCTCGATGCCGTCCGCCGTAGCGTCCGCACGGATACCGAGCGCGAGAAGCTGCCGAACGATGATGTCGCGATTGACGTCGTTGTCTTCGACCACGAGCACGGAGATGCCGCCGCGCTCGCAGCCGTCGCCACCAGTCAGGCAATCCTTCGCAAGCGGCTCGGTAACACGGCCCGCGCGAGGGCCGTGAATCGCGATGTCGACGGTGGGCGGCTGTGCGTCGGTCAGGGCCGCGGCGACCGCGTCAGCGACGTCGTCAAAGGCTCGCACGACGCGGGTCGAGCCGTTGCGGGACGTGACGACGACGGCACCGGCGGCGTCGGTCGTAATCTCGATATCGGCGTGCCTGCCGTTCGGTATACATCGAACGGCCATCTTCGTGAGTGCCGCGCGCACGGCGACGGCCATTTCGGGCACCGGCATGCGCAAGCTGGCACGAGCCGGCGGGATGCGCGGCAAACCGCGCAGCGTATCGCCCCATTCGATGGGCAAACGGACTCGCACACGCGTGCCCTCGCCCACCCGGCTTTCCACGTCGATCGTGCCCCCCATGAGATCGACGAGGCGCTTGACAATGGACAACCCGAGGCCGGTGCCGCCATATCGTCGCGTGGTGGTGCTGTCCTGCTGCGTAAACGGCGCAAACAGGCGCGCACGATAGGCTTCCGAGATACCGGCGCCCGTATCGGCGACGGACAGGATGAGCCAAGCGCGGCCGCGCGCCACCTTCCGGCGTACTTCGAGCAGCACGTGGCCCCGTTCGGTGAAGCGGATGGCATTACTGAGCAAATTCGTCAGAATTTGGTTGATGCGGGCCTCATCGCCAACGAGCCGCCTATCGAAATGCGGCATCGCGGCGAGATACACGGCAAGCGCCTTGCGCCCCGCGATTGGCGCGTGCAGTTCCACGGCGGCTGCAGCCAGCGCGCAGATATCGAACGGCTCGGCGTCGAGCGTCAACGCGCCCTGCTCGATCTTCAAATAGTCGAGCGTGTCGTCGACGACACGCAGCATAAGCCGTGCAGAATGCTGTGCGATGCCGACATAGCGCGTCGGCTCCGGGCCGAGCGGCATCGTATCGAGCAAATCGAGCACGCCGACGACGCCGTTCATCGGTGTTCGGATCTCATGGCTCACCATCGCGACAAACGCCGACTTCGCGCGATCGGCAGCCAACGCTTGCTCTCGCGCGGCGATAGCCTCGCCGCGGGCGGCGACGGCGGCTGCGCGCGCCGCTCGTGTGCGCCGGTAGGCCCACGCGAGCGTCACGATGACAGCCAACGCAATGGCGGCGCACGCCGACGTCAAGCCAATGACCGCGCGTTTGTCGTAGCCGAGCACGATCGTCAGCGGCCGCGCTCGGCTGGCCAGCCGAGCGAGCTCACGCCGGCTGTATGAAGCCAAATAGCGATCGAGCATCGCGATTAGCGGAGCATTGCTAGTCGCAGCCGCGAAACCTAGATGCTCGACTCCGGCCATCGTCGGATCGATCGTGAGCCCGCCGTTCGCATAGCGATCGCCCAGTTCTTCCGCCGCGATCATGTTGATGAGCGCCGCATCGGCATTGCCGGCCAGCACTGCACGCAACGCGTCGGCTGCATTCGTTCGCGGTACGAGCGTGACGTCGGCCAGAGTCGGTTCGGGCACGACGTGCCGCACTCGCCACGGCGGCGCGGCGATCCGCTCCGACTCGCCGTCGCGTCCCTCGGCGCGCACGTATGACCATGGAAAGCTGTCGTAGGCGCGCGTGGTGGCCAGCGCCGCCGCCATTCCGCCCGGGGCGAGCGGAAACGAGGAGACGAGATCGACGATGCCGCTGCCCAGCGCCCCTGACGGGTCGAGGCCGGCGTCGATCAGCACGGGTTCGAACCGCAGGCCGGCCGTATGCGCGACCTGCCGCAGCAGCGTTGCGCCGAGGCCCTGCCACCGCCCCTGGTCATCGACGAAATCATAAGGGCGACCGAGCCGCTGAACACCTACGCGCACGATGGGATGCGCACGCACCCACTCGCGCTCGGCATCTGTCGGGGCAAATGCCGAGGGGGCCGCGGTGCGGCGCATCGCAACCGGCAGCGGTTGATGTTCGATCTCGCTGAGTACCGATGGCGAAAGGGTCGCGAGCCCCTCGGCGATCATCGTGCTCATGCGGGCGTCGGCCTGCCGAGATGCCAGGCACAATGCGATCGAAAGCGGCATGGCGACCGGCGCGAGCGTGCCGAGCGCGAGCGCGCTGACGGCGCCCGCGTTCAGCGAATGGAGGCCGATGAACGCATCGGCCTGTCCACCGGCCACGGCCTCCAGCGCCGCTTTACGCTCGGGCATGTCACGCAGTGCGACGCCGGGCAGGTTCGCTTTTAGAGTCGCGCCGCCAAGGCTGCCGCGGGCGATGACGACGCGCTCGCCCGCCAGATCGGACAACGTCCGCGGCACGGCGCGACCGCGCGCAAGTACGACGCCCACGGGAGCCGAGGTGTAAGGCTGCGACAGCGTGCCGACACCAACGGGCACGGGATCGTCGCACGCGACCGGGGCGACGTCGATTTCGCCGCGCTCGAGCGCCTCCCACGCTTGCTCGACTGAGACAAACGCCCGGTAGTCGAGTGTCATCCGATGGCGGTCTGCGATCGCACGTAAAACGCTTGCATTGAGCCCATGCCGCACGCCGGTCTGATCGACGTAATCAAGCGCGCTCATATCGTTGCGATAGGCGGCGGCGCGCATTACCGCCGGCTCGCCTTCCGCGGCGTCCGTGACCTCCGATGCACAGGCCGAGCACCCGGCGACGACGAGGCTCACTAAGTGCCGGGCGAGCGCGGACGATGCGAGGCGGCCGCGCCTTACGATACGCCGCTCGGATTCAACACTGGATTCAACACTGACCCGTGCCGCCGTCATTGGCTTCAACCCCGAAACTTCTCCTTGAGAAACAGCGCCAGCCCGAGGTCGTCCGACACGCGCAGTTTGCGCATGGCGCTGCGCTTGTGTGTGCTGACTGTCTTCTTGCTGCGCGTGAGCCTTGCAGCCGTCTGTGTCACCGATAACCCCTCCGCGATATGGCGCAATATCTCGATTTCAGCGGCCGACAACATGTCTTCCCGCGGGTGCGGCACACGCGCTTCGATTCTGCCTTCCCGACTCACGAAAAATTTGCGCGGCGAACTGACCGCGCAGCGGATCGCCTCGGCGATCAACGGTAACGACGTCGTCTTTTCGAGAAATGCATTCGCGCCCGCTCGGTGGCAAACGCATTCGGTATCGCTCGCACGCGCGGCGGAGAGCACCACGATTACGAGCGTCGGCGCCTCGACGCGCAACCGCTTGATGAATGACGCACCGTCGATTCGGTCTGCGGGAAGATAGAAATCGACGAGCGCGACATCGCACTCGCTAAGCTCGAGCACGGCGAACAGGTCATCGACCGCGGAAACGTTCGCCATGAGCTCGAAATCGGCGTGATCGCGCAGATAGGTGGCAACGCCGAGCGAGACGATCGGGTGATCGTCGAGCACGGCTATACGGATTCGATGCCTGGGACGTGACAACAATAGGACTTGCCGGGGGGTCATGCGTTTTCATCCTCGCTATTGCCATTGCGACGTGAAAGAACCGCCGCTGTCATGTAATTAACGTCAAAGCGCGGCGACGAAATAATGCACGAAATAGATAGGAACAATTATTCCGTTACTCAACAACCGACATTTGTCATATAGCTTTAATTTTGTCTCTCGGAAAATTCTTAATGGACTTACATCGATCCACATCTTCTTATCGCACTGGCCGCAGCGCGTACCGCCGCACAAGCGCCGCACAAGCGCCGCACAAGCGCCGCACGGTGCGGGCGATTCTAGCCGAAGCGCAATCGACGAACAACGTTTTATTGCGCGGATATGGACGCAAATTTTCGAAAGATATCGATGCAACTTCTTTTCGTCCTAAAAACATACCGCGATGAACCACATCCTTTAGTTTTATGCGCCAAAAATCAAAGACGGACTGCGAATTGACAATATCTTGACCGACCGTTGACGAGCGATAAGGGATAAGCGATGAGCCGACAGAAAGTCAGACAGCAATCAGCTATGTCCGACACGCTGCATTGAAGAAGCGGGGGCTGAAACAAACAACGGGTCGGCACGGGCGTTGCTGGATCTGCAGGCGTAGAGACGAGGGACACGCCCATGAACGCATCGACTACACGCCGCAAGCCGGACCCCGCGCCATCGGAGATCGGGCGCGGCACACCGCCCGCTCGCACGCCTGAGACGCTACCGGAAACCGATCTGCAGCCAGACCAAGCGCCCGTGCGCGATGCACACGAGGTCGAGCCCGCAGGAAAGCAACCGCATACGCCGTGAGCGGCAGCACCTTCCGACTATCATGGCGTGTGCGGATGAACCCACGGCACAGCAGGGCGGCCCGACCGCAGCAGCTCAGTGGACCAATCTGGCCGCGGCGAAGACAAAACCTGTCAACGCGATCGCGGTTCCGATGAACCATTTTAGAAGCGTCGATTCGAGGGTTGTAACGTCGTTCTTGGTCGCCAGATGAAGCAACCCGGCTTCGACATGCGCCATGCGTTCGCGGATATCAGTCATCATTTGTTCCAGCTCCGTGAGACGTGCTTGAAAAGATGAATGATCGCTGGAAATGACGTGCAAGGACTCGGAGTGACCGGGAAATCGGACGGGTTTCCGAGGGCGACGCAGGTCTCGCACATTTGGCATCATCAGGGCGCTCGTCGATGGTGGATAGCGGAGGCAAAGATCGTCGCGCACCGCCGTAGGGCGGCACGCTCGCTTGCCGGGTGCCGGGACGCCACGAACGACGCCCGTGCAAGCATCATCGGTTATTGGAGGCGATCGGCGAAGTCGGTCGAATGGCTAATAATCAACGTGTCGCGTCGATGCCCTCGGCAAGCACACCACGTGAAAGCGCGCTGACGTACGGATTCGACACGCCTAAATAGGACCTTTTGAGCGAATCGCGGCAATCGGCCGACCTACGAGGCGTCGCTGTGGCACGGGCGATGCTCGGAATGGCCCCAAACCAGATGACGTTGCAGACCGCCTATGAAACGCATCTTCAAGATTTCGCTGGTCGCGCTGGTCGCCGTCCTTGCGGGAAGCCGCATCGCCGATCGTGTGCGCTTCGTCGGTGATGATCAGGTTGGTGTCGTGCCAACCGCGATCCATGACGGTCCGTACGCTCGCGATTTGGAACGGCAGATCCATGTTGAACCCGGCATTCTGTGCCTGGATAATCCCGTGCTGATGCAGGCCATACGTCGACGCAACGGCGCTCCTCTGGTTAACCAGCGACTTCCGGTCGCAGACAAAAGTGGCTTTTCTGCCGCCCTCAGCGTGGCGTGACACAGCTTCAGGCCCCGACAAACCGAGACGAACCGTCAGGGCCTATCGCATCGACCCGTGAGGATTTCTGAGTGGATAGCTGCTCGACCGCCTTCGGAAGACTGGTCTCGCCGTGCGCAACCTGCTTCGCCAGTTCGGGATTTGCGCGCGCAACCTTGTCCGCCATGCGCTGAGTGCGCTCGCTCGCGCCCGATTGAGCGGCACGGCGGCAGCCGTTTCGAGCGGCAACGTTGCCGCTTGGTCTAAGCAACGATCTCCGCCGCGCGTCTGAGCCGCGGCCCAGTCCTGCGCGGCGGCCATGATTTCAGCCTGCTGGCCGGGCGTCAGATGGCGCCGATGAAGTGTCGCACTTGGTACTTGAGTCTAAGCGGTGTGCAGAGCAAACTCCATGTCGTCGCTGAAAGGCAAACCGCTATCGATGTGCGGTGCCTGCAAATTGATTCTCTCGATGAAGATGCGGCTCCCGTCGCCAGAATCCATCACGCGCGATAACGACAAAAAATATCCTGGCGCTCCCTCGGTCCATGTGGTCCGGGATTTCCCTTCAACCAGGAGATAACCAGGATGGCAACGAAGAAACTAATTCAAGGCAAACGTGCAGAAATGATCGAGTTGATCAAGGCTCACCCGGGCATATCATCCGCCGAACTCGCTTCGCGCGTGGGCATCAACAGCGCGAGCAAGGTCACGACCGCGCTATGGCAGTACGTTCGCAACGAAAAGATCGTCACCGAGCGCGCCGAGATCGATGGACGTTGGATGAACAAGCATTACATGGCCGACCAAGTGCCGCCCGATGCTGCAGAGCGAATCACCCAACGGGTTATCGACGCTTCCAATGCCGCTCCGACCATCAAGTCGCCTCAAGCACGAAACAGCGTTTTCGATGTGCCGTCCCCGCCCAAACAACAGCGTGCGTCACGCCAATCGCAGGCATCGGCAATCGAAGCGATGTCTCGGATGTCTGCGAAGTTCGACTGCGCTATCACCGGCAACGGTGGCCTGGTCCTCTTGCGCGACGGCGCGATCGAAGTTTCGCTATCAGAGAGCGAGACATTGAAGGTTCAGGCATGCCTAATGAAGCTCGCCGCCGCAAAGTTCTTCGCGACGATGGCGTGATTGGAGCCGGCGTCGCGAGCGCCGGCTGCTACAACGGGGAACCACATGCGAGTTCTGTCCGTAGTCGCGATCGTCGCCGTCGTCGCGGGGTGCACGACGATCTCCGACGTCACGCCAGCCGGGAACGGCAACTATTCTGACGCCGGGGGTCGGCGCGTTCCGCTGGGTCATGCCCGAAGTAGATCCCAATGCTGAAGATCGCGACGACTGGGACCCGGGCCAGGAATGGCAAGACGAGTTACAGCCGGAACGCTTCAACGGCTGGAACGCCGCGGGCGAGATGCTGTGGAACTTCATAGGTTTCGACGGCTCGTCGAACTGGCCGGTGCTGTGGATCGGGGAGCGATCGAGGGGCCGGTCTTTTCGATCAGGTGGTCGGCGGCGCAGCAGACGTGAAAAGCCCGGGCGGGACCGTGCATGCGGCGATGTTTAGTCAACTTGACGCGCCCGGGCGGCACGAAGTAGACTTACAACCATAAATGGGTTGCGACTACGCGGCCGGCGCTAGGCTCCAGGGACTACCTTGGGGCCTTTCGCTTTTCTAGGGGAACACTTTTAGGCCATTCCCAAATACGACCCCATGAGAACCGGTAAACAGCTTCGTCTCGAGCACCTCGAATGCCCTGTTCGGTTGCCCGGGCCGCAACACAGACAGTCCTATCGGCCGCGCCATGAGGTCGGCAAGTTGCAAGCCTTCCGAGTTGGCTTTCTTATCGCAAATCACAATGTCAAAGTTGTATTTCGCCTTCAACCTATTATCGCCATCACAAACCCGTCGAAAAGCCAACTCGAGATCGGCATCCTCTTTCGCGCCTCTTGCCTCACACACCACATGAGTTGTCGCGTCGTGCTGTCCATGTAGCCGCAGAAAATGTCGGACCCGCTCCAGCCCGTACTGGATACCGATATGGTATGGATTGTAAGGACGGAGGTACCGCTCTTTGAGTTTGCTTTTCTCGATGACGACGGCAATCACCGTCATCGGTGTATCGACTATTACTTGTGTAAGCGCGTCCATGAACGCATCTCGCGGCTCTTTGCTGAGTTGCGAGAAGTATCCGCGCTTGCGCCGAATGTCAATTTCATGCAGCACCACGCAGTCGTGCCCGAACGTCTCAAATTTCAGTCTTTTGAGGCGTGGCACCACAGCGTCGGCGTAATCGGCCTTCTTCATGACGCAGAAGCACAGCACGAAGATCGGATATTCGCCATCGATCGATGTCAGGCTGTGGTCCCCGCTTTCGTCAACAAAGACGATGTAGTCGCTATTCACGTCTATCCTCGCGCGACGCGCGTTTATTGGCGCTCTGGCGCTCAAGATAATCCCCCCACCACGCATCATCCGCCGCCGCTCCGGCAGGTACTGTGCATGGTTGTATGCCGCCCGGACGTCGTTGCGCTCGGTATGCGCCAACTGACGCTCGATCCAGTCCCCCTCGAACCGGTTCTCGTTCAGGATCGTCGACGCCAGCCCGCGGAAGCCGTGCCCCGTCATTCTGGAGTGGTAGCCCATGCGGTAGAGAGCAAACAGCACCGTGTTTTCGCTGATGGGCTTCTGCGTGTTCGACTGGCTCGGGAAGATCCACTTCCACCGGCCGTTGAGTTCGCGCAGCTGACGAATGACATCGAGCGCTTGGGTCGACAGCGGCACGATGTGCGGGCTTGGCATCTTCATCCGCTCCGCCGGGATCCGCCACTCGGCCTTTTCCTCGTCGATATCGGACCATTCGGCAAACCGCATTTCGCCGGTCCGCACAAACGTCAGCGCCATGAATTGCAGGCGAGCCTCGTCTGGAACTCACCGTCGTACGCCGCGATCTTGGGCATTAGCTCCGGCAGTTCGGCCTCGGTGATGCGCGCCATGTGCTTGACCTTGCGCGTCTTGAGCGCTCCCTTCAGATCCGGCGTTGGATCGCGTTCTGCTCGACCGGTCGCTATTCCAAAACGAAAGATCTGGCCGGCGAGCTGCATGGATTTCTTCGACATTTCGAGCGCACCACGGGCCTCGATTTTCCGAAGCACGCCGAGCAGTTCGGGCGCCGTGATCTCCGCGATCGGCCGCGCACCGAGTGCCGGAAACAGTTCCTTCTCGAGCAGAGATATCACTCCGTCTGCGTAGCTCGATTTCCACGTTTGGCATTTCGCCTCATGCCACTCACGCGCGATCGCCTCGAAGGAGTTCATACAGCGCAGCCCCGCCTCGAGCTTCACACGACGCTTCTCATGTGACGGGTCCAGGCCGGCGCGCATCTGCTCTTTGATGCCGTCGCGCGCCTTGCGGGCGGCCAGCAGCGACACGGCCGGGTAGACGCCGATGGCGTGCACCCTCTCCTTTCCATCGACGCGGTATTTCATACGCCAGTACTTCGCGCCATTGGGCGCTACATGGAGGTACATGCCTTGGCCGTCGGCCAGCTTGTAAGCCTTGTCGCGAGGCTTTGCGGCGCGCACTGCGGCGTCAGTCAGGGGCATCGGAAATGCGGGGGTATCTCGGTACCCCCTTTCGTCAAAAAGCACCCCGAAAGTACCCCCACGGCTTGTGGGTGTCAATGGTAAAACTTTGGCAAAGATGGGAGCTAAAACGGCCGCAAGCCCTTGACTGGCCTGGGACTTTGGTAGACGACGGGCAACGTTAGGCGGATTGTTGGCCCCCCCACGAGGAATCGAACCTCGATTTCAGGTTTAGAAGACCCGTGTTCTATCCGTTGAACTATGGGGAGGCGAAGGCGTGATTGTACGACGCGTACGACGCTCCCGGCACACCGCGCCGGGGCCGGAATTATACCGGATGCGCACGCACCTGCGGACAGCGCATTAGACCGGCTGGCCGTGCGTCACAAACCAGGCCAAGCAAGCCAGTCCCGCCACCACGCAGTAAATGCCGAACGAGGCTAGACGGCCGCGCCCCTCGAAGTAACGCATCAGAAAGCGCACGCTGAGATAGGCGGCGATCGCCGTCAATACGCCGCCAAAAATCGCGTCCGCCAGTTGCCCGGGCGCGTGGAACAGCTTAGGCACCTCCAGCAGCCCCGCCGCGAAAATGATCGGCGTACCGAGCAGGAACGCAAATTCAGCCGCACTCTCCGCCGTCAGTCCAGCCGCGTTTCCCGCGATCATCGTCAAACCGCTGCGCGAGAACCCGGGAATCAGTGCGCCGATCTGCGCAAGACCGACAAGGAACGCCTGCTTGAAGGTCAGATTCTCAGGCGGCCGGTGCGCACGCGAGCGCTGCAACCGATCGCCCAGCCACAGCAGCAGCCCGTTTACCACCAGCGCCAGCGCAACGATGCGCAAGTCGTGGAAAACGCGCTCGAGCCGTTTTTCGAGTAGAAGGCCGACGAGCCCGGCCGGAATCGTTCCGATGATGAGCGCCCACATCATATGGCCATCTTCGCTAGGCCGCCCCGCGAGCGTCCCGAACCACCCTCCAATCAGCGCGATCCACCGTTTGCGGAAATACCACAGCAAAGCGAACGCCGTCCCAAGATGCAGCGCGACCAGAAACGGAATGAGTTGCGGCGCATGCTTGTCAATATGCATGCCGAGCAGCGCCGGGGCAAGCAGCGTATGTCCGAGGCTGCTCACGGGGAAGAGTTCGGTGACGCCCTGAAGGACGCTTAGGAAAATTAAAAACAAAAGGCTCACGCGTCGGTCCTTTCTTTCTTCAAAAACGGGGGTTACGAGGAATATTCCGGTCGCCCGCCCCAGGGCCGACGTCCGATCGCGACCGATTATGCCTAGGGGAACCGGCGGAGCCAAGCTCACAAAACACTTTTTTCAGTCCAAATATCGAGCAAAAAGGTCACAGCTCGGTCATAATCGAGCCGAATAATCGTTGCGGCGTAAACGTTTCCAGGCCCAGTACTACCGGACTGCACAGAGAGATGAAACACACGATCAAGGATGTAGCCGCCTATGCCGGCTTTTCCATCGCGACAGTGTCTCGCGCGATCAACGCCCCCCATACGGTGAATCGCGTCACGCTCGCGACGATCCGCGAAGCAATCGAGGCGCTCCAATTCAGCCCCAGCCCGCTCGGCCGGCAATTGCGCGGCGAACGCACGCGCCTAATCGGCGTCGTGCTGCCCACGCTCGCGAATCCCGTCTTCGCCGAGTGCCTGCAAGGCATCGACGAACTGGCGGCCGCGCAGGGCTATCGTCTCATGCTCATGACGACCCAGTACGACGCCGCGCGCGAACGTCACGCGATCGAGACACTGCTCGCCCAACGCGTGGAGGGTCTGATCCTGACCGTGGCCGACGCCGACACGCACCCGCTGCTCGATGAACTCGATCGCGACGGCAATCTCTACGTGCTCATGCATAACGACACTGTGCGCCGTCCGTCGGTTTCCGTCGACAACCGGCGCGCCGCATACGACGGCGTTCGCATGCTGATCGAGCACGGACACGAGCGCGTGTTGATGCTCGCGGGCACGCTCGCGGAATCCGACCGCGCGCGCCTGCGCTACTGCGGCTACTCGGAGGCGATGCGCCAGGCCGGGCTCGCACCGGCGCCGGCGCTCGAAGTCGACTTCAACGCCGACGCGCTCGCCCCCTCTGTTCTGGCACACCTCACGTCGGGCCCAGCCCGTCCCACCGCCCTTTTTTGCAGCAACGATTTGCTCGCGATGGTGGTCATGCGAGGCCTGCGCCGCGCCCGCTACAGCGTGCCCGAAGACATGTCGATCCTCGGCTTCGACGGGCTCGCGATGGGCGAGCTGCTTTCGCCGCCGCTCGCCAGCATCGGCACGCCGAACCGCGAGATCGGCTGCGCCGCATGGCGACGCCTGATGTCGCGCATCAAGGGTGCCGACAACAGCGAATCACTCTCTCTCACGTTGCCTCACACGCTGCGCCAGGGCGCGACGATCGCCGCGCTCTCAGGTGCGTCGGGTCCCGCCCTGCCCGCGCACCCCGTCGCATAAACGACGCGGCTACTGCAGTTCTTGCGCCGGCTGCCAACGGCCAGCGCTGCATTCCCATGACGTCCAAATTATTCTCTTTCTCGTCCCGCAAGGAGACCTTAAGTGACACGTCGCTCATCCAGCCTTCGTGCGCGCTTCGCGCGGCTTGCTTACGCCGCCGCTGCGCTCATCGCGTTCGCGGCTCCCTTCGCGCCCGCCGCGCACGCCCAAGAAACAGCCATCTGCTATAACTGCCCGCCGGAATGGGCCGATTGGGCCACTGAAATCAAGGCGATTCGGGAGAAAACCGGCATTCGCGTGCCGTCGGACAACAAGAACTCCGGCCAAGCGATTGCGCAATTGATCGCGGAGCAAAAGAGCCCTGTCGCCGACGTGGTCTATCTCGGCGTATCGTCGGCGTTTCAGGCGAAAGAAAAAGGTGTCGTTCAACCGTACAAGCCCGCGCATTGGGATGACATTCCCGCCGGGCTGAAGGACCCGCAAGGATATTGGTTTGCGATCCACTCGGGCACGCTCGGCTTCTTCGTCAATAAAGATGCGCTGGAAGGCAAGCGTGTGCCCAGATCATGGGCCGATCTACTCAAGCCCGAATACAAGGGGATGATCGGGTATCTCGATCCGTCGAGCGCGTTCGTCGGTTATGCCGGTGCCGTCGCGGTGAACGAAGCACTCGGCGGTTCGGTCGACAACTTCAAGCCCGCGCTGGATTGGTTCAAAAAGCTCAAGGCCAATGCCCCGATCGTGCCGAAGCAGACGGCCTATGCACGCGTGCTGTCGGGCGAGATTCCTATCTTGCTCGACTACGACTTCGATGCCTATCGCGCCAAATACAAAGACCACGCCAACGTCGAGTTCGTGATTCCGGCCGAAGGCACGATCTCGGTTCCGTACGTCATGAGCCTGGTCAAGGGTGCGCCGCACGAGGCGAACGGCAAGAAGGTGCTCGACTTCGCGCTGTCCGACGAAGGTCAGAAGATCTGGGCCAACGCCTACCTGCGGCCGGTGCGCGCAAGCGCGATGAGCAACGAAGCGGCCGAAAAGTTCCTACCTGCGAGCGATTACGCGCGCGCCAAGCCTGTCGATTTCGCGAAGATGGCGGACAAGCAGCAAGCGTTCGGTCAGCAGTACCTGGACGTCATGCACTGAACATCGAGCCTTCCCCGGGTTGCACGCGGGCGCTCGGCTTCGAACGCTCGCCCGCGCGCTAGCCTCGGGCTCGCCGCTTTTCTTCGCTACGAGCGGTCATCATCATGCACGACATCACATTCCCATTACGCTGGCGCATCGTCTTGATCGCGCCGGCGCTCGCCGTTTTCATCGCGTTTTGGCTGCTGCCGATGGGCGTACTCGTCCACGTGAGCGCCGACGGTCACGCCATCGCGACTTACCGCGCGCTGCTCACTAACGCGCGATACATGGACAGTCTCGTGGCAACGGTCGTGCTCTCGGCCGCCGTCACGCTCGCCACGCTCGTGCTGTCGGTGATCTCGGGCTTGCTGCTCGCGCGCCGAGAATTTGCCGGCAAGCGCACGCTCGTCGCGCTGCTCACGTTTCCGCTCGCGTTTCCGGGCGTCGTCGTCGGCTTCATGGTCATCATGCTGGCCGGACGGCAAGGACTCATTGGGGCAGTTACCCAAAAGCTGACGGGCGAGAAGTGGGTATTCGCCTATTCGATGACAGGGCTCTTTCTCGGGTACCTCTACTTTTCGATTCCGCGCGTGATCGTCACCGTCATGGCGTCGGCATCGAAGCTCGACCGCTCGCTCGAAGAAGCGGCCCGCTCGCTCGGCGCTTCGCCCTGGCAAATCATGCGGGACGTCATTCTGCCGGGCCTAGCACCCGGGCTCGTCGCAGCGGGCGCGATCTGCTTCGCCACCGCCATGGGCGCATTCGGCACCGCGTTCACGCTCGCAACCGACATCGACGTGCTGCCGATGACGATCTACACCGAGTTCACGCTGAATGCGAACATGATCACGGCTGCCGGGCTGTCGGTAATTCTCGGTATCGTCACCTGGCTCGTGCTCGCCCTTGCGCGCAGCGCCACAGGATCGGCCGTCGCGGCCACCGCATGACGAGAGACCCGCAATGAACCAGCTCGCCCATTCTGTCACCGCCGATCGCCGCGGGATCCCGCGCCTGGCCGCCTTCCTCGCGCCGCGCAAGCTGCTCGCGCTCGGCGGGTGGCTCGTCACGTTCGCGCTGTGCGCCTTCCTCGTCGTGCCCGTCGTCATGTCTGTGCTCGCGGGGCTGACGGTCAATTACTTTCGCGGCGTCTCGAGCGGCCTCACGCTGCGGTGGCTCGAGCAAGTTTGGACGCAGTATCACGGTTCCGTGCTGCTCTCGCTCGAAATCGCCGCGGCCACGCTCGTCATCACGCTCCTCACCGGCGTGCCCGCTGCCTATGCGCTCGCGCGCAGCAAGACGCGCTTCGCTCGTGTCGTCGAAGAGTTGTTAGTGCTGCCGATCGCGCTGCCGGGGCTCGCGTCGGCACTCGCGCTCATCGTCGTCTACGGCGGCTTCACCGCGTTTCGCATGAGCGCCACCTTCATCGTCGTCGGTCACGTCGTCTTCACGCTGCCGTTCATGGTGCGCGCCGTCGCCGCCGTCGCCGCAAGCGCCGATCTGCGCACGCTCGAAGAAGGCGCGGCGAGCCTCGGTGCTACGTTCGTCCAGCGCTTTTTCACGGTCGTACTGCCCAATCTTCAGCCGGGCATCGTCGCAGGCGCACTCGCTGTCGTCACGCTATCGATCGGCGAGTTCAATCTGACGTGGATGCTGCACACGCCCGAAACGAAGACGCTGCCCGTGGGACTCGCCGATACTTACGCGTCCCTGCGCATCGAGGTGGGCAGCGCGTACACGATTCTGTTCTTCGCGATGACGATGCCGCTGCTCGTCGCGATGCAGCGCTTCGGCGCAGGGCAAGACCAAACGATGCGCGGCATCGACGTGGCCAACCGCGACAAGATCAAGGACGACAACGACAACGACACGGAATAAATTCTCGATCCACCCGCTCAGATGAAATTGACTCCAATTCCGATCGCACTCGCTCGGTGCGCAAAAACATTCCACGGCACACGCGTGCTCGAGCCGCTCGATCTTGAGATCGGCGCGGGGGAAACGCTCGTGCTGCTCGGGCCGTCGGGCTGCGGTAAAACCACGACGCTGCGCATCATTGCAGGCCTTGAAACACCCGATGACGGCGGCGCCGTGCGATTCGGCGACGACGACGTCACGCGGTTGCCCATCGAGCAGCGGCAGGTCGGCATGGTGTTTCAAAGCTATGCGCTATTTCCGAACTTGACCGTGCGCGGGAACATCGGCTACGGGCTGAAGATCGCCAAAGCCGAGCCCGTGCTCGCGCGCAAGCGCGTCGGCGAGCTGCTCGCGATGATGCGGCTCGAAGCCCATGCCGACAAGCCGATCCATCAACTCTCGGGCGGCCAGCGGCAACGCGTCGCGCTCGCCCGCGCGCTGGCTCGCGAGCCGCGCGTGCTGTTGCTCGACGAACCGCTGACGGCGCTCGATGCGCGCTTGCGCGACACGCTGCGACGCGAGATGAGTACGTTGCTGCGCGGGCTCGGCGTCACGACCGTCTACGTGACACACGATCAGGCCGAAGCGATGGAATTGGGCGACCGCATCGTCGTCATGGGCGCGGGACGCATCGAGCAGATCGGCACCCCGCGCGACATTTACTATCGTCCAGCCAATCGCGCCGTCGCGCAATTCGTCGGAACGATCAATCGACTCGCGGGGCAATGGCACGGCGGCGCGTTTGCGACGGTCGGCGGCAGGATCGAGCCGCCCGCCGGGTTGATGCAAGGCGGACCGTCCGAGCTTTTCTTTCGGCCCGAGGACGGGCGGCTCGTCGATCCCGAGGGCGCATCCCTACGCGGTATCGTCGAGACGGTGTCGTTTCTAGGCGAGCGCACCCGCGTGACGGTGACGGGCGCGGCGCCCGATGCCGTTGTGATCGACGTCTCCGGGCGTACCGAATGGACGCCCGGCGCGGCGGTCGGCATCCATATTGCGCCGGAAGGATGGATCGCGTTGCCCTGACGACGTTGCGCCCTTGCGCCGTTAACCAAAAAGGAAGGACTTCCCATGCTGCTGGCCCAGATCAGCGATCCGCACATCAAGCGCCCCGGTGCTCTCGCGTATCGCCGCGTGGACACGGCGGCCTATTTGGCACGCTGCGTGGCGCGCCTGAATACACTCGAACCGCAGCCCGATGCCGTCGTCGTTACGGGCGACCTCGTCGACACGGGCAGTCTCGTAGAATACGAGGCACTCGCGAAACTGCTCGCGCCGCTTGCGATGCCGGTCTATCTGCTGGTGGGCAATCACGACGATCGCGCCGCCCTGCGCCAGGTGTTCGGCCAGCACGCCTATCTGCACACGGGCGGGGAATTCGTCCACTACGCCGTCGACTTCGGCGCGCTGCGGCTCGTCGCGCTCGATTCCCAAACGCCGCGGCAAAGCGACGGGCACCTGTGCGAAGCGCGCCTCGCATGGCTCGACACCGAACTGACCGCGGCGCGGAACAAGCCGGTCATACTGGCACTGCACCATCCGCCCTTCGTTTCGGGAATCGACCACATGGACCGGCAGCGGCTAGATTCGGAATCGACACAGCGTCTCGCCGCCATCGTCAGCCGCTATTCGAACGTCGAACGCGTGATCTGCGGCCACGTGCACCGGCCGATTTTCACGCGCTTTGCCGGCACGATTGCCTCCGCCGCGCCCTCGCCCGCGCATCAAGTCGCGCTCGATCTGCGCGCGAACGCACCGTCGGCGTTCCGGCTCGAGCCGCCCGCCTTCGCGCTG
Source organism: uncultured Burkholderiaceae bacterium (assembly GCA_966212065.1). GTDB lineage: Bacteria > Pseudomonadota > Gammaproteobacteria > Burkholderiales > Burkholderiaceae > Trinickia. Next base: position 67,181 of record CBIHOQ010000010.1, read on the forward strand.
CATCGATATGCCCCTCAGACGGGGGTTGTCACGCATCATGCCTACGTCGACGAAGGCGACGGGCCGTTTCCTTTCTACGAGCCGGACGGCACGCTCATCGATTGATCCCGATGCCATACCGATGCGCTCGACGGTTGCCAAAGGCGGGGCGCCCGGTGTATCTTCTGCGATGCTAACGCGGGGGTCCTGCGTCGTGCCGTCGCACTCGGCACGCGCGGGTGAGAAATACCCTTTGAACCTGATCTGGATAATGCCAGCGCAGGGAAGCGTAGAGGCTTTGCCGCCCTGCGCCTTTCTCTCATCCGCCCTCTCGTCTCCTGCATTAGCACCCTAAGTCAGGAGATTCGCATGAGTGCAAACCCAAAATTCATTTCCTCGGAAGCGCGCGTCGACGCCGCGGCCGTCGCCCCGCTGCCCAACTCGCAAAAGGTCCATGTCACGGGCTCGCGCCCCGACATCCGGGTGCCGATGCGAGAAATCACGCAGGCCGACACGCCGACGGGCTTCGGCGGCGAGAAGAATCCACCGATCTACGTCTACGACACATCGGGCCCCTACACGGACCCGCAGGCGAAGATCGACATCCGCGCGGGCTTGCCCGCGCTGCGCCAGCGCTGGATTGAAGAGCGCGGCGACACGGAAGCGCTGACGGGACTCACGAGCCAATACGGCCGCGAGCGCGCCGCCGATCCGGCCACCGCCTCGCTGCGCTTTCCGGATTTGCACCGCACGCCGCGCCGCGCCAAGGCCGGCGCGAACGTAACGCAAATGCACTACGCGCGCCGCGGCATCATCACGCCCGAAATGGAGTTCATCGCGATTCGCGAGAACCAGCGCCGCGCGCAATACCTCGAGAGCCTGCGTGCCAGCGGCCCGAACGGCGCAAAGCTAGCCGACATGATGGGCCGCCAGCACCCGGGCCAGGCGTTCGGCGCAGCGGCATTCGGCGCGAATGCGGCGCCCGAGATCACGCCTGAGTTCGTCCGCGAGGAAGTCGCGCGCGGCCGCGCGATCATTCCTGCGAACATCAACCACCCCGAGAGCGAGCCGATGATCATCGGCCGCAACTTCCTCGTGAAGATCAACGCGAATATCGGCAACTCGGCCGTGACGTCGTCGATCGGCGAGGAAGTCGACAAGATGACGTGGGCAATCCGCTGGGGCGGCGACACGGTCATGGATCTCTCGACGGGCAAACACATTCACGAGACGCGCGAGTGGATCATCCGCAACAGCCCGGTGCCGATCGGCACGGTGCCGATCTACCAAGCGCTCGAGAAGGTCAACGGTAAGGCTGAAGACCTCACGTGGGAGATCTTCCGCGATACGCTCATCGAACAGGCCGAGCAAGGCGTCGACTATTTCACGATCCATGCGGGCGTCCTGCTGCGCTACGTGCCGATGACGGCCAACCGCATGACGGGCATCGTCTCGCGCGGCGGCTCGATCATGGCCAAATGGTGTCTCGCGCACCACAAGGAAAGCTTCCTCTACGAGCACTTCGAGGACATCTGCGAAATCATGAAGGCCTACGACGTGAGCTTCTCGCTCGGCGACGGCCTGCGTCCCGGCTCGATCTACGACGCCAACGACGAGGCGCAACTGGGCGAACTCAAGACGCTCGGCGAGTTGACGCAAACGGCGTGGAAGCACGACGTGCAGGTGATGATCGAAGGCCCCGGACACGTGCCGATGCAGCTCATCAAGGAGAACATGGACCTGCAACTGCAATGGTGCGACGAAGCGCCGTTCTACACGCTGGGGCCGCTCACCACCGATATCGCGCCCGGTTACGATCACATCACGTCGGGCATCGGCGCCGCGATGATCGGCTGGTTCGGCACGGCGATGCTCTGCTACGTCACGCCGAAGGAGCATCTCGGCCTGCCGAACAAGGACGATGTCAAGGAAGGCATCATCACCTACAAGCTCGCGGCGCACGCGGCCGATCTGGCCAAGGGGCATCCGGGTGCGCAGGTGCGCGACAACGCGTTGTCGAAAGCGCGCTTCGAGTTCCGCTGGGAGGATCAGTTCAACATCGGCCTCGATCCCGACAAGGCGCGCGAATTCCACGACGAGACGCTGCCGAAGGATTCGGCGAAGGTGGCGCACTTTTGCTCGATGTGCGGGCCGCACTTCTGCTCGATGAAAATCACGCAGGACGTGCGCGAGTTCGCGGCGGCACAAGGCGTATCGGATCAAGCCGCACTCGCAAAGGGCATGGAAGAAAAGGCCGTGGAGTTCATCAAGGGCGGAGCAGAGATCTACAAGCGGCAATGACGGCGGGCGCGGCACGCAGTCTGCGCGCCGCGCTTCGCTTCACCGTCTACGGCTTGTGATTGGCTGCTGACATCTGCAACTGGATGTTCGCGGCGCCTATTCACGGCTGAGTCGAGGGACGCTACAAGCGTCCCTTTTTGATTGGCGCGGAGGGTCGTCGCGGCCGGGAGCTAGCAGCGGGCAGCGAGCCGCCGGGCAGCAGTCGATCTGTTCCTGTCAACTCCTGCCAACTATCCTCCGTTTCTTGCCGTTTCATCTCGCGCTGAAATATCAACTGCGTGCCCGGTGATACGATGCGATTCGGTTGTTCGAGATCGCTCCACGACAAGACGCGAATACCTATATCGATATCGGCCCCGAGACCCTCTCCATGAAACCCAGCCACGTCGTTCAATTACTCGTGCTCGCCGCCCTATGGGGCGCGTCGTTCCTATTCATTCGCGTAGGCGTGGCCGAATTCGGCGTCGCGCCGCTTATGGCGCTGCGCGTGACGATCGGCGCCGCGGTGCTCGTCATCATGCTCGCCGCGCGTGGCACGCCGCGCGCTTCGCTCGCAACGCTGCGCTCGCGCGCGTGGCCGCTACTCGTCGTAGGCGTGTTCAATTCCGCCGCGCCATTTTGCCTCTTCGCGTTTGCAGAACTGACACTCTCGGCCGGTACGACGTCCGTCATCAACGCCACCACTCCGCTATGGGGCGCGCTCGTCGCCTTCGTCTGGCTCAAGGATCGGCTCACCGCCCTGCGCACGCTCGGCATGCTCGTAGGCTTCGGCGGCGTCGTTTCGCTCGTCTGGGGCCAAATTGCAGCGCCGCACGGCGCGCTCGCGCCGTCCGCAGCGGCCACGGCGCTCGCCGCGCTCGCTGCGACGGGCGCGTCGCTGCTTTACGGTGTTGCCGCCAACTACACCAAACGCTATCTGACCGGCGTGGATTCGCTGACGCTCGCGACCGGCAGCATGATCGGCGGCAGCATCGTGTTGATCCCGTTCGCGATCGCCACATGGCCCACCGGCCCCGTTTCGCTGCACGCCTGGGAAGCCGTGTTGAGCCTCGGCGTGGCATGCACGGGCCTCGCCTATTTGATCTTCTTTCATCTGATCAACGTGGCAGGGCCGGCGCGTGCGATCACGGTCACTTTCGTCATCCCTGTCTTCGGCATCCTGTGGGGCGCCTTGTTCCTCGACGAGCAAGTCAACGCCGGCATGATCGAGGGCTGCGCCATCGTGCTCGTGGGTACCGCACTCGCGACCGGTGTCATCAAGCGTATCCCGGGCCTGCGGCAGCGACACGCATAACGGCCGTCCCGACCCCGCCCGGGCGCGCCCGTTCACGCCCGACCCCGCCCGTTCACGCCCGGGAAAACCCGTCTCTTCTCGTTCTCCGGCGCGCGTCCCGGTTCGACGGCCCACGCGCTGCGGCCGGTACGCCCACCCATTCACCTCAAAGCGTTTGCGGCCGCACGCTGGCCCGCTTGGGCACGCCTTACGCTGGGCACATTCATTCGGTTCACAGTTTGCTACACTGCCCTTTCGTCATATGGACGCTGTCCGACATGCCAGGTCTTTCCGGTCGCTTTCTGCCGAACGCCTCGCCGTGCGAAGCGCGCACGATCTGTTTCCGCACCTGGCACGCCGCCCACCGCGCGCGGCCACGGCACGCGGACGCGCGTCGCTCGTGATGTCGTCCAGACGGGACCTGACGCTGGCGGGCATCCTGCCGCATCTCACACGCGATGCCGACGGCTGGCGCATCGTCTATCAAGGTGTGACCCTGCGCAGTGCGTTCCAGCCCATCGTCTCCATCACGCATAAGCGTATCGTCGGTTACGAAGCACTTTTGAGAGCAACGGATCGGAACGGTAAGCTCATCGCGCCCGATCAGTTGTTCGCTCGCGCCAAAGCTACGGGCCCCGCGCTCGCGCTCGAGCGGCTCGCACGCTGCGTCCATTTCGCGAACTTCGCCGAGCAGAACGTGAGGACGGGCTGGCTGTTCGTCAATGCGTTGCCGCAGTTGCTCCGCGTCGGCCCGAACCATCGAGTGTTCACGGACGAGCTCTGCGACTACTTCGGCATTGCGCATCACCGCGTCGTTTTCGAGGTGATCGAGCAGCAAAGCAAAGACGAGCCGCAGTTCGAGCGTATCGTCGAATCGCTGCGCGAGCGAGACGCCCTCATCGCCATCGACGATTTCGGCACGGGATTTTCGAATTTCGACCGGATTTGGCGCATGCGGCCCGATATCGTCAAGCTCGATCGCTCGCTCGTCGCGAGGATCGCCGCGCCAGGCGATCATCAGTTCGCCACGCAACTCGTGACGATGCTGCACCGGGCCGGCACGATGGTGCTCGGCGAAGGCGTCGAATCGGAGGATGAAGTGGTCGCGCTAATGGAAGCCGACGTCGATTTCATCCAGGGCTTTTGGCTCGGCAAGCCGCAGGCATCGATCGCTTCAGCGAGCGATGGTGTCCCCGCCCGGATCGAATCGATGTGGACTAGCTTTCGGACGCGTGCACTGACGGCGCCGGGCATGCCGGTCGAGTTCGCGAGCGTCGAAGCCGCGGTGATCGACGGCGCGCGCACGTACCAGGCGACTGGCGATCTTCCGCTCGCCGCGCGCCAGATCTTTCTGAGCCCTTGGGCGCGGCGCGTATTCGTCGTCGATCGGCACGGCGATCAGCATCGGCCGTCGATTGCGTCGGGGCCCGAATCGGCTCGGCTCACGCCGTTGTTTCCCGATACAGCCAGCAATTGGTCGCGCCGTGCCTACTTCACGCGCGCACTGGCCTCGCCGGGGCGGATCGCCGTCATGGGGCCGCACTACTCGCTGACGGAAGGCAAGGATTTCTACACGGCTGCCGTCACGGTCGAACGAAACGGCGAAATCGAGGTGTTCTGCGTCGACTTCGCCTCGAGTGCGCAACCTGCTTCGGCCGGCGAAGATTGAGTGAAGGCGCTGCCTGCTGCCCCCTACCGCCCCTACCCCTACCGCTACGGTACCCACTACCCCCTACGCCAAGCGATTGCCTGATTCGATCGACCGGTTTCAATCAACCACGCGCGCACGCCCGGCCTTTACGCCCGAGCGGCGCGTCTTGCTGTCGAGACGACGTGCGGTCGACCCGCGCGTGGGCCGTGTCGGGATGCGCGCGCGGCGCGTCACGCTGACACTCGCGATCAATTCGTCGAGCCGCGCCAGTGCCGCGGCTCGATTCATCTCTTGCGTCCTATACTCCTGCGCCTTGATGACGACGACGCCTTCGCGGGTGATGCGTCGATCGTCGAGCGCAAGCAGTCGCATCTTCAAGACCTCGGGCAGCGACGACGCGCGGATATCGAAACGCAGATGGATCGCGCTCGACACTTTGTTCACATTCTGTCCGCCCGCCCCTCGCGCGCGGACAGCCGTCAACTCGACTTCTCCGGGTAGGACGTGGTAGCGCAACGTCATCGTCGGATCTCCCCTATTCGAGCGAACAGCCCCGAGTCGCGCCGGGTCGGGGCGGCGATCGCGTCCGCCAGCACTTCGCGCGCGCCGACGACGCGCACGGTCTCTCTTGCCCGCGTGACCGCGGTATAGACGAGTTCGCGCGTCAGCACGCGGCTCGTCGACGAAGGCAGCACGAGCGCCGCGTGGTCAAACTCGGAGCCCTGCGACTTGTGGACCGTCAAAGCGAACGCCGTGTCGTGCGGCGGCAGCGCGGCCGGCGCCACGGCCCGCACGCCGCCATCGGCCGTGCGGAAATGGACGCGCAGTTGGCCCTCGCGCGTGAGCAGCGCAATGCCGACATCGCCGTTGAACAAACCCAGCGCGTAATCGTTGCGCGCCACCATCACGGCGCGGCCCGGGAACCAGCTCGTGCCTACGGCGAGCGGCACGCGTGCCGCACGGCGCAGATGTTCGGACATATGCGCGTTCAACGCGTCGACGCCGCGCGGGCCAAGCCGCGTCGCGCAAAGAATGCGGTAGGTGTTCAGGGCGTCGAAGAGCGATGCACAATCGAACTGCGGCTGCGCGAGCACGGCCGTCAGCGCTTGCACGTAGGGCGAGAAGCCCTGCGCCAAGCGCTCGAGCGTGCGCGAGTTTAACGCGGAGCCGCCGTCTTCGTCGAGGCGAGCGGCGCGGGCGGGCGCGGCGTGCTCGGCGTGCTCGGCGTGCGTTTGGCCATCCGGCGCGCCAAACAAATCGGCCTCGGCCGACGCGTTCACGCCGAGCGCGTCGAGCGCGGCCTGCACGTCCCCACGCCGTATCGCAAGCGATAGACGGCCGATCGCCGAGTCCAACCCGAAGCGATAGTTGCGCTCGAGCCAAACGACGCAATCGACGAGCGCAGGCCGGTCGTCGGACATGTCCTGCGCAAGCGCGAGGCCGCCGCGGACAAGCGAGGCGCTCCCCGGTGCGGGCATCGGGAGCACCGGCTCGCGCGGCTGCGCGCGTATGCCGTCGCCGCCAGACGCGATATCGGGCTCGTCGAGTCCCGTCCATGCCCACGTATCGTCGCCCGAATCGAGCCGCTCGAACAAGTCCATCGCATCCTCGTCGCTCGTCAGCGTATGCGGCGAGCCATCATCCGCGCTCGTCGAATCGATCGCTTCGGGACGCGGCAGTACCGCCCGCACGCGCGCCTCCTCGACGCCCGTCGCGAGCGCGATGCGGGCAACGCCGGCCGCGCTGAACGACGGGCGCGCGCTCAGTTCGGCGAACACGGCCCCCGCTTCGACGGCCGCGAGTTGGTCCTTATCGCCGAGCAGCACGAGCCGCGTATCCGCCGCGAGCGCATCGAACAGTTGCGCGGCGAGCGTCACGTCGATCATGGACGCCTCGTCGACGACGAGCACATCGTACGGCAGCGGATTATCGCGCCCGTGGCGGGCGCGCATCCCTTGGCCAAGACCCAGTAGCCGGTGCAGCGTCTGCGCGCTGCGCGGCAGCCGATCGGCGATCTCGGCCGGCAAGCTCGCGGCCCGCGCGAGCAACGCCTCTTGCATGCGCTGCGCCGCCTTGCCCGTTGGCGCGGCCAGCGCAATCGTCAAGGTGGGGTTCGCATCGATGAGACAAGCGAGCATACCCACGACGGTCGTCGTCTTCCCCGTACCGGGACCGCCGCTCACGACGGTCAATCGGCTCGTCAAAGACAACGCCGCGGCGGCACGCTGCCAATCAACTTCGCTCGCATCGGGCGAACCGAAAAAGCGCGCAAGGCGAGCCACAAGCGCGGCCCCATCCGCATTGGGAATGGAGCCACTGTCCGCCGTCGCATGATCGACGACTGCCTTCGCGAGCCGACGCTCGTCGTCGTAGTAGCGCGCCAAGTAAAGCCGGCCGGCTGCATCGACGACGAGCGGCCGTAGCGCGGCTGCATCCTGTGCGCCGTCCGAAACAACGCCGCTCGACTGCAACGCCGCAACGACTGCGTCGAAGGGCTCACCGTAGCGCTGCGCGAGACGGTCGAGCGATACGCAGACATGGCCCACACTCGTCGCACGGCTGACCGCGAACGCGGCGCGGCGCGCCCAGCGCACCGCATCCGGCCGCGCACCCAAGCGTTGCGCCAGCGCACCGATGCGGCGCGCGAAGCCTTCGGCCAGTGCCGTGCCGAATTCGCCGTGCTCGCTCCACGGCACCGGCCGCGACGACCGGGCGGTAGCGCTCATGCCGACCTCCTGTAGCGTTCGATCGTCATGGTGCCCGTCCCGCGCTCATCAACGCATCGAGCGCATCGATCAGCTCTCGCGCCGGCCGGCGCATATGCACGCCCGCCGGCGCGGCAGCGTCGCGCCACGACGGACGCACCCCGCGCACAAACAAATAGGCATAGCCGCCGAGATGGGCGTCGTAGTCGTAACGGGGCTGGCGCGCCTTCAAATAGCGATGCAGCGCCAGTGTGTAAAGCAGCGCCTGCAAATGGTATGCGTGGTGCGCCATCGCGGCGTCGAGCGCGGCTGCGCCGTAATCGGCCGGGTGGATACCTAGGTGATTCGATTTCCAATCGACGATCCAAAAACGGCCCTCGTGCTCAACCACCATATCGATGAAACCTTTCACGTAGCCCGCGAGCGCCGCCGATTCGAGTGCGATGTCTGGGTAGCCATGCCGCGCGAGCAACCGCCGCAGCGCAGACAGATCGAGCGCCGGCGATGCGAACAAGAATGGCCATTCGTTGAGCCTGCGTGCGGGATCAAGTGCCATGAGCGTCAAGCCCGGCGCGAGTTCGGACGCCGTCACGTCCGCGATCAGCCGCGCCATCATCGCGGGCAGGCGCGCGGCCATCTCGCCATCGGCGGCGACGGGCCGCTCCGCGAGCGCGCGCTCGATGGCCGTCGGCCATGTCTGCGGCTCAGAAAAGTCCGCCAATTCGAACATCCGATGCAGACATTCGCCGGCGGCCGCGCCACGCGGAAACGCAAGGATGTCGTCGGCCGCCAGCAGTTCCGCTGCCGTGCGGGCAGGCATGGCGAGCAACGACGGCCACGCCGTCTCGGCCCCTGCCTGCGCGGCTTGCTGAGCGGCGGCGAGGGCGTCGTGGTCGGGCCTCGGCTCGTCGTCTACGGTCTCGCTCGCGTGCCGCGCCGCGGATGCCGCGAGCGAACTGAAGCTGGCGATGCGCCATGTCTCCGTCAATGTGCGGCGCAGGATGCGCGCGGCAAAGCGACGGCTCGATGTAGTCTCTCGTGCAAGCGGCGCGCGCCGTTCGGGCGACGGCAGCGGCGCCAGCGCGATCGGGCCGTCGGCGAGTGCCGCCCACGCTGCGTCGAGTGCCGCTTCATCGGGCGGATCGTCGGACCACGCTTCGAATGGACGGCCGTCGCCGGCCACGAGCCAATTGAGCACGCTGCGGCGCGACTCCTTCGTTGAGCGCGACGAGAGGTAGATGCCCGCGACCAGGTAGCAGCGGTGGACGGCCCGTGTCAGCGCGACATAAACGAGCCGCGCGCGCTCTGCGGCTTCCTCGCGCGCGGCATCGCGTTCGGCATGTTCGGCTTCATCGCCTTCGCAGCCATAGTGAAGCACAGCACGCGCGCCCGCTGGGCCGTCCTCGTCCTCGTGGTATTCACGCGCATCGGGCAAGCGCGGATGTCCGCCCGGTGGCCGCGCACCATCACCGAGGAACGGACAGAACACGATGGCGTACTCGAGCCCCTTCGCTTTATGGACGGTAACGATTTGCACGAGGTCGCGGTCCGATTCGAGCCGCAATTGCGCCTCCTCGCCGCCGCCGCGTGCGCGCTCGGCGGCAAGCCAGCGCAGCGTGGGCGCGATGCCCGGATGCACGGCCGCCCGCGCCGAAGCAAGTTCGGCTAAATGATTGACGTCCGTCAGGCGCCGCTCGCCGTCGCGGCCCGCGATGAGTCGCTCCCCCATGCCAAGCTCGCGCATCATCGTGCGCCACATCGCCGCGAAGCCGCGTTCGAGCCAAAGCGATCGATAGCGCGCAAACCGCTCGACCCAGGCCGTCGCCTCATCGGCATGCACCTGCGCAGGCGAATCGGCAAGCTGCGCGACCCGCGCGAGCGCGTGGGCATCGAGGCCGAACCAATCGGCGGCGAGCGCGGCACGCAGACGCCGTAAATCCCCTGGCGCGTCGACGGCCGCCATCACGCGCTCGAGTTGCTCGGCATCGAGCGTCGCGAATACCGACGACTGCGCGAGCTCGACGCTGCCGACGCCCCACGCCGCAAGCACCCGCTTCATCAAGCTGCCCTGCTTGTGCGTACGTACGAGCACGGCGATGTCGGCCGGCGCCAGCGCGGTCTCGCCAAGCGCGACTCGATCTTCGCGCGCGCCGCGCAGCAGGCGCACGATCTCGGCGGCGCAAGCCTCGGCCGCCTGCCGCTGGGCATCGCGCTTGAGCAGCGCCGCATCGCCCGAAGGCAGCATCCAGACGCGCAACGCACCGTCCGCGCCTTGCGTGCGTGCGGGATCGGCATCGTCGACCAGCGGCGCACGCGAACGCTGCGCTGCGCGCACCGGCATGTAATCGAGCCCTTCCAGTACGAACGCGCGCGGATTGACGCCGAAGATGCGGTTGCAGGCATCGACGAGGGGGGCCGTCGACCGCTGGTTCACCGCGAGCGTATAGCGCGCCGTCGCGGCATGCCGCGCGGCAAGGTACGTATGCAGATCGGCCGCGCGGAAGCTGTAGATCGCTTGCTTCGGATCGCCTACGAGAAAGAGCGGCCCCGCCTGCCCGTCGCTCCCCGGGCCCGCGAAGATACGCTCGAAAATCGCGAACTGCAGCGGGTCGGTGTCTTGGAATTCGTCGATGAGCGCCGCCGGGTACCGCGCTCGCAGCGTCCGCGCGAGCCACGGGTGCTCGATCAATGCGCCATGCAAATTCGCCAGCAGATCGTCGAACGACGCGAGCCGGCGCGTGCGTTTCATCCCAGCAAGTGCCGGCGGCGCTTCGTCGAGCCACAGCGCGAGCAGGCCGAGCCAGCGCATGCGATGCGTCTCTTCGGCCGCTTCGGAAGCCGAAACGAGCGTGTCGGCCAGCACGAAGAACGGATGCTCGGGCGGCGAGAATTTGACCTTGGTCGCCTTCGCAAGCGCCGCGGCAGTGAGCTTCAGCGCCTCGCGCGGCGGCGGCGCGTGACAATCGCCTTCTGCGAAATACCGGCTCCAGGCAGCAAGCGCCGCGCGTACGGCTTCGCTCTTATGGGTCGTTTGTTTGAGCGATGCTTGCGCGCCCTCGAGCACGCGTTCGATCGTCTCGCGTTGCTCACGCCAAAGCGCGCAAGCGGCATCGAAGTGCGCTTGCGCAGCATTGCCGCCCTCGGCCTCGGCCGTGGGCGGCGTCGTGCCCGACGCGCCCCAACGGAGATCGGCAAGCGGCTTTTTTAAGCGCCGCACGAGCTGCGCATCCAGCTCCAATGGGTTCGCGCCGCGAGCGACAAGCCACGCAGCGAACGCCGGATAGGCGGCCGCGACCGGCTCGACGCGCTCGCGCCAAAATTCGGCGGCGAGCTCAAAGCGCAGCGACGCGTCGTCCGCCTCCATCTCGAACGCGAACGGCATCGCCGCCGCAAATGGCGCCTCCTGCAACGCGCGTTGGCAAAAAGCATGGATCGTGTGGATCGCGGCCTGATCGAAGGTCGACAGCGCGCGCCGGATGCGCTTGCCGGCCAGCTCGCGATCGAGCCCGCCGGGGCCGAGCGTCGTGTCCAGCAACTGTGCGACGAAGGGATCGGCGTAAAGCTCATCGTGAAGCTCCGCGCCCTGGCCGTCGATCTCGATCGCGCGGGCGAGTTCGGCAAGACGGCCGCGAATTCGCTCGTGCAACTCGGCCGTGGCCGCCTTCGTGAACGTGACGACGAGAATCTGATCGGCGTTCAGATCGCGCTCGAGCAGCAGTCGGACGTAGAGCGCACAGATGTTCCATGTCTTGCCCGTGCCGGCCGATGCCTCGATCTGATTGACGCCCGCCAGCGCGCACGTGAAGACGTCGAGCGGCGCCGGCGGCGGCAGGTCCGACGGGCGTCGATCATGCTCGCTCATGCTTCGCTCTCCATCAGATGCGCGATCAGCGGCTCGAACACGATCTTCGCAAGTTCACCGAACGGCGCGTCGAGCGTCAGATCGACGCCGCGCCAAGCGATCTCGAGCGCCGAGTCGTCCGACTCGCCGCGCACGCGGTCGCTGATCCACACGGCGAGCGCGTCCGAATCGCCGCCGTTCGCCTTCGCCCACGCACTCTTCGGAAAAAAGCGCAGCGGCAGACGGCGCCCCGCGACGAACAGCGCGACGAGCGACGCGAGATGCGCTAGTGGGACATCAACGCGTGAGAATGCGAAGCGTTCGCCGGCGCCGTACCAGAGCGTACGGCACGGCCCTTGCGGCTGCGCGGCACAGTACGCGAGATGAGCGAGCCAAGCGTTCAGATATTCGCGCGCATTCGGGCTCGCGTAGCGATAGAGCACCTGGCCGGCCTCGGTCACGCGGTTCAGCGTGCCGTGCAGTTGCATGGGCGCCGCGCCGAGCAGCGTCTCGCGCAAGGCCGCGTCATGCTCGCCGAAAAGCGCCATGCCTTGCGTCTCGGGCCAACGCGGCACGACCGACAGCGTGAACGGCAAGCGCGCTGCGCCGGCTGCGAGCGCTGCCCGCACGTCGCCCGCGAGGCGCGCCAGCGCACCGAGTTCGCGCCGCTTCAAGACATCGCCCGTCGCACCCGCCGGCAACTCGGGGCTCGTCTGCGCGATCCGCCATGCACGAGCGAGCGCGGCATCGTCGCCCTCATCGATCAAACGCGGCAGCAGCCGATCGGCCAACGCGTCGCGTCCCGCGTAGTCGAGCTCGAACGGTTCGACTTCGAGCAGTTCGCCGCGTGTCTTCTCAAGTACAACGCCGAGCCGCTCGCGCAGCAGCGCGCGCGCGGGATGCTGCCAAAACCGCTGTAGATCGGCAAAGGCAATGGGCCCGGGCGGTTCGGGCGGCAACTGGCCGACGAAGAACGGAAGCGTAACGGGCTCGGCATCGGCCGCCAGCCGCTCGGCCAGGCGTGCGCGCTCGGCGTCGTACGTGAAGCGTGCGTGCGAGCCGTCGAAGTACTCGCTCGAAAACGCCTGGAGCGGATGCTCGACGATGAACGTTCGGCGTGCGGCTTCGAGCGCCGCGGGCGCCGCACCGGGGCCCGCCTTCGCCCGCGCGAGGTGATCGAGCAATTCGTCGACGAGCGCGGCCGGCGGCACGGGGGCGTTGTCGCGAATGCTGCGCCCCGTATAGCTGATGAAGAACCGCTCGCGCGCGGCCAGCAGCAGATCGAGAAAAAGATTGCGTTCGTCGGCGCGGCGCTGTCGATCGCCCAGTTGCGGCAGCGCCGCCATCAAGTCGAACTCGTCGGCGCGCGCAAGGCTCGGCAGGACGCCGTCGTCCATTCCAATCAGGCAAATCGCGCGATACGGCAAGCCGCGCAGGCTCGTCAGCGACGAGAACGTCACGCCGCCCCACGGCACGCCGCCGTGCGCCGCATCGTCGAGCGCGACTGTCAACGCCGCGCGCACCACGGCGGCCGGCGCTTGCGCGTCGCGCGCCCCGTCGCGCATGGCCTCGAGCGCCTTCTCCACAGCATCGCGCACGCTTGCGAGCGCGTCGGCGAACGGCGGCGAGGCATCGAACATGCGCGCAAGCGCATCGGCCAAAAGCGCGCTCCAGCCGTCGCACGTCAACGTTTCGCGCGAGCGCCGCACGAAGCCGTACAGATCGTCGATGAAGCGCGCGAGACGCCCGAGCAGCTCGGCTTGCGCCCCGCGCGGACCGGCGACAGGCAGCCAAGCATCGACGGGCTCGCCGTCGTCGGGCATTGCGTAGCCCAGGAACAGTCGCGTCAACGCATCGGCGAACGTGTGCCGCGCGCCCGTCGCCGCGTGCGTCGTTCCCTCGCTCTCGCCGGCCGGCATCTCGTTCGCGAGCCCGCGCCGCGCGCCCGCTTGCGCGAGCCAGTCCTGCACCGTATCGAGTGCGACGGCATCGATTCCGTAACGCGACGCGACGGCCTCCACGCGCAGCCACTCCACGACTTCGGGCGCTCCAACGCCGCGCTCGGCCAGCGCAAGCCAATCGAGCAACACGCGCGCGATCGGATTGGCCTGCGATGGCGGTAGGCCGGTGATGCGATAGGGGATACGCCCGCGCTCGTCGCGTTGCGTTGTGCCGAAGACCGCGTCGATGAGCGGCGCGGCTGCCGCGAGATCGGGGCAGACGACAAGGACGTCGGACGGACGCAATCCGGGCAGGGCATCGTCCGCGCTGCGCCCCGCTTCGGCTTCGTCGAACCAGCCGAGCAGCCGGTCATGCAGGACTTCGAGTTGGCGCGACAAGCTATGGCAGACATGCACCTCGATGCCGCGCTCGCTTGCGTCGGCTGCGGCCGTATCGAGATCGCCGCCTGACGCCTCCGGCGCCAAATCCAGCATAGCGTTTTGTACGCGGGCGAGCCAGTTCGCGCCTGCATTCTCGGCGTAGCGCGTCGCCTCGCTCGACGCTGCGCCCTCGGTCAGCTCGTGCAGCAAATGCAATTGCGCTTGCGTTTGCCGGCCCCACTGCGCGAGCAGCGGATGACCGACCTCGTGGAAATCGAGCGCATCGGCGGCCACAAGCGTAAGCGCTCGCGCTTCGGTGACGATGTCGAACCAAAACTGCCTGCACGGGTTCATGACGTAGAGCCGCACGTCGATCCAGCGCGAGAGCTCGCGAAGGAGCGCGATGTGAAGCGGTGCGATCGTCGGCAAAGCGAAGACGCTGACCGAAGCCGGCCAACGCGCACGCATCACCGCATCGAGATCGAGGGTGCGCACGAGATCGAGAAACCGATGAGCGGGCGGCGTCGCATCGGCAGCGCCAGGCGCACTGCTCGCCGCGGCGAGCTCAGTCAGTACCTCGCGCCAAAGCGCGGCCTGCCAACGTTCGTCTTCATGCAGGCTAGCCGCGGCGCCGGATGGACGCGCGAGCGGGATGCCGCCGGGACTCGCGTCGAAGATCGACTGCCCTTGCTGCCAACGCGCGAGCCATTCGGGGCGATAGGTCAGATAGTGATCGAAGACGGTCGCCACGCGCCGGGCGAGCTCGTAGCGCATCGGCGCATCGGCCGCATTCAGATACGTGCGAAGCCGCGGCGAATCGAGCCCTCCCGAGCGCGTGCCGGGTTCATGGCCGCCCATGCGTCCATCGCCGCCGCCAGGCTCCTGCTGCGCCAACGCGCCGAACAAGCGATAACAGCGCCAGGCGAGCCGCTCGACGGAGAGGGGCGAGTGCGCGGGCACGTCGATGACGCCGCCGATCTGCGTCCATAACCACTGCGCCAGGTAGCTGAAATTGACGTTTGCACAGATGCCCCGGCGCGTGGCCAGTTCGAGTTCGAGACAGCGACGCACGGCCGCGCTCGGCACGACGATCTCTTCGCTCGTCCAAGGATCGGACGGCATGGCGGCGAGATCGTCGGACAGCGCTTGGACAAGCGTTTCGTAACGGTTCGAATAGAAGAGCTGGAGCATGAACCCTTGGCAAATGGCGCGGCCTCGCGGGCCGCAAGCAGACGGCGAAATACGTCAGCATAGCAAAGGCGCCGGGCGCCACGTGCAACGTTCGCTCGCCGGCCCCGCGCCCCGTTGCCGGCGTAAGCTAGAGGCCCCGCCGGCGATGCCGGGCGCACCCGAAATACGTTAGACTCCACGCCAGCCCCTTCCCTGCCGCGCTTTACGCCGCCGCCTCGAGATCGATGCGCTACTCGAAAGAAATCGAAAAATTTCTCTATAGCCAATATTTTTTCGGGGGACTGCGCATGGCCGTCGGCGTGTCGCTGCCGGCCGTCCTGTGCCTCGTCGTATTCCATCGGGCTGAACTCGGCTTCACGATCGCGACGGGCGCGCTCGGCGCCTGCGTCGTCGATATGCCAGGCCCGCTCAAATACAAGCACAACGAGATGCTGGTCTGCAGCGTGCTCGGCTTCGTCTCCGCGCTCGCCACCGGGCTCGCGACGTTCAACGTCTTCGCGCTCTGGGCAACCGTAGTCGCGCTTACGTTTGTGCTGTCGCTAACCGTTGTCTACGGCAACCGCTGGCCGCAGATCAGCTTCGCGACGCTGTTTATGATGGTGATGACGCTCGAGGAGCACTTTACGCCGCTGCAGGCGCTCGCGAATGCGGCGTGGATCCTCGCGGGCGGCCTCTGGTACACGTACTGGGCGACGTTCGTCTCGCAATGGCAGGCGCACCGTATCGAGAAGCAAGCGCTGGCCGAAAATGTCTTCGCCTGCGCCGACTACCTGCTCGCCCGGGCCGATTTCTACGACATCGACGCAAATCTCGACGACTGCTACCGCAGTCTGGTCGAAAAGCAGACGACGGCCGTCGAGATGCAGGACGCCGCGCGCGCGATCGTTCTGCGCAATCTGCCGAAATTGCGGCGCGGCAAGCTGGATGCGCACCGTGTGACGCTGTTCAACCTGTTTATCGATACGGTCGATTTACACGAGTTGTTCGTCGGCGCCCACACCGACTACCCGCTCATGCGCAGCACGTTCGGCAACGCCGACGTGATGATGTTCTTCCGCGACTGGATCCGCAAAGCGGCGAGCGATCTAGAAGAGATCGGCCTTGCGGTGCTGCAGAACCGTCGGCCCGGCTCGCGCGTGAACATGAAGGCGGAAATGCGCGCGATCGAATACGAAATCGAACTGATGCGCAAGCAGGGGCTGCCCGAGCAAAACGCGGAAGCTTACGCGGCGGCATCGTCCTCGTTCAGACGCATCTGGAGCGCCGTGCGCCTCATCGACAAGATGAAGAAGAACGTCGGCAGCGAGACGCCGAGCACGCGCACCGAGATGCGCATCGACCATACGCTCATGCGATTCTTGTCGAGCCGGCGCGTGCCGCTACGGCAAATCTTCTCGAATCTGACGATGGCCTCTCCGAGCTTTCGCCACGCGCTGCGCGTGACGATTGCGGTGGCCGCCGGCTTTTGGCTCGGGCGACTCTTGCCGCTCACGAACGCCTATTGGATCGTGATGACCACGCTGATCATCATGAAGCCGGGCTACTCGCTCACCAAGCAGCGCAACATGCAGCGGATCGTCGGCACCACGATCGGCTGCGCGGCCAGCCTCGCGCTCATTGGGTTCGTCAAGGCGCCGGCGATACTGCTCGTCTTCATGTTCGCGTCGATGGTGATGAGCTACAGCCTGCTGCTGTTCAACTACGCGGGCAGCGTCGTGTTCACGTCGTCGTACGTGCTGCTGCTGTTTCACCTGCTTGCGCCGGGCAGCATGCGGATCATCGGCGAGCGGGCGATCGATACCGTCATCGGCTGCGCACTGGCCATCGGCGCGAGCCACCTGTTCCCGTATTGGGAGTATCGGCTGATGGGCAACCTCGTCTCGGAGATGCTCGCCGCGACGCGACAATATCTGGAAAGCGCTTGGTGGTGGGGCAACGCGCCGCGCGCAGCCGTGGGGGCGGGCGGCGCTGCGGCTGCGGTGGCCTCAGGCTCGTTCGAATCGGCGGGTGCGGGCAATCGCGACTTTCGCTACCGGCTCGCGCGCAAGAACGTTCACATCGCGTTCGCGAATCTGGCGCAGGCATTCCGGCGGATGATGCTCGAGCCCAAGGCACAACAGCGGTTCGTCCCCGAGCTGAACGATCTGCTCGTGCAAAGCCACGTACTCGCCGCGCACATCGCGGCGGCCGCGCCACTCTTGCGCAGCATGGCACAGCAGGAGCCCGACGGCTCGCAAGCGCTACAGCGAGCGCTGTCGGCCGTGCGAGACAATCTCGCGCGGGCGCAAACGGGAGAGCCGCCGCCCGCCGATTACGCGGAAACGACTAAGCAGCTCAAGCGCGAATTGGATGCGAAGGTGATCGATTTCGAACGCGCGGGGACGCAACCTGCGGAATTCATCGGCGAAATCAAGCTGCTGGCGCTGCAGTGCAAGCAGATGCTCGCGGCCTCGTACCTCATTCGCAAGGATGCGGGCGCCATACACCTGCCCGAGGCATGACGAGCTAGGCGGGGCGTGACGCGGCGCATACACGCAGCCTGCTCGCCTGACCCGCCTCGCCTTCCGACGGCGAGGGCCGCGCTTACTGCGAGGCCGCGGGTGCGCTCGCGGCCGCCGCCGCCGACGAAGCCGCCGCGTTTTGTTCGTCGTA
This sequence comes from uncultured Burkholderiaceae bacterium, assembly GCA_966212065.1. GTDB lineage: Bacteria > Pseudomonadota > Gammaproteobacteria > Burkholderiales > Burkholderiaceae > Trinickia. The sequence continues at coordinate 85,095 of CBIHOQ010000010.1, forward strand.
ATCGCGCTTACCCTTTCTCGCGTTGTAGGCGAGCGTGCCGATGACGATCAATACGATGACAACCATGAGCACGGCGACACGGGTCGTGGGATTCGATTTTTTCGGTTGGAGCGGATCGTTCATGGGGCAAGGGTCGCGGCGGGGTGAAGGACACACCGCCAGGCAGAAATGAGATGAGACGGAAGCCGGCATTCTACGCGCATCGCCCAACGGTGCCCGGCGGCACGGCCCCGGGGCTTGCCCGTCGCTTTCATCGCCTTCATCGCCCCGATCACCACCGCACCGGTAGCGCTGTCGAATACTTGATCTGCTCCATCGCGAAGCTCGAACTGACGTCGAACAGCGGCACCGCGCGGATCAATTGTTTGTAGACACGATCGAAATCGTCGATACCGGATACGACGATGCGCAGCAGGTAGTCGGTTTCGCCGCTCATCCGGTACGCTTCGACCACCTCCGGAATGTCGCGGACGGATTGCACGAACTGCAACGCCCACTCCTCCGTATGCTGATTCGTGCGCACGGCGACGAACACGGTGGTCCCGACGCCGAGCTTGCGCGCATCGCACAGCGCCACCTGAGCGCGAATGACCCCTTCTTCCTTCAATCGCTGCACGCGCTTCCAGCAGGGCGTCTGCGAGAGATTCACGCGGCTCGCCAATTCGGCAATCGGCAGCGTTGCGTCCGCTTGGAGCAGTTCGACGAGCTTCCTGTCGATAGCATCCGTTCCCATGTCGACCTCTGAAGAGAAAATTATTCTATGTTTATGCGAGATCGCGAGATTATAGGGAAACTCTTTTTATTGATAAACCGATATAAATGGGGCATCGACAAAACAACTCGGCCGCCTGCGCGGCCGCTACCCGCCCACGCCCTATGAGCCAATCATTCGAATCCCAGTCGCCGGCCGCTGCTGCTTCATTGAACACGCCGAGCAATCTCTCCGCGCGGGCAAGCGCGGCACTGGAAGCCGAAGCCGCTGCGGCGCTCGCGCGGTTGACCGACGCACTCGACATGGCGTTTGCGGCCGTTCCCGATGGCGCCGATCCCGCCAATCCCGCCAATCCCGCCGATTCGCAATGTGCCGCCGAGTTTGCGCGGCTCATGCGCGCAGCGCTGAGTCAGGCCGTGGCCGAGGATGTCCTGCTTACGCCCGCGCAACGCGAGGGCGCGGTCAACGCCTACCGGCGTCATTTGCTGATTGCCGACCGGCACGGCCGTTACGCCGCCGCGGCGCTCGTCTGGCAGCCCGGCCAAGCGAGTCCCGTGCATGGCCACCACACGTGGTGCGGCTATGCCGTGCTCGAAGGCATGCTCAGCGAGACGCTGTACGCGTGCGACGAAACCTCCGGCTGCGCGATCCCCTCGCGCACGCGGGCACGTGCGGCCGGCGCCGTCTCGTACGTGCGCGCGGGCTTGACGGCCGTCCATAGGCTCGTGAATACGGGCACGCGCCCGGCCGTCTCGCTGCACGTCTACGGTGTGGCGGCCGAGAAGATCGCCACGCACGTGAACCGTCTCGTATCGGCCGATCTACCGGCGCTGAACGGCCGGTGAACGATCGCTGAACGAACGTCGGACAACTGCTGTGCGGCTGCTGAACCGTGGCTGAACCGAACGGCCGGTGAACGACTGACAAGCGCAGCCGAACGCCCGTGCGGCCCCGGGCATTCGGCGCGAGGGCCTCCGATTCGCCGCGTTCGATCGGAAACTCAGTAGGCGACCGTCGCAATGCGGTGCACGAAACGGCCCGCCTCGATCTCGTCGACGAACGCGACCGCGTAATCTTCGGCGGAAATCTTGCTGTTCCCGTCGGCGTCGGTGATCAGCGTGTCGGCGCCGGTCCGGAACGTGCCCGTTCGCGTGCCCGGCGCAATCATCGCGGCCGGCGCGAAAAACGTCCAATCGACGTCGTTCGCCGTCCGGTAGTACGAAAGCGCCTCTCGATGTGCAAGCGCGACCGCCTTGTAGGCTTGCGGAAATCCTTCCGTATCGAGCAATTGCTTGCCCGGCGCGACCTCGAGCGAGCCTGCACCGCCGACCACGACGAGCCGCTTGACGCCCGCGGTACGCGATAGTGCGACAAGCGAGCGCGCCGCCTCGATCACTTTCGACGCGTCGTCGTGCGAAGGGCCATAGGCGCTCGCGATGACATCGAAGCCCTGGAGCCGCGCGGCGCTCGACGCGGTGTCGAACAAATCGCCGGCGACGACCGTCAGGGCCGGCGCGCCGTCGACGGGCCGAGGGTTGCGAGCGAGCGCCGTCACTTCATGACCGCGCGCAAGCGCTTCTGCTGCGATGCGCGATCCGATCATGCCGGTCGCCCCGAACAGCGCGATTTTCAGACGATGTTGCATGGAAGCTCTCCTGTTGCTTTTATGTAACCGATACGATTACATTTAGTGATTAAAAAAAAGAGGCAACGCCTCTGGCTTGAAACTCCGGTATGTCTTTTCGTGCGGGCACCGACCGGCGCCGCACTACGTCCGACGGCTGCGTCGAAGCGGCTTCGACGCCGGCAACCTTCGCCGTCGCCCTACTTTCCTGTCCGCCGAGCGCTGGCCGCACTTTCGGCCTCGACCACACCGGCCGTGACATCGGCCAGCGTGCGCGACCCTAGCGATGCCTCCATCGCCTGCTGCGCGTCGTCGATGATGCCGACGAGCACCTGTTGAATATGCCGCCCGACCATGCAGGCCGGATTCGGCGCCTCACGGTGAAGTCCGAACAGCCGCGCCTCGTCCACCGCGCGATAGACGTCGACGAGCTTGATCGCTCGGGGCGCGCACGCGAGTAAAGCCCCGCCGCCCGCGCCGAGTTGCGAGGTGGTGAGCCCCGCGTGCGCGAGCATCGACAACAGTTTGCGGATCAATGCAGGGTTCGTGTTGACGCTGCCGGCGATGATCTCCGACGACAGCGGCTCGCCCTGCTGCAACGACAGCAGCGCCAAAATGTGGACGGCATAGGCGAAGCGGCTGCTGGTGTTCATGAGTAAAGATCGGCTCAAATATGTAACCATCTTAATTACATTTCGGACTTCATGCAACCCTCGGGCGCAAAGCCAGCACCGCATCCGCCGCGCACGGCATCGTGTTCATGCGCAAGGAGTACACTGCCCGTTCGTCTAGCTTCAGCTCCACGTTTGTCCCCTCACCCGAGAAGGAGAAAGCCATGGCCGCGAAGAAAATTCTGTTTCTGACGGGCGATTTCGCCGAGGATTACGAGACGATGGTGCCGTTTCAGGCCCTGCAAGCGGTAGGACACACGGTCGACGCCGTCTGCCCCGGCAAGCATGCGGGCCAAAAGATCAAAACGGCGATTCACGATTTTGAGGGCGATCAGACCTATACGGAAAAACCGGGCCACCAGTTCGCGCTGAACGCGACGTTCGATGAAGTCGACGCGAGCAGCTATGACGCGCTCGCGATCGCCGGCGGCCGCGCACCCGAGTACTTGCGCCTGGACCCGAAAGTAATCGAGCTCGTACGCCATTTCGCGCAAAGCAAGAAGCCGATTGCGGCGATCTGTCATGCCGCCCAGCTATTGGCGGCCGCGGACGTGATTCGCGGCAAGCGCATCTCGGCCTATCCGGCCTGCTCGCCCGAAGTGCGGATGGCCGGTGGCGAGTACGCCGATATCCCGGTTGACGCCGCCGTAACCGATGCACCGTTCGTCACGGCGCCGGCGTGGCCTGCGCACCCCGAGTGGCTGCGCCAATTCCTCGTTCTGCTCGGCACGCGCATCGAACTCTAGGCGCGGCATCCGGCACCCGCCGAGCGCGGCAAGGCCATCGGCTGACAGCCTGCGCGCTCGAACGGCGCCGCGCGCGTGTCGGCGGGCCGCGCAGGTGCGCTTATCGAGCGACTGCGGGCAGCTTCACGACCTGCAGGAAGAATCCCAGGCGGCGCACGGCTTCGATGAATGCGTCGTACTCGACGGGCTTCGTCACATAGACGTTGCAGCCGAGTTCGTAGCAGCGCTCGATCTCGCGCGGGTCGTCGGTCGTCGTCAGCACGATGATGGGCACCGACGCCGTGCGCCGGTCCGCCTTGAGCCGTCGCAGCACTTCGAGGCCATCGATACGCGGCATCTTCAAATCCAGCAGCACGACCGACGGCGGCAAATCCTCGCGCGGGGCCCCCCGCGCTTCGCTAAAGAAGTAATTGAGCGCCTGCTGCCCGTCGGAAAAGCGCGTGAAGCCGTTAGTCAGGCCGGCGCGCCGCAAGTTGCGCTCGATCAGCGTGGCGTGGCCGTCATCGTCTTCAATCAAGATGATGCTGACCGATTGCCCGGGACCGGCGTGACCCGTGCCGCTCTGGCCCGCAGACCCTGTTGGGTTATGCATGCTGTGTTTCCTCGGTTCGTTATGCGGCGACGACCTGCTTGACCGCCTCTGGTAGCGATAGATAGAACGTCGTGCCCTCACCTTCCGTCGACTCCGCCCAGACGCGCCCGCCATGGCGCTCGACGATCCGGCGCACGAGCGCAAGGCCGATCCCTTCGCCGGCGGCGATGTTGCCATGCAGCCGTTGGAACGCGTTGAACAGGCGGTGCATGGCGCCGGCCGGGATGCCGAGACCATTGTCCTTCACGTAGAAGATCCGCAGCGAGCGCACGCCCGGTGGGGACGGCAGCACACCGATCTCGATGCGGCCGGCGCGATCGGGATCGAGGTAGTTGATCGCGTTGCCGATCAGATTGGCAAAAATCTGTTCGAGCGCTGTCGGATCGCCCCAGACGGGCGGGAGCACGTCCACGATGATCTCGGCGTGGCAGTCTCGAATGGACGCCTGCATCGCGTCGAGCACGTGACGCACGACCGATGAGACGTCCACCTCCTGGCGCCGGTACTCCACGCGCCCCACGCGCGCGAGGCGCAGCAGCGAATCGATGATGTGCGAGGCCCGCAGCACGGCGCTCTGCAGATAGCGCAGCGCCTCCCCGATATCTTCGTCGATGAGCCGTTCGATGCGCTCGCGCTCCGCCGGCGCAAGCGCCGATGTGCGCACCGCCGCGCGCAAATCGTTGCACGCGTGCGTGAGTTCTTTCGAGAAGCCCTGCAAATTCACGAGCGGCCCGCGCAGATCGTGCGACACGCTATAGATGAACATCTCGTTTTCTTGCGTTTGCTGGTGCAGCGTTTCGTTTGTGCGCGCGAGTTCCTCGGCGCGGCGCGCCAAGTCATTCTGAAACCGCGCCTCGAGCCGCTCCGATTCGAGCAGCCGCCGGCTGGTGCCGTGCAAGATCTCATCTAGCTGGGCAATTTCGTCGTTGCCCGGCGACAGCGAGCCGAGCGGTGCGCTCTCGGCCAGGCGCTCGGCATTGTCCGACAGGAGTACGAGCCGCCCGCGCAACCCGCGCGTGAACAAAAACACGGCGAGCGCCGTCATGACGAGCGAGCCGACGACGACGGCGGCCGTCAATTGCTGCTGCTGCGAGAGCGCCGTCGAGGCCTCCACCGTGCGCAGCGTATCGACGCGCAGTTCCTCGTTCTGGAACGCCTCGAGCTGCGCCCGGAAACGGTCCACGACATCGACGTTTGCCTGATTGCGGAATCGTTCGAGTACGTCGTCGCGCCGGCCGCTGCGCATCAAGTCCTGCACGCGATCGGACCATTGACGATAGGCCTGCACCGTCTGGCGAATCTGGGCGGCGCGCTCGACTTGAACCGGGTTGTCCGCGACTAGATCGACGAGTTTGTCGATGCGGCGATCGAGGTCGATCCACAGCGTGACGGGCGTGGTCGACGCGCGTTCGCTCTTCAGCACCGCGCCGCGCATGCGTACCGATTCGATCAGCACCGGCTCGAGAATGGCGCTCGTTTGACGCAACACGTCCTTGCTGCGAAGCGACCATTGCTCCGCCTGCTCGGCGTCGTTTTGCGCTTTCACGAGGCCCGAAAGCAGTACGAGTTCGACTGCCGTCGGAATAGCGATCAGCAACAGCCCTTTGGTGGTCAGTCTCATGCGCGGTCAAAGCGGTTCGGAGGCCCGGCCGGTCGGGAGCCGGCAATTGACGCATTATGTCGGCGTTTTATGAGAATGACAAAGCGGTCGCTAATTTTTCAAGCGATAGCCGGTTTTGAATATCCAAGCGATGATACCCGTGAAAATCGCCAAAAAAACAAAGGTCATGGCAAGGCTCACGCCGACATGCACGTCCGCGCTGCCGTAAAAGCTCCAGCGGAAGCCGCTGATCAGGTAGACGACGGGATTCGCGAGTGCGATCGTGCGCCAAAGCGGCGGCAAGATGCCGATCGAATAGAAGCTTCCGCCCAGAAACGTCAGCGGTGTCACGATCAACAGCGGGACGACCTGCAGTTTTTCGAAGCCGTCGGCCCAGATGCCGATCACGAAGCCGAATAGGCTGAACGTCACCGAAGTGAGCACGAGAAACACGATCATCCAGAGGGGATGCTCGATACGCAGCGGCACGAACAGCGCCGCCGTCGCCATGATGATGAGCCCGAGCACGATCGACTTCGTCGCGGCCGCGCCCACGAAGCTCACGACCAGCTCTAAGTAGGAAACGGGCGCTGTCAATAGTTCATAGATCGTGCCTGTGAACTTGGGGAAATAAATCCCGAAAGACGCATTCGTGATGCTTTGCGTGAGCAGCGACAGCATCACGAGCCCCGGCACGATGAATGCGCCATAACTGATTCCGTCGATCTCGCGAATGCGCGAGCCGATCGCCGCACCGAACACGATGAAATAAAGCGACGTGGAAATGACGGGCGAGACGACGCTTTGCATCAGCGTGCGCCAGGTGCGCGCCATTTCGAAGCGGTATATCGCGCGGATCGCGTGAAAGTTCATGGGCGCTCCTTCTCTTTGTCCTTGTCCTTGACGAGATCGACGAAGATGTCTTCGAGCGAGCTTTGCGTCGTCTGCAGATCCTTGAACCGAATATGCGCACCGCCGAGATCATGGAGCAGGGTGACGATGCCGGCACGCTCCGACTGCGTGTCGTCGTAGGTGTAGGTGAGCGAGGCCCCGTCGGCGGAGCGCTCGAGGCGATAGCCGGCCAGCTCGGGCGGCACTTGCGCGAGCGGCGTCTCCAAGTGCAGCGTCAGCTGTTTCTTGCCCAGCTTGCGCAAAAGCTGCGCCTTCTCCTCGACCAAAACGATTTCACCGCGGTTGATGATGCCGATCCGATCGGCCATCTCCTCGGCTTCGTCGATGTAATGGGTCGTGAGGATGATGGTGACGCCGGTGTCCTTGAGCGTGCGCATCAGTTCCCACATGTCGCGTCTGAGTTCGACGTCGACGCCCGCTGTCGGCTCGTCGAGGAACAGCACGCGAGGCTCGTGCGCGAGCGCCTTGGCGATCAGCACGCGCCGCTTCATGCCGCCCGAGAGCGTCATGATGGGACTATTGCGCTTGTCCCACAGCGAAAGCGCACGCAAGACCTTCTCTTGGTGCGCCGCGTCGGGCGACTTGCCAAACAGGCCGCGGCTGAACGAAACGGTCGCCCAGACCGTCTCGAATGCGTTCGTCGTCAGTTCCTGCGGCACGAGTCCGATCATCGCGCGCGCCCGGCGATAATCCTTGACGATGTCGTGCCCGTCGACGAGCACCCGCCCTTGCGTCGGATTGACGAGGCCGCAAACCGTACCGATGAGCGTCGTCTTACCCGCGCCGTTCGGCCCGAGCAGCGCGAAGATCTCGCCGCGCCGGATCTCGAGGTTGACGCGCTTGAGCGCCTGGAAGCCCGACGCGTAGGTCTTCGAGAGATTCGAGATTGAGAGGATCGTTTGCATGGACAGGGACGATAGCAGAACCGCGTCGGCGCTGCCGTCAATCGATGTATGTCCAAGAGGAACCTCAAGCGGAACCGACGGCCGAATCCTGGGCGAGCCGTTGCGCCCTTACGGGCGCACGAAAAAAAAGGCGCCACGTTGCCGTGGCGCCTTAAAGAAGTTCTAGCCATTCCGAGGGCCGTGCTAGAACCTGAGAGACGGTATTCCGGAACTGGGATCTCTATCCGGCGACTTAGCCGTCTCAATCCTGCATCGTTTCCGACGCCCGTTCCGAAATCAGATTCCATTCTTTCGCTTTCGGCTGATGAAGTCAAGATAATTTTTTCCGAAAAGGTAACAGGTTCTCGAAAACGAAAACGATTTCAGCCGCCGCAAGCGGTAAATATTACCTTTAAACAGAATAAGTCTGCGTAGCGTAGACTCTCTCAGACGTCATATTTGAAACACAATTTCAAAAAAACTGTTACGAGCGTACCGTGCCGACATCGTCCCGTATCCGCCACCGAACTCCGGCAGAACAAACGCCGGAAGGGTCCGGCGAAGCAATCCTCGCGCTCTCGCGCGGCCTCACGCTGCTGCGGCGCGTGGCCTCCGCGGATGCGCCGATCAGTAACCGCGAACTGGCGGAACTGACAGGGATCCCGAAGCCGACTGTTTCGCGCATCACCGCCACGCTCGTCAGCGCCGGCTTCCTCTTTCAGTTGCCTGACAGCGAGCGGTTCGTGCTGACGGCTTCCGTGTTGGAACTGAGCAACGGCTTCCTGCGCAACTTCGATATCAGGGCGCGTGCCCGGCCGTTCCTGGTCGAACTCGCCGAGCGAACGTCGCTGTCCGTTCATCTCGCCGCGCGCGATCGGCTCGACATGGTGGTGATCGACGTGGTCCGGCCGCGCTCCGCTGTCCTGGTGTCGCGGCTCGAAGTGGGCTCGCGCATGCATTTGACGCGTACGGCTGTAGGCCGCGCCTACCTGGCCGTACTGGCCGAGCCCGAGCGCGCGACGTTGATGGCTGGGCTCCAAGCCGCCTCGGGCGACGACTGGCCCCATATCCACGCCCGCTTGGCGGCGTCTCTCGAAGAAACGCGTTCGCTCGGCTTCACCATTGCAACAGGCGAGTGGTACACCGATCTCAATGCGATCGCGGCAGGCTTCATCGGCCCGTCGGGCGAGCGCTATGCAATCAATTGCGGGGGCGCCGCGCATCTGTGTCCGCGCGACTGGCTGATCGAGCACGCCGCCCCCGCGCTCACCGAGTGCGTCGAGCGCATCGTCCATGAGATCGGCGGCGAGCCGCGCCGGCGGCTCGACGGCTGACAGCCGGTTGCCGCCGGCGCGCCGGACGTGCATCGGCATGTCACGGGCCACGGCCAACGGCCTGTCGGTAACGCTTTATTCTGTAACGCCCGTAAAAAACCGAAAGATGCGCGACTGGACTGGCCGCGACGCTGGGACGTAGCATCATGCATCGGCGCGAAGGCCACTGCCGGCCGTCGCGGCCGAGCGCCCCGCGCGGACCCGTCCGCCGCACCCGTCTGCCCCCGCGCCGCGCACGGCATCTGACTGTGCGTTCCCTCTTTCCCCGTATTGGCATTGCCGCTCAAAGACATCGATGGCCGAACAAGAACACCGCTCCTCCTCGAACGATACGGGCGCCCCGCTCGAGACCGCCTATGGGGATGCCAACTCCGCTGCCCGCCGACGTGCACGTAGCCGGCGCCGCATCGCGGCCGTTGTCATCGTCATCGCGATCGCGCTTGCCGTGCTGTTTTGGCGGCATCCGTGGAGCAGCACGAGCCCGAGCGGCGCAGGCTCGACGGCGAGCGCGAGCCACAGCGGGGGGCGCCGCGGGGCGCTCTCGACTATGCCGCAACCCGTGCATGTGGCCGCTGCGACGACCGGCGACGTACCGATCGTGCTGACCGCCCTCGGCACGGTCACGCCGCTCGCGACCGTAACTGTAAAGACGCAGCTCGCCGGCACACTGCAAAACGTCGCGTTCCGCGAAGGCCAACTCGTCAAAGCCGGCGATGTCCTCGCGCAGATCGATCCGCGGCCCTATCAGATCTCGCTCTCGAACGCCGAAGGCGCGCTCGCGAAGGATACGGCGCTGCTGCAAACGGCGCGTCGGGACCTCAAGCGGTATCAGGCGCTACTCGCGCAAGACTCCATCGCCGCGCAGCAAGTCGACACGCAGGCCTCGCTCGTGCAGCAGTACGAAGGCCAGGTGCAGTCCGATCGCGCGACCATCGACACCTACAAGCTCGATCTCGTCTACGCACGCATCACCGCGCCCGTCTCGGGGCGCGTAGGCCTGCGCCAGGTCGACCCCGGCAACTACGTGACGCCGTCGGACACGAACGGCATCGTCGTCATCACGCAACTGCAGCCGATCAGTGTTGTATTCACGACTTCCGAGGACAATCTGCCCGCGATCGTCTCGCGCATGCACGCGGGCGCTCAGCTCTCGACGACGGCCTACGACCGCAACAACACCATCCCGCTCGAGACGGGCTACCTCGAGACGATCGACAACCAAATTGATACGGCGACGGGCACCATCAAGCTGCGCGCAATGTTCCCCAATACCGGGCAGATGCTGTTCCCGAACCAGTTCGTCAACGCGCGTCTGTTGATCGACACGCTGCGCGACGCCGTGATCGTGCCGAGTTCCGCCGTCCTGAACGGCGCGAACGGCCCGTTCGTCTATGTCGTCAAGCCCGACAGCACCGTCACCGTCCGCCCGGTCAAGGTCGGGCCCGTCGATGGGGAGCGCACGAGCATCGCGTCGGGGCTTGCAGTTAGCGAGCGCGTCGTGATCGACGGCTCGGATCGCCTGAAAGAGGGCGCGAAAATTACGGTGGCGCCCGACGCCGCCCGCGCGGCGCACCCTGCATCGGGCGCGCGCGGGAGCGGTGCCTACTCCGCATCGGGGCCATCAGGGGCATCCGCTGCGTCCGGTGCACACGCGCATCGTCACGCTAGCGCTTCCAGCAGCGCCGGCGCGCAGTAACGGCGGGCGCCCACACGCATGAATCCGTCTCGCGCCTTTATCCTGCGCCCCGTCGGCACCGCGCTGCTGATGGCGGCCATCCTGCTCGTCGGTCTGGTCGCACTGCGCTTCCTGCCGATTTCGGCGCTGCCCGAAGTCGACTATCCGACGATCCAGGTCCAAACGTTCTATCCCGGCGCGAGCCCCGAGGTCATGACTTCGTCGGTGACCGCGCCGCTCGAGCGGCAGTTCGGTCAGATGCCGTCGCTCAATCAGATGTCCTCGCAGAGCTCGGCCGGCGCATCGGTGATCACGCTGCAGTTCAGCCTCGATCTGCCGCTCGACATCGCCGAGCAGGAAGTACAGGCCGCGATCAATGCGGCTGGGAACCTTCTGCCCGCGGACCTGCCCGCGCCCCCGATCTACGCGAAGGTCAACCCGGCCGATGCGCCGATCCTCACGCTCGCGATCACGTCGAAGACGACGCCGCTCACTGACGTCGAGGATCTCGCCGATACCCGGCTCGCCGAAAAAATCTCGCAGGTGGCCGGCGTCGGCCTCGTCAGCATCAGCGGCGGCCAGCGGCCGGCCGTGCGAATCCAAGCGAACCCGCTCGCGCTCGCCTCGTACGGATTGAATCTCGACGACCTGCGAACGACGGTTTCGAACCTGAACGTCAATACGCCGAAGGGCAACTTCGACGGCCCGACGCGCAATTTCACGATCAACGCGAACGATCAACTCACCGACGCCAGCGCCTATCACGACGCGATCGTCGCGTATAAGAGCGGCCGTCCCGTCATGCTGACCGACGTCGCCAAGATCATCGACGGCGCGCAGAACGCCAAGCTCGGGGCGTGGGTCGGCAGCGCAGGCGCCGTCGAGCCGGCGATCCTGCTCAACGTCCAGCGCCAGCCGGGCGCCAACGTCATCCAAGTGGTCGACGGCGTGAAGGCGCTGCTGCCGCAACTGCAAGCATCGCTGCCGGCAGCGGTCAACGTGGCCGTCGTCACCGATCGCACGACGACGATTCGCGCCTCCGTGCGCGATGTGCAGTTTGAACTCGCGATGTCGGTCGTGCTGGTCGTGCTCGTGATGTACTTGTTCTTGGCGAACGTCTACGCGACCATCATCCCGAGCTTGTCGGTGCCGCTCTCGCTGATCGGCACGCTGGCGGTCATGTATCTATGCGGCTTTTCGCTGGACAACCTCTCGCTGATGGCGCTCACGATCGCGACAGGATTCGTCGTCGACGATGCGATCGTCATGATCGAGAACGTCGCGCGCTACGTCGAGCAAGGCGAGACGGCGCTCGAAGCCGCACTGAAAGGCTCCAGGCAAATCGGCTTCACGATCATTTCGCTGACGGTCTCGCTGATCGCCGTGCTGATTCCGCTGCTGTTCATGGGCGACGTGGTGGGCCGGCTCTTTCACGAGTTCGCGATCACGCTCGCGGTGACGATCGTCATCTCCGCCATCGTCTCGCTCACGCTCGTGCCGATGATGTGCGCGAAACTGCTCAGACATACGCCGCCGCTCGAGAGCCACCGCTTCGAGGCCAAGGCGCATGCCGTCATCGATGCGGTCATCGCCCGCTACGGCGTCGCGCTGCAGTGGGTACTCACGCGCGAGCGGGCGACGCTCGTCGTGGCCCTCCTCACGCTCGTGCTCACGGCGCTGCTCTACGTGCTGATTCCGAAAGGCTTCTTCCCCGTGCAGGACACAGGGGTGATTCAGGCGATCACGCAGGCGCCGCAATCGATCTCCTACGGTGCGATGGCCGAACGTCAAGAAGCACTGGCCAATGCGATCCTCAACGACCCGAACGTCGAGAGCCTGACCTCGTTCATCGGCGTCGACGGAACGAACATCACGCTCAACAGCGGCCGTATGCTAATCAACCTCAAGCCGCACAGCGACCGGTCCAAGAGTGCGACGCAGATCATTCGCGACCTCGGGCGCGAAACGGCAGACGTCGCCGGCATCTCGCTCTATCTGCAGCCCGTGCAGGATTTGACGATCAACTCGATCGTCAGCGCGACGCAATATCAGTTCATGTTGACGGACCCGAACCCCGACGAATTCGCGGCCTGGGTGCCGAAGCTCACCGACCGTCTAAAGCAAGCGCCCGAGCTTGCCGACGTGGCGACCGATCTGCAGCAAAACGGCGAATCGGTCTACGTGCAGATTGACCGCGCGACGGCCGCGCGCTTCGGGATCACGCCGGCCACCGTCGACAACGCGCTGTACGACGCGTTCGGCCAGCGCATCATTTCGACGATCTTCACGCAGTCGAACCAGTACCGTGTGATTCTGGAAGCCGATCCGCACTTGCAGCATTACTCCGACGCGCTCAAGTCGATCTATCTGCCGTCTTCACAAGGCAGCGGTCAGCAAGTGCCGCTCACCGCGATCGCGAAGTTCATCGAGCGTCCGGCCCCCCTGCTCATCTCGCATCTCGGCCAATTCCCGGCTACGACCGTCTCGTTCAATTTGGCGCCTGGCGCATCGCTTGGCGCGGCGGTGAAAGCGATCGAGCAGGCCGAGCGCGACGTCGCGCTGCCCGCCTCGTTCCAGACACGCTTCCAAGGGGCGGCACTGGCGTTCCAGGCGTCGCTGTCGAACGAGCTGTTCCTGATCCTCGCGGCCGTGGTAACGATGTACATCGTGCTGGGCGTGCTCTACGAGAGCTTCATCCATCCGATCACGATTCTCTCGACGCTGCCCTCGGCCGGCGTGGGCGCGCTGCTCGCGCTGATGCTCTCGGGGCACGACCTCGACATCATCGGCATCATCGGCATCGTGCTGTTGATCGGCATCGTCAAGAAAAACGCCATCATGATGATCGACTTCGCGCTCGAGGCCGAGCGCGAGCAAGGCAAAAGCCCGCGCGATGCCATTTATCAAGCCTGTCTGCTGCGCTTTCGGCCCATCCTCATGACGACGATGGCGGCGCTGCTCGGCGCGTTGCCGCTCATGCTCGGCACCGGTGTAGGCTCGGAGTTGCGTCATCCGCTCGGCATTGCGATTGCCGGCGGGCTCATCGTGAGCCAATTGCTGACGCTGTTTACCACGCCCGTGATCTACCTAGGCTTCGACTCGCTCGCTCGCCGCGTGCGAGCGCGCTTCGGGCATGCGCGCCCCGAAGCCGGCGCCGGCGATGCTGGGCGCTGAAGCATGAACCTCTCGCGCCCTTTCATCGCCCGTCCGGTCGCGACGACGCTGCTCGCGGTCGGCGTCGCACTCGCCGGCGTCTTCGCATTCGCCAAACTGCCCGTGGCGCCGCTGCCGCAGGTCGACTTTCCGACGATCTCGGTTCAGGCCCAACTGCCCGGAGCGAGCCCGGAAACCGTCGCAACGAGCGTGGCCAGCCCGTTGGAGCGCCACCTAGGGCAGATCGCCGACGTCACGGAAATGACGTCGATGAGCGGCGTCGGCCAGACCCGCATCACGCTGCAGTTCGGCTTGAACCGCGATATTGACGGCGCCGCGCGCGACGTCCAAGCCGCCATCAACGCGGCCCGCGCCGATTTGCCGACGAGCCTGCGCAGCAACCCGACTTACCACAAGGTCAATCCCGCCGACGCGCCGATTCTCGTGCTCTCGCTGACCTCCAAAACAATGCGCCCGGGACAGCTTTACGACGCCGCCTCGACCGTGCTGCAGCAGGCGCTCTCGCAAGTAAACGGCATCGGCGAAGTCGACGTGAGCGGCTCGGCGAACCCGGCCGTACGTGTCGAGCTGGAGCCGCAGGCGCTGTTCCACTACGGCATCGGGCTCGAGGACGTACGCGCCGCCCTTGCAGCGGCGAACGCGAACAGCCCGAAAGGTTCGATCGAGTTCGGCGAGCACCGCGTCCAGATCTATACGAACGATCAGGCCAATGCCGCCGCGCAGTATAAGGACCTCGTCATCGCCTATCGCAACGGCGCGGCGGTCAAGCTTTCCGATGTCGCTCAAGTCGAGGATTCGGTCGAAGATCTGCGCAACCTCGGTCTCATGAACGGCCAGCGCTCGGTGCTCGTCATTCTTTATCGGCAGCCCGGCGCCAATATCGTCGCGACGATCGACCGCGTGCTGGCGATGCTGCCGCAACTGCAGGCATCGGTGCCGGCGGCGATCGACATTACGCCCGTCGCCGACCGCTCCACCACGATCCGCGCATCGCTCAAGGACACCGAACGGACGCTGATTGTCGCCGTGCTGCTCGTCGTGTCCGTCGTCTTCCTGTTCCTGCGCAACTGGCGCGCGACGCTGATTCCGAGCGTAGCCGTGCCGATCTCGATCATCGGCACGTTCGGGGCCATGTACCTGCTGAACTATTCGATCGATAACCTCTCGTTGATGGCGCTCATCGTGGCGACGGGGTTCGTCGTCGACGATGCGATCGTCGTGCTCGAGAACATCTCGCGCCATATCGAGGAAGGCGTGCCGCGCATGCAGGCCGCTTATCTCGGCGCACGCGAAGTCGGTTTCACGGTCACCTCCATCAGCATCTCGCTCGTCGCCGTCTTTCTGCCGATCTTGTTGATGGGCGGTATCGTCGGCCGGCTCTTTCGCGAATTCGCGGTCACGCTGTCGCTCGCCATCGCCGTATCGCTGGCCGTTTCGCTAACGGTCACGCCGATGATGTGCTCGCGCTTGCTTGCCGACGCCGCGCACCGCCCCAAGGACGGCCCGCTCGCACGACGGCTCGAGGGCGCGTTTACCCGGCTTCAAGCCGGCTACGCGCGCACGCTCGGCTGGGCGCTGTCGCACCCGCCGCTCATCCTCGCGATCCTCGTCGCGACGATCGCGCTGAACGGCTATCTATACGTCGTGGTGCCCAAGGGGTTTTTCCCGCAGCAGGACACGGGACGTCTCGTCGGGGGCATCCAGGCCGATCAATCCACGTCGTTCCAGGCGATGAAGGTCAAGTTCGCGGAAATGATGTCGATCGTGCAGCACAACCCGAATGTCGCAACCGTCATCGGCTTCACGGGCGGACGGCAGACGAACTCGGGCTTCATGTTCGTTTCGCTCAAACCTAAGACCGAGCGCAAGGCGTCGGCCGATCAAGTCATCGCGCAGTTGCGCGGGCCGCTGTCGCACGTCGCGGGCGCGCAGACGTTTCTGCAAGCGGTGCAGGACATCCGCATGGGCGGACGGGCGTCGAACGCGCAGTATCAATACACGCTGCTCGGCGACTCGAGCGCCGAAGTGTATAAGTGGGCACCGCTCTTAGCCGAGGCGCTCAAGCACCGCCCGGAGCTGGCCGACGTCAACTCCGACCAGCAGCAAGGCGGCCTCGAATCGTTCGTGACGGTCAATCGCCAAAGCGCCGCGCGGCTCAAGATCACGCCGTCGCAGATCGACAACACGCTTTACGACGCGTTCGGGCAGCGGCAGGTATCGACGATCTACAACCCGCTGAACCAGTATCACGTGGTCATGGAAGTCGCGCCCCGTTACTGGCAAGACCCCGCGATGCTCAATCAAATCTACGTGAGCACCTCGGGCGGTACGGCGGGCGGCTCCCAATCGACGAACGCGGTGGCCGGTACATTTAGTGCCGCGGCCACAGGCGCAGCAGGGAGCACCGGCACGACGGCCGCGGCGATCGCAGCCGATGCCGCGCGCAATCTGGCAACGAATTCGATCGCCCAAAGCGGCAAGTCGAGCGCGTCGACGGGCTCGGCGGTCTCGACTTCGAAGGAAACGATGATCCCGCTTTCGGCCATCGCCTCGTTCGGCCCCGGCAGCACGCCGATCGCGGTCAACCACCAGGGCCCCTTCGTCGCCTCGACGATCTCGTTCAACTTGCCGCTCGGCAAATCACTGTCCGACGCGACGCGCGCGATCAACGAGACGGCGGCCCAAATCGGCATGCCGTCGACGGTTCACGGCAACTTCTCCGGCACCGCCCAAGCGTTCCAGCAGTCGAGCCGCGATATGCCACTGCTGATTCTCGCGGCACTCGCGGCGGTCTACATCGTCCTCGGCATGCTCTACGAGAGCTACATCCATCCGGTCACGATCCTCTCGACGCTGCCTTCGGCCGGCGTGGGCGCACTGCTTGCGCTGTTGCTGTTTCGCTCGGAATTCAGCCTCATCGCCCTCATCGGCGTGATTCTGCTGATCGGCATCGTCAAAAAGAACGCGATCATGATGGTCGATTTCGCCATCGAAGCCTCCCGGCAGGGCATGTCGTCGTTCGATGCGATTCATCGCGCGTGCCTGCTGCGTTTCCGGCCGATCATGATGACGACCTGCGCCGCCATCCTCGGCGCGCTGCCGCTCGCGTTTGGCGGCGGCGAAGGCTCCGAACTGCGCTCGCCGCTCGGCATTTCGATCGTCGGTGGACTGCTCGTCAGTCAGGTCCTTACGCTTTATACGACGCCTGTCGTGTACCTCTATATGGACCGCCTGCGGGTCTGGCACGAAAAGCGCCGCGGCACCGCGCGCGGAACACCGCGCAGTGCCAGTTAGTAAGCGATCGAAACAATTGTGAACAGGCCCGTTATAGCGTTCCCGCCATCGATGGCCTAGCCTTCAAAAGTGCGCCGCTGTTGGGGTGGCGCGCCGAACTTCGGAAAGGAGTGCATCGTGCGGTGGCTGAATCTCTCCCTCGCACTCGCGGCCGCGGCCTGCCTCGCCGCCAGCGGTGCCGCGCAGGCGCATTGGCGTGTCGGGGTCTATATGGGCGGCCCCGCTTATCCGTACTACTATCCGGCCCCCGTCGTACCGGCGCCGTACTACTACGCGCCTTATCCGCCGCCCGTCGTGGTCGAGCCGGACTATCCCGGCACCACTTATGTCGAGCGTTCGCAGGCATCCGGCGATGAAGCCGGAGCGCAACCGCAGCAGGGCACATGGTGGTATTGCGATCAGACGAAGCGTTACTATCCCTACGTCCAAAAATGCGCGAGCGGCTGGCGCGAAGTGCCGGCCAATCCGCCCGGATCAAGCCGGTGACCAAATGAATGTCTCACCCCTGCAACACACCAAGCGGCGCGCCAAATGGCTGCCGCTCGCCGCGATCCTCGGGCTCGGCGCCTGCACCGTCATGCCGACCGGCCCAAGCGTCATGGCGCTGCCCGGCACGGGCAAGAGTTTCGATCAATTCCGCACCGACGACTACAACTGCCAGCAATACGCGCTTGGCCAAGTCGGCGGCGTGAGTGCGAGCCAAGGCGCGACAGCGGCCGGCGTCGGCAGCGCGGCGCTCGGCACGGCTGTCGGCGCCGCGGCGGGCGCGGCGTTCGGCGGTGGGCGCGGCGCAGCCGTGGGCGCCGGCGCCGGGCTCTTGACCGGCGGCGCAATCGGTATGGGCACCGCACAAGGATCGGCTTACGACATTCAGCGGCGCTACGACTACGCCTACGTGCAGTGTATGTACGCGGCAGGCGAGCGCGTACCGATGCCGGCCGGCACGGTCGAAAGCCGCTCGCGCCGATACAACACCCCGCCACCCCCGCCGCCGCCCGGTTATTGAGTGCGCCGAATATTTCAGGATTTCGTAGCTCAATCTCTAAAGAATCCCTCCGATATGCCGATAATTCGCACTGATGGGACGTACCCCGGCAACGCTCGCTCCAGCATGGCGAACGGGGGTTGCGGAGCGGCCCGGCGCGTCAGGCGCGCAGCCGCCCGACCGCCCGATCGACTTCAGTCGGCAACGAGAACGAATGCAACCAAAATCAATCGGCGCATGGCGCCGCAGTGCCTGGCGCACGGCCCTCGACTTGTTGCTCGGCCGCGCAGGTAGAGCGCTCCCGCCGGCCGGCGCCCAGACGGGCGAGTACGGCACATTGAGGCTGCAACTCGAGGAAACGCTGGGCGCAGTCGATTTCCTGGCACATGTCGATCGCGATCTGCGCTTTCTCTATGTGTCGGATGCAAGCCTGCGCTTCATCGGCTACCGGCGCGAGTATCTCCAAACGGTCAGGCTGCACGAGCTCGTGCCGGGCAGCGAGTCGGCGGTGCTAGACGCCCTGATCGCCCGTGCGTGCGAGAGCGGCCGCGTCGAGCGCGCAACGCTGCATCTCGTGAAGTCACTGACCTATCCGATCGCCGTCGAGCTGCGCGTCATCGCCAGCGAGCACTGGGGGACGCCGGGCTTCGCCATCAGCGCATTCGACGTCTCCGCATGGCGCTCCAACGAGGAGCGCCTGACCTACGAGCTTCACTGCGATCCCATGACAGGCCTGCGCAATGCGCGCGCACTGAAGGCGGCCGTCAAGGACGCCGAGGACGATGCCGACGCACAAGGCACGGGCGCCGCGCTGCTGCTCGTCGATCTCGACGATTACCAACGCGTGAATCGGGCGCTCGGCTACGACGCAGGCGATGCATTGCTGCGCGAAACCGCGCGGCGGCTCGAAGCGCTCGTCACCGCGCAGGAGACGCTCGTGCGCGTGACGAGCGACGAATTCGCTGTGCTCTTGCGCGCCGGCACGCGCGAGCAGGCCGCCACCGCGGCCGAAGCGCTGGGCCGGCGCTTCATGACCGCCGTCCAGCAGCCCTACGCCGTCGATGGGCAGCCTGTGCATTTGTCGGCGAGCGTGGGCATCGCCCTCTATCCGGACCCCGCGCACGACACCGGCGCGCAAGCCGGTGGCGCACCCGGCTACCAAGATCAATTGCCGCGCCGCGCCGATCACGCACTAGCGCAGGCCAAGGCCTCGGGCAGCAATACGCTCGCCTTCCATACGGCGCACGACGATCCGGCCGACGCCGAGCGGCTGAAACTCGAAGCCGATCTCTACGACGGCGTGCGCAACGGCGAATTTTCCCTGCATTTCCAGCCGATCACGAGCAGTCGCACGGGCGGCGTCGTGGGCGTCGAAGCGCTGATCCGCTGGCACCATCCGGTGCACGGCTTCGTGCCGCCCTCGACGTTCATACCGCTTGCCGAATCGATCGGCCTAATCAATTACCTCGGCAACTGGGTCCTGAAAATCGCTTGCATGCAGCTCGTGCAGTGGGACACTCAGGGCATCTCGCTGCAATATGTGGCCGTCAACGTCTCGCCGCAGCAGTTCCGCGATGCGCGCTTCATCCAGAACGTGCGCGACGCGCTGTCCCTGACGGGCGTGAAGGCGGACCGGCTCGTGTTCGAGATCACGGAGTCGCTGCTGATGCAAGACCCCGCGCATGCAAAGGTGCTATTGGAGCAGTTGACGGCCATCGGCATCCGCTTCGCCATCGACGATTTCGGGACCGGCTATTCGTCGCTGGCGTATCTGCAACGTTTTCCGCTTGCTAAACTCAAGATCGACCGCAGTTTCGTCGAGAACCTGCTAACCTCTCGCAACGATCAAGCGATCGTGTCGGCGGTGGTCGGGCTCGCGCAGACGCTCGAGCTCGAACTCGTGGCCGAAGGCGTGGAAACCGAAGCACAGCGCGAGCTACTCACGGCGATGGGCTGCGGTCATATTCAGGGTTGGCTCGTCTGCAAAGCGTTGCCCTCCGACGAGCTCGCGAAACGATTCGAGGACCGCGTGCTTCGCCTGCATGAGGCGGCATGACAATTGAGATCGAGCGAACGCGCGCGCTGCGCGACACTTGAAAAAATAGACATGGGTATGGTTCGGACGGGACTCACATGGTAAAGGCGGCGCTGCTCGAGAAGATCTGGGCGCGTATGAGCGAGCGCGGCGACTTCCCCATGCTGTCGCAGTCTTTGCGCACGACGATGGCCGCCATGAAGAACGACGACCTCGACTTTACGGGGCTCGTCCAGGTCGTCCTATCGGATTTCGCACTTACCCAAAAGGTGCTGCGCCTTGCCAATTCGGCCATGTACATGGCCTTCGGCGGCAACATCACGACGGTGACGCGTGCCTTGATGGTGCTCGGCATGGATGCCGTCGGCCATCTCGTCGTCGGGCTCAAGCTCGTCGACCACTTTCAGCACAGCGCGCCGCACCGCATCGACGCGAAGCTCGAACTGAACCGCACGATGCTTTCGGGCTGCGTAGCCCGCAAGCTGACCGAGCACGGAGATTTACGCGCGGGCGAGGAAGCCGTCGTCTGTACGCTGATGCGGCAGATCGGCAAGCTGCTCGTCGTCTTCTATCTCGAGGCCGAGTGGGAGCAGATTCGGCAGGAAATGCGCGCCGGCGGGCTGGACGAAGCGGCCGCCTGCGTCGCCGTGCTCGGCGTGAACTACGAGGAGCTTGGACAGGAAGCGGCCTCGCGCTGGCGTCTGCCCGAGACGATTCGCGCGGGCATGAGTTCCTACGAGATCGACTCGAAGGACTCGCCGCAGGTGCAGTGGCTGCGTGCGGTCACGAACTACTCCACCGAAGTGGCCGACGCGCTGAGCGCACCCGAGATGCCGGAGCATGCGCGCGAAGCGAGCATCGCCGAACTAGCCCACCGCTACAGCCGCGCGCTGGCAACCGATGCCGAAGCGCTCGCCGAGATGAGCATTGGGCTGGCACGTGAAGAAGCGGGCGAAGGCTTCATGCGCGAAATTTACGAGCTGCGCGCCAACGCAGATGCGATCGCCCGCGCCGGCGTCGACGCCGACGCCAGGATCGAAGCCGGACTCGAAGACCTGCGTGCCCTGCCCTCCGAGAACGCGCTTGCCCCCGTGCTCGCGCTCGCGTCGGAAACGGTGTTGGCAGGGTTGAACTTCACGCGCACGATCGTATTCGTGCGCCAAACATCGGGCGTCTACAAAGCGCGGCTCGGATTTGGCCGCGACGTCGAGCGTGCCCTGCCCTCGCTGTCTTTCAAGGAAGCGTTCGAGCCCGACGTATTCCACCTCGCGATCGCCAACTCGGTCGGCATCTTCATCGAGAACGCGCGCGATCCGAAAATGATCGCGCGGCTGCCGTTGTGGTATCGGCACGCATTCGACGACGACGCGCGCTCGTTCGTGCTGCTGCCCGTGCTCGCGCATCAATCGGCCGTCGCGCTGGTCTACGGCGATTGGTCGCTGTCGCAAGAGCCGCGCAAGATTTCGCAAACGCAGATGAGCACGCTTAACGAACTCGCGCGCGAACTCGGGCGGTTCTTCGCCCACGCGCCGGCGACCGAGCTCGAGACGCTTTAGGTCTCACTCGCTCACTCCTCGAACCGCTCGAGGCCCGCGTTGTCCTTGCTTTGATCGGCCGTACTGGCCCAGGCCGCCGCGCTAATAGCCATTTGGGCGAGCTCGCTCGACGTGAGCGGCGCGAGTGCTGCGCTGGCCCGATCGAGCGCATCCCAATCGGCGCGCTCCAGCGCCTCTATCGCGCCAAGCAGCGTGCCGAGTTGCCCCTCTCGATGCAGAATCGCCGCGCGAATGTAACCGGCCAGCGTCAGCGCCTCGAGCGTGTTCTCGAGCGTATCGCCGAACACGGCGTCGACCAGCGAAAACACACCGGTCAGGAACGCACCATCGATGACCTTGCGGTTTACATGCGAAAGCCGCGCGGACGCAAGCTCCATAAAGCGGGCGCGCGTCGCGGCCAGTTGCACGAGCGGATCTTCCTCGAGCCGAACCTTGCGGCCGTCCGCGTATAGCAGAAGCTGCGTCCAGCGCGCGATGCGGTTCGTGCCTGTCGCATTGATCGCATCGCGCAGCGTCGCGACTTTGCGGCCGATGCTCACTTCGCCCGAATTGGCCAGGCGCATCAGATGCATGACGAGCACGGGATTGAGCTTTAACTCAGCCTCGAGTTGCGCCACGGTCGGATCGGACGACAGCAGCCGCAGCAAATTGAGCAGCGCCTGACGCGGTGCGTTGACGCGACGGGCGCTCTGCTTGCTGCCGCGCGCGAAGAAATAGCCTTGGAATAGATCGAAGCGTAGCGCTTTCGCTTGCTCGAACGCCTCGTGCGTTTCGATATTGAGCGCGATCAGCAGCTTGCCGGCGGACTTGAGCGCCCCCGTTAGCCTTTGCAGCAATTCCGGCGCGACGCGGGCAGGATCGATCTTGACGGCGGAGGCATAAGGCAGCAGCTTAGCGAACGTTTCGTCAGGCTGACGGATATCGTCGATGATGAAACGGTAGCGCTTCGCATGCAGCGTCACGAGACGGGCGATGAATTCAGGATCGATCGTCTGCTGCGGGGAAATTTGAAGGTAGAAGCGATCGGGGGCAAGGCGTGCGATGGCGTCGGAAAATAGCAGCGGGCGACTGACATTGAGATACCCGTGGTGGCCGGCGAGTGCGGTACGCACGTCGCTCGCACCGAGTGCGGCAAGCAGTTGCGCGGAAGCCGCATCGGCCTCGCGCTGTGCATCGGGCTCGTCGCCTTCGGTCATGGGCGGCGCGCGCAGGTGCAGCTCGAAGCCGCGCAGCAGGCCGTCGGCATCGAGGATCGGCGCTCTCGCGGGGTATTGCACGTGCCCGATGTGCGCAAGATCCGACACGCCGTCACCATCACCATCACCAGAGGCCGGGCGTTGCGCCTGGTCGGTCATCGTCCCCATCGCCCCTCTCCTTATTCTTCTTTCGATTAGTGGCGCGACGCCGGTCCAAACGTTTGCGTGCGCGCAATAAATTGGGGGCGATTATAAACCGTAAAGTCGTGGCCGAAAATGGCGGCAGTGGAGGCAGTGCACCGGGCGGGGCGCTGCTTTCGCCCCGTCCCACCCGTGCCTGCGCTTCTTCGTCGAAGTTCGGCCGATTATTTCAGCACTACTTTGACGTCGAAGTACTTCGCGGCGATCTTCTCGATCGTGCCGTCGGCCTTCAGTTCCTTGAGCGCGCCGTTGAGCTTGTCGAGCAGCGCCTTGTCGCCCTTGCGTACGCCGTAGCCGACGCCCGAGCCAAGCAGCGTTTGATCGGAGACGGTGGGACCGGCGAAGTCGAAACCGGCGCCTTGCGCACGCTTCAAGAAGCCCTTCGATGCCGCCTCCGAATCCTGGAACGCCGCATCGAGTCGGCTGGAGGCGAGATCCGCATACACCTGATCTTGCGTTTGATACGACACGACATCGATGCCGGCGCTCGCCCATTTCGCCTTCGCATACGTCTCTTGAATCGTGCCTTGCAGGACGCCCACGTGCTTGCCCTTGAGCGATGCGACGCTTGGCTGTAGGCCGCTGCCTTTTTTGGCGATCAACTGGTTCGGAATCGTGTAGATCGGATCGGTGAAATCGATCGCCTGCTTGCGCTGATCGGTGATCGTCATGTCGGAGTTGATGGCATCGAACTTACGCGCTTGCAGCGCGGGGATGAGGCCGTCGAAGTCGTTTTCGACCCAGACGCACTTCACCTTCAGCTTGGCGCAGACGGCATTGCCGACATCGATGTCAAAGCCTTGCAGTTGTCCCGAAGCCGTCTTCGATTCGAACGGCGCATACGACGCTTCGAGACCGAAGCGCAGCGTTTTGAGATCCGCCGCCGAGACGCTGCCGGTGGCTGCAATCGCCGTTGCCGCGACGAGCGCGAGGGATATCTTCTTTCGCAAGTTCAATTTCATACAGTGATCCTAGGCAAGGTGGTACCAAAGGGCGAAGCTCGCGGCGCATGGTGAGCGCACCAAAAAGGCGGCTCAAACGGCTCGTGGCTGCTTGATGCGGCGCACAAGCTCCGCCCGGGCGCGCATTGTACGGTGCGCCGGCAAGCGGGACGCATCGGGGGCGCATGATCGGCCGAACGGCCGGCGCCGATCGGGGCATCCCGGAAGATGCAATTCGATGTCGCGCGATCGCAAGGCGGGCCGTATGCGCCAAGGGTTGATTGGTGCGGTTCCCTCACCTATCTACCTAGCTAGCCTATTCTTTCATTTTGTTTACATCCACTGCAGCGATGGCTACATTTGACCCGACGGCATGCAACTAGCCGTCGCCCCTGACCTTTTCCTGAGGAGTCAAACATGATGACTACGACCAACAGCCAGCCTGCCGCGCCGCATCCCGCAGCAACAAAAGACCTCGCCGAAAATCAATCATTGACTAGGGTTTCGATTAATAGCCTCATAGGTTCGCTCAGATTGAACCTCACACAGCCTGAATGCAATGACGGCGGGCTTCGCGGTTAAGCCGTAGGCACAGCAAAGGCTAACGAGCGAGCGCTCGTTAGCCTACAAAATTGCAAAGAGAAGTTTTACGCTAAAACTTTCCGAGAGGGCGTCGAAAGATGGGAACAAAGACATGGGAGTTGTTGGTTCCGGTAACCGAATCGATCACACAAGAAGAATATGAATTCTTTGTCACACGGTTGCCGCATCTTGCGCGCTTATCGCCAGATATTAGCGGACTGAAAAACGATGTAGAAATGAGCGTCGCAAGCTCGGTCGCCTCGATTCTCTTCGAGTCCCTAATAAACACAATAAACATCAACCTATCGAATCCGGAAAAAGGGATCGCCGTAGTAGACATCCCGTCAAGCAAAAATCTAAACGCGACACAAAACGCCTATTGGGGGGTTGCCTTAGCACTATCTTTAACCACGAATATTTTCCGGCCTGCGCGCGACCGGGTCAACGACACGCCGTATACGATCTATGCAGCATCGCATCGGCACTCCAGGAAACTCACTGATCTTGGTTTGCCGCCCATCGCTCCAGAAACGAAGCTCGGCTTTCATACGGATGGTTTGATCACGGAGGGCCGCGTCGCAATGCCACAGCACATCATGCTTTACAACGTTGCAATCGAGTACGAGCAGCCCGGAAACTTCTATTGGATTCCGTTTTCGCTCTGGGAGGAAAAAAATAGGTACATGAACCTACTCGGCATCGGAAATCGCTACGAGATCGCCCTAACGCCGAGCATTTATGAACGCGACGACAGTAACGCACAAGCGGTACTGCATCAGCACGTCCAAGTTCCGATCTTCGTCGACAATCCGAAAATGAGCTATCCAATGTACCTCAACGGCACCGTGACGGCGCGTGCCGACGGCGAACAGTTCGACGAGAAAATCGTCCAGCAACTGAAAGCTTCCCTGACCGAAAATCGGCGGAGGTTTACTGTTCCACAAAAGACGAGACGCGTTATCTTCGCGCGCAACGTCGTTGGAGCGCATGCACGCGACGTCTTCGAATCGCCCAGACCGGGAGCCAATTTCACGCGAGTCTTCATGCGGTCGGTAGATACAAAC